>NZ_JBHTVE010000051.1:0-1010 GCF_042793175.1 Streptomyces sp. NPDC056580 | reverse complement strand
CTTCCGTTCTAGTGGTCGTCGCAACACCCCAGTTCAGGGGATGCGATGGACTTCGAGATCCGGAAGAGCCGCAAGGAGCAAGGGCCCCGCAAGCTGCAACGGGAGCGGGAGGAATACTTCCGGCTCATGCAGCTCGGGTTCGGCAATCTTGAGGCGTCCAGACGAGTCGGGGTCAACCCTCGGACCGGCCGTGAGTGGCGCAACGGTCGGCCCGAGGGGCGGAAGAAGCGTCCGAGGCCACCCGCGAATGCTGTGCGGGTGGCCTCGGGGCCGTCCCGGTATCTGACGGAAGACGAGCGGATCCACATCGCCGACCGGTTCCGGGAGAAAGCAACGGTCCGGGCCATCGCCGCCGAACTGGGCCGCAGCCCGTCCACAGTCAGCCGGGAGATACGCCGAAACGGCATGCCCCTGCGCGGTGGCCGCTCCCGCTGGGCCTACCGACCCCATGCCGCCCAGCGTCGGGCCGAACAGCGCCGCCCGCGCCCCAAGCCCGGCAAGATCGGCCAGAACCACGAGCTGCGCGACTTCATCCAGGACCACCTCACCAGGCGGTGGAGCCCCGAGCAGATCTGCCACGCTCTGCGCGGGCGCTTCCCCGACCGGCCGGAGATGCACGTGGTCCACGAGACGATCTACCAGGCCCTCTACGTCCAGGGCCGCGGAGAACTCCGCCGGGAACTGGCCCGGGCCCTGCGGACAGGACGCGCCATGCGCCGCCCTCAACGCCAGGCCCACAGCCGCCAGCAGCGGTTCACCCACCCCATGGTGATGATCAGCGACCGGCCGGCCGAGGCCGACGACAGAGCCGTCCCCGGCCACTGGGAGGGCGACCTCATCGTCGGCAGCAACTCCCGCTCCGCCATCGCCACCCTGGTCGAACGCAGCACGCGCTACCTCATGCTCGTGCACCTGCCCCAGGGCAGCAGCGCGGCCGCCGTCCGCGACGCCCTGGTGGACACCGTCCAGACCCTGCCGGAACACCTGAAGCGGTCCCTCACCTGGGACCA
>NZ_JBHTVE010000050.1:0-1317 GCF_042793175.1 Streptomyces sp. NPDC056580 | reverse complement strand
CGAGCATGGGCATCCAGGCCAGCAGGTCGAGAGCGATCTGGACGATCTCCAGCCAGATGCGGTTCTGGGCGGTGTCGTGCAGGGGAAGGTTGCGCAGGCCGGTCGAACGTGCGGCCCGGATGCGGTCCTCCGCGCGGGCCCGCAGCCGGTGGCGGAGCTCAAGCTCGGCGATCGGCCGGTCGGGGGTGTTCGTGGCGAAGCAGGTGATGCGCATGCCGTCGGCGTCCGTGATTCTCAACTGGGCACCGGGGTGTGGCCGTTCCTTGCGGACGATCAGCCGCATGCCCTTGGGCCAGCCGTCCAGGACGTTACCGGCGAGTTCGGCGACCCAGGCTCCGTCACGGACCTCGCCGTCGGCCTCGAGGGCCGGGGTCCAGGCCGTTGCCGGGATCTTGAGGACGTGGCTGTGGATGGCCTCAGTGATTACCATGCCGACCGAGTAGGACAGCCAGCGCCCGCGCTGGGCGAGCCAGGCGACGAACTCGTGAGTGCCGCCTGCGGAATCGCAGCGAATGAGGGTCTGCCGCCCGCGCCGGTACTTCTTCGGCAGCTGGGCGAGGGCCAGTTGGGCGGTGACGATGTGGTCGGCCGCCGTGTTCGAGCCCGCGTTGCCCGGCCTCAGCAGGGCCGCGACGGCCTCGCCGGTTCCGCCCGGGCCGTGATCGACGAAGGCCATCAGCGGGTGGTGGCCGTAGGTCTTCTTCCAGGTCGGGGCGGCGTCCTGCTTGTCCGAGTGCGCGACGACCAGCACTCCGTCCAGGTCCACGGTCACCCGCCCGTCGGCGTCCGGAGCCCGACCCGCAGCCAACCTCCAGACCCGGCTGCGGACTTCGGTCCGAGCCGCGCGGAGCGCGGTCAGGGCCTTCCCGCCGGTGGTGGCGAGGGTATCGATCAGGCGGGAGACCGTCGGACCGGAGGCCACCGGTCCGAACACGGCCGGCTCGGACCGCAGCAGTGCGACGTCGGCGAGGCAGTCCCCGCCGAGCGCGACCGCCAGTGCGAGGTCCAGTAGAACCTTGCCCGGATCGTGGACGGCCCGCGGTTTTCGCCAGGGGGCGAGCGCTGCGGAGATGGCCCGGTCAAGGCCGATCTTGCGGGCTGTTTCGACCAGCAGGACCGAACCGGCCTGCGAGACCACGGCTCGGCCGTCGTCCCGGACACGGACATGGGGGTAGGACCCGGTAGGCTGCTTCACCTGGAAAGTGCCTCCGACAGGGGCGGGAACAAGGACCTCAGCAATCCTCATTCTCGCTGGTCAGAGGCACTTTTCGCTTACCTGACCGCCTGTCGGACAGCCCGCTTCATGAAAGCGCGAGG
>NZ_JBHTVE010000049.1:0-1330 GCF_042793175.1 Streptomyces sp. NPDC056580 | reverse complement strand
GCTGACTGTGAGGATGTCGGTGGTGCCGCCCGAGGCGGTCTGACCCGCCAACTGACCGACGTGCGAGCTGTCTTGTTGATGAAATGTCGGCCGACTCGGGTGGTGCCGCTCTGCGCGCGGCCGGTCGGGCGTTTGTGACCTCATAGGAGCCCGGCCAAAGGTCCCATCACAGTCTTGTCCTCCCGCCCGACCGGCGCGTGCCATCCCTCATGCGTCGCACGGAAGGACAGCACTCATCAGCATGGCAGAAGAGATGACGGTGATCGGCGGCGTCGACACCCACACCGACTTCCACCAGGCCGCAGTGATCGACTCCATCGGCCGGCACCTGGCCACCGAGGCGTTTCCCACCACTCATGACGGCTACCGTCGGCTACTGGAGTGGTTCCGCTCGCACGGCGAGGTCATGGCCGTCGGCGTCGAGGGCACCGGCGCCTACGGCTGCGAACTCGCCCGGCTGCTGCGGGCAAACCAGGTGACCGTGATCGAGGTGGACCGCCCTGACCGGCGAGCCCGCAGGGCCAACGGCAAGTCCGACCCCGTAGACGCCTTCGCCGCGGCGACAGCCGTACTCTCCGGCCGGGCCAGCGGGACCCCCAAGACCCACGATGGCATCGTGGAGGCCATCCGCGCCCTGCGAGTGGTCCGCCGCTCGGCCGTCAAGGCCCGCACACAGATCATCAACCAGATCCGCACCCTCATCATCACCGCACCGGGCGAGGTCCGTGAGCGGCTGCGCACCCTGGCCCCCGCCGAGCTGATCAAGCAGCTGTCACGGTCCCGGCCCGGCACGGACACCCGCGATCCGGCCTGCGCGGTCAGGATCGCCCTGCGGCGCCTGGCCCACCGCCACCAATACCTCACCGCGGAGATCGCCGACGCAGACGCCGAGCTGAAGTCGCTGGTGGTCGAAGCGGCACCCTCACTGGTCGCACTGCCTGGACTGGGCATCGAGACCGCCGCGCAACTCCTGATCACCGCCGGCGACAACCCCGAGCGGCTCACCTCGGAAGCATCATTCGCGCACCTGTGCGCGGCAGCCCCCATCCAGGCCAGCTCGGGCCGCACCAACCGGCACCGCCTCAACCGCGGCGGCGACCGCCGGGCCAACCATGCACTCCACATGATCGCGCTGGTCCGCATGCGCTACGACCAGCGGACCCAGAACTACGTCGCCCGCCGCACCGCCGAAGGCCTGTCCAAGAAGGACATCCTCCGCTGCCTCAAACGCTTCATCGCCCGCGAGGTCTACGGGCACCTCACCCGTCCCCGCGACACACCGAAACCACTCACACAGACCGCTTGACGGCCTATAGGAGCGTCATCAACG
>NZ_JBHTVE010000048.1:0-1349 GCF_042793175.1 Streptomyces sp. NPDC056580 | reverse complement strand
CCGGCCTGGAAGATCGTGAAGTTCTTCGCCAGTTCGTCGGGCTTCTTCTTGCCCATGACGCGGCGCAGGATGTCGGCCTCGCCGAGCGAGTAGCCCGCGATGATCTGGGCGGCCTTCTGCACCTGCTCCTGGTAGACGATCAGGCCGTAGGTGACGGCCAGGACCTCCTGGAGGGGCTCCTCCAGCTCCTTGTGGATCGGGGTGATCTCCTGCTGCTTGTTCTTGCGCAGGGCGTAGTTCGTGTGCGAGTTCATGCCCATCGGGCCCGGCCGGTACAGGGCCGACACGGCGGAGATGTCCTCGAAGTTGTCGGGCTTCATCAGCCGGAGCAGCGAGCGCATCGGGCCGCCGTCGAACTGGAAGACGCCGAGGGTGTCACCGCGCTGGAGCAGTTCGAAGGTCGTGGGGTCGTCGAGCGGCAGGGAGAGCAGGTCGATGTCGAGGCCCTTGTTGGCCTTCACCATCTTGACCGCGTCGTCCATGATCGTCAGGTTGCGCAGGCCCAGGAAGTCCATCTTCAGCAGGCCGAGCGACTCACAGCTCGGGTAGTCCCACTGCGTGATGGTCACGCCGTCGGTGTGCCTGACCCAGACCGGGACGTGCTCGGTGATGGTCTCGCTGGACATGATCACACCGGCGGCGTGCACACCCATCTGCCGGACCAGGCCCTCCACACCGCGCGCGGTGTCGATGACCTTCTTCACGTCCGGCTCGTTCTCGTACATCCCGCGGACCTCGCCGGCCTCCGAGTAGCGCGGGTGCTGCGGGTCGGTGATGCCGGAGAGCGGGATGCCCTTGCCGAGGACGTCGGCGGGCATGGCCTTGGTGATGCGGTCGCCCATCGCGTACGGGTAGCCCAGCACGCGCGCGGAGTCCTTGATCGCGTTCTTGGCCTTGATGGTGCCGTAGGTGCCGATCATGGCGACCTTGTCGGCGCCGTACTTCTCGGTCACGTACCTGATCACCTCGACGCGCCTGCGCTCGTCGAAGTCGATGTCGACGTCGGGCATGGAGATGCGCTCGGGATTGAGGAACCGCTCGAAGATCAGGCCGTGCGGGATCGGGTCGAGGTCGGTGATGCCCATCGCGTAGGCGACGATCGAGCCGGCCGCGGAGCCGCGGCCGGGGCCGACGGCGATCCCGTTGTTCTTGGCCCACATGATGAAGTCGGCGACGACGAGGAAGTAGCCGGGGAAGCCCATCGAGATGATGACGTCCATCTCGTAGTCGGCCTGCTTCTGGCGGTCCTCGGGGATGCCGCCGGGGAAGCGGCGCTCCATGCCGCGGCGCACCTCCTCCTTGAACCAGGTGACCTCGGTGTAGCCCTCGGGGATGTCGAACTTCGGCAT
>NZ_JBHTVE010000047.1:0-1422 GCF_042793175.1 Streptomyces sp. NPDC056580 | reverse complement strand
CTAGTGTGATGCGCCAGAAATCCTGAGGGTTAGTTCTGCTCTGTTTTCTGGCCGGTGGTGCCGACCTTGGTGAGGTAGTCGGTGAGGGAGTTGAGGATCTCGTCGGCTGTTTTGGTCCAGGTGAAGGGCCGCGGGTTCTCGTTCCAGGTGTCGATCCATGCGGTGATGTCGTCTTCCAGTGCCTTCACGGAGGTGTGGACGCCGCGGCGGATGAGCTTGTCGGTCAGCAGGCCGAACCACCGCTCCACCTGGTTCATCCAGGAGGATCCGGTGGGAGTGAAATGGACGTGGAAGCGGGGGTGTTTGCCGAGCCACGTCCTGATCTCGGCGGTGTTGTGGGTGGCGTAGTTGTCACAGACGAGGTGCACGTCGAGTGCCGCGGGCACCGCTTTGTCGATCCGGACCAGGAACTTCTTGAACTCGATCGCCCGGTGGCGGCGGTGCAGTGCCGATATGACGCTGCCGTCGGCGATGTTGAAGGCGGCGAACAGGCTGGTGATGCCATGCCTCAGATAGTCGTGGGTGCGGCGTTCGGGCATGCCCGGCATCATCGGCAGCACCGGCTGGGACCGGTCCAGCGCCTGGATCTGGGACTTCTCGTCCACGCAGAGCACGACCGCCTTCTCGGGCGGGTGGTGGTACAGGCCGACAACGTCGACGACCTTGGCGACGAACTGCGGATCGGTGGACAGCTTGAAGGAGTCCTGCAGGTGGGGCTTGAAATCGAACCGCTTCCAGATCCGCCCGATCGTCGACTTCGACAGGCCGGTGCGCTGGGCCATCGAGGCCCGTGACCAGTGCGTGTCCTGGCCCGGGAGCGACTCCAGCGTGGCCACGACGACCTCCTCGACCCGGTCGAGAAGGATCGAAGGCGGCCGGCCCGAGCGCGGCTCGTCCTGCAGACCATCGAGGCGTTTTGCGATGAACCGGGCCCGCCAGCGGTCCACGGTCGACCTGTCGATACCGAGATCGGCCGCGGCCTGCTGATTCGTCCCGCCCTCCGCGCAGCGCAGCACGATCTTCGCCCGTAACGCGAGGAACTGGGCGGTCCTGGCCTGCCGCGCCCACTGCTGCAGCTGTCTGCGCTCAGCATCGTCGAGGATGAGGTCGGCCTTCGGCCGGCCAATCCAGCCGGCGTCCTCAAGCCCGGCTATCCGCTCTGCGGCGAAAGCCCGACGCCACTTGCCGACCGTCTTGGCCTGGACACCGACAAGCCGTGCGACACCCGCGTTCGACATGCCGTCAGCACACGCCAGGATGATACGGGCCTTCTCGGCCGAGCGCCGGTGCGGCATTTCCGTCCGGCGCACCAACTCGACACGCTCGGCCTCGGACAGCGTGATCTCCACAGCAGAAGGCCCAGGATGCGACATGGCAACAGGGTAGTAACTAACCCTCAGGATTTCTGGCGCATCACACTAG
>NZ_JBHTVE010000046.1:0-1745 GCF_042793175.1 Streptomyces sp. NPDC056580 | reverse complement strand
CAATGCCACGAAGTTAAGGCTCAGTTGACGTTGTCAAGCACGACCGCGACGTGAGACGGGCCTCTGCTATCCAGGGGATCGACCAAGATCTTCCTGAGAGAGCAGAGGCCCTGTGACACAGTCTGTCACGTACAGAATCGATGACGTGTTCGCGCCCGGACACGTCGGTGAATTGACGCAGGTCATCCCGACCGAGCTGGTGGATGCGGTGCTGGAGGAGACCGGGACGCGCGAGCGCCGGCTGCGCAGTCTCCCCTCGCGCGTCGGGGTGTACTTCGTGCTCGCGCTCGGATTGTTCGAGCACCTGGGTGCCGGGCTGGTGTGGGGAAAACTCGTGGCCGGACTGGCCGCCGCGGTGCCGCAAACGTCGGAGAAGGCCCTTCGCGATCTGCGTCGGAGGATCGGAGTGGTCCCGTTCCAGCGGCTGTTCGAGGTGCTGGCGGGCCCGTTGGCCCAGCCGTCCACCCCCGGAGTGCGCTACCGACGCTGGCGGACGGTCGCCTTCGACGGCTGTGGGAGCTTGAACGTCCCCGACCACGAGCGCAACCGGTCCTGGCTCGGCCGTACGCCGCGCCGCCATGGCCCTTCCGGCTACCCCCGGCTGATGCTGATGACGTTGTGCGAAACCAGCACCCGGGGCCTGATCACCGCCGCCTTCGGACCCGCCTCGAAGGGCGAAACCGACTACGCCCACGACCTGGTCAGCCACTTGACCTCGGACATGCTCCTGCTGGCTGACCGCGCCTTCGACAGCAACAAACTGCTCGCAGACGTCGTGGCTCAGGGGGCGCAGTTGCTGATCCGTGCCACCAGCACCCGGCGCCCACCGGTGCTCGCGCTGCTGCCCGACGGCTCCTACCTCACCCGGATCGGCGGCGTCCGACTGAGGGTGATCGAGGCCGAGATCCGCTCCCGTACCGCCAGCGGCGACGACTTCGGCGGAACCTATCGTCTGCTCACCACGCTGAGCGACCACCGCACCGACCCGGCAGACCGCCTGGTCGGTCTCTATCACGAGCGCTGGGAGATCGAGACCGCCTATCTGGCACTGCGTCACACCCTGCTCAAAGGGCGCGTTCTACGGTCGAAGGACCCGGTGGGCCTCACCCAGGAGATGTGGGCACTCCTGACCATCTACCAGGCTCTGCGCTCGATGATGGTGACCGCAGTGGAGACACTGCCTGGCTGCGATCCCGACCGGGCCGGTTTCACCGTGGCCCTGGAGGCCGCGCGCGACACGGTCGTTGGCGTCGCTGGGATGGCTGCGGCTGCAACTCCGAGCGGACGCCCCGACCTGGTAGGACACATTGGCACCCGCGTCCTGAAGGCGATGCTGCCCAAGCGCCGAATGCGGCTGTCCGCTCGCATCGTCAAGTGCGGGACATCCCGCTACAACATCTGGAACCGCGACGGGCGGCCTCGCGACAGTACGCCGATCACCACCATTGTGATCACCGTGCATCCACCGGCTCTCCCCACCACGCATGCCCCAGTCCGGGCCGCTTCCGGCCGCTGGGGACAGGTCTGCCGGATCTTGGCGGAGAACTCCAACCAGGCCATGCACGCCCGCGACATCGCAGGGCATCTCGGCCTCATCGCCACCGGGCGTGTGCTGAGCGGCTTCAACGCGCAGCTCTGCTACTGGGCGCGCAACGGCCGACTCATCCGTACGGCACCGAGTACGTACAAGCTCCCTCTTCCCGGGGCCTTGACACCCTCAACTGAGCCTTAACTTCGTGGCATTG
>NZ_JBHTVE010000045.1:0-2537 GCF_042793175.1 Streptomyces sp. NPDC056580 | reverse complement strand
GAATCTTGCGGACGGAGTTCGCGGCTAGTGGCTCGCAGAGGTGCTTATGCTTCGTCTTGGGGTCGGTCTTGCCGTTGCGCCGGCCTTCGCACTGGTCCTGGCACTGCCGGAGACGGGCGTAGAACAGCTCCAGCATCTCGGCGGTCAGCTTGCCCGCCTTGAGGTCGCCGAACGTGGGCTTGAGGTAGTTGCGGATGATGCCCTCGGCCCGGTCGTACGACGTCTCGTCGAGTTCGGCGACGCCCAGCCACCGCTCGAGCGGAAACGACATGGTCACCTGCGTCTTGGGGTGGCGCTTCTCGTCGACCTGGTGGAGGAGCCTGGTGCGGACCGTCTCCGCCTCGGGCTCTGTCTCGGCCTGCTCGTGGAGGTAGAGGTCCTTCTTCGTGAGCGGGTCACGCCCGGCGTAGACCCGGACCTGGGAGCCGGCCCCGTTGGGGCGGATGCTGCCGCGCTGACGTCCCTTGCTCTTGGTGTTCGCCATGGTTCTGGAACCTATTCATTCATGGTTAGGCCATGGCTACGACGAACAGCGCGCCTACCTCAGAGAGGTAAACGCGCTGGTCAGGCCCTGTGCCCCCGGCAGGATTCGAACCTGCGACACCCGCCTTAGGAGTTCGATCAGGCCTCTGCGGAATCGGCGTCTTGCTGCCGCGCATCGTATGCCGGTTTTCCAGGAGGTACGCCGCTGTCCGAGCTCGTTGATGTCAACGATGGATGTCAGGCGCTGGTTCGATGACCGCGGCCAAAGTCCGCTCGCTGCCCGTCTGGGCACCCCCTGCCGCTCCCATACTGCAGCCTGCGAGAGTGGTCCCGTGCTGCTGGATCCTGAGAACACTCTGTTCGTCCGTGGTGCCACGCCCGTGCTCCTGCTGGCCGACGCACCTGTTCACGATGCCCTGCCGCCCTTGAACGCGTCCGACGGGGCGGTGCCTCCGTGTGAGGGTTGGAGCATCGTCCCCCGACTGACCCTGTGCCTTGTAGACGGACCTGGGGAGCACGGACTCGTCGTACCCGCTCTCGCTGCGCCGGTGCTCGGCAGGGCCGACGGTGGTGCGGCATCGAGCGGCATGGCCGACTGGTGCGCGGATGCCGAGCAGGCCGGCGGAGCAGTCGTTCTGTCTTTGGACCGAATGCCCGAGGCATTCGACTGGTCTGCCCTGCTGTCCTCGGGCACCGCTCGCGGCGGCTTCATGCCTGCACTGGGCTGACCAGGCGAGCGCCGGACGGGCTCAGCTGGCATTACGCCTGCTGGCTTGGCGAGCCTTGAACTCCGGACCTCTTGGTCCCGAAGCAACTTCGGAGGGTGGCTGCCCTTGGGCTGGTAAGCCTCTCACCTGCTGTGAGCGTCCACAGCCGTTCGCGCGTGTCCGCCGCTGTCTGTCGACGTTGTCACGCAGTTACTGAGCTTCAGCGCGTGACGTCGTCAACCGAGAACCGCCTGCGAGCTGGGTCAGCTCCGGTCGCCCAGCGGCACCAGGTGAGAGATCACTAGTACGGGCCGTAAGCCGAGACCGGAATTAGTCGGCGAGCAGGGCATGCATCCACTGGTCCTCGCGCTGCTCGATGTACTCGGCGTCGCTGCGCCAGGCGTTGCCGTGGCCTTCGGCCCACAGGGTCGCCCAGGGCTGGACGCTCCGGGCGGCCTGGTCGCGCAGGAAGTCGTGCATGGATCGCGTTCGGCGCCCCAGCAAAGGGACCGTGTGACGGCGTTCGGCCTCGTCGAGGCCGTAGGCGTCGGCGAAGACCCGCAGCCGGGCTGCGGCGTCGGGGCGTTGCCAGTCGGGATGCGCGGACAGCGGAATGAACCCGTGCATGGCGTACGCGACGTCCCACAGGCGGGAGCCGGGGCCGGCGGTGTCCCAGTCGATGAAGGCCCACTGCCCCTCGTCGCCGGCCACGAGGTTCCACGGTGCCAGGTCCTGATGGGCGATGATGTCGCTGCCCTCGGCGGGGATCAGCACCTGCCAGTGCGCGTCGGGCGGTGGCGTGAAGCTCTGTACGGCCTCGTGGAAGTCCCGGATCAGTCGCGCCACGTCGGCCAGGTGCCGCTCGGCGTCCAGCAGGGAGAACCGGTCGGGCCAGACCACGTTTCCCGGCACGAAGGTCAGGACTTCCCGCCCCTGGTCGTCGATGCCCAGCGGGCGGGGCGCCGCCCGGTACCCCACCTCGTACAGGTGGGTCAGCAAGGCGTGCACAGTGGGGGTCCACGGTCCGCTCGGGCGGCGGACGGTATCTCCGACCCGGACGACACCAGTGCTGACGTTCCCGCCGGACAACGGCTGTTCCTCATCATGCTGCACCGAGCCAGCATGTCCGATCAGCCCGCCGCGTTCACCCCATTTATGGTGATCACCGCAGGGCGCCGCTGGGCGACGGGAATCACTGATGTGGCGGTACACCTGACTGAGCCTGCGGTACGTGGCTGTCGGCGGCTGTCCTCGTTGATGACGCTCCTATAGGCCGTCAAGCGGTCTGTGTGAGTGGTTTCGGTGTGTCGCGGGGACGGGTGAGGTGCCCGTAGACCTCGCGGGCGA
>NZ_JBHTVE010000044.1:0-4863 GCF_042793175.1 Streptomyces sp. NPDC056580 | reverse complement strand
GATGTACGGCCGCGCAAGCTTCCCCCTCCTCCGCCACCGCATCCTCCTGGGCTGACATCCGCACCCTCCGTCACCACCGACTACGGAACAGACCCGCTCACCGTACAGACCCCAGCGCTCACGTTGACGACATCACGGCGACGACGTCAGTAGAGCCGGCAAAAGGCCGTGCCGGGTGGAGGAGTGGTAGCTGCACGAGTGTCGACGGGCTCAGTAGGGTTACAGGAGCGGCCTACCGGATCATGGAACGCGCCGGTGTCGGGGCATGGGCACGTGGTGGCCCTCGCCGGTGGAGTATAGGGATGACGGACGAGGAGATGGGGAAACCGTGAACAGCAGGACACCTGCCGCGGTGCCGGACCGGCTGGTACCCGGTGGTGCACCAGGCTGTCTTGCCGCATGTGCGGTCTTTTGCGGGTGCGGTGGGCGGCCATGTTCCTGAAACGTGTCCGAGTTGAGAACTTCCGATCGATCGAAGCCTGCGATGTCCGGCTTGGCCCCCTGACGGTCCTGGCTGGGCCGAATGCAGCCGGAAAGTCGAACTTTTTGGACGCACTGCGATTTGTCCGAGACATCCTGCGCTCTTCGTCACTCGTGCAGGTCCTGGAGTCCCGCGGCGGTCTGGACGAAGTACTGCACCGTTCTCCTGCTGGCGTACAGCCCACTTTCTTCCGCATCAGACTGGAGGTGAGCGTTCCTGCATCCGAGGCGGCCACTGAGCAGCCTTCGATCGATGCTTCATACCTGCTAGAAGTGGGTGCCGACGCCGGGGAAGACGGCACGCCCGCAGTGTGGCGAGAGGGTCTGTCGTTCCATGACGCGCCCAATGCTCTCTTCCCTTTGATGGGCCCTGACTGGCGGCACCTTCTGGCCGGCCGACAGGAGCACCTGGCCCCGTCCACGGAATCCCGGGACAACCGCGACGTGTACGCGGTCGGCCGCCGCCTGCACTCCATGCGCTTCTATGAACTGCACACACCGGTGCTGCGGGACGTCGATCAGACACCCCGACGTCGCGGTGACGTCGTGCTTGGCGAACAGGGCGAGCACCTGGCCCGGGTGCTCAATCGACTTTCCCACCGCACGCCCTGGGCCAAAGAGACCATCGATGGCTATGTCTCCACTATGATCGAGAACGCTGCAGGGCTGGACGGCAAGGAATTCCTTGAAGCCGACCTGGCTTACCTCGTCGGCCGGTTCCTTGAGGACGGCGGGGAGAAAGAGGTCGACCGTCGGTCGCTGTCCGACGGCACCTTGCGTCTGGCTGGCGTCCTTGCCGCGCTGTTCCAGCCTCGGGCGCTAAACGGTTCGATCCCTCTCGTCGGGATCGAGGAACCAGAGATTTCCTTGCACCCGCCGATGTTGGGCGCCCTCTACGACGCGCTCGTGGGCGCTGCGCGCAACACCCAGGTGATGGTGACCACCCAGAGCGCCGATTTGCTGGACAACCCCGCAGCAGATCCTGCGCACCTCCTGGTCGTCCGCGACGATGGTTACGGCAGCACCATCGGCCCGATCGACCGGGCTGGCCGCCGCCTGCTGGCCGACGGCGTGCTGACCCTGCCCGAACTCCTTCGCAGCGGAGAAATGCGCCCAGGGCCCGGCTCACCGCACGGCACGCAGGAAGGCGGCCAGCGGTGAGTAGCCCCTACCCGATCATCGCACCCATCGTGGAGGGTCACGGAGAGGAGAGGGCCCTTCGGGGCCTCCTGTACCGACTCATCCCGCACCTCAGGGAAGGTGCTTACGCCGACATTCAGCCCGCCTACCGCCTCCCGCGGGACCGGATACTCAAGCCCGCGCCGCTCAGGCAGGCGCTCAATATCGTCTACGCACGCGAGCCGGGGCCAACCAGCGTTCTCGTCTTGCTGGACGCGGACGACGACTGCGCCGTCGAACTGGCCGCCCAGGTACGCAGCTTGGCGCAGCAATCGCATGCTCACCTCCCCCTTTTCGCGGTTGCGGCCGTCAGAGAGTTCGAGGCTTGGTTCCTGGCAGGAGCCGCCGGACTGGCCGGACATCTGGGACTGCCGGACGACCTTGCCCCTCCGCCCCACCCGGAATCCATTCGTGGCGCCAAAGAATGGCTGTCCGACCGCATGCCACGAGGCGTCAGCTACCAGCCAACTGCTCATCAGCCCTCCTTTGTCGAGCATTTCGACCTGGATGCGGCTCGCCGTGGGGCACGCTCATTCGCCAAGCTGTGCCGTGACGTGCTGCGCCTCCTGGACACGTGAGCCCGACAGCGCGGCAGGGAGGCACGTCATTGCGAGCATCGTGGGGAGCCCGACATCCTCCTCTCCTGCGGTCAGCGCGATGACGCCCCCGGCGCCGACCTCGAACTCGACGACGGCCGGCAACCGGGTGCCACCGCAGGACCTCGACGCCGAACAGTCGGTGATCGGGTCGCTGCTGCTGTACGGCAGCCCGAGCAGCGCGTCGTACCGGTACTTCGCCGCCCAACGGCACAGAAGCCTCGTGCGTTGCGGGTCCCGCCGCCGTGAGGCGAACGGCCTGTCACACACCCTGACGCGGCGGCACTTCTGCCACCGACGGCGGAGGGTGCGTGACAGGCCCGGCAAGCTCATTGGATCAGGTCGGTGTGCGGATGCTCGGGGGAGGTCGGGCAGATGTAGATCTGCATGTTGTCTGTGCTGCCGACTTCGACCTTGGTCGGCCGCGACGGGCTCTGGCCACAGCAAGTACCGGCGGTGTTGGCGGCGTAGGCGGCGGCCTGTTCTTCGCAAGGCGCCCAGCTGTATCCCTCACCGCCGTCCCATTCGCGGGAGGCGATGGTCAGCAGCGGGACCATCCGCACCTCACAGACAGTGCAATATCGGGGGTTGGGGTCGGTGCGGCCCCACGGAGGCCAGCCGCCGACCTTCCATCCGGGCGCGTCTGCCAGATGGATGTCATAGAAGTCCCGCGGATAGTCAGCGTAGGAGCTGTCCACGTCGGCGCCGGCCGCCTGCCATCTGCTCCAGTCCTCCACCATCCGCAGCATCTGCGGGCTCAGATCGAGGCTGTTGGGGTACTCGGTGATCGCTTCGGGTGCGATCAGGCACGGCTCCGGCAGATAGCCGTCGTCGTTCACCTCGTACGGTTCGGGCGGTGTGGCGAGGATGTCGACGACTGCGGCGGCGGACCGCCAGAACAGTGCGGTCGACGGCTTGTGATGCGGATCGTGGTCGTAGGGGCACCACAGAACCTGGAGCAGATCGGCCTGTCCGGGCGGCCGCAACAGGGGTATGTCGCGCAGATACAGCTGGGCCACGGGCAGCATGGGGACCGGGCAGTCCGCGGGCGGAGGGCCGACGGCGAATCGCTCCGCGAGCATCGCGGCGTTCCGCTCCTTGACCGCCGCCTCCTCGGGCGTCGTCCCACTGCCCTTGTGATCACGGTGCCGCCGGGCCTGCATGCGTCTCTTGAGCCGCACGTCGGCCGGCGACTGGCGGAACCCGCTGTCCACGTGCAGGTGCGAGGCTTCACAGTGCGGCCACGGCTCCTCAGCCGGCCACAGCAACGGCCCCCCGACCGAGCTCTCCCCGACCGAAGGCGATCCGGGACGAGGGTGCAGCCGAACCGCAGGACGCGCCCACGGCGCCAGCTCGGGAAAGACCGCGGTCACGTCCACGGGCCGCGGCGGAGTAGTACGTACGAAAACCATGCCGGTGATCCTGTCACCAGCCACTGACAACCCTGGCCGCCTCAACCAGTCGCGGTGGCAACGGTGTTCAGCTGGTCAGGTCCAACGCAAGCAGCCCCGGCCACAGCGACAGCAAGCCCGCCTATGTCACAGCCAGGGTGCTTCGGTCCGGCCATCACTCGATCAGTGGCCACTCTGAAAAAGCTCCCTACGTTGTTCTGCGGGAGGCGGTGAGCCCTTCGTATGGTTCACCCACCCAGGGGCGCCGGGTGTGGTTGAAAAAGCTCTGCCGCTTGTGGCTCTCAGTGATTGGCCGCCCGGCGCCCCACGACGACTCGGCTGCCAATTAGGAATTGCGAATGATCGCTCCGTAGGGAATCGACAGCGAAGTCGTCCGTGGGAGGCACCAACAACGTCACCACACGGAGGCACCACGTGGCTGCGATCTGGGCTGGCATCGACGCAGACAAGACCCACCACCACTGCGTCGCGATCGACGACAGCGGCCGACGGCTGCTGTCGCGACGCGTCGCCAACGACGAACCCGAACTGTTCGAACTCCTCGCCGATGTCCTGGCTCTGGGCGACGAGGTGACTTGGGGCATCGACCTGGCGGACGGCGGAGCCGCCCTGGCCATCGCCATCCTCCTCAACCATGACCAGCCGCTGCACTACATCTCTGGCCGGGCCATCCACCGTGCCTCCGAGAGCTACCGCGGCGAGGGCAAAACTGACGCCAAGGACGCCGCAGTCATCGCGGACCAAGTCCGCATCCGCCGCGACCTGCACCCCTTACGCGCCGCCGACGACACAATCACCGACCTGAAGATCCTCACAGGCCGGCGCATGGACCTGGTCGCCGACCGCACCCGCACGGTGAACCGCTTGCGAGCCCAGCTCACCGGCATCTTCCCTGGCCTGGAACGGGCGTTGGATCTGACCAACCTCGGCCCCCTCACCTTGCTGATCGGCTACCAAACCCCAGCGGCCATCCGCCGCCTCGGCGCCAAGCGGCTGGAGACCTGGCTGCGCAACCGTCACGTGATCCGCGCCGACCGGCTCACCGAGATCGCCGTCCAGGCCGCCGACCGGCAGCACACCAGCCTGCCCGGCGAGAAGCTGGGGGCTGAGCGCTAGGGAGGATCAGCTCATCCCCCTGTACCTGCCTCTTGCAACGTGGAGTCCCCGGGAAGAGGAGTTTGCGGACTGGTTCGACA
>NZ_JBHTVE010000043.1:0-3194 GCF_042793175.1 Streptomyces sp. NPDC056580 | reverse complement strand
GTGGGTGGCTGGTCGTTGTTTGAGAACTGCACAGTGGACGCGAGCATCTGTGGCCAAGTTTTTAAGGGCGCACGGTGGATGCCTTGGCACCAGGAACCGATGAAGGACGTGGGAGGCCACGATAGTCCCCGGGGAGCCGTCAACCAGGCTTTGATCCGGGGGTTTCCGAATGGGGAAACCCGGCAGTCGTCATGGGCTGTCACCCGCTGCTGAACACATAGGCAGTGTGGAGGGAACGAGGGGAAGTGAAACATCTCAGTACCCTCAGGAAGAGAAAACAACCGTGATTCCGGGAGTAGTGGCGAGCGAAACCGGATGAGGCCAAACCGTATGCGTGTGAGACCCGGCAGGGGTTGCGCATGCGGGGTTGTGGGATCTCTCTTCTGTCGTCTGCCGGCGACAGGACGAGTCAGAAACCGTTGATGTAGGCGAAGGACATGCGAAAGGTCCGGCGTAGAGGGTAAGACCCCCGTAGTCGAAACATCAGCGGCTCGTTTGAGAGACACCCAAGTAGCACGGGGCCCGAGAAATCCCGTGTGAATCTGGCGGGACCACCCGCTAAGCCTAAATATTCCCTGGTGACCGATAGCGGATAGTACCGTGAGGGAATGGTGAAAAGTACCCCGGGAGGGGAGTGAAATAGTACCTGAAACCGTGTGCCTACAAGCCGTGGGAGCGTCGGAGCAAGGCTTGCCTTGTTCTCGTGACTGCGTGCCTTTTGAAGAATGAGCCTGCGAGTTTGCGGTGTGTTGCGAGGTTAACCCGAGTGGGGAAGCCGTAGCGAAAGCGAGTCCGAACAGGGCGATTCAGTAGCACGCTCAAGACCCGAAGCGGAGTGATCTAGCCATGGGCAGGTTGAAGCGGAGGTAAGACTTCGTGGAGGACCGAACCCACCAGGGTTGAAAACCTGGGGGATGACCTGTGGTTAGGGGTGAAAGGCCAATCAAACTCCGTGATAGCTGGTTCTCCCCGAAATGCATTTAGGTGCAGCGTCGTGTGTTTCTTGCCGGAGGTAGAGCACTGGATAGGCGATGGGCCCTACCGGGTTACTGACCTTAGCCAAACTCCGAATGCCGGTAAGTGAGAGCGCGGCAGTGAGACTGTGGGGGATAAGCTCCATGGTCGAGAGGGAAACAGCCCAGAGCATCGACTAAGGCCCCTAAGCGTACGCTAAGTGGGAAAGGATGTGGAGTCGCACAGACAACCAGGAGGTTGGCTTAGAAGCAGCCACCCTTGAAAGAGTGCGTAATAGCTCACTGGTCTAGTGATTCCGCGCCGACAATGTAGCGGGGCTCAAGCGTACCGCCGAAGTCGTGTCATTGCAGCATATACGGCCAACGCCGGCTGTGATGGGTAGGGGAGCGTCGTCTGCCGGGTGAAGCGGCACTGGAAGGTAGTCGTGGACGGTTGACGAGTGAGAATGCAGGCATGAGTAGCGATACAAACGTGAGAAACGTTTGCGCCGATTGACTAAGGGTTCCTGGGTCAAGCTGATCTGCCCAGGGTAAGTCGGGACCTAAGGCGAGGCCGACAGGCGTAGTCGATGGATAACCGGTTGATATTCCGGTACCCGCTGTGAAGCGTCAAACATCGAGCATCGTGATGCTAAGGCCGTGAAGCCGCCCTGATCTCTTCGGAGTTGAGGGGAGTGGTGGAGCCGCTGAACCAAGCGGTTAGTAGGTGAGTGATGGGGTGACGCAGGAAGGTAGTCCATCCCGGGCGGTGGTTGTCCCGGGGTAAGGGTGTAGCCCGTCATCCAGGCAAATCCGGATGACATGTGGGTGAGACCTGATGCCGAGCCGATTGTGGTGAAGTGGATGATCCTATGCTGTCGAGAAAAGCCTCTAGCGAGTTTCATGGCGGCCCGTACCCTAAACCGACTCAGGTGGTCAGGTAGAGAATACCGAGGCGTTCGGGTGAACTATGGTTAAGGAACTCGGCAAAATGCCCCCGTAACTTCGGGAGAAGGGGGGCCACGCCTGGTGAGAGCACGTGCTGCTCGAGCTGGGGGTGGCCGCAGAGACCAGCGAGAAGCGACTGTTTACTAAAAACACAGGTCCGTGCGAAGCCGTAAGGCGATGTATACGGACTGACGCCTGCCCGGTGCTGGAACGTTAAGGGGACCGGTTAGCTCCACTTCGGTGGGGCGAAGCTGAGAACTTAAGCGCCAGTAAACGGCGGTGGTAACTATAACCATCCTAAGGTAGCGAAATTCCTTGTCGGGTAAGTTCCGACCTGCACGAATGGCGTAACGACTTCTCGACTGTCTCAACCATAGGCCCGGTGAAATTGCACTACGAGTAAAGATGCTCGTTTCGCGCAGCAGGACGGAAAGACCCCGGGACCTTTACTACAGTTTGATATTGGTGTTCGGTTCGGCTTGTGTAGGATAGCTGGGAGACTTTGAAGCCCACACGCCAGTGTGGGTGGAGTCGTCGTTGAAATACCAGTCTGGTCGTGCTGGATGTCTAACCTGGGTCCGTGATCCGGATCAGGGACAGTGTCTGATGGGTAGTTTAACTGGGGCGGTTGCCTCCTAAAGAGTAACGGAGGCGCCCAAAGGTTCCCTCAGCCTGGTTGGCAATCAGGTGTTGAGTGTAAGTGCACAAGGGAGCTTGACTGTGAGACCGACGGGTCGAGCAGGGACGAAAGTCGGGACTAGTGATCCGGCGGTGGCTTGTGGAAGCGCCGTCGCTCAACGGATAAAAGGTACCCCGGGGATAACAGGCTGATCTTCCCCAAGAGTCCATATCGACGGGATGGTTTGGCACCTCGATGTCGGCTCGTCGCATCCTGGGGCTGGAGTCGGTCCCAAGGGTTGGGCTGTTCGCCCATTAAAGCGGTACGCGAGCTGGGTTTAGAACGTCGTGAGACAGTTCGGTCCCTATCCGCTGTGCGCGTAGGAGTCTTGAGAAGGGCTGTCCCTAGTACGAGAGGACCGGGACGGACGAACCTCTGGTGTGCCAGTTGTCCTGCCAAGGGCATGGCTGGTTGGCTACGTTCGGGAGGGATAACCGCTGAAAGCATCTAAGCGGGAAGCCTGCTTCGAGATGAGGACTCCCACCCACTTGATGGGGTAAGGCTCCCAGTAGACGACTGGGTTGATAGGCCGGATCTGGAAGCCAGGTAACTGGTGGAGGTGACCGGTACTAATAGGCCGAGGGCTTGTCCTCAGTTGCTCGCGTCCACTGTGT
>NZ_JBHTVE010000042.1:0-5326 GCF_042793175.1 Streptomyces sp. NPDC056580 | reverse complement strand
GTCTACTGATCATCGAGCAGTTCAATATATATATGTAAACAAACAAAAAAAGCCTTCTCATCATCGAGAAACCTTGTCATATCAACATATAGAGGAAAGCTTCCAAGCGGGCTCGAACCGCTGACCTCTTCCTTACCATGGAAGTGCTCTACCTGCTGAGCTATGGAAGCAATGGCTCCGCAGGTAGGATTCGAACCTACGACCGATCGGTTAACAGCCGATAGCTCTACCACTGAGCTACTGCGGAATGAAGTCTGCCTGGCGATGTCCTACTCTCACAGGGGGAAACCCCCGACTACCATCGGCGCTGAAGAGCTTAACTTCCGTGTTCGGTATGGGAACGGGTGTGACCTCTTCGCTATCGCCACCAAACAAATTGAGAGTGTTCTCTCAAAACTAGATAACAGGTGTGACATCATTCAAAAATATGGTTAAGTCCTCGATCGATTAGTATCTGTCAGCTCCATGTGTCGCCACACTTCCACCTCAGACCTATCAACCTGATCATCTTTCAGGGATCTTACTTCCTTGCGGAATGGGAAATCTCATCTTGAGGGGGGCTTCATGCTTAGATGCTTTCAGCACTTATCCCGTCCGCACATAGCTACCCAGCGATGCCCTTGGCAGAACAACTGGTACACCAGCGGTGCGTCCATCCCGGTCCTCTCGTACTAAGGACAGCTCCTCTCAAATTTCCTGCGCCCGCGACGGATAGGGACCGAACTGTCTCACGACGTTCTGAACCCAGCTCGCGTACCGCTTTAATGGGCGAACAGCCCAACCCTTGGGACCGACTACAGCCCCAGGATGCGATGAGCCGACATCGAGGTGCCAAACCTCCCCGTCGATGTGGACTCTTGGGGGAGATAAGCCTGTTATCCCCGGGGTAGCTTTTATCCGTTGAGCGATGGCCCTTCCATGCGGAACCACCGGATCACTAAGCCCGACTTTCGTCCCTGCTCGACTTGTAGGTCTCGCAGTCAAGCTCCCTTGTGCCTTTACACTCTGCGAATGATTTCCAACCATTCTGAGGGAACCTTTGGGCGCCTCCGTTACCTTTTAGGAGGCGACCGCCCCAGTCAAACTGCCCACCTGACACTGTCTCCCCGCCCGATAAGGGCGGCGGGTTAGAAGGTCAATACAGCCAGGGTAGTATCCCACCGATGCCTCCACCGAAGCTGGCGCTCCGGTTTCCAAGGCTCCTACCTATCCTGTACAAGCTGTACCAACATTCAATATCAGGCTGCAGTAAAGCTCCACGGGGTCTTTCCGTCCTGTCGCGGGTAACCTGCATCTTCACAGGTACTATAATTTCACCGAGTCTCTCGTTGAGACAGTGCCCAGATCGTTGCGCCTTTCGTGCGGGTCGGAACTTACCCGACAAGGAATTTCGCTACCTTAGGACCGTTATAGTTACGGCCGCCGTTTACTGGGGCTTCAATTCGCACCTTCGCTTACGCTAAGCGCTCCTCTTAACCTTCCAGCACCGGGCAGGCGTCAGCCCCTATACTTCGCCTTACGGCTTCGCAGAGACCTGTGTTTTTGCTAAACAGTCGCCTGGGCCTATTCACTGCGGCTCTCTCGGGCTTGCACCCTAACAGAGCACCCCTTCTCCCGAAGTTACGGGGTCATTTTGCCGAGTTCCTTAACGAGAGTTCTCTCGATCACCTTAGGATTCTCTCCTCGCCTACCTGTGTCGGTTTGCGGTACGGGCACCTCTCACCTCGCTAGAGGCTTTTCTTGGCAGTGTGGAATCAGGAACTTCGCTACTATATTTCGCTCGCCATCACAGCTCAGCCTTATGGGAAACGGATTTGCCTATTTCCCAGCCTAACTGCTTGGACGCGGATATCCAATACCGCGCTTACCCTATCCTCCTGCGTCCCCCCATTGCTCAAATGGTGAGGAGGTGGTACAGGAATATCAACCTGTTGTCCATCGCCTACGCCTTTCGGCCTCGGCTTAGGTCCCGACTAACCCTGAGCGGACGAGCCTTCCTCAGGAAACCTTAGGCATTCGGTGGAGGGGATTCTCACCCCTCTTTCGCTACTCATACCGGCATTCTCACTTCTAAGCGCTCCACCAGTCCTTCCGGTCTGGCTTCACAGCCCTTAGAACGCTCTCCTACCACTGTTCGAAGAACAGTCCGCAGCTTCGGTGATACGTTTAGCCCCGGTACATTTTCGGCGCAGAGTCACTCGACCAGTGAGCTATTACGCACTCTTTAAATGGTGGCTGCTTCTAAGCCAACATCCTGGTTGTCTAAGCAACTCCACATCCTTTTCCACTTAACGTATACTTTGGGACCTTAGCTGGCGGTCTGGGCTGTTTCCCTTTCGACTACGGATCTTATCACTCGCAGTCTGACTCCCAAGGATAAGTCATTGGCATTCGGAGTTTGACTGAATTCGGTAACCCGGTAGGGGCCCCTAGTCCAATCAGTGCTCTACCTCCAAGACTCTTACCTTGAGGCTAGCCCTAAAGCTATTTCGGAGAGAACCAGCTATCTCCAGGTTCGATTGGCATTTCACCCCTACCCACACCTCATCCCCGCACTTTTCAACGTGCGTGGGTTCGGGCCTCCATTCAGTGTTACCTGAACTTCACCCTGGACATGGGTAGATCACCTGGTTTCGGGTCTACGACCACGTACTCAATTCGCCCTATTCAGACTCGCTTTCGCTGCGGCTCCGCATCTTCTGCTTAACCTTGCACGGGATCGTAACTCGCCGGTTCATTCTACAAAAGGCACGCCATCACCCGTTAACGGGCTCTGACTACTTGTAGGCACACGGTTTCAGGATCTCTTTCACTCCCCTTCCGGGGTGCTTTTCACCTTTCCCTCACGGTACTGGTTCACTATCGGTCACTAGGGAGTATTTAGCCTTGGGAGATGGTCCTCCCGGATTCCGACGGAATTTCACGTGTTCCGCCGTACTCAGGATCCACTCAGGAGAGAACGAAGTTTTGACTACAGGGCTGTTACCTCCTATGGCGGGCCTTTCCAGACCTCTTCATCTACCTCGTTCCTTTGTAACTCCGTACAGAGTGTCCTACAACCCCAAGAGGCAAGCCTCTTGGTTTGGGCTAGTCCCGTTTCGCTCGCCGCTACTCAGGGAATCGCATTTGCTTTCTCTTCCTCCGGGTACTTAGATGTTTCAGTTCCCCGGGTCTGCCTTCTCATATCCTATGTATTCAGATATGGATACCACTCCATTACGAGTGGTGGGTTTCCCCATTCGGAAATCTCCGGATCAAAGCTTGCTTACAGCTCCCCGAAGCATATCGGTGTTCGTCCCGTCCTTCATCGGCTCCTAGTGCCAAGGCATCCACCGTGCGCCCTTTCTAACTTAACCGTTAAAAAGAATCACTACGTGATATCTTGCATTACTAATTGAATGTGAATTACTTCTGTTATCTAGTTTTCAAAGAACAACATCTCGAAGAATCAATGATCCTTCAAAACTAAACAAGACAGGGAACGTTCTGTTTATAAGACCCAAGGTCTTATATTCCGTTAAAATCCTTAGAAAGGAGGTGATCCAGCCGCACCTTCCGATACGGCTACCTTGTTACGACTTCACCCCAATCATCTGTCCCACCTTCGGCGGCTGGCTCCTAAAAGGTTACCTCACCGACTTCGGGTGTTACAAACTCTCGTGGTGTGACGGGCGGTGTGTACAAGGCCCGGGAACGTATTCACCGCGGCATGCTGATCCGCGATTACTAGCGATTCCAGCTTCACGCAGTCGAGTTGCAGACTGCGATCCGAACTGAGAACAGATTTGTGGGATTGGCTTAACCTCGCGGTTTCGCTGCCCTTTGTTCTGTCCATTGTAGCACGTGTGTAGCCCAGGTCATAAGGGGCATGATGATTTGACGTCATCCCCACCTTCCTCCGGTTTGTCACCGGCAGTCACCTTAGAGTGCCCAACTGAATGCTGGCAACTAAGATCAAGGGTTGCGCTCGTTGCGGGACTTAACCCAACATCTCACGACACGAGCTGACGACAACCATGCACCACCTGTCACTCTGCCCCCGAAGGGGACGTCCTATCTCTAGGATTGTCAGAGGATGTCAAGACCTGGTAAGGTTCTTCGCGTTGCTTCGAATTAAACCACATGCTCCACCGCTTGTGCGGGCCCCCGTCAATTCCTTTGAGTTTCAGTCTTGCGACCGTACTCCCCAGGCGGAGTGCTTAATGCGTTAGCTGCAGCACTAAGGGGCGGAAACCCCCTAACACTTAGCACTCATCGTTTACGGCGTGGACTACCAGGGTATCTAATCCTGTTCGCTCCCCACGCTTTCGCTCCTCAGCGTCAGTTACAGACCAGAGAGTCGCCTTCGCCACTGGTGTTCCTCCACATCTCTACGCATTTCACCGCTACACGTGGAATTCCACTCTCCTCTTCTGCACTCAAGTTCCCCAGTTTCCAATGACCCTCCCCGGTTGAGCCGGGGGCTTTCACATCAGACTTAAGAAACCGCCTGCGAGCCCTTTACGCCCAATAATTCCGGACAACGCTTGCCACCTACGTATTACCGCGGCTGCTGGCACGTAGTTAGCCGTGGCTTTCTGGTTAGGTACCGTCAAGGTGCCGCCCTATTTGAACGGTACTTGTTCTTCCCTAACAACAGAGCTTTACGATCCGAAAACCTTCATCACTCACGCGGCGTTGCTCCGTCAGACTTTCGTCCATTGCGGAAGATTCCCTACTGCTGCCTCCCGTAGGAGTCTGGGCCGTGTCTCAGTCCCAGTGTGGCCGATCACCCTCTCAGGTCGGCTACGCATCGTTGCCTTGGTGAGCCGTTACCTCACCAACTAGCTAATGCGCCGCGGGTCCATCTGTAAGTGGTAGCCGAAGCCACCTTTTATGTTTGAACCATGCGGTTCAAACAACCATCCGGTATTAGCCCCGGTTTCCCGGAGTTATCCCAGTCTTACAGGCAGGTTACCCACGTGTTACTCACCCGTCCGCCGCTAACATCAGGGAGCAAGCTCCCATCTGTCCGCTCGACTTGCATGTATTAGGCACGCCGCCAGCGTTCGTCCTGAGCCAGGATCAAACTCTCCGATAAAGTAGTTTGACTGACTACGCACATCGCTGTGCGATTTATTTAAAACTTTGAATTAACAGGTACGTTTTGTCTTGTTTAGTTTTCAAAGATCATTTTTGTTCACTTTCTCAAGCAACTTTTTAAGTATATAATAAGTTTCTCTTAAAGTCAACATGTTTTTTATAAATGGTGGAGCCTAGCGGGATCGAACCGCTGACCTCCTGCGTGCAAAGCAGGCGCTCTCCCAGCTGAGCTAAGGCCCCGAAG
>NZ_JBHTVE010000041.1:0-8020 GCF_042793175.1 Streptomyces sp. NPDC056580 | reverse complement strand
GCTTGCGGGGCCCTTGCTCCTTGCGGCTCTTCCGGATCTCGAAGTCCATCGCATCCCCTGAACTGGGGTGTTGCGACGACCACTAGAACGGAAGGCCCCGGTCGGGGCGGGGGCTCTTCTCGGGGTGGGGGTTGGCGTCGTAGTACGGGTGCCGGCAGTTGGTCCAGGTGATCACCGAACCCGGCTTGTCGAGCACCACAGCGGCGGGCACGACGCGCATGAGGTAGATCATCCACAGCTTGTCGCCCTGGTCCCAGGAGCAGTGGTAGTCCACGGTCATGGACTCGGGGTGGGCTTCCACCCTGCAGTAGATCCGGGTGTCGTCCTCGAGCCGGTCCTGGCCGACCCACAGCCCCGGTGTGCCGGTGGGGGCGAAGCCCCGCAGGCTGCACGTCCACTCCTCCAGGTGGTGGCCTTGGCGGAGGTAGTCGTAGACCAGCTCAGGGGGGCAGTCGACGTACTCGTGGATGGTGCAGTACTGCCCGTAGACCTGGTGGTGCGGATAGACGGCGTGGGTGAGCTCCATGCAGTGCGCGGTCAGCTCCTCCCGGCCGGCGTTCTCGATCCGCATCAGGCCGGGGATGTCAGCCAACGTGGACGGCTCCTCGCTCATCCGAACTCTCCTCGTGGTCGTTGCGTGCGGTGCGGTCGGTGGTGGTGAAGGACTGGAAGGGAAGGAACGGGGGGATCTCCGCCGGGTCGCAGTCCAGGGCGACGAACGCCGGGCCTGCGCCGGCGTTGCCGCGCAGCAGCGCCTCGCGCAGCTGCGCCGCGTCGTCGGCCCTGGTGACGTCGAGGGACGGGAACGCGGCGGCCACTCCGGCGGCGAGGTCGGTCCGCCCGAACAGGTCGTCCCGGCGGACGCCGCCCTGGAGGAACTCCTCGCGCACGGCGCACATGGCGTGGGCGTTGTTGTTGAAGACGACGAAGGTGACGGGTGCGGCGTACTCCACGGCGGTGTGCACCTCCATCCCGTGCATGAAGAAGGAGCCGTCGCCCGCGAGGACGTACGTGCGCCGCCCGGTGGCGAGCGCGGCGCCGATGCCGGCACCGAAGGTGTAGCCCATGCCGCCCATGCCCACGGCCACCACGAAGCGGCCGTGGCGCGGCGCCGGGAGGAGGTGGACCGCGCTGGCGCCCGCGTTGCCCGCATCCACGAAGACGTGCGCGTCCTGGGGGAGGGCGGCCTCCACCGCGGCGATCGCCCGGGGGTACCGGACGGTTCGCCCGGCGGTCCGGCCGTCCGGATCCGGCAGGGGCCGGGGGCGGGGGCCGGCGTGCGGCGGACAGGCACGCGGGGCTGCCGGCAGCCGGTCGGTCACCGCGCGCAGCGCCTCCCGCAGGTCCCCGCGCAGTGCGGTGCCCGGCACGAACGGCGGTTCGGGCCCGAGGCACACGACCTCGGCGGCGGACAGGGCCCGGTCGAGGCCGCCGCGTGCCAGGAGCGGCAGCCGGGTACCGGCCAGCAGGCACACGTCGGCCCGGCGCAGGCAGTCCTCGACGTTCGCGTGCCCCATCACCCCGGCGACCCCGGCGAACCTCGGATCGCGGTTGTCGAAGACGTCCTTGGCGTCGGGGGTGACCGCCACCCACGCCCCGAGCCTCCCGGCCAGTTCGGCCAGTTCGGCACGCGCGTCCGCGGCGGCGACGCCCTCCCCGGCGATGACGAGGACGCGGCCGACCCCGCTCAGGACGTCCGACACGGCGCCGAGGGCCGTGGTGTCGAGCACGGCCCTCGGCGCCGGCAGGTCTGGCGCCGCGCCACGGCCGGGCCGGCGGATCCGTGCCTGCTGCACGTCCTTGGGCAGCAGCAGCACCGCCGGCCCCGGCGGCTCCGTCCGTGCCGCGGCCACCGCCCGGGACAGCAGCTCGGGGAACGCGTCCGGGTCCTCGACCCGGGCGCAGAACCGGGAGACCGGTCCGAAGACCTCCGAGGCGTCGAAGCTGCCCGCCCTGCCGCTGGAGTCCTGGAACGCCCCCCGGCCCCACTCGCCGGTCGGCGGCTGGCCCACCAGGGCCAGCACGGGCACCCGCGAGGCGTACGCCTCCGCCAGGCCCGGCACGAGGTTCATGGCACCGCCACCCGAGGTGGCGGCGACCACGCCGAGGCGCCTGGTGGTCCGGGCGTACCCGTCGGCCATCGTGACGGCGGAGAACTCGTGCTTGGCGACGACGCCGCGGACCGTGCCGCCGCGGTGGACGGCGTCGTAGAGGTCCTCGATGTTCGCGCCGCCGACGCCGAACAGGTGGGTGACGCCGGACCGGGCGAGTTCCCCGGCCAGGTAGTCGACCAGCCGTGCCGTTTCTGCCCGGGGCCGGTCCGGGGGCGGGGGAGTCATGCCGGGCTCCTGTCCGTCTCGTGGTGCCGGTCGATGAGGCCGGACGGCGCGACGACCTGGAAGCGGTGCCGGTACTCCTTCGGGGTCAGCCCCAGGGTCCGCCCGAAGGAGCGGAAGAAGGTCTCGGTGGCCGCGAAGCCGCAACGCCCCGCCACCTGGCTGATCGTCAGATCGGTGGTCTCCAGCAGCTCGCGCGCACGGGCGATGCGCGTCCGCTCGACGTACTGGCCGGGCGTCGTACCCACCTCGCGCCGGAAGACCCGGGCGAAGTTGCGCAGGCTCATGTTGGCCCGCCGGGCGAGCTCGGCCACGGGTAACGGCTGGTGCAGGTTCTCCAAGATCCACTCCTGTGCGGTCCGGATCGGAGGATGGTCGGCCAACTGGGCGTCGAGGACGGCGCTGAACTGCGACTGCCCCCCGTGCCGCTTCAGGAAGAGCACCAGGAACCGTGCCGTCTCCAGTGCGAGCGCCGCACCGTGGTCGGCCTCCACGAGGGCCAGGGCCATGTCGATCCCGGTCGACACGCCCGCCGAGGTCACGAACGGGCCGTCCCAGACGAAGATCGGCTCGGCGTCCACCGTCACCTTCGGGTAGCGGCCCGCCATCGCCTCGCTGTACGCCCAGTGCGTGGTGGCGCGTCTGCCGTCCAGAAGCCCCGCCTCGGCCAGCAGAAAGGATCCGCCGCAGACGGAGGCGACCCTCTGCGAACGGGCCGCCGCCCGGTCGATCCAGGAGACCAGCGCCCGGTCGCGCAGCGCGTCCGCGAGACTCCAACCGCCCGGCACCAGAAGCGTGTCAATGGCACCCTCCGCCGCCTCCAGCGGCGAGGCCGCCACCGTCACTCCGGAACTCGTGCGCACCAGGGGCGCGTCGGCGGACACCAGGTCGATCCGGTAGGGGGTGCCCGACGGGGCGAGAAGCCGGTTGGCCGTATCGAACACTTCAATCGGTCCGGTGATGTCCAGGGCCATCGCGCCCCGGTAGACCACCACAACAACACGTCGCTCCAACACGGTCACAGCCTGTATCGAGTACCCCACTGGCTGCAATGACAGATTACTGACGTATCCGGCCAGCGTGCGGTCCGGGTGGGGGCAGGGGCGCGCCGGCCAGCGGGTTCGGGGCCGGAAGGGGGTGCTGTCGGGTGAGGCAAGTCACAGGAGTGACAGGGGAGCTGCCGCCACCTGGCAGCCGGAAAACGGCTCGACGCCGGCAGGGCGTCATGTCTACGCTTTTCGGCGCGGCTTCGCGTGCCGGTCACCGGCCGGGTGAGGCATGGAGGGGCCGTGGAGATGCCCATGGAGGCATTGGCCCGTGTCAGTCGAGTTCAACCACACCATCGTTCTCTCCCGTGACCGGGAGGAGTCGGCTCACTTCCTCGCCGGGATTCTGGGGCTGGAGGTCGGGGAGCCGGCCGGGATGTTCCTGCCGGTGCGGACGGCCAACGGCGTCACGCTGGACTTCGCGACCGTCGACGTCGACATCCCCGTGCAGCACTACGCGTTCCTCGTCTCCGAGGACGAGTTCGACCAGATCCTCGCGCGGCTGGTGGCGGCCGGAGTCCCCCTGCAGGCCGACCCGCACGGCAGGCAGCCGCGCCGGATCAACCGCAACGACGGCGGCCGGGGCGTCTACTTCCGGGATCCCGCCGGGCACGGCCTGGAGGCCTTCACCCGCGCCTACGGCAGCGATCCCTCCTCGCCGGTGCACGGGACGACGGAAGAGATCCCGGGGGCGCGCTGAGTCCGCGGCGGCACATCCGGCCCGGCTGTGCGGCCCGTGACGGGGTATGGGCACGGCGTACGGCCGACACGCTCTGCGGAGGACTGGTAATGACTGACGACGCCTATCTGTTTCTCGTCGACGAGACGACCGCACACCTGGGCGTGCCGCCCATGTCCGAGCCCTCCTGGCCCACAACATCCACCCCGCCAGCCGACAGCCCCTGACCGAAGCCCCCGGCGCCAGTTGCGGAAACTGCGCCTTCGCCTATCGCATCCAGCTCCCGACCCCCGAGAGGGACTGGGCGGGGAACAGTGCGCCCCTCACCCGCGAACACCTCAAGTGCGCGAAAGCCCCGATCAGCCGCCGCGGCCGCCAGGGCCCCGACCTGCGCCTGGCCACCAGCGACCAGCCCGCCACCCCCGCCTGCACCCTCCACTGCACCCACGCGGACTGGCCCTACGACCCTTACGGTCACGACCAGACCGCCGCCGACGCGATCGGGTCGGGCCGCGACCACGCCGACGACTGGGGCGTCTACGCCGCATACCGGATCTTCGGCGTCGACCTCGAACACCACCGCGTCTGGGTCGAACTCGAAGCCAAGAAGGTCCCCCACGCCGCCGCTCCCGGCGGCTACAGCACCCGGCCACCGCGCTACTCGCAGCCGCACCTGTACCGCTTCTGGACCGACCTGGCCCGCCTGCACACCGCCCACCTCACCCACGCCCCCGGCGTGGACGCGGGGGAGTGCACGCACGAGCTGGTCCGTGGCGGCCGCGTCCTGATCGGCCAGCCCAGCCACTGACCACCCACCCGGAGGCCCGGCCTCGCCGCCCGGCCCCGGCCCTTTGGCCCCCGTCACCTGCCCGGTGCCGGGGGCCGCCCCATGCAACCAGATCCACGCCCAGGGATGCCCTCGCAGCACGGACCAGACCCACGACATCACCACCTTGAAGAAGCCCTGCCTCTCCTGCCCGCCCGGCAGTCCCCGGCCCGGTCCGCACACGCGGTGCAGGGGCTGCCCCTTGCCCCACTTGGCCTACCACGCTCCCCGGTGCGGCCACCCCCGACCGGAGCGCCCGGCCACCGGGGCTCGCCCGCCCCTCAGCTCAGGATGTTGCTGCGGCACCCGCCCCAGGATGCACTCGCGCCCTGCGCCGCTTCATCCCCCCCGCCCGTGTCCGGCTGCTTGCCCGTCTTGCCAGCGGCCGCGCCACGGTACGGATCGCCGCCCCTGCCCACGGGGAGGGCCGTCCTTCACCTCCGCCCGCACCGCGGCCGGTACCCCTTCACCCAAAGGCGCCCCCGCGCGGGCGCCGTGAGACGGAGATTCCCGTGACCATGCCGTCCGCCGCCTTGGCCGCCGCTCACCGAGCCCGCGCCATCGCCACCATCGCCCGCACCCGCACCACCAAGACGACGCCTGTCCTGGACGATGCCGGCCGCACCGCGCTGCACAAGATTGCCCAGCTCCTCGACGCAGCCGCGCACGCCCTGCAAACCGAGCCTGCCACCGTTGACAACGACGGCCCTGTTCCAGCCGACGCCGAGGTCTCCCTTCAGGCGGCCGAAGCCGTCGCCCTCGCCCACCCCGGCGTCGGCATCCCCCGCACCCTCGGCCAGTACGTCACCGCGGTCCTGTACCCGCACGACAGCGCGCACCGCAAGGTCGACCTGCCCCTGTCACTGCTTCCCCGCACCATCAAGGCGATCGCCCGCGAGGCAGAGCTGTTCAGCCGGATCCACTACCTGCACGGCGGGCTGCAGTTCGTCACCGACCAGGTGACCACCACGCTCGTGCTGGAAGACGTGTTTCGCCTGCACTGGCAGCACGCCCGGCTGGCCGACTCGATCACCGCCGACCGTGCTCGATCCGACAACGGCCCAACTTCCCTCGCGGCCGCTGGCGACATCCCCACACCGGCCACCGCCGGGGCGCTGCGCCAAGCCCACGACGAACTCGGCCCCACCCTCACGTACGAGCTGACGTCCGCCTCGCTGAACTGCTTCTCCCGCGTGCACCCCCAGCCGAACCCCGCCACCCGGATGGTGTCCCACCGCGGCGTCAAGGTCCCCACCTGCGAAGAGCACCGAGACGCGGCCGTCCACGCCGCCCAGGAGCTGTACGCCCTATACGACGCCGTTGACTGACCAGACCGGCTCCCTGGGACGCCCGTGTGGCCCACCGCCCGTGCCCGGCCCGCACCACCCGGATGGCTCGCCCCGCGAACAGGGCGGGCCATCCCGTCGGGCCGCTTGCCCGTCTTGCCGGCCGTCGCCGCACCGTACGGTGCGCCCCCGACAGGGGGCGGGGGAGGGGTGATCACCCCTCCGACTCCGACAGGAAGGACCCGACGATGCGAACTCCAGCCGACTCCCGCGCAGCCGCCAGGCGCCTGATCGCGGCTCTGCCCAGGCCCCTGCCTCACGACGAGGCACGCCGTGCCGACGCCGTGCAGACCGCCCTGCTGGCCAGCGGGCTCCTCGACAGCAGCGATCTGGGCAACTCCCCGGCTGTCCAGGCCGCCGCCCGTGACGGCTTCACCAGCCTGACCCACCTCCTGGACAAGGACGCTCCCGGACACGGAGCCGGGCAACTGCTGCTGCTCCTGCTCGCCGAACGGGAGGCGTTCAACCCCCACCCCGCCCCCGACGAAGACCAGCTCCGCGCCCGTGACGCCGCGACCGCCCTGCTGCACCTCGCCCTGTGGCACACGGACGATCTGATGCACCTCCTCGGCGGCGCGCTGCAGGTCCACGCCGAGGAAGCGCACCACCACCACCGCACCAAGACGGCGTGAGTCCCGCATCCTGAACCGCACTGCGCACCACCTGACGGTCCGCACCCGGCACCGGGGGCGGACCGTCCCACGTCACCGCCCCCGGGTTGCTGCTCCCGACCGGGGGGTGTCCGGCTTGGTCAAGCCATCGCCAGTGTGCGGGGCATCCAGAGCGTGGCTCCCACGCCCGGGTTGCCGGCCACGGCGGCTACCGGCTGGCGCCCCTCATCCACGAGCCCGAACTCGCCCCGCCGTACCCGTCCTTGCGCCGCTTACGTCACGCCACTGCACCGTGCGCTCCCCCACAACAGGCCCGGGCCAGCCCTCGGTCTGTCACGACTGCCGTGAGGAGCCTTCCGTGTCATCCGCGCCCCAGATCACCAAGCCGACGGGCTGGCGTGCCCCTTCCCCGCTCAGCGTCCTCGACTGGCAACGCCGCCAGGAACTGTTCACCCGGTCGAATCTGACGCAACGCATGCTCGAGACGGCGATCCGGGGCGGTCACTGGACGATGATGCCTCTGGCCGATGAGGCCACCACATTCACCGTCACAGACTTCGCCGCCCGCGCACTGATGCTGACCGAGTCGGACCGCCTGCGCGAAGCGCGCACCTACAGCATCGGACCGAACGCCACCGGCCTCGCTGTCGCGGCGAGCTCCGGATCTGCCCCTCAGGAGCCGATCAGCCTCAACCGCCCCCCGAGCCCCAGCGGCTTGATGCTCTTCAGCGACCCGATCGGTTCCGACGCCGAGACCTACCGCACCGTCGACGGAACCAGCGTAGAGATCCACACACCGATCGTGGCCGTCTCCTGGTCGCTGTGGGACGGAAGCCAGGACCACGTTGACGGACACGCGGTGACCTGGCTCAGGCAAAGCAGCCACGGCGCCATCGTCCCCTGCCGGGGGATGAGGGGCATCTGGATGACGTTCTACGCCCCGCGCACCAGCGAAATGCTCGGTGTGGATGCCAGCCAGGCAGTAGCAGTCGGCCCCGACGGCCATCTGATCACCGCCGCTGAGTCGGCTCTGGCAGACACAGCCTTTCAACGACGGGACCCCGGCCTGTTCGGGCCCCTTGCCTGGAACAACGAACTCGTACTGCCCGAAGGAGAGACCTTCGCCGACCCCAAGCCGGGAACCGTCCAGCACTGGGCCGCCACCGTCTACACCAC
>NZ_JBHTVE010000040.1:0-13789 GCF_042793175.1 Streptomyces sp. NPDC056580 | reverse complement strand
CCTCGGACAGCGTGATCTCCACAGCAGAAGGCCCAGGATGCGACATGGCAACAGGGTAGTAACTAACCCTCAGGATTTCTGGCGCATCACACTAGCGGCACAACCCCGGCGTGCGGGGGCGAGGTTGGCGGGGATGCCGGGGGCGGTGCGCGCGGCCTGGGGGCGGTGCGGGGGTGGCCGGGCATGGACGGCGGACGGTGTGTGCGGCCTGGGGGCGGGAGGGGGTGTGGGGCTTGGGGTCGCTGAGCGCGATGGCTGTTGACCCTCACGTGGCGTCAGGCTGGATAGTCGGTGCCGTGGAGGATCACTGGACCGTGGGGCGCGTGGCCGAGTTGGCCGGTGTGAGCGTCCGCACGCTGCATCACTATGACGAGATCGGGCTCGTTCGGCCGTCGGCGCGTACCACGGCCGGGTATCGGGCGTATTCGGCGGGCGACGTGGAGCGGCTGCGGGAGGTGGTGGCCTATCGGCGATTGGGCTTCGGTCTGCGGGAGGTTGCAGAACTGGTCGGTGACCCGTCCACCGACGCGGTGGCGCATCTGCGCCGACTGCGTGACCTGTTGGTGGAGCGGCGTGATCGCGCTGACGCCATGGTGGCCGCGATTGACAGGGAACTCGCGTCACGGGCGAGGGGACTGATGGTGACACCGGAGGAGCAACTGGAGATGCTCGGTGCACGGCTGTACGACGCGATCGGCGGCGCTTACCCCGCGACACGGCGTACCGAGCCGCGGATCGCCGTGCAGATCTGGGACGCGCTCGGTGACGCCCGGACAGTGTTGAACGTCGGGGCCGGCACCGGCTCCTACGAACCTGCCGATCGCGACGTGACCGCGGTGGAGCCGTCGGCGGTCATGCGAGGGCAGCGGCCTGCCGGCTCGGCGCCGTGCGTGGCCGCTGCCGCGGAGAGCCTGCCGTTCGAGGACCAGTCCTTCGACGTCGCGATGGCCGTCTCCACCGTTCACCACTGGGGGGACCCGATAGGCGGGCTGCGCGAGATGCGGCGCGTGGCCCGCCGCGTGGTGGTGCTCACGTTCGACACCGACGAGCCTCGATGGGAGGACCGGTTCTGGCTTACCCGCGACTACCTGCCCGAGTTCGCCGCCGTCCTCGCAGAGTTTCCCTCGCTTGCTGGGATGGCCGACGCGATCGGCGCCCGCACCGAACCCGTACCCGTCCCCTGGGACTGCGCTGACGGCCTGTTCGAGGCGTACTGGCGCCGACCGGGGGCGTATCTGGAGGATCACGTGCGCCGTGCGATGTCGGTGTGGACGAGGGTCGGGCCAAAGGCCGAGCAGCGGGCGGTGCGAAGCCTCAGCGACGACCTCGACTCCGGCCGGTGGGCCGAGCGCAACAGCGACCTCGCCGACCTCGACGCGGCAGATCTCGGCCTCCGCCTGCTCGTAGCTTGAACCGCGTCGCAGGTTCAGCGTGATGGCGGCTCCTGGACGGCCCGTTGGTTCGGCTGGTTGTCAGGCGGCCCCTGCCGTGTGCCGCCCGGTCCGCTGGCCCGGGGGCAGGACGGGGTGCCGGACTTCGGGTCGCCGAGCGCGATGGCCCCGCGCGCGGAGCCGGTGGCCGGGCGGCAAGGGCGGTCAGTCTTACCGGGTGGCCTGTAGGGCCGTAGCTGTCGCCCGGCTGGCCGGCTGCCTGGGGGCCACCCGCGCCGGATCCGAGGACGGGCCAGCCGCGGACCGGGTAATAGCCGGTGCACTCCGCACTGCACGGTTCGTCCTGGTGGCCGAGGAAGTTGCCGCCGCAGACACAGGCTTCAGACCACTCGGTAACGATGAACAGGCCCGGGCGGGGGCGCTCCGCTGCGGTCAGGCTGCGCAGGATCCGGCCGACGGGCCGTATGTGGGTTGAGCGGGTGCTTGCAGGCATGGATGGGCTCTCCGGAAGCTCGGGGTCTCGTTCTGGATGCGGCGCGGATACGGAGGGCCGGACCGCCCCTTGAGGGATGAGGGACGGCCCGGCGGCCGGGGCTCGACCGCACGCGGGAAGGGTGGCGCGGGAGCGGGCTCTTCTAGCAGCACCGACACTGCCCCGGCCGGCGCCAAGCCGTGCAAGGCTCTGGCGGCTACGGGGTGCGTGCTGGGTCGGCGCCCCCCTTGCCGTCGTAACCAGCGGAGGCAACGGGCAGAACGGCGACAGGCGGGCGGTGGGAGGACTCGTGTGCGGGTCGGCGCGCCGTGGTACCGGGGGTGTGCGAGCGCGCCGCCGGCCGTGGTCTCCTGCAACAGCGGGGCGGGCAGGGCGCGGCCCCCGGACCCCCTGCCGTGCGGAGCCGGGGCGGGGCCAGGGGTTCGGAGCGGGCGGGCGGCGGGTCAGCCGATCGTGAGGCGGACGCGGAGCCGGTCCAGGCCCCTCGCGTTACGCCGCTGCCGGGCACGCCTTCACCACCTGGTGCGCGCAGCAGAAGCCGCCGCACCCGCCCTACCCGTGCACCACGACCACCTACACCCGCTACGGCCTGCACCTGAGGCAGGGAAGTACAAGCCGGACACCGTAGGGGCGTACATGAGCCGCATACTGAACTGGCAGCCGGTCGACATGCGCCCCGACCCCAGCCGCTTCAAGGGCCGCTTGCGCGCCTGGCGCAGGGAGTGGGTGGCGGCCGGCGGTGAGGTGAGGCGGGCCCCGGCCGTCACCATCGGCTACAACCTGCGGATCATCCAGGCGATTGACGAGACGACGAACATCGGCAAGCGGGACGCGTTCCTCGCAGCCCTGGCCTACTGCAACCTGCACCATGAGATGGAGCTCGCCGACCAGCTCGTAAAGCGGGTGAAGGTCCACGACACCGGCCTGTTCGTGAACACGGCGATGTCCAAGACCGACCAGGCGGGCAAGGGGGCCGGCCGGTTCATCAAGGACCGGGAAGACCTCCAACTCGTGCGCCGCGCCCGGGCCTGGCTCGCCGTGCTCCACGAGCTCGGCGCGGACGGCCCCGACGACCCGCTCTTCCCCGTGGCTCTGGGGGTGTAGCTGGTCATGCGAGGCGTGGAGGCGTGCACGGCAGCGTGCAGGGCCTTCCAGGTGCCGGTGACGGTCAACTGGTGCTCGGGGTCCTGGCGGACGGTGAACAGGTGCGGAGTAGGAGCGATGGGTGCGGTGGTGTGCGGCACGGGTGTGTCTCCCAGCGACGGTCGGGATGGGTGCGGTGACCGTGCTGGGCGCGACGGCTAGCCCCGCAACGCGCCCTCACCGAGGCCTAGCGATCGCTCGACAGCCGCGGGACAATGGACGCGGTGCCGTCCTCCTCCTACCGTCGCGGGCCGAAGTCGACGACCAGCAGCCGCCCCTGCCGCGCACCCTCTACCTGCACCACCGCTCCCCTCGCCGGCTGCCCCATTCTTCACGGCGCGGCCCATCCATTACCGCCGCGTCAGTGCCCTGTCCCATCCCGTGGTGCGGTAGGGCATGCGGACGGTCCGGCAGACGGTCGCAGCGCTCGGTGCTGCACCGAGGGCGACGGCGATGGTGCACGCTCACTCCCTCAACACAGCGCTCGCTGTACTGAGCGTTCGCCGTACGGGTCAGCCCCGCTGCTGGCGGTACAGGTCGATGGCCGCCTGCGTCGGGTAGTTGGGCAGGGTGACGGTCTCGCCGGTGTCCTTGGAGACCATGATCTTGCTGCCGCCGGGGCGAGCCGGCTGAGGCCGTCCGGCGGCGTCCGTGACCGGCGGGAACACCGCGTACACCAGGTAGCCGATGTCGAACTCCTCGACGCGGACTTCGGGGGGCGAGCCGTCGGGCAGTGTGGGCTCGGCGAAACGGCTGCGGACGATGTCGAGGGCCTGTTCAGGGGGTGGTCGACGGTGCCGGGCGGTCCGAGGTCACAGAAGGTCTCTCTGAGTCTGACTCGCTGAGTGCTGCAGACACCGTTTCTTATGGTGCGTCTGAACACGAGCGCTGGAGGACAGCGAAGGCCGCGGTGGCGGAGTCGGTAGGGAACAGTCGCAGGGGGGTGGCTCGGTTCGACGTCGTAATGACGTAGTACCTCGCCAGGTAGGAGAGATCTCCCCAGCTTTCTCGGGCATGGGCGCGCATCAGGACCTGGCCACATCTCGTGCAGGTGATCCAGGGGACGAGGACGAGACCGGCCAAGTCCTGTTCGGCCACACCCGTTGCCTCGGGGACGGTGCATGCGTCGCCGTCGAGCAGCTTCAGGTGGCCCGGTGGGCCGTCATCACGACACTGAAGGATCTGGGGTGTGAGGCTCTCCCGCTCGCCCCAGGTCTCTGCGAGTACGGAGATCTGGGCCTTGGCCGTCTCGCTGATCGGCACCTGATGACCGAGGATGCCGGAGACGAGCAGGCCAAGCCCTGCCTCCTGCTCTCCGATGTCCCAGCAGTCTTTGACTTCCTGGGCTTCGGCCTCCGGCAGCAAGGCGGCGAGCCGGTTCCAAATGATGGCGTCGTCGGTCACCTGGCAGACGCTACCGGCCTGCGCTGGCACCCAGACGTCGCAGGCAGATCTCGGCCCCGTATCCGTTGCCGTACCGTCGCCAGCAGCGCGAGGGAGCGGGCGAAGGTGGCGGCCGAGTCATTGAAGCTGCGTCATCTTGAAGTGGCTGTTCAGGGTGCTGGCGTGATGTCGTTTCGGGGTGCTCGTGCTGGTTGTGGGCGGCAGTCTGGGGTGTAGATCGTCTGGCAGGAGTGGGTTTGTGGATTCCCGTGCGTCGTCGCGGGTGCCGCTCCCACGCTCCGGCCCATGATGGATCCCGAGGTGTTGGAGCGGATCGCCGCGCGGTGTGCGGAGCTGGACGGACTCGAAGAGCAGCTGGTCAAGCAGCTGCCGGAGGTACGGGCCGAGCGCGATGAGCTGGCCGTGGCCGAGCGGGTGTGGCAGCGGATGAGCGAGCAGCTCGCCGACGAGCGTACCGAGGCCGGGTCGCCGGTGGTCCAGACGGCGGGTCGGGCGGTGCGGCTGGTCCCGGACCGTGCGCCGGGGGTGGTTGAGTCCGCACTGCCGGCGGAGTACCAGCGCATCCTGACCGCGGTGCGGCAGGCCGCCGGCCCGGTCTCCACCCGGCGGATCACCGAGCGGTGGGCGGGAGGCTGCTCCGAAGACCCGCCCTTCTAATAGGTCCGCGGCAACCACGAGCGCAAGTTGGCAAGGGGTGGCCGTGCGAGGTGGAGGCCTGCCGCCCTTCCGGGACACAGATCCCCGTGGTCAGACCGGTCCCATCTGCCCGCGCCCTGCCAGGCGGAGGCCTTCGGTAGTTCCGGGACCTCGATCTCTTGTCTAAGACCGGTCACTCCTGGCAGGACGCGGGCACCTCGTGTTTCATGTCGCCAGCCCGCCGGCAGGGGCCGACCTCTCAACAGTTCGCGAGCTCGGAGCTCTTCAGCAGACCGAGGTCCCTACCGGTCGCTGGAGACACGAACGGCTCATGAGATGGCGTGCCCCGAGCACTTCTATTAGAGCGCCGCGTTCTCTGCACGGAGCTGACCAGCATCAATGCATCACGAAGGGGATGGAGGAAGAGCTTGAGCACGGTCTACTGCGGAATCGACTGGGCTGAGGGACACCACGACATAGCCCTGGTCGACCACGACGGACATCAGCTGGCCAAGCTGCGGATCAGCGACGACAGTGCCGGCTTCCACGCGCTGCTGGAACTACTGGCCCGGCACGGTGACAGCGCCGAGAGCCTGATCCCGGTCGCCATCGAGACTCCGCGCGGGCTGCTGGTCGCCTGCTTGCGGTCCACCGGCCGAAAGATCTACGCCATCAACCCGCTGGCAGCAGCCCGATACCGCGATCGTGGCAGCGTTGCCCGAGCCAAGTCCGATGCCGCCGACGCGCGGATGCTGGCGAACATCCTCCGCACCGATCGGCATGCCCACCGTGTTCTGCCATCCGACAGTGAAGCCGGGCAGGCCGTCGCAGCGCTTGCCCGGGCCCACCAGGACGCCGTCTGGGACCGGCAGCAGATGAGCAACCGACTCCGCTCCCACCTGCGTGAGTACTATCCGGCCGCCCTGATCGCCTTCCACGGCGCTGGGAAGCCCGGATTGGACTCTCGGCGTGCTCGCGTGGTCCTCGCGGCCGTGCCCACCCCGGCCGACGCCGCCAAGCTCACACGCAGCCAGCTGCGTGCGCTGCTCAAGCGCGCGGATCGACCACGCCGTGGCATTGAGGCGGAGGTCGAGCGGCTTCGGGACATCTTCCGCGCGGACTACCTCCATCAACTGCCCCAAGTCGAACACGCGATGGGGCGCCAGGCCCTGGCCCTAATCCAGCAGCTCGACGCCGCCTGCAACAGCGTTGACCAGCTCGCCGCCGCCACCGAAGAAGCCTTCCTCGCCCACCCGGATGCCGAGATCATCACCAGTTTTCCCGGCCTTTCCGTGCTCTCCGGAGCGCGCGTGCTGGCCGAGATCGGTGACGATCGCGAACGCTTCGCGGACGCCAGAGCAATGAAGGCCTATGCCGGTGCCGCCCCGGTGACCCGGGCCTCCGACCGAAGTCGCGTCGTGGTGGCCAGGACCGTGAAGAACCAGCGCTTGGCCTCTGCCGGATACATGTGGGCCTTCGCGGCCCTTCGATCAGAACATCCGCGAGCCCACTACGACCGTCGGCGAGAGGCCGGGGAACGTCACACATCCGCTCTGCGGAACCTGTTCAACAAGCTCCTGGGTTGCCTCTACCACTGCTTGCAGACGCGGACGCTCTACGACTCACAACGCGCGTTCGGGCCCTCCCTCGCATTGGCCGCGTAGCCGCTGGACCGAACCCCGTGATGGGCTGGTCCGGCGACATGACGGGTGAGGCAACTTCAGCGGACCCAGGGTCCGGGAAGGTCCTTGCGTACGATCTCGAGATCGGCAGTCGTGCGTCCGCGTGCATGGATCCAGGACTGGTCCTGGAACCCGTCTCTGCGTACCAGCCGGCCAGGCCCCGAGTACCAGCGCACGGGCGAGTCGTCCTTGCTGGCCCACATGGGATGGTCAGGCAGGTTCACCCGGGCATAGCGCTCGTGGAGGCTCGGCAGCAGTGAGTTGGGGAGCTCGCAGGCGTCGTAGAGACCGAGGTCGTCCGCTCCGAAGAGGGACTCGCTCAGCACGAGTTCGACCCATGCGAGGGACATCCGTTCGAGGAACGGGATCCAGCCGTCGCGTGACTCCACCACCACCGGCGGATCGTCCTGTTCGATCTCGGCCAGGGGGATTGCCCAGAAGGCGCAGTCCTGATTCTCATGGCGGAAGATCAGGATGCCGCCCAAATCGTCGGTGACGTAAAGCCCCGTCGCCGGGACCAGGGGGTCCTGCTGCTGGGTCAAATCTTGCCGGCGCCCGAACAGTGCGTACCCCTCGCGCAGGGCAGCCGGGAGTTCGAAGCCCAGCTCGGCCTCCACGGCCGCCAACTCGCTCTCGCTGTAGCCGTCTGCTGGCTCCAGCGGGCGGCCCATCCACGCATCCGCGAACCAGCGCACGAAGTCCCAGGCTTGCGTGCGAGTGCGCACCCCGCCTCGCAGTGCCACCGAGACATCAGGACCATCCAGCATGCCGAGGACGCTACCGCCTTCGAGCCTGTGGCGGAGCACACGCACAGCTCCACGGCATCGCCAGCAACCAACTTGACCCACCGACGACATGAGATGTCTGACACAGACCCACGCAGGCCCGCGATGGCCTCGGGGAACGCATCCCGGCCGACGGCTTGAGCACCCGCCCGAGGCCCCCCGGGCTCACACCGTGGTGCGGGCGGACACCGCGCCGGTCCCCCACCGCACACGGCAGCAAAGGCGCCTGCGGCCTCATTCGACGAAGCTGCACACAGTCACAGAGAAGCCGCGCCTACTCGGTGATCCGATAATGGTTCGCCGTCTTGCCGGGCGCCTCGGTTGCTGAGCAATCTCCGCGACGATCGCATCCGCCGTCTCAGGGGACGGCGCGCCGTCGACATGCACATAACGACCCCGGGTGCCGAGGTGTGGGGTGCGCGTCGGCCCCGGGCCCGTCGCACGACGGGGCCGGGGGTGGTGGGGAGCGGTTGAACGTGGGCGTGTGGACATGGCGCGGCCCCGGGACCGTGAGGTCGGTCCTGGGACCGGTGAAGCGGATGCGTGGGGGTCAGTTGCCTGTCTGGGGGGCGCAGTGGCATGACGGGCAGTCGTGCGGGCGGGTGGCGCCGGTCCAGGCTGATGGCTCCTGAAGGTGGGGATGGTCGGCGAGGGTGCGCTGAAGGTGCTGCTCGACGTCGGACCATGTCCAGGCGGGATCGCCGAGGCTGCTGGCGTTCATGGCGTGTCGGATGAAGGCGGCCTTGTCCTCGGGGGTGGTGAACCAGACGTCGGCGAAACCGAGCCGGTCGAAGTGCGCGATGTGGGCGAACAGGTGCTGTGAGCAGGTGCGGTACAGGTCGTCGGTGAAGGCGTCCTGGTGCAGTCCCATCTCGATGAAGGTCAGGACTCGGTTCCCTGCACTGGCCTTCGCCTGCGCCGTCGACCACTGGGTGGCCGTGCAGTCGGCGGGTGTCAGCCGGGTCAGGGTACGCGGGGGTAGGGCGTGCGGTCGCAGGGCAGGGGAAGTCACGGATTGTCCCGTCGTCAAGGCTCGAATGAGGCGGCGCGTGAATGCGCTTGAGCGCGGCCCCAGGGAGAGCAGAAGGGGTTGGTCTCTGCTCCCTCGGGGCTGCCAGGGTGACGATGGCCTCGGGCGCGCCAAGCACCGCAACCCGGCCGGCCGCCGCGGTTGTGCCGGTGGGCGGGTCAGGGTGGATGGTGACGGCGCGCGGGCGGGGTCCCGCGCCCCGGAACGGTGGTGTTCCTGGGCGCGGGGCCGGGTGTGGCGCGGGCGGCGAAGGTGCGTGCGGCCCCGGGCCAGGGCAAGGGGTTCCGGGCTCGGGGCCGCTGAACTCGAGGGACCCCGGGCCAGAACCCGTACGAGGCCGCAGGGCGGGGGCCGGTCCGCCGGGAGACGCGGATGCCGGTGCTGGACTCAGTCTGTCTTGGGCCCCCACGACGGCCTCGCCGCACTGAAGAAGGCGCTGCTGCCGTCACAGCCGGCACCGACACTGTCCCGGCTCGGACCAAGCCGCACAAGGCTGTGGCACTTACCCGCCGCGCGCGGAGCCGGTGGCCGGGCGGCAAGGGCGGTCAGTCTTACCGGGTGGCCTGGGTAGGGCCGTAGCTGTCGCCCGGCTGTCCGGCTGCCTGGGGGCCAGCCGCGCCGGATCCGAGGACGGGCCAGCCGCGGACCGGGTAATAGCCGGTGCACTCCTCACTGCACGGTTCTTCCTGGTGGCCGAGGAAGTTGCCGCCGCAGACACAGGCTTCGGACCACTCGGTGACGATGAACTGGCCCGGGCGGGGGCGCTCCGCTGCGGTCAGGCTGCGCAGGATCCGGGCGACGGGCCGTATGTGGGTTGAGCGGGTGCTTGCAGGCATGGATGGGCTCTCCGGAAGCTCGGGGTCTCGTTCTGGATGCGGCGCGGGTGCGGAGGGCCGGGCCGCCGCTTGAGGGGTGAAGGGGCGGCCCGGCGGCCGGGGCTCGACCGCACGCGGGAAGGGTGGTGCGGGAGCGGGTTCTTCTAGCAGCACCGAGACTGCCCCGGCCAGCGCCAAGCCGTGCAAGGGCCCGGCGTCCGCCTCGCCCCCCAGGGGGGCGAGGCGGCGTTGCTCGCGGCGGCGGGCTGTGGTGCCGGGGGCGCCGCCTATGGCCGGGGGCGCATGGCGGCGATCCGGTGTGGCGGCGGGCTGACTGGGCCGGGTGTGGCGCGGCCCCCGGGCTCCTGCCGCCAGGTGCGGGAGTTCAGGGGCCGGGGCTCGGGATGCGCGGCTGGGGTCAGCCGATCGTGAGGCGGACGCGGAGCCGGTCCAGGCCCCTCGCGTTACGCCGCTGCCGGGCACGCAGCGCGCGCAGAGCGGCTTCTCGGCGGTCGTTGGTGTAGGGCAGGGTGTAGACGCGGATGAGCGTGGTGGTGCGGGCGGCGTCTCGTTCGGCGCGGTCGGCCGGGTCGTAGGCTTCGGCGACCTCGTCGAAGATCAGCCGGGCTATCCGCTCGGGGCAGTCGTTCAGGAACGGCTCGGCGTCGGGGCCCTCGCTCTCGAACGCGGTGATCGTCCTCTCGGTGAACTCCCGGTGGGTGCGGGTGCGGGCGGCCTCCTCGCGCAGGTGGTCGAGGATGTCGGGCCGGGTCAGGACGTAGCCGCTGGGGGTGACACGCATCTGGGGGCCTTCCTGCCGGTCGGGCACCACGGGTTGGTGACCGGTCGTGGGGGCGACGGTGGCCTGTCACACGGTTAGCGGGGCAACAAGCACGGGGCGGCAACGAGGGCGGCCCCTGCGCCCCGGGAGTTCCGGAGTGCGGGGCCGTGCCGTACGGCGGGCTGGGGCGGGGGTCAGGGGCGGCGGCGGGTGGGGCGGGTCCCGGCGAGCGGGACCAGGAGGGTGGGCTCCGGGACCGGGGAGAAGCCGCAGCCGATGACGGCGAGATGGATGATCCAGTGGTCGGGGCTGGTGACCTTGACGACGTCGCCGGTGGACACGGAACGCACATCGTCGGGCCAGGACTGGCCGTGGTCGTCGACGCCCTGGCGGTTGCCGACGCAGTAGGCGGCATCGGCGGCCGCTTCGTGGTCCTTGATGTGCGCGTTGGTGTGGAAGACCAGCCGCAGCGGGCTGCCGTTGGGGTGGGTGACCTCGGCGAGCGGATGGCGGGGCCGGTAGCCGTCGAAGTTGTGGCGGGCGGTGTTCACGTAGACGGTGACGGTGTAGTCGGCCGGAGACGGGGCCGGGGGCTCGGCAGTGTCGATGCAGGCAGTGACGAGCTGGGGGCGGTGCAAGGCAGTCGTCATCGTGGAACTCCCTTCGGGATGACACTGGTTGACGGGAGCGACCATGCGACCGCGGGACGCTAGCCGGGCAATACGACGACCGGCACACGCCACGGCGCTGAGTCGGGCTGCCACCAGGAGCGCGGCGCACACAGAAGCACGGACGGGACCCGGGAGCGCGGACGGCCACGGCCCCGCACCCCGGACGGGGGCGCGGGCTGGGCGCGGACGGCCCCGCACCCCGAGGTACCGGAGGGCGGGGCCGCACGGCGCGGGCGTACAGGGGGGGGCAGCGTCACGAGCCCTCGGTCGGCGACAGCGGTGCCTGTCGGGCGGATTGCTGGTGGTCGTTGAGGACAGCGGCCGCGTGTTCTTGGCGGGTGTAGATGCGCGGGTCGGTGTCCCATCGGGTGTCGGTGGCCGGGACGGGGCCGCGGCCGGTTGCGTGGGCGCGGTCGTGCTCCAGCAGGCGGCGGGCGGTGTACTCAGCGTCCTGCACGCTGATCCTGGGGGGCTCGAGGTCGGTCAGGGCGGGCACAGCACGGTCGGCGAGGGCTGCGCGGTGCACCAGGTAGGTGCGCTCGCGCTGCCGGTCACCGGGGTGCGCGGTGACCTCGACCTCCAGGTGGTGGACTGCGACGGTCGCGCACAAGAGGGCGAAGCGATCGGTGGGCTTCATCGGGTCCTTCCCAAGAGGTGGCGGGCCGGCCGGGGCCAGGGTGCGGACCCCGGCGGGCGGACGGACCACGCGCCCGGTAGGGGTGCGGGGCCCGTCCGGTGGGCGTCGTGTCAGGCGCGGCAGGGGTGGTAGAAGACGTCGCCCTGGGTGCGGGAGTGCACGGTGACGATGCCGCTCGGCAGCTCCAGGTGCAGGGTCGTCGAGCGTGAGCGGATGGCGTGCGCGGCGAAGTACCGCAGCCATGCTCCGGTCACGGTCTGCCGGCACAGCTGCTCGTGGGCGGTGTCGATGTGGTCGATGGAGCGGCCGAGGTAGTGGTCGGCGGCGATCCGGTGGAGTTCGTGCCTGGCGAGGGTGTGGATCAGCGCGAAGCGGCGGCTGCCGGGCCGTGTGCGCTGCCGCCACCAGCCGGTCACGGTGCGGTCCGACACGGTCAGGCCGCCGGGCTGTCCGGGCTTGATCCACTGGCCGTTCTGCCGCCACCACAGGTAGCCCTGCGGGCAGCTGATGCAGTCCCCGTCCGTGAACGCCGGAAGGGTCGTCAGCGCGCGGCCGGACCGGGCCTGGGCGAAGAAGTCCGCGGCAGCGATCCGGGGCCCTTGATACTCCACCGGGGCCGCAGGGACGGGCGTGAGGGCGGCGGAAGCAGAAGCAGGTACAGACGTGCGGGCGGGAACGGCGTGGGGGCGAGGCGCGGCGGTCGTCACGACGGAACTCCGATCGGCGGCACGAGGGCGATGGACGGCAGCGACCGTGTGACAGCAGGCAGTTAGCCAGACAACACACCACCCGCGGGCACCGCCACAGCAGGACGGGCCCAGACGCACAGACGGGCAGGCGCGCGGGCAGCACAGGCGGCGCGGGCCGGGCAGCACAGGCCGGGGGCGGCCCGGGAATGGGACGGCCCCCGGCTGGGACGAGGTGTCCCGGCTCGAGGGCCGCGCGGTTCAGGCGGTGGTGAGACCGGCGAGGTTCGGGGCGATGTGGGTGGCGACCTGGTCGCACGGGTGGTGCCCGCCCCTGGGAGCCGGGGGCGGGGCCGTGCAGGGCGGGGGTGGTCAGGAACTACTGCCGCGGGGCCGGTCGGGTTCGCAGGTCAGGCTACGCACGCGGACGGGTCTACGGAGCCCAGCCGACGCGGTGGGAGCGGGCCGGTTGCCGTACACCTCTGGCACTTTTCACGCACCCTTCGCCGAGAGGCAGTTGTGGTGGTCAGCGATGGGCGCCCGGGCGGGAGCGCGGGGGCGGCGGATCCTGGGCCGGACGGCGGGCGGCGTGGCTGCCTACGCAAGCTCCGGCCGCCTGCCGGCTGCGGCCAGCCCGAACCCCGCGGCGCGTGGCCGTGTTGGCCGGGCCGGGCGGGCCGGGGGTTGGGGCGGCCCGAAGGGGCGGGAAGGGGTGGCCACCGCTCCCTTCGGACCGTTGACCCGACCATGACCCGAGGCGGCGCTAGCAACGCAACCGTCTGCGGGGCAGGCGGGCGGTGGCCCTCAGCGGCGGGGCAGCCGATGCGCTCCACACGGGGAGCATCGAGCGGTCGACGAGCGGGCGAGACGGGAGCGGGTGGCGCCGACGGTGCGGTTCGTCGAGCGGCGGCTGGCCGGGCGGGGCCGGCGGTCGGCGTAGCGGGGTGAGCGAGCCTTGCGGGCACGATGGGCGCGCAGCGTAGCGGTCGTGATGATGTCCTCGAAGGTCGTGTGGGCATGGGGCTCGGGGGCTGGGGCGCAGCGGCCTGGGGGCGGGGTGGTGGTCTCCGCTCCCCGGGGCCGGTGCTCGCAGCGCCGGAAGAGGTGCCGGGGTACGGCGGCGCGGCGGCCCCGGGGTGCGGTTGTCAGGTGCAGAGGGCGGGGGTGGCCGCACCGTGGAGCGCGGGAGGCCGGCGAGGCAAGGGGCAGTTCGACATGGACGGCGCGAGGCGGGTAGTGGCACGCCGCAACAGCCCGCCTCTTGTGTGGACGGGTTGTTCTCCGGGCTCGGGCGGGGGCTGGGGGCGCCCGCCGGCGATCTGGGTCAGGGGCGGGCGCCGTGCCGGGGAGTCTTGCTCATGCGGCACTGGTGCGGTCCGGGGGCTGGAAGGCCAAGACCTGAGCGGGCCCCGGGCCGGGACGGATGTCCGGGCTCGGGGCCGGTCGTCAGGGAGCAGGGGCGTCGAATGTGAAGGTTGTGCCTCCTGGTACGCGCAGTGGCTTGTCCGCGGGGCCTTTGATGCGGAGCGGGATGATCTCTTCGCGGTGTTCGTGGTGGTCGAGGGCGGTGTCGTTGAGTTTGTGGTGCAGGTAGGGGTTGAGGCAGGTGCTGCGGCGGTAGGGCGGTACGGGCCA
>NZ_JBHTVE010000039.1:0-19978 GCF_042793175.1 Streptomyces sp. NPDC056580 | reverse complement strand
CCATCGCCGCACTGGCCCAGCCGAGCCCCCGCACGAGCGGATCATGCCGAAGGCGAGAAGTGGAACGGATGTCTGTCTTCATGAGTACTCCCCACGTGCGGTGAGGTGAACGGAAGGCGGGCCACTTCGGAGCGAAGGCCAACGCGTACAACGGACAACGGCGGAGTTTCCGCGTGGCCCGCATCCAATCCTCAACTCCCGTCACCGAGCAGCGACATGGCCGTTCGGTCGCGGTGCGGACGTGCGCGCGCCATGGCTCGACGAACGTCATCGGGATCGGCTGTCCGCCCTGCCGAGCCGGGCGCGGCTGACCGCCGCTGCCCGGGTATGGCAGGAGCGCCTGCGGCAACTGCCCGTCCGGCCCCGGCCGAAGCCGGGGTCGGACGCCGCTCGCCGGTCGGCCCTGTCCTGCGGGAGCAGGCGGGCGGCGGCCCTGTACTGCCTTACTGCTTGTGGCCGTTGCCGTGTCCGTCGGGGTGCAGGACCACCTTGGTCCAGCCCTCGTCACGGGCGTCGAAGTGCTCGTAGGCGGTGGGCGCTTCGTCCAGGCGGAGTTCGTGGGAGACGACGAAGCTCGGCTTCGCCTTCCCGCCGGCGATCAGGTCCCGCAGCGCCCGGTTGTACCTCTTCACCGGAGCCTGCCCGGTCCCCATCTGCTGGCCCTTGAACCACATCAAGCCGAAGTCGATCGGAACCTTGCCCTGAGCCTCCAGCTCACCCTGGGCCTCCGTGCCACCGGGGTCCTGGGGCAGGAACACGCCCACCACACCGATCTTGCCCGTGAACCTGACCGAGTCGATCAGGCCGTTGAGCGTCAGGCTGGCGTCCTCGTGCCCCTGAGGGTCGTGCGCCTGGTAGCCGACGCACTCGCAGCCGTTGTCCGCGCCCAGACCGAGGGTGGCCTCCTTGACGACCTCCGCCGGGTCCTGCTCGGCGGTGTTGATCGCAATGGCCCCGATCTCCTCCGCCTTGCGCAGCCGGTCGGGCTGGTGGTCGACCGTCCAGACCCGCCCGGCGCCCCTGAGGAGGGCGGAGTACGTCGCCATCAGCCCGACAGGACCGGCACCGAAGACGATGGTCTGATCGCCCGGTTTGACGCCGGCCATCTCGGTGGCGTGATAGCCGGTGGGGAAGATGTCGGCGAGCATCACGTAGTCGGTCTGCCGCTCGGCGGCGTCCTCGCCCAGACGCAGCGCGTTGAAGTCGCCGTAGGGCACCCGCAGCAACTCCGCCTGGCCGCCCTGGTAGGGGCCCATGTCGGCGAACCCGTAGGCGGCTCCCGCCAGGGCCGGTTCCGGCTGCATGGTCAGGCAGTAGTTGGTCAGACCCTGCTCGCACTCCTTGCAGAAGCCGCAGGCGATGTTGAAGGGCAGAACCACATACTCGCCGACCCGCACCTTGCGGACGGCCGAACCGACCTCCACCACCTGGCCCATGTTCTCGTGCCCCAGGGTGCGGCCGGACTCGAACGAGGTGCGGCCCTCGTACATGTGCAGGTCCGAACCGCAGATGTTGGTGGTGGTGATCTTGACGATGATGTCGCAGGGATGTTCGATCTTCGCGTCCGGTACGTCCTTCACTGCGACCGTTCGCGGTCCTTCATATACCGCTGCTTTCATGGTGACTTCCCTCGATGTCGCGGTACGACGGTGATGGGGAAGGCGCACGGAGCCCGACTCCCGGAAGCGCTACCACGCAGTCCGTGGCCCCGGCGCGTCCCTGCGGGCCGTCCACCTGCACCAGGCGGAACGGTGATCCCGCCGCCGGCCCGTCGAGCAGAGCGTCGGCGCTCCGGCGGCCTGCCGTTCGAGTCCCCCCGGCATTCGACGCAAAACGACCCCTCACCGATCGATCAGCCGACTTGTCCCGCCCGGACGGCGATCACGCCGCATGCCGCTGTCGCCCGCTTGGGGGACGCCCGGATGCGCCGCGTGCACGCTTCCGTACGGTCGGTTGCAGGGCCCGGACCTGCCTGGCCCGCCAAGCCGGGAGGTTCGTCATGCGTCGCACGGTCTCGACACTCGCCGCACTCGCCGCCGCCGGAGTGCTCGCGCTCGCCGTTCCGGGCTCGGCGGTCGCCGCGAACGGGTTCCTCGAGATCGACGGGGTCCGTCACGACGACCCGAGAGGCTGCTTCGAGGTGACCCACCTCTCAACGGTCTTCAACTTCACGGACACACCCGCCCTGGTCCACAACGTTCCGGGCTGCGCGGGCGGGCCCGTCCAGGTCATCCCTCCTGGGCTGGCGGTGCAGATACCCGGAACGCACAGCGTCTTCGTCGGCTGACCGGTGACGGGGCCCGGGTCCCGCCCAGCCTGGCCCTGAGGGCCTTCCGGGGTCAGTCGCTCGCCTCCGGCTCCCACCGCTCCGGCCCCGTCCCGCGCCAGTCGATCCACGGGGCCTCCGCCACGTCGGCCGGGTCGATCTCCAGGCCGGCCCGACGGAGGAACTCCGCTATGTCAGCCGCGTTGTGGGCCAGGCCGAGGAATTCGCCGCCCACGCGCACGCGGCGGCCCCCGGAGGGCGACGGCGGGAGCACGGTCACGAGGACCGGTCCGGGCGAGATGCCCTCGGACCCGTCCGGGGCGTCCGGGCCCGCGTCCCAGCCCGTCATCGGGGAAGCCGTTCGTTCACGGGCCCGTCCGCCCGTCCCAGCGCACGGAGCTCCCGCCAGGCCGCGGGACCGGGGCGCCGCCGCTGCCAGCTGGGATGGAAGAACGTCTGGGTCGAGAGCCGGTACAGGCGCCGGCGCAGTTCGGTGCGGCCAGGGTGCTCGGCGAGCTGCCGGTACGTGGCACTCCACTCCCTTTGAGCCTGCGCGAGATCGTCGGGGAACGTTCGCATGAATGAATTCAATCATGTGTTCGATTTTCTGGACCACCCGCCTGCCAGGCCGAGTGCCGCGCCGAGGGCCAGCAGGCTCCCCAGGACCGCGTAGCCGTGGGCGAGGGTGGTCCGTGAGGCGACGACCGCGACCAGCAGCGGGCCGCCCGCGTCGCCGAGTTCCCGGCCGAGTTCGCCGGCGCCCATGGTCTGGCCCAGGCGTTCCGGCCGGGTCGAGGAGGCCAGGGCGGCGAAGCCGAGCGGAGTGATCAGACCGGTGCCGGAGCCGATCAGGGCCGCGGCGGACAGCACGCCGGCCAGGCCGGGCAGCATGGCGCAGCCCAGGCCCGCGGCCGCCAGCAGCAGGGCCGCCGGCAGGCCGGCCCGTGTAGTGAGGCGCCCGCTGTCCAGGGCCCGCCCCGCCCGCGGCTGGACGACCGTCGAGCACGCGGCCAGCAACGACACGGCGGCACCGGTGGCGACCGCTCCCAGTCCGGCGGCGCGTCCGGAGACCGGCAGGAAGCCCACCCCGGCCGACAGCGCGGCGGTCGCCGCGGCCAGCGCGGACGCCGGGGCGAGGAAGGCCGGTTCGGCCAGCCGCCGGGCCAGGTCCAGCAGCGTCTGCCGGGCCTTGGGCAGCGGGGCCACGACGGGCACGGCGACCGCGGCCCAGACGGCGACCGCGGCGCCCAGCACCGCGAGGACGGCGAAGAGCAGCCGCAGTCCGCCGGCCCGGACCAGGACGCCGCCGAACAGCGGCCCGAGCGTGTAGCCGAGCGACTTGTGGAAGCCGTAGCCGCCGAACGCGCGACCGTGCCGGGCCGCCGGGTTGAGCCGGGCGACGAGCGCGGAGACGGACGGCGAGAAGGCGGAGGCCGCCGCGCCCTGCCCCAGGCGCGCCGCCCAGAGCCAGCCCGGGCTGTCCACCACCGCGTACAGCGCGGACGCGGCGGCGAAGGCCACCAGCCCGCCGAGCAGGACCGGGCGGGCGCCGATCCGGTCGGCGAGGGTGCCGAACACCGGCTTCAGGACGACCTCGGCGCCGTCGTAGAGGGCGAGCAGTCCGCCGAGCACCAGCAGGGAGGTGACCGCGCCCTCGGCGTCGCTGCCGAGGCTCGCGGCGATGCCGTGCGCGCCGAAGGCCGTGGTGAACCCGGCCGCGTACAGCGGCCGCATCCGCCGGGCCGGTGCGGACGGCGCGCTGCTCGCCCGGCTCATCGCAGGCCCCTTTCCGCGCCCTCCGGCACGTCGCACCGAGTGGCACCGCCGTGCCGGGACTGCTCCGGGGACCTCGACCGTATCCCGCCGCGCACCGGGCCGGGAGGAGCGCCGGCACCGGGGGCGCGGCACCTGACGGACACGGGACCCGGGCGCGGGCCTGGGATCGGGCCCGCACGCCCCTGGGTCGGCCGCTGGTGCTATGAAGGGGATATGGAGGTATTTTCCGGACAGCCTCCGGGTTCGGCGGAGCACTGGTCCGCCGGACGCCGGCGGGGACGGCGTACCTCCCTGCTCCACCTGCGCAGCGTGGCCGGACAGGTGCTCCTGCTGCAGATCGCGGTCGTGGTGCTGCTGGTGCTGGCCGCGGTGGCGGCCGTGGTGCTCCAGTCGGCGCGTGACGCGTTGCGGGAGGGACGCCGGGAGTCGGTCGTCGCGGCCCAGTCGTTCGCGAGCGCCCCAGGAGTGGCCAGGGCGCTGCGCAGCCCGGATCCGACGGTGCTGCTCCAGCCGCGGGCCGAGGCGGCCCGCAAGAACTCCGGCGTCGACTTCGTCGTCGCCATGAACAGGCAGGGCATCCGCTACACGTACCCCTATCCGAGCGAGATCGGGAAGAAGTTCGTCGGGACCATCGGGCCGGCGCTCCGGGGCCGCACGGTCGTCGAGCAGGCCGGCGGGCCGCCGCTGCCGACGGGCGGGGGGACGGCCGTGCAGGCGGTGGTCCCGGTGCACGACGCGCAGGGCAGGATCGTCGGCCTGGTCTCCGCCGGGATCACTGTCAAGAACGTGGCGGCGCTGTGGATGCCGGAGCTGCCTTTCACCCTGGGCGCCGCCGCGGTCGCGCTGGCACTGGGCGTGGCCGGGACGACCCTGGTGTCCCGGCGGCTGCTGCGGCAGACGCACGGCCTGGCCCCGGCGGAGCTGGCGGAGCTGTACGAGCACCATGAGGCCGTTCTGCACTCCGTGCGCGAGGGCGTGCTGATCACCGACGCCGAGGACCGGCTGCTGCTGGCCAACGAGGAGGCGGCGCGGCTGCTCGGACTGCCCGACGACGCGCGGGGCCGCCCGGTGCGGGAGCTGGGCCTGCCGGAGCCGGTCCAACGGCTGCTGACCACACCGGAGGAGGTCACCGACGCGGTGCACCTCGTGGGGGACCGGCTGCTGGCGATAAACAAGCGGCCCACCTACCCGCGGACCGGACGCGGGGGCAGCGTGGTGACGCTGCGGGACACCACCGAGCTGGCGGCGATCACCGGGCGGGCCGAGTTCGCGCGCCAGCGGCTGAACCTGCTGTACGACGCCGGGGTGAGGGTCGGCACGACGCTGGACGTGGGGCGCACGGCCCAGGAACTGGCGGATGTGGCCGTGCCGCGCTTCGCCGACCTGGTGACGGTGGACCTGCTGGACGCGGTGCTGCGCGGATGGGAGCCGACGGCGGAGGGCTGGCGGCACCTGCGGCGTGCGGCGATCGCCGGCGGACAGCCGGACGTCCCGGTGTACCCGCTGGGCGAAGTGATCGACTTCTCGCCCCTGGCCCCGCAGATGCGGACTCTGCAGGAGGGGCACGGCGTGCTGGAGCCGGACCTGCGGCAGTCCCCCGGCTGGTACGAACAGGACCCGGAGCGGGCCCGGTTGTTCCTTGAGTGCGGGCTGCGTTCGCTGGTGGTCGTGCCGCTGCGGGCGCGGGGCGTGCCGCTGGGCGTGGTGAACTTCTACCGGCGCGAGTCGCAGCCGTTCGAGCCGGACGACCTCTCCTTCGCCGAGGAGCTGGCGGCGCGGGCGGCGGTCGCCATCGACAACGCGCGCCGGTTCACCCGGGAGCACGCGATGGCGGTGACGCTGCAGCGCAGTCTGCTGCCGCGCGGTCAGCCGGACCAGGACGCCCTTGAGGTCGCGTGGCGGTATCTGCCCGCGGAGGGCGGGGTCGGCGGCGACTGGTTCGACGTCATCCCGCTGCCCGGCGCCCGGGTGGCCCTGGTGATGGGCGACGTCGTCGGACGCGGGCTGCACGCGGCGGCGACGATGGGCCGGCTGCGCACCGCGGTGCACAACTTCGCCACCCTGGACCTGCCCGTGGACGAGGTTCTCGGGAACCTGGACGACCTGGTCGCCCGCATGGACAACGAGGAGGGCGTGGCCGAGGCGGCGGAGGGCCTGGAGGGCGAGGGAGTGACCGGGGCGACCTGCCTGTACGCGGTCTACGACTCCGTGACGGGGGCCTGCACGATGGCCCGCGCGGGGCATCCGGAACCGGTGCTCGTGCACCCCGACGGCACGGTCCTCTGTCCGGGCGTGCCGGCGTCCGCGCCGCTCGGCCTCGGCGGCTACCCGTTCGAGACGGCCGAGCTGTCCCTGCCGGAGGGCTCCCAGTTGCTGCTGTACACCGACGGCCTGGTGGAGGACCGCGGCCAGGACATCGACGTCGGCATGGAACGTCTGCGCCGGGCGCTGGACGGGTCCGGGAACCGCCCTCCGGACGAGGTCTGCCGGACGGTGATCGACACGCTGAAGCCGACCCACTCCTCGGACGACATCGCGCTGCTGGCGGCCCGCACCCGGAGGTTCCCGTCCTCCCGGGTGGCCGAGTGGGAGGTGGGCCCGGATCCGGCGCTGGTGCCCTCGGTGCGGGCGCGCTGCCGCGAGACGCTGGCGGAGTGGGGACTGGAGGAGGCCGCCTTCACCACGGAGCTGATCATCAGCGAGCTGGTCACCAACGCGATCCGGTACGGCTCGCCCCCGGTGACCGTACGGCTGCTGTACAGCCGCTGTCTGACCTGCGAGGTGTCGGACGGCAGCAACACCTCGCCGCGGCTGCGGCGGGCGGCGACGACGGACGAGGGCGGCCGCGGTCTGTTCCTGGTCGCGCAGTTCGCCCAGCGCTGGGGCACCCGGTACACCACCCACGGCAAGGTCATCTGGACGGAACAGCAGCTCCACGACGGCGCGGCCGTCGCCGCCGGTCACGCACCGGTCGACTTCCTGCTCGAACAGTTCGACGACCCGGGGCTGTGAGCCGGGCCCACGGCTCGCAGCTCGTGCTCACACTCACTCGGCGAGGCTGCGGCGGCCGGGTCGCGTCGGTCCCCGGCGGCCCGCCCCGCCGCTGCGGCATCAGCCGTACCGCCCCGCCGCCAGCTCCGCGACCCCGGCGGCCAGGGCGTCCGCCACCGCCCGCGGGGGTGTCTCGGGCGCTCCCTGCACCCTCCGCGGGCGCGCGGTCCGCGCGGCCAGCGGCAGTTCCACCTGAACGCCTCCGGCGCGGGTCAGGTTCACGGGGTTGCCCGGGCCGAGGCCCCGCAGCCCGTCCGGGATCAGATCCAGGTCGGTGACGGTGTCGAAGGAGGGGGCGAGCAGGGCGAGCCGGCGTCCCAGGACCCGCGCCGCCGCGCGGTTGGCGCCGCCCAGGAAGATCGAGCGGGGGGCGTCGGGGCGCAGATGGCCGTGCAGGGAGACGGTCAGGGAGACGTGGGCGAGGAACTCCCGCAGGGCCTCGCAGGGGGCCGCGGCCATCCGGTGCGAGGGGATGTGGACCGGGGGGCCGGAGGGCTGGGTGAAGACCAGTGCGCTGGCTCCCGTGCGGGCCGCCACCTCGTGGGCGAGTTCCGCCGTGCCGCCCTCGCCGGCGCCGTGCAGGGCCAGCAGGCCGGTGTCCGACCGGACCGTCAGCGCGGCCTCGAACTCCACGCCCTCGACGACGACTCGGACGACTCGTTCGCCGTGCTCCATCCCGCCCACTCCCCCCGGACCGTCACCGCACCACCCGTACGCTCTTCGACACGGTCACCTGGTCCACGTCCGACACGCGCACCGTCACCTTCATGGTCCACGTTCCGGGGATGGGCAGGGCGAAGGAGTCGGCCGCCCAGTAGCCGCCGCGGTCGGTGAGCCGGGCGTCCAGGGGGCCGACCCGCTGAGCCGGGAGGACCATCGCGAGTCGGAGTTCGGGGACGGAGGCCAGGCCGCCGTCGGGGCCGTAGACGACCGCCTGGACGGTGTTGGCGCCGACCCGGCCGGGGTCGAGGGTGATCTGCACCTTGCCGTGGCCGCCGGGGGTGCCGACGTCGAACGGGACGGTGGTGACCGAAGCGGCCGGGATGCCGGCCGCCGTCGCCTCGGAGCGCGCCGCCTCGGCTTCGGCCCGGCCGGGCAGGGTGCTGGTCAGGAGGGTGGTCAGCACGAGGACGAGGACCCCGGTCGCCAGTTCGGCCAGCACCGGGCGGCGCAGGTGGTGCGGGGCGGGGGCGGGCGGGGTGTCCGGTACGGGTGCCGGGGGCCCGGCGGGCAGCGGCGGGCCGGTGGCCGGCTCGGGCGCGCGGGCCGGCCGCGCCGCCGGGGCCGGGCTCGCCAGGCGGGCCGTCCAGCGCCGGGAGCGGGAGGCGGCCGCGAGGAGCAGGGCCACCGCCGCCAGCTTGGCCAGCAGGATGTGCCCGTACGCCGTTCCGGTGAGCGCCTGCCAGGAGCCCAGGCCCCGCCAGGACTGGTAGACGCCGGTCACCGCGAGGACCGTCACCGAGGCGAAGGCCAGGCGGGAGAAGCGGGCGACGGTCCGCGCGACCGGTTCCAGCGCCCCCGCGGAGGCCGCCCCCGCGGAGGCCGCATCCGCAGAGGCCGGTTCAGCGGAGGCCGGTTCCGCTGCCGTGTCCCGGCGCAGCGTCAGCAGCAGGGCCGCCAGGCCGCCCAGCCAGGCGGCCATGGCCAGCAGGTGCAGCGCGGTGGAGGCGACGGCGACGGGTACCTGCGGCCCGGCGGAGGCGTGTTCGGCCGCCGCCCAGGTCACGGAGAGGGCCGCGGAGCCGAGGGCGGCCGCGGTCAGCAGGGCCCGGCGGGGGACGCGCCGCCACGGGCCCCGGCGCAGGAACGGGACGCAGGCCGCCGCCAGGAGCAGCAGGGCGAGGCGGGCGAGCAGGAGTTCGCCGGGGCGGGTGGTGGCCGTGCGGGTGAGCGCGGACAGCGCGAACGCCCGTGCGGGGGACGTGCCCTCCTCGTAGGGCGCCCTCAGCAGGAAGAGGGCGGCGGTCGAGACGAGCAGGACCCACCAGGCGGCCGGCGCCGGCCGGCGCAGCCGGGCCCGGCCCGGCGGGCGGCAGTACGCCACGAACGCCACCGTGCCGAGGAGCAGCGCCACGGACAGGTAGGCGAGGTAGCGGGCGATGTCGTAGAGGATCGTGGTCGCCCGGTTCTCCGCGCGGTCCGGGAGCGGGGCCGCCGGTGCCGCCCTGCGCTCGCCCACCGAGAAGGTGAGCGCGCCCGACACCGGGTGGCTGTCGGCCGAGACCACCCGCCAGGTCACCGTGTAGGTGCCGGTGCCCAGCCGGGCGGGCAGCGGGACGCGGGCCGTGTCGGAGCGGCCCGGGGCGTGGTCCGCCTCGCCGGTGCGCAGCCGGCGGTTCCGCGGGTCGTAGACGCGGAACGAGTCGGTCAGCAGGCCGACGGACTCCGTGAAGGTGAGCGTCACCCGGCGCGGCGCCGACTTCAGGAGGGTGCCGTCGGCGGGGTCGGTGCCGCGCAGGGCCGCGTGGGCCGAGGCGGGGACCGCGGTGCCGAGGAGGAGCAGGAGCAGGCCCGTGCCGAGCACGGTCAGCCGCCGCAGCCACCGGTGTGCGTCGCGCACCTCACCCCTCCGTCCCCCGGGCCCGGGCGGCCGCATGCGCACCGGGTACCTCAGCCCTTCACATGGGTACGCGGCGATCGGCCTCGATGCTCACCGCACCGGCCCCCCGATGTGCCCGGACGGGTGGACCCGGCCGGTGCCACCGTGTCAGGAGGGACCGTCCGGGAAGGCCGCCTCCCTGGTCAAGAACGCCAGTCGGGCGTGTTTCTCGGGCAGGTACACACCGGGGATGTCCACCTCGGGCAGCACGACCTCGGGGCCCGTCTCGAAGCCCTGGCGCCGGAAGCGTGCGATCGCCCTGGTGTTGCGGACGTCCGGGTCGACCACGATCCGATGGCGGCCGAGCGCCGGCAGGGCGTACGCCGTCACCCCGGTCAGCAGGGCCGAGGTCCAGCCGGGGCGGCGGCCGGCGGGCCCGGCGGGGGCGAGGAGCACGTGGACGCCGATGTCGCCGGGGCGGATTTCGTAGGTCTCGCCGACCCGGTCAGCGCCGGGCTCGTAGGTCTGCAGCAGGGCGGCCGGTTCGCCGTCCTTGGTGACGAGGTGGGCGTGGTGGGTGTCGAGGGTGGCCATGTGGGCGTAGACGTCGGTCACTTGGGAGCGGGTCAGGCCGGTCATGCCCCAGAACGCGGCGCGTTCCTCGCTCACCCAGGCGTGCACCACCTCCGCGTCGCCCACCGGGTCGAGGGGGCGGACGCGGACGGTGCCGTAGCCGTCGATGTGCCGTTCGAACAGGTCAGACATCGTTCTCCTGGGTGCCTTCGGGGGTGAGCAGGGTCCAGTCGGTGACGACCGGGGCCAGCTCCCCCTCCAGCCAGAGGGGGAGCTGGTCGCGGTGGTGCGGTGCGCCGGGCACGCCGTCGGCGCCGAAGGGGACCACCCAGCGGCTGTCCTCGCGGCGGGCCAGGTCCCAGACGTAGCGGGCGGCCGGGCCGCGGGCCGCGAGGTCGGTGAGGCCGGGCACGGCCGAGGTGCACAGCACGCAGTCGTGGTCGCCGGCCAGACCGGGTTCCGGGTCCGGCCGTTGCCCGGGCAGTGCCCGCCAGGGGGCGAGGCGGTGGGTGTCCGCCCAGGTGCCGGCGGGCTCGGCGGCGGCGGTCCCCGTCAGTGCCTCCCGCACCACGGCGTCCCGGTCGATGCCGTACAACTCCCGCGCCTTGAGCAGGTGTTCCAGGGAGTGGCCGACGCGCGGCACGAGCGCGAGCCAGGGCAGCAGGACCTCGGGGTAGGCGGGCGGTTCGGTGAGGGCCGCGAACGCCGGGTGCGCGGCGAGCCGGCGGACGACCGCCGTGCGCACCGCTGCGTAGGCCGCCGCGCCGGTGCTGCCGGCGTCCATGCGGCGGTCCCAGGCGAGCAGCCGGTCGCGGAGGCGGGCCGCCTCGGGGGTGAGGCCGTCGAGGGCGGCGATCCGGTCGAGGAGCGGACCGGCCGAGGCGAGGTGGGTGTCGGTGTGGACGGCGTGCAGGCCGTCGGCCGACCAGGTGCGGCGTTCCTGGAGCAGGGCGCGGATGCGGTCGGCGCGGTGCGGCGGCGCGAACTCGACACCGAGGGGGGCGGCCGGGCCGCGCTGGTTGGCCATCACGGCGACGCCGTCGGTGAGTTCGGCGTACGCCGTCTCGTGCCAGCCGCGCCACTCGTGGCCCGGCCGCCAGGCGGGGACCACCCGGACCCGGTTGTCCGCCGCGCGCACGGGGACGCGGCCGGCCACCCGGTGCAGCAGACCGCCCTCGGTGTCGGCGGCCTGCACGACGTTGACCGGTTCGGCCCAGCCGTCCAGCGCCCGGTCGACGTCGCCGGCCGTGCGGGCGCGCAGGAGCGGGAGCAGACAGCCGAAACCGAGGTCCTCCGTGACGCGGGGCGGGTAGCGCAGGGCGAGGGCGGTGGGCGGTTGCGGGCCGTCCTCCCCGGCGGTGAAGTCGATCGCGCGCGGGGCCGCGGCCGTGACGCCAGAGTCGAGGCCCTCCGGTCCGCCGGCGATCACCGGGCCCCGCTCGGTCTCGATCACCTCGATCTCGACCGGTGCCTCCCCGGCGACCTCCACGGTCTCCGTGTGCCGCCGCGCCCGGCGCCAGACCCCGTCGGGGCCGAGGGCCTCCACACCGGCGCCGGTACGCCGCAGCCACTCGCGGTACACGTCCTGGTAGTCGGCCATGGCGTTGGTGACGGCCCAGGCGACGGCGCCGGTGTGGCCGAAGTGGGGGATGCCGGGCACGCCCGGGACGGCGAGGCCTACGACGTCGAACTCGGGGCAGGACAGGCGGATCTGCTGGTAGACGCCGGGGTCCTCGATGAAGCGGTGCGGGTCTCCGGCGACGATGGGCCGCCCGGTGACCGTGCGGTCGCCGGACAGGAGCCAGCCGTTGCTGCCAGCGGTGCCGGGGCCGTCGGTGGCGAACAGGCCGGGCGCCTCGGGGCCGAGGTGCCGTACCGCCTCCTCGCGCCACAGCTTGGCGGGGAAACCGGCGAACAGGATGTGCGTGGCGAGCCAGACGCCGAGCGGGGTCCAGGCCTCCCAGCGGCCGGGGGCGAGGCCGGAGCGCGCGAACTCGGGCGCGCGGCGGGTGCCGCACGCCAGGCCCTCGTTGACGCCGTCGGCGTACGCCCGGACCCAGTCGGCCGTCTCCGCGTCCCGTGCCTCCAGCGCGCGGAAGCAGCGTCGCGCGGTGTCGTCGAGGCGGGCCCGGCGGGCGAACACGTCCCAGGGGAGCGCGGCCGCGCCCAGGAAGGAGGCCGAGGCGCCCCGGGCCCGGTGCCGCTCGACCTCGATCTGCCAGGCGCGGTCCCGGGCGGTCACCCGGCCCTGGGCGCGGGCCAGGTCCCGGGCGTCGGCGGCCCGCACGTGCGGGATGCCCCAGGCATCGCGGTGGATCTCGCTGGTCACCTCGGGACACCTCTTTAGGTAAGCCTTGCCTAAGTTAATGCGGGAATCGTACGCGACGCTCCTCGGCCCGGGGAGGCCGGCCGACCGCGCGCGGCGCCGCCCGGCTGCGCCGCCGGGCCCGCCGGGGCACCATCGAGCCATGGAAGCGACTCTGCACCTCGCCCAGGACCCCGAGGCCGACGCGCTGCTCGGGCGCAGCCCGCTCGCCGCGCTCACCGGGATGCTGCTGGACCAGCAGATCCCGATGGAGTGGGCTTTCAAGGGCCCGGCGACCATCGCGGGCCGGATGGGCGCCCGGGACCTGGACGCCCACGAGATCGCGGCCATGGACCCGGAGGCGTTCGCCGCCCTGCTCTCCGAGAAGCCCGCCGTGCACCGCTACCCCGGCTCGATGGCCAAGCGGATCCAGCAGCTCTGCCGGTACCTGGTCGAGCACTACGACGGGGATGCCGAGGCCGTCTGGCGGGACGCCGGTGACGGGCCCGCGCTGCTGAAGCGGCTGGAGGAGCTGCCCGGCTTCGGCCGGCAGAAGGCGCAGATCTTCCTGGCGCTGCTCGGCAAGCAGCTCGGCGTACGGCCCACGGGCTGGCGGGAGGCCGCCGGGGCGTACGGGGAGGAGCGGTCCTACCGGTCCGTCGCGGACATCACCGGGCCCGAGTCGCTGGCCAAGGTCCGCGCGCACAAGCAGGAGATGAAGGCGGCCGCCAAGGCCGCCGGGTCGGCGAAGACCGCGATGAAGTAGCCCTCAGCCGGACGGCCCCGCCCGGGTGGCGGGGCGAGCCGGGGCGATCCGAGCATGAACCATGACCGAGGCACCCAGCGGCGGTCCCTCCTGGGACCGTGAGTACGACGACCGGAGCGTCCACGCGGGCCACGCCCAGCAGGGTCACCACGAGCCGGAACCACCCCTCGAAGGCCCCCTGCACGCCCTGTCCAGGGCCGCCTGGCAGGTCGTCCTGGCAACGGGGATCGCCTCGCTGGTCCTCGGCGTCCTCGTGCTGGTCTGGCCGGGCCCCTCCCTGCTCGTCGCCGGCGTGCTGTTCGGGCTCTACCTCGTCGTCAGCGGGGTCTTCCAGCTCGCCGCCGCCTTCGGCACCCACCGGCGGACCTCACTGCGCGTCCTCGCCTTCGTCAGCGGCGCCCTGTCGGTCCTGCTGGGCCTGTTCTGCTTCCGCGGGCCGATGCAGTCGACCCTGCTGCTCGCCCTGTGGATCGGCATCGGCTGGGTGGTCCGGGGCATCACCCAGACCCTGGCCGCCGCCTCCGACTCCCGCATGCCCGGCCGGGGCTGGCAGATCTTCCTGGGGATCGTCACCTTCGTCGCCGGCATCGTGCTGATCGACTCGCCCTTCACCTCGGTCGCCGTGCTGACCCTGGTCGCCGGCTGGTGGCTGGTGGCGGTCGGCATCGTGGAGATCGTCACCGCGGTACGCGTCCGGGGCACGGCCCGGCAGGTGCCGCGCACGGTGTGAGGCCGGCGTTGCGCCGAACGGGCGTATCCCGGGCGGCGCGCGATGTGCCGGGGCGGCCCGGCGGGCACAGACCCGGTGTGAGCAGGACCGCGCGCATTCCCCGCAGCCGTACCTGGCTGCGGGTGCTCGTCCTGCTCCTCGCGGTGTGGGTGCCCGGCGCCCATGTGCAGGCCCAGACGGCGCCCGCCCCGGCCACGTCGGCCGGCGCCACCGAGCACGACCACACCGACACCCCGCCCCGGCCGCCCGCCCGCGTCTGCCACCCGGTCGGGGACCCCGAGCACCCCGCGCCCCGGACCGGACCGGCGCCCGCCCCCGCGGCGGCGCCACCGCGCCCCGCCGCGCCCCGCCCGCCGGGGGCCGTGCCCCTGCTGCGGACGGTGGTACTGCGCTGCTGACCGGGCCTCGCGCCCAGGCCCAGTCAGTTCGACGCGAGGAACCACCATGCCCACAGACCCGTACGCGGTCCTGCGCGCCCTGCTGCGCGCGGAGGCCAGGCGCAGCGCGCCGGCCCGGCCGGAGGGAACGAACCCGCCACCGCAGCGGCCCGCGAAGGAGGACGGCCGCTGATCAGCCGGCGGAGGCGGTCAGCGCCTCCGCCGTGCCGTACCGAACAGGGAGCGGGTGACCTCGCGGCCGATCCGGCTGCCGATCGAGCGGGCCGGCGACTTGAACGTCCCGCTGTCCACCACCTGTTCGACCAGCGACGGCTCCCCCTCGGGCCCCTTCGCCTCGGGGATCCGGGTGGTCCGCGGAGCGTGTGCGGCCCGGCCCGGCCGGGCCGGGCCGGTTCCGGGGCCCCGGCCGCCGGCGGCCGCTTGCTCAGCCGCTCGTACGCGGACTCGCGGTCCACAGCCTGTGCATAACGCCCGTGCGGCGCGGACTCCCGCACCGCCAGGTCAAGGCCCGGCCCACCGTGCCACCGGACAGCCCGCCGATGTCCTTCAGTTCGGCCCGGCCCTCGTCCGAGGTGCGGAAGGCGACCACGGCCCTGATGGGCTTGAGGTCGACCAGGTGCAGGCCCTTGGTGCCGGCGTAGTGGAAGATCAGCCCGAGGGACTGCTCCTGGGCATGCTTGAGCCGGAGCACCTTGGACGGCGGCACCGGCCGAAGCCGGTGACGGTGGCCCGCACCGGGAGGCCGTGGCCGAACCCGCCGGGCGCGAGGGACTCCGCGGGGAAACCGGCCGGTGCCCAGCTCCGGCCCACCTCGGCCGCGCGCCCCTGGACGCGGTCGCTCGACACGCCCGGCCGGGAGACGCCGGAGAGGTCGCCCTTGATGTCCGCGAGGTACACCGGCACGCCCAGCCCGGACAGTTGCTCGGCCATGAGCTGGAGCATCGTGGTCTTGCCGGTGCCGGTGCCGGTGCCGGTGCCGGTGGCGTCCGCCACCAGCCCGTGCCGGTTGAGCACGGGCAACGGGTTCCGCACCGGCACCCCGGCGAGGCACCCGCCGTCCCGGCGCAGGGCGCCGAAATCCAGGGCGAACCGGGTGAAGGCGTATCCGGCGCGGATCCGCTCGGCCTCGGCAGGGAGCGCCTCGCTCTCACTCATCCACGGCCCCTGTCTCCGATAGCACCCGTTATGGGTCTCTTCGCTCCGGCATTTCCAGCGTGGCACTGCGGCGCCATGGCTGCGCCCGGAACGTCTGGCCCGGTAGGCTTTCCGTGTGATCTTCAAGCGCATCGGAAACGGCCGGCCGTACCCCGACCACGGCCGGGAAAGCACCCGGCAGTGGGCGGACGTCGCGCCGCGCCCGGTCCGCCTCGATCAGCTCGTGACCACCAAGCAGCAGCTCGATCTGGAGACCCTGCTGGCCGAGGACTCGACGTTCTACGGCGACCTCTTCGCGCACGTCGTGAAGTGGCAGGGCGATCTCTACCTGGAGGACGGCCTCCACCGGGCGGTGCGCGCCGCCCTCCAGCAGCGCCAGGTGCTGCACGCACGCGTGCTCGAACTCGACTGACCCGGTCGACACGGCCGTTGCCCCTTTCGGGTCCACTGAGCGGCGTCTGCTGATCATCTAATAGGCATCGCCGCTCAGGCACACTACGCTGCGCACATGAGCATGCTGACTCCTCCCGGCATGGGCGGCCAGTACCGGATCACGGGGGACAAATACCCTCGGATGCGCCCTCCCCGGCGGCGCGGCAGGCTCGTCGCCGCCGTGCTGGCCTCCGTCGCCGCACTCGGCCTGATCGGCTGGGGCACCCTGCAGCTCATCGACGTCTTCACCGGCGGCGGAAAGAAGTCCGAGGCGGACGGCGGCAGGGCCGAGTGCCCCGTCGCCAAGGCGTCAGCGGCACCCGCCAATGCGGCGCCGCCCGCACCCCGCGCCATCACCGTGAACGTCTACAACGCCACCACCCGCAGCGGCCTCGCCAAGGCCACCGCGGACGAGCTGAAGAAGCGCGGCTTCCGGATCGGCGACGTGGGCAACGCGCCCAAGGAGTTCGACAAGAAGGTCAAGGGCACCGGGGTGCTGCTCGGCCCCGCCGCCGCGCTGAACACCTCGCTGCCGGTGCTCGCCACCCAGCTCGCCGGCGCCGAGCCCCGCACCGAGGCCGGCCGCAAGGGGGCCGACCTCGACCTGATCATCGGCGACCGGTTCGGCGGCCTGACGCAGCGGGCGGCCGCCGACCAGGCGCTGACCCGGCTGAGTGAACCGAAGCGCACGAGCGCCGCGTCGCCGAAGGGCTGCTGAACGGGCCGGGCCCCGGCCCTACTCGGCGGCGCCGTACAGCCGGTCCCCCGCGTCCCCGAGGCCGGGGATGATGTAGCCGTGCTCGTTGAGGTGGTCGTCGACGGCCGCCGTGACGACCGTGACCGGGGTGCCCGCGAGCTCCCGCTCCATGACCTCGACGCCCTCCGGCGCGGCGAGCAGGACCACGGCGGTCACGTCGTCCGCGCCGCGCTTGATCAGCTCCTGGATGGCCGCGACCAGGGTGCCGCCGGTCGCCAGCATCGGGTCCAGGACGTACACCTGGCGGCCCGAGAGGTCCTCCGGCATGCGCGAGGCGTAGGTGGAGGCCTGCAGGGTCTCCTCGTTGCGGATCATGCCGAGGAAGCCCACCTCGGCGGTCGGCAGCAGCCGGACCATGCCGTCCAGCATGCCGAGGCCGGCCCGCAGGATCGGCACCACCAGCGGGCGCGGGCGGGCGAGCTTGACGCCGGTGGTCCGCGCGACCGGCGTGTTGATGTCGACCTGCTCCGTGCGCACGTCCCGGGTCGCCTCGTAGGCGAGCAGGGTGACCAGTTCGTCGGCGAGCCGCCGGAAGGTCGCGGAGTCGGTGCGCCGGTCGCGCAGCGTGGTGAGCTTGTGGGCGACCAGGGGGTGGTCGACGACGTGGAGACGCATGTCCCTAACAGTAACCGCGCTCGGCCGCGCCCGGCGCTGGCATCAAACCGACCGTCCGAGGGAAGGTGGGAGGGACGGACCCGGGGTGGTGTGAACTGTGCCTGACCTGTCTGATCAAGAGACCGACGCCGCCGTGGACGCCTGGAGCGCGACAGGCCCCCGACGGCCCGAGACGGACGCCGAGCGCCGGCGCCGACGCGCCCAGTTCCTGCGCGACCTCGCCGAGGCCCGGGCGCTGCGCGACCGCGTCCAGCCCCGGCGCGCCAAGGCGGCCCGGCTGCGCCACGCCATGCGGATGCGAACCTTCCGCTGGTAGGGGGATTTCGTCGTACGGTCGGGTGGGAAGAGACCCGTGGGAAGAAGCCGGTAGGAAAGACCGGCACCAGCGCCGGTGTTGCCCCGGCGGACGTGCGCACACGCCGGTGAGGCCGCGTACGATCCGCAGGTGGCGGCAACGGACACACACGTGGACCGGTCACGGATCCACGATCAAAACAGCCGGACACAGGGAGCCGAAGACGTCTCCTGAGCGTCTTGTTTCTGCCACGATTCCGAGTGGACGGGGCCCGGAGCCCAGCTCTTCCCGCCCATGACCTCCGCCGGGGGGACCCCCAACCGGCACGCCTATGACCAGTGGGAGAGTCACGGTGTACTTCGCCGCACTGCTCGCGCGCACCGAAGACGGGTGGGAAGCGAGCGACACGGAGCTCGACGATGTGGAGACCCTGTCGGATCTCGCCGACCTGGCCCGGGAAGCCTCTCCGGAAGAGGACACCGTGCTCGTGCTGATCGAGCAGGAGGACGCCTGGTTCGGTGTCGTCCGCGTGGACGGCGAGGAGGATCCTCGCATCTACGTCTCGGACGCGGCCGCCGCCGCCCGCAGCGCCTACGGCGAGCTGCTGCTCACCGACGAGCTGCTGGGCCGGGAGCCGGGCGCCGACGACGGCCCCGACCTGGACGCCCTCGACCTCGACGGCACGGAGGACGGCGAGTCCGAAGACGACGAGGACGAGACGGACGGCGCCTCGGCCGACGCGGTGCCGCACAGCCCGGTGGGCGACAGCGAGATCCTCGACGACCTGGGCATCAGCGAGAAGGAGCTGCGCACCCTGGAGGCCGACGACGCGCTGGGCACGATCGCCGAGGCCCTGGGCGCCTCGGAGGTGCTGGAGACCGTCCGCTGAGCACCGAGCACACCGCCGGCGCACCCGACCCGGTGCGCGGTCCCTGGCGGGCCGCGATGCGGCTCGCCCTGGACGAGGCCCGGCTGGCCGTGCGGGGCGGCGACGTCCCCGTCGGCGCCGTCCTGCTGTCCCCGGACGGCACGACGGTGCTGGCGGCCGGGCACAACGAGCGTGAGGCCACCGGCGACCCCACGGCGCACGCGGAGGTCCTCGCCCTGCGGCGGGCCGCCGCGAAGCTAGGGCAGTGGCGCCTGGCCGGCTGCACGCTGGTCGTCACCCTGGAGCCCTGCACGATGTGCGCGGGCGCGCTGGTGCAGTCCCGGGTGGACCGGGTGGTCTACGGCGCCCGGGACGAGAAGGCGGGAGCGGCCGGCTCGCTCTGGGACGTCGTGCGCGACCGGCGGCTCAACCACCGCCCCGAGGTCGTCGAGGGCGTCCTGGCGGAGGACTGCGCCGGAGTGCTCACGGAGTTCTTCCGGGACCGCTGAATACCGATTTCTGACCACGCCCCACCTTGCTGTAGGGTCTCCCTCGGTAGCGTGTCCGAGCGGCCGAAGGAGCTCGCCTCGAAAGCGAGTGTGGCGCAAGTCACCGAGGGTTCAAATCCCTCCGCTACCGCTCCGTACGAGGGGCCCGGTCCATTGGACCGGGCCCCTCGCGGCATTCCCGACTCCCCGTGCACCGACCCGCGTTGGGACCCCGCCGCGACTCGCACACAATTCCCCGGCCGGAACACACGAGCGGGCGGATAAACTCACCGCCGACAACAGGGCGCCGAGGAGTCACAGGTACAGGGGAGGCCGCGGTGGCGGTGAACGCCAAGAAGATCGCCGTGTACGTGCTCGCGGTCTTCGCGCTGTACGTGATCATCACTGACCCGGCCAAGGCGGCCGACTACGTCCAGATAGGCTTCGAGGGCATATCGGACGCGGCCAAGGCCATAGGCGACTTCATGACCTGGGCCGCCAACGGAGGAAAGAACTGAGGTACGCCCCATGATCCGCCACTTGGTCCTCTTCAGGCTCAACGAGGGCGTCGAGCGCGACGATCCGCGGGTCGTGGCGGGCGCGGAGGCCTTCAAGGCCCTCGGCGGGCAGATCGAGGAGCTGCGGTTCTGGGAGTGCGCCTGGAACGTCAGCGACCGGCCCATCGCCTACGACTTCGCGATCAACTCGGCGGTCGACGACCGGGAAGCGCTGCGGCGCTACCTCGAACACCCGGCCCACCAGGCCGGCGTCGCGCAGTGGCGGGAGTTCGCCACGTGGGTGATCGCCGACTACGAGTTCTGACCCCCGCGCAGTTCTGACCCCCGCGCACCCGAAGCCCTCCGTGGAAGGGCGGATTCCAGTGGTCGTCGCAACACGTGATCACTGACGTGTGGCGGCGAGCAGTTTAGACAGACGCTCGGCTGGGGTTTCCCAGCCGAGCGTC
>NZ_JBHTVE010000038.1:0-23829 GCF_042793175.1 Streptomyces sp. NPDC056580 | reverse complement strand
TCGCCCGCGAGGTCTACGGGCACCTCACCCGTCCCCGCGACACACCGAAACCACTCACACAGACCGCTTGACGGCCTATAGGAGCGTCATCAACGCAGCCCGGAATGCCGATCAGTCGTTGGTGTTCGGGTCCTGCTCGCCGTCTGAGTCCTCTCCTGATTCGTTCAGTCGCGGAGTCTGCGACGTTGAGTGCCAGGGTCATGCAGCCGGTCATCCACCGCAGGGCGATGGGCCACCGGCCGCCGTGACCACCCAGTCGGGCGAGGACCGCGTCCAGGCGGACCACGATGACCACCGCCGCATCCACCACAAGCGGCAGAATCGGGGCGGTCCAGTCCCACCGATCCGGGGTGTGCTGGGCTGCCAGCGGGGTCACGGTGAGGACCGAATACAGCATCGCCCCCGCCACGATCAGCCACGTCCCGGCCGACAGCGCACGCTCCGCTGAACGACATGCTCGGCGTTCACGCGACCACCCCCGCCCGTGAACGGACCCGGGGCGCGGCGATCAGGACGACCGCAGTGCCGGGGTCGTCGGGCATCTCACCGTCCTCCGACCACGCCCACTCACCGCCCGCGACCGGTTCGAACCCGGGCCGATCGAGCGCGCGTGAGCGCTCCGTGAGCGTCGGCACCGCATGGCGCCGGCCGAACGTGAACTCCGGGCACCGCTCCGTCGTGCCGAGCAGCACGACGTACAACCGCCCCCGGCCGTCCCGCACGACATCTGCGCGGTGAACTCCCGCGCCGTCTCCCGTTCGCTCACGCCGCACAGCCCCGGCCCGCGCCTACGGCGTGGTTGGCCAGGGCGCGACGCACCGTCAGCACCCGGCGGCGGCCCGGCCGGATACGGCGGGCGTCCAGCTACGAGACGAGCAGTGGAGGCAACCGGCCGCAGCCTGAGCTGCGGAGATTGAGTTGCGCCGTACCTCACACGGGCCCCCGTGTGGCCGCCTACCCGGCCGGGGAGAGGCGGCGTGATCCCCATGCGGTTGTCCAGGAACTTGCGCGTCCTTCGAGCCCCTCTCAGAGCCCTCCGGGGACCAATGAACCAGTTTGGATGAAGCATCTTGCGATGGATTTGCCGCTATGGCAGTGATGCAGGGGTAGTGGCGACGTGAACAACCAACGCAAGATGGATTGGCTCAACTTGGGTTGGTCGTCGCCTGTGGGTTGATCGGGTGAGAGAGTGCAGCCATGGCGAACCCGTCGAAGTATCTGGAGCTTGCGGAGGTGCTGGCTACGGCGATCCGGAGGGGGGAGTACGCGCCGGGTGACCGGTTTCCCACCGTGAATGAGCTGGCTGGGTTGCATAGCGTGGCCCCAAACACCGCCAGCCGGGCGGTGCAGGTCCTCAAGGAGCGGGGCTTGCTTTCGGGTAAGGCCGGCGGCACCACCCGAGTGCGCGTCCAGCCGATCCACCAGGTCCGGGCGAACTCGCGATACCAGACGGAAAAGGACCTTGTCCTTCGCCCAGTGGAGGAGCGCGGGACCACTGGCGTGGCAGAACTGGACTCCGGCGTGGCGGTGTCAGCCGTGCATGAGAACCAGGTCCAGTTGGACGTGATCCAGGCCCCGCCTGATGTGGCCGAGATCCTGGGACTGGAGTCGGGCGCCCTGGTACTGCGCCGCACCCACACTCGTCGCCACAAGCAAGGAGCAGGCGCAGGCGCAGGCAAGTCCATCTCCTACATGCCGCACGGCCTCGTCAGTAGGAACCCGGAACTGTTCGACCCGCAGCGCGAGCCTTGGCCTGGCGGCGCACTGCATCAACTTCACACCGTCGGCGTGGAGGTGGACCGCATCGAAGACCGGGTGACGGCCTCGGCGCCGACCCGGGCCGAGATGGAAGAGCAAGACATCCCCCCGGGCATCCCGGTGCTCCGCGTGAGGAAGGTTTCCTATGCCACGACGGGTCAGGCCGTGGAAGTGACTGACATACCGCTGCCTGCCGACCGCGTGGAACTCCGGTACATCACACCCTTGAGGCGGTGGTCATGACTCGAATCATCAGCGTGGTTACGCCCGTCTATGACGGAGGGGATGAGTACCTGTGTGAAGCCTACGAATCCCTCCGGGATGAGCGCGATCGTCTCCCCGACGGGTGGGATGTTCAGTGGCTCGTGCAGGAAGACGGGACCACGGGCAGGCCGCTGAACGCACTGCCGAGTCAGTCCTGGATTTCGCCAGGGCAGGGAAGCAAGGGCGGCGCTGGGGCGACTCGCACAATGGCCCTGTCACGAGCAACCGGCGAACTGGTGCGCACTCTGGATGCGGACGATGTGATTGCACCTGGCGGCCTCGCCCGAGACATCGCCGCGATGGAAGAGCACCCGGAAATGGGCTGGTGCGTTTCGGCAGGGCTGGACCTGCTGCCGGACGGGTCCAAGGTTGCAGGCCCCTATGACCCCCCGGAGGGTCCCCTCGCTTACGAGACGCTACTGCGCGCCTTCGACGAGGATCGCTTTCCCGTCATGGGGCAACATCTGACGGCCCGAACATCGCTGCTGCTTGCAGTGGGCGCGTGGCCGACGCTCCCCGCATGGGAGACCGTCGCTGTTGTACTCCTCTGCGCTGCCGTGTCCGACGGGTGGATGATCGAAACCCCGGGCGGCCATTATCGGAAGCATCCTGCCCAAACAACCGCGCAACCGGCGTACGTCGGCATAACTGACGCCGATCAGCTTCGAGTCGTCGTCAGAGCGCAGGCAGAAGCCCTACGCGCCACCGGTTGGCGATGGCATGCGGGAGGCTGACACGCTGAGGATGCCGGCGGGTACCCGGCCTGTCAGCGGCGTGGCATGCAGTCGGAGAGGTCTTTCAGTGAGGGCACCGATCGGGTGACAGCGACCTTGGCCGCAACGCACAATGGTGTACCTGCGCAAGCACGAGCCCCTCGCACAGATCGCCGCCGGGTTCGGCGTCTCGGTCGGCACCGCGCACGCCTACACGAGCGCGGTCATCGAGCTGCTGGCCGCCCGTGCCCCTGGTCTGTTGCGTGCTCTGCGGCAGGCGGATCCCGAGTTGGTCCTGCTGGACGGCACCGGCACATCAGCAGCCGTTGACGTTGACGCAGTTGTTGGGCTTGTTCTTGCGAACCGGGCTGTTCGCCAGTGTCACATTACCGGTAGCCGCGCTGTTGAAAATGCCACCGCCGTCTCCCGGCATCCCCGACGCGCGATTGAATTGAACCGGGCTGCGCATCAGTGTGGTCGTACCGCTGCCGCCGTTGAAAATTCCACCGCCCTGCGCCGGCCCTCCGTCGCTCTTGACGGAATTCCCGTGGGAGTCGGCGCCGACCGGGCTGTCGGTCAGTGTCAGTGTGGAGTCGTTGTAGATGCCGCCGCCACGAGCAGCAACCGAACCAGTCACCTTGTTGTCGAGTACCTTGGTGTGGTCCAGCATGGCCAGGCTGCCGTTCTGGCTGACGATTCCGCCACCACGCGCATCGGGTCCGGTGACCCGGTTGTGGCTCACGAGGGAGTGGTTCAACCTCACGGTGCTCGAATCCACCTCGATGCCGCCCCCGGCGCTGAGATCAGCCCCCTGGGAGACGACGGTGTTCTTGGTGATGGAGCTGTTGTCGAAGACGGTGATGGCGCCTGCCGCCGAAGCCAAGCCCCCACCAAAAGCACCGAAAGGACTGGTCGCGGGGTGAACGACCGAATTCCCTTCCACGGTGCTGTCCGCGACTGTCATCAGACTGCTGTCGTTGTCGAGGGCTCCGCCTTCGAGGTCGGCCGTGTTGCGCTTCAGGTAGCTCCGGCTGATCGTCACCTGTCCGCCATGGAGCCAGACGGCACCCCCGACGGCGGCGTTCGCCGGTGAGGCGGCGTGACCGTTCGTGAGGGTGACGTGGTCGAGAGTGAGAACACCACCCGAGAGCACCTCGAAGAAACGGAACTTCGATGCACTGTCCCGCTTGATGGTGGCGCCGTTTCCCAGAATTGTGACGCCGCTGCTATTGGTGATCTGCACAAAGCCGTTCGGCGTGCCCACCGGATCGGCTTGAGTGAGTTTGTAGGTACAGCCTCGCTTCAGCTTGACGGAGCCGCCGCCAGGAGCACTGTTCACCTGCGCGACCGCCTGCTGCAACTGCGCACCATTACAGCTCGTCATGGTCCGTGAAACCGAAGCAGCCGCGGATGCCGTGCCCGGAACGGCAATAGATGCTGCAGCCGTTCCCACCACCGCCAGAGCAAAAAAGCGCCGTAGCGTCATACGCACCGTCCTCTGCGTGAAAGCCGTGACGGTCGACTATTGATCCGACACGACCGCCGAATAGCACTGCCGAGGAATCTAGCACTCAAACGATCAACCCAAGAGTTCCCGCGGCGAGGTGTCGCTCGCGGCCCTTGACCTGAGCCTGTGTGGCTCACGTCTGCTGACCTGTGGTGGACGGCGTTTCCGGATAGTCCGAAGGGTTACCCTTCTTTCAGCCCGGCACCGGGCTTCTTTTTTTCCCCTGTTCAGCCCACGCGCGATTCGCGCTGTCGGTGAGTGAGGCTTTTCAGTGTGGCCTCTGATCGGGTGACGACGTAGACGTACGCAACGGAGGGTGAACGCGCCTACGGATCAGAAGGTTGCAGGTTCGAATCCTGCCGAGTGCACACAGTTTGAAGGCCCCCGGAGAGATCCGGGGCCTTCGGCGTTTCAGGGGCGTACAGCAGCGAAGTACAGCAACGGCATCAGCCGGCGCCGGCGCGCCGGGCCCGCAGGGCGCACATGCGGGTGAGGTTCCCCGACTCGATGGTCTTTCGGCGACCCTGACCGGCGTCCACAAGAACATGGCGGGCCTGACCGTCTCGAGCAGACGCGGTGGCAAGCCTAATGCGTCGACGAGCGCAGAGGGCCGCCCGTCAGCGCGTCATGGTCACCAGGCCGACCATGACCAACACGACCCCCACGAATCCGAACTGCAGTCTCATGCGTTCAAGGTTCTTCCAGGGCGTCCCCCATCGCGTCCTGTAGCGCGGCGAAAAGGTCACGTCTGACCAGTCCCACACCCAGACGTCCACGCCGCGATAGCCACAGGCCACCACGATGGAAGCGCTGCCCGCGATCAGTGCGAGCACCCCATAGAGAAGCATGCCGTTCCTCCCCCCTGCCTCATGACCGGCGTCACTGCCGCGGCATTGTCGCAGGAGGCGCCGAAGATGATCGGGGCAGTCCCTGGCAGGGCCGAGAGAATGGCCGCGCTGGTCAAGGCTGCATGCGGTGGCTGACATCGGCTGCTGACACCAACAGGCACGAACAGCAGCGGCCGACGTCGTACCTCAGTGGACGGCCGGCCGAGACGCAGGCCCGGTTGACCGACGTCGCCGGTCCCCCGCGTGCGACCTGTTAAGGATGACGTCGAATCGCAAGCTGGGGTGACCGGGTGAGAGAAGGGGGACGGGCCGCCCCTGACCACCCGAGCTTCCCAAGCCGATGGCTGCGGTTCCGTGCCCGTGCACCAGTACGTCAGTCGTCTTCCGGTTTCCGGCTCCCGTACCTCTGGCCCTGGCCGGGCCTCGGCCGCTGCCCAGTCGACGACATGTGGCCCGTCTGCCTCCCGTCCGGTGACGGCGATCGTGGTCGCCGTGCCATAGCGCGCGACCGGTTCGGGCAAGGGCGTTCCGCCGCTGTGCCGCCGACGCCTGACACCGCCTCAACATCGGCGCGTCAGCGTCGCCGGCTCCGCGTCATCGTGGTCCCGGCCGCCCCGCCGGAGGCGATGCCGCAGGTGCGGGATGCGCGCCGGGGCTGTCCGCCGGGCCGCCGCGGTCAGGGCGGTCGCCGCTGGGCCGCTCGGCGGTGATGCGGGGTCACCGGTGCTCCCGGAGCAGCGCGAGCCGGCGTTTGTACTCGTCCTCGTCGATCTCTCCGCGCGCGAACCGCTCGGCGAGCACGTTCTCCGCCCCCCAGCCCTGCCACCCGCCTCCGCCGGGCGGTGGCGGCGAGCCCGGTTGCTGATGATGGCGCGCACCGGCGAGGTGGCGCACCAGTGCGATCAGACCGGCGATCAGGACGGCCCAGAACAGCACCATGGACACCGTCATGACGAACCAGCCGCCCCAGCCCCACCCGCCGTCGTACCACATCATGCCGATCACGTCCCTCGGCCGATTGCCACGTCAAGGCCAGAATGGATCAGCGAGACGCCCGGCGCCCTGGGCCATTGGTTCTCGGCCGTAGGGCCGGAGGGCCCAACGCCGCGATCACGGAGCCCCGCGGCCCGCCGGTGCCGGGGCGGCTCGTGGTGGGGCGGTCGCTCAGCAGTCCTCCTGGGGGTCGTTGCGGTTCAGCTTCTCCAGGTACTCATGGGCCAGTCCCGTGGCCCGGGTGAACCAGTCGGTGATGACCGACAGCTCTTCGGGGGAGTAGTCGGCGAACAGCTCCATGACGCGTTTGTAGTGGCCCGCGTACACCGCCTCGACCCGGGTCACCGCGGCCGGGACGGGTGCCACCCGGACGCGGCGGCGGTCGGCCGGGTCGGGGCGGCGGGTGACGTAGCCCGCGCGTTCGAGGCGGTTGAGGATTCCGGTGACCGCACCGGTGGTCACGTGCGCCCGGGCCGCGAGGTCGCCGGCCGTGAGCAGTTCCTCGCCGGCCTCCAGGACGAAGCCGAAGCAGGTGAGATCGGTGACGTTCAGGCCCAGCCGCCGGGCCAGTTCCTGCTGGCCGATCAGGTGGGCGGCGATGAGGTTGTCCATCGCCGACAGCGCCCGCGCCGGATCGGCGGGCGGTCGGGGCGTGCCGTCCATCTTCCTTAATCCCTTAGCTCGTGAGATATTCGGTCGGTAAATGCCTTAGTCCGTGAGGGAAACTCACCGCTGTCCTTGGAGGCGGCCTTATGAGTCTGTACGACGAGGGTCACACGATCGCCGGCTGGACCGGCGTCGCCGTCGCGACCACCGGATGCGCCGTGGCCGGCTGGGGCGTCTGCGCCGCCTCGGCGGCGGGAGTCGCCGGAGGTCTGGTCGTCGTCGCCGGGGGCGTCCTGGTGACCTGGGCACTGCACCTGACCGGCTGGGGCAAGCCGCCGGGCGTGCGGCCGCGGGAACAGTGGAGCCTGCGGTCCCGTGACACCCAGGCCCGCGACGGCCACCCGGGCTGCGCCGGCTGCCGCCTGGCGGGCCGGGGGCGGCGGAGCGCGGAGCGGGTGGCGGTGCCGGGTAAGGCGGCCGCCGAACCGGCGCCCCTGCCCGCTGCCGAGTGAGCCGCCCTCACGTGTGCTGAGCCACTGCCCCACAGGCGCACTCGGTGCCCGTGCCCCACAGGCGCACGCCGAGCACCGTGTTCCACGAGCGCACCCCCGCGCACCGTGGCGCTGCCGGTCGTGCCGGGGGTGTTGTCAGTGGCGGCCTCTACGCTCGCGGGTGATGGGACGCGTGTGGAAGTGTTCGGGGCTGCGGTGGACGCCGGACGGTCCCGTGCTGGTCTGGGACGGCGGACGGCGCAGTGGGCTGACCTGGGGCAAGCGGGTGGCCTTCGCGGTGCAGGAGGGGGCCGTGCGGCGGTGCGTGGGGGCCCGGGGACACCCGTGTGCGGTGGCGGCCGGGGTGCCGGGGCGGAGTACGGGCGCCCGGTGCGAGGAGTGCGCGCGGCTGGACCGGGCGCACTCGGTGGCCGCCGACACCCTCGCCGACGATCCCCGGCCGTACCGGGTGTACCTCGCCTGGTTCGGGCCCGGCATGGTCAAGGTCGGCATCACCGGCGTGGAGCGCGGTCCGGCACGGCTGCTGGAGCAGGGCGCCGTCTGTTTCACCTGGCTGGGCTCCGGTCCGCTGATGGCCGCCCGGCGGACCGAGGAGCTGCTGCGGGCCGCGCTCCGGGTGCCGGACCGGATCCCGTACGCCGACAAGCGGGCCGTGCGGGCGGCGTTGCCCGTGACGGCGGCCGAACGGGCGCGTGAGGTGGAGGAGTTGCACGCGCGGGCCGGCGCGCTCGCGGGGTGGCCGGAGTCGCTGGGCCGGGAGCCGTGCCGGGTGGTGGACCACGTGGACCGGTTCGGGCTCCTCGGTCCGGCGGCGGCCGCCGGCGGCGATGTCGTGGAGCTGGTGCCGGGCGGGGCCGTGAGCGGGGAGCTGGTCGCGGCCGCCGGGCCGGACCTGCACCTCGCGGTCGGCGGGCGGCGTGGGACCGTCGTCCTCGACACCCGGCTGATGGCCGGGTGGGAGGTGGCGCCCCGGTCGTCGGACGCCAGTGAACTGAGCGTTCCGGTACGGGAGTTCACCAGGACGCCGGACGGGCTGTTCTGACGGCTTCGAGCAGCGGGTCGTACCCAGGTGTTCCCTGAGAGGCGCCTGTGCGTTTCTCAGGGAAATCACAGACTGGGGAAAGCGTCTTCTCAGAGGGCCCCGACAGGGTGTCCGCCATGACCACGACCTCGCCCCGGAGGCGCACCGAACTGCTGAGGCCGGACGGGAGCCCCGTCCGCGTGCTTGTGGTGGACGACGAACTGTCGATCATCGACCTGCTGAGCATGGCCCTTCGTTACGAGGGCTGGCAGATCAGGAGTGCGGGCGACGGGCAGGGCGCCCTCCGGACGGCCCGCGAGTTCCGGCCCGACGCCGTCGTCCTGGACATGATGCTGCCGGACATGGACGGGCTGGCCGTCCTGCAGCGGTTGCGCCGCGAACTGCCCGACGTCCCCGTCCTCTTCCTGACCGCGAAGGACGCGGTGGAGGACCGGATCGCCGGCCTCACCGCCGGCGGCGACGACTACGTCACCAAGCCGTTCAGCCTGGAGGAGGTCGTGGCCCGGCTGCGCGGGCTGATCCGGCGCTCCGGAGCCGCCGACCGGAGGTCCGACTCGACGCTCGTCGTCGGCGACCTGACCCTGGACGAGGACAGCCACGAGGTGTCGCGGGGCGGGGACGACATCCACCTGACCGCCACCGAGTTCGAGCTGCTGCGCTTCCTGATGCGCAATCCGCGGCGCGTGCTCAGCAAGGCGCAGATCCTGGACCGCGTGTGGTCCTACGACTTCGGCGGGCAGGCCAACATCGTCGAGCTGTACATCTCCTACCTCCGCAGGAAGATCGACGCCGGCCGGGAGCCGATGATCCACACCCGGCGCGGGGCCGGTTACCTGATCAAGCCAGCCGCGTGAGCGGACGACGGCGGCCGCGTCCGCGGAGACGAGCGGGGCAGCCGCGCACCCTGCGGACCCGGCTCGTCGTCGCGTCGGTGGTGCTGATCGCCGTGGTCTGCGCGGTGATCGGCACGGTCACCACGCTGGCGCTGCGTTCGCACCTGTACGACCAGCTCAACGGCCAGCTCGACGAGGTCGCCGCCCGCGCGTCCGGCTCCTTCGGCCCGCCGGGCGAGGAGCCGCGGGGCGGCATGGCGCCGGGCGGGGTGAAGCCCAGGACGCGTCCGCCGGTCCTCACCGACTTCGTCACCAGGGGCCCGCAGCCGCAGGGCACCGTCGCGGCCACGGTCGAGAACGGTGTGATCACCGACGCCTGGCGCGGCGAGCAGTCCCCCAGTGATTTCGAGATGAAGCCGAAGCCGCTGACCGAGGCGCAGACCGCCGCCCTGCAGACCGTTCCGCGGGAGGACGGGGGACAGCACACCGTCGGCCTCCCCGGCCTCGGCGAGTACCGGGCCGAGTACCGGACCGGCGGCAACGGCGCCTACTACGTCGCCGTACCGACGGCATCGGTCGACAACACGATCGACACCCTGATCCTCGTCGAGATCAGCGTCACCGCGGCCGGCCTCGTCGCCGCCGTCATCGCGGGCTACGCGCTCGTCGGCGTCGCCACCCGCCCCCTGCGCAGGGTCGCCGCCACCGCCACCCGGGTCTCCGAACTCCGCCTGCACACCGGCGAGGTGAACCTGAGCGAGCGGGTGCCGGAGTCGGAGTGCGACCCGCACACCGAGGTCGGCCGGGTGGGCGCCGCGCTCAACCGCATGCTCGACCACGTGCACGGCGCGCTGCACGCCCGGCAGCGGAGCGAGACCCGGGTACGGCAGTTCCTCGCCGACGCCAGCCACGAGCTGCGCACACCGCTCGCCTCCATCCGCGGCTACGCCGAACTCACCAGGCGCGGACGCGAACAGGTCGGACCCGACACCCGGCACGCCCTCGGCCGCATCGAGTCCGAGGCCGGGCGGATGACCCTGCTCGTCGAGGACCTCCTGCTGCTCGCCCGGCTGGACGCCGGACGCCCGCTGCAGTTCGGGCAGACCGATCTCGTGCCGCTCGTCGTGGACACCGTCAGCGACGCCCGCGCGGCCGGCCTCGACCACAACTGGCGGCTCGACCTGCCGGACGCGCCGGCCCCGGTCGCCGCGGACGCGGCCCGCCTGCAGCAGGTGCTGGTCAACCTGCTGGGCAACGCCCGCAACCACACCCCGCCGGGGACGACCGTCACCGCGCGCGTGCAGCGGCGCGGGCCGTGGATCCGCGTGGACGTCGAGGACAACGGGCCGGGCATCCCGGCCGACCTGCTGCCGCACGTCTTCGAGCGGTTCGCCCGCGGGGACTCGGCCCGCTCGCGCGCCACCGGGTCCACCGGCCTGGGACTCGCCATCGTGCAGGCCGTGGCGGCCGCGCACGGCGGCGCCGTGACCGTGGACAGCGTGCCCGGGCGGACGGTGTTCACCGTGCACCTGCCCGCGCTCGGCCCCGCCGGGGGGCGGCCGGATGCCGGTGCGGACCGGGCGTCGCCCGCGCCGGCCCCGCACGACTCCCACTCACAGGCGCAGCACAGCACCACCACATGGGCGGAACAGGGCGCCTGAGGAGAGTCGGTGCCATGCGAACCGACCCTTCTCCCGGCACCCTGCCGGCGCGGGAGCACCTCCCGGCCGGAAACGCCGGTACGCCTGTCCTGGACGTAGTGATCCCCGTCTACAACGAGGAGAAGGACCTCCAGCCGTGCGTGCGCAGACTGCGCGAGCACCTCGCGCGCACCTTCCCGTACGCCTTCCGGATCACCGTCGCGGACAACGCCTCCACGGACAGCACCCCGCGGGTGGCGGCGCGGCTGGCCGCGGAGCTGCCCGAGGTCACCACCGTCCGGCTGGAGCGGAAGGGCCGCGGCCGCGCCCTGCGGACGGTGTGGTCCGCGTCCGACGCGCCGGTCCTGGCGTACATGGACGTCGATCTCTCCACCGACCTCAACGCCCTGCTGCCGCTGGTGGCGCCGCTGATCTCGGGCCACTCCGACCTCGCGATCGGCTCCCGGCTCGCCCGTGCCTCACGGGTGGTGCGGGGCCCCAAGCGGGAGTTCGTCAGCCGGGCCTACAACCTGATCCTGCGCGGCTCGCTGCAGGCCCGCTTCTCCGACGCCCAGTGCGGCTTCAAGGCCGTCCGGCGGGATGTGGCGCAGCTGCTGCTGCCCCTGGTGGAGGACACCGGCTGGTTCTTCGACACCGAGATGCTGGTGCTCGCCGAGCGGGCGGGGCTGCGGATCCACGAGGTGCCGGTCGACTGGGTCGACGACCCCGACTCGACCGTGCACATCGTGCGGACCGCGACCGACGACCTCAAGGGCGTGTGGCGCGTCGGCCGGGCACTGGCCACCGGCTCGCTGCCGCTGGACCGGCTCACCCGGCCGTTCGGCGACGACCCGCGCGACCGGGAGATCCAGGACGTGCCCCGGGGCCTCGCCCGCCGGCTCGTCGGGTTCTGCGTGGTCGGCGGCCTGTCGACCCTGTTCTACCTGCTGCTGTACAGCGTCTTCCGGCAGTTCTCCGGCTCGCAGACCGCCAACGCGCTCGCGCTGCTGGTCTCGGCGGTCGCCAACACGGCCGCCAACCGCCGGCTGACCTTCGGGGTGCGCGGCCGGGGCGGCGCGGTCCGGCACCAGGCGCAGGGCCTGGTCGTCTTCGCCATCGGACTCGCCCTGACCAGCGGCTCCCTGGCCGCGCTCAGCGCGGCCGGCGGCAGTCCCGCGCACTCCACCGAGCTGGCGGTGCTCATCGCCGCCAACCTCGCGGCGACCGTGCTGCGCTTCCTGCTCTTCAGGGCCTGGGTGTTCCCGGACCGGCCGGAGGGCGGCCCGGTCCGCACCGTGGCCGCCGCGCACATCCCGTCCGCGCCGGACCGGGGCACGGCGCCCCCGCCGGCCTGCGCCACGACCGAGCCGTACCGGCCGGACGGGCCGCCGCCGCGCCGTCCGCTGCCGCACCCGGCCCACCGCCCGTACCAGACCACCGCCCAGGTCCGCGCCGGTGAAGCCGCGGACGGCACCTGGAGGGACGGCACCATGGCGCCGCAGCCGGTGCGCCCTCACGACACCGACCCGGGGGATCCTCGATGACCACGCACTACGACCAGCCCGCCCAGCCGGGCTCCCCCGCCGCCTGGGGCCCGCCCCCGACGGCTCCCCCGCCGGAGGCGGGAACGGCCGGGCCCCGCCGGCCCCTCGGGTCCCGGGTGTGGCGCGGCCGCCCCGAGGACCCGCGCTGGGCCCGCCCGGCCTTCCTCGCCCTGCTCGCCCTCACCCTCGCCACCTACCTGTACGGCCTGAGCGCCTCCGGCTACGCCAACTCCTTCTACTCGGCGGCCGTCCAGGCGGGCAGCAGGTCCTGGAAGGCGTTCTTCTTCGGCTCGCTGGACGCGGGCAACGCCATCACCGTCGACAAGCCCTCGGCCTTCATGTGGCCGATGGAGCTGTCGGTGCGGGTCTTCGGCCTGAACTCATGGGCGATCCTCACCCCGCAGGTGCTCATGGGCGTCGGCACGGTGGCGGTGGTGTACGCCGGGGTACGGCGGCGGTTCAGCCCCGCGGCCGGTCTGATCGCGGGCGCTGCGCTGGCGCTCACCCCGGTCGCCGCGCTGATGTTCCGGTTCGACAACCCGGACGCGCTGCTGGCCCTGCTGATGTCGCTGGCCTGCTACTTCGTCGTCCGCGCGGTGGAGGACGGGCGGACCCGGTGGCTGGTGTGGGCGGGCGTCGCGATCGGCTTCGCGTTCCTCGCCAAGACCCTGCAGGCGTTCCTGGTCCTGCCGCCGCTGGCGGTCGTCTACGCCGTGTGCGGTCCGGTGCGGCCGCGGAAGCGGCTGGTGCAGCTCGCCCTTGCCGCCGTGGCGCTCGTGGTGGCGGGCGGCTGGTGGGTGGCGGTCGTGGAGCTGTGGCCGGCCTCCTCCCGCCCCTACATCGGCGGTTCGCAGAACAACAGCTTCCTCGAGCTGACCTTCGGCTACAACGGCCTCGGCCGGATCAGCGGCGACGAGACCGGCAGCGTCGGCGGCGGTGGCGGCGCGGGCGGCTCGGGGCAGTGGGGCGAGACCGGCTGGGACCGGATGTTCGACTCCGAGGTCGGCAGCCAGATCTCCTGGCTCCTCCCGGCCGCGCTGATCCTGCTGGCCGCCGGCCTGTGGGCGACGCGCGGGGCCCGGCGGGCGTCGGCGACGCGCGCCTCGTTCCTGGTGTGGGGCGGCTCGCTGCTGATCACCATGGTGGTCTTCAGCTACATGGCGGGCATCTTCCACCAGTACTACACGGTGGCCCTCGCCCCCTACGTCGCGGCCGTCACCGGCATGGGCGCCGGGCTGCTGTGGGAGCGGCGCCGGGAGACCTGGGCCTCGGTCACGCTCGCCGCCGCCGTGGTGGCCGCGGCCGCCTGGGGCTACGTCCTGCTCAACCGCACCTCCGACTACCTGCCGTGGCTGAGGTGGCTGGTGCTGGTCGGCGGCCTCGCGGCCGCTTTCGGGCTGGTCTTCGCGGGGCGGACCTCCCGGCGGCTGGCACTCGGCGCGGCGGCGGCGGCCCTGGTGGCCGCACTGGCCGGCCCGGCCGCGTACACCCTCAGCACGGTGGACTCGGCGCACACCGGCTCCATCCCGACGGCGGGTCCGGCGGGTGCGAGCAGGATGGGCTTCGGCGGCGGCCGTCCGGGCGGCGGCGACGGCGGCATGCCGGGTGGCTTCGGCGGCGGGACGCCGGGCCAGGGCGCGCGGAACCGGCAAGGCGGGCAGGGCGCGCCGAACGGGAGCGCGAACCCGCCGGGTCAGGGCCAGGGCTTCCCCGGCGGAGGCATGCCGGGCGGGAACGGCAACACCCAGGGCCAGGGCCGGGGGCCGCAGAACGGGAACGGCCTCCCGGGCGGCGGCGCCATGGGCGAGGGCGGCCGCGCGGGCGGCGCCGGCGGTCTCCTGGACGGCGCGCAGGTCGGCTCGGCGGCGAAGAAGCTGCTGGAGACGGACGCGGGCGAGTACACCTGGGTCGCCGCCTCCATCGGCTCCCAGAACGCCGCGAGCTACCAGCTCGCCACCGGCGACCCGGTGATGGCGATCGGCGGCTTCAACGGCACCGACCCGTCCCCGACACCGGCCCAGTTCAAGAAGTACGTGTCCGAAAGGAAGATCCACTACTTCATCGCCGGCGGCGGCATGGGCGGCGGAATGGGCGGCGGCAGCGGTTCGGCGTCGCGGATCAGCTCGTGGGTCCAGAGCAACTTCAAGAAGGTGACGGTCGGTTCGGCCACCTTCTACGACCTGACGAAGAGCGGCTGACGCGCAGCGCCCGGGCAGGACGCGCCGTTCACCGCGGTCCCGGCCGTGCGGTGAACGGCGCGTCCGTCCGCCGCCCGGTCGGGGCCGGCTCCCGCGCGGACCGCCTAAGAACTCGCCGGCCTGGGTATGCGTGCCGCTGCGGGCGGTGTGCGGTCGGCCGCGCCCGAGCGGCGGAGCTTCGTACCGGCACGGCGTCGCGCCACCGGGCCCCGGCGCCCCGGGCAGTGACCGGAGTTCGAGAGAGGTGCGTCGGTGGCCAGGAGCGGCGGCGGGTCGGCGCGGGACAGTGTGTGGCTGGAGGCGAGGACCCGGCGCGGCGGGCGTGGCGGCCAGCCCTCAGGGCTCGACCGGGAGCGGATCACCGCGGCCGGCGTGCGGCTGCTGGACGCCGAGGGCATGGCGAGGTTCTCCATGCGCCGGCTGGCCGCCGAGCTGAACGTCACCGCGATGTCCCTGTACTGGTACGTCGACACCAAGGACGACCTGCTCGAACTCGCCCTCGACGCCGTCTACGGCGAACTGCGGCTGCCGGACCCGCAGGACGACGGCGCCGACTGGCGGGAGCAGCTGCGGGAGCTGGCCGGCGAGTACCGGTCGCTGCTGGTGCGCCACGCCTGGCTGTCGCCGCTGGCCGGGCGCTACCTCAACATCGGGCCCAACTCGCTGGCCTTCTCCCGCGTGGTCCAGCGGGTCGTGCGCCGTGCCGGGCTGCCCGCGCACGGCGTCACCGGCGCCATCTCGGCCGTCTTCCAGTTCGTGTACGGCTACGGCACGGTGGAGGCGCACTTCCTGGCCCGGACGGCGGACACCGGGCTGAGCGCCGACGAGTACCACCGCCAGGCCGTGAGCCTGGTCGCCGAGGACCCCGGGACCGCCGAGATGTTCCGGGAGTCCCGGGACCTCATGGCGGCCCGGGGCGGCGACACGGTCGGCGAGATGATGGACCGGGACTTCGGCTTCGCCCTCGACCTGCTGATCGCCGGCATCGAGGCCATGGTCGCCAGGGGCTGACCGCCGGTGTCCGGCCGCCGTCCCGGAGCCGGGCCGGGAGAACGGCCGGCCGCCGCCCCGTGCGGCCCGGCCGCCCTTCGGGCGCCGGGGCCGCTCTCGCGACCGGCCCTAGGCCAGCCGCGCCGGGAACCCGCCGGTCGCCACCGGGCCCCAGCGTTCCGGTGTCACCCGGATGATCGACTTCCCCTGCTTGCGCATCGCCTCGCGGTACTCGTCCCAGTCGGGGTGCTCACCGGCGATGTTGCGGTAGTACTCGACCAGGGGTTCGACCGAGTCGGGGGTGTCGATGACCTCGGCCGTGCCGTCGATCTGGACCCAGGGCCCGTTCCAGTCGTCGCTGAGCACGATGAGGCTGACCCGGGAGTCCCGCTTGGCGTTGCGGGTCTTGGCGCGCTCGGGGTAGGTGGAGGCCACGATCCGGCCCGAGTCGTCCACCCCGCAGGTGAGCGGGGAGCCCTGGGGGCTGCCGTCGGCCCGGCGGGTGAGCAGGATGGCGCGGTGCCTGGGGCGTACGAAGTCGAGCAGTTCGGCCTGCGATACACGGGTGTTCGTCGCGATGTTCGGTGCCATGGACGCAGCCTAGGGCGAGCGGGGCCCGGTGAGGCTGACCCTGCTGGGCACAGGATCATCCGGACGTCACTTCACCGCAACGGAGCAGCTAGAGTGCTGATGTCGTGTGCTCGCAGTCAGGAATGTGCTGCGGAGCTCTCCTGAGCATGGCCGTAAGGCTGTGACACCCGAGAGGTTCGTGTGGCTTCCCCTGACTTTTTCGACGTGACCCGTTCTCCGGTCGGCCTCGAGCTGGCGGAGGCGCTCACGCTGGCCGCCCGGCGGCTGCACGAGACGACCACCCCGCAGGCCACGCTGCGCACCGCCGTCGAGCTGGCCGTGGAGCTGCTGCCCGGCGCCGAGCACGCCGGCGTCCAGGAGATCGACCGCGCCGAGGGCCGCCGTACGGTCGCCTGGAGCGATGACGTCGTGTGCGACGCCGAGGCTCCGGAGCTGCCCCACTGGGAGCGGCTGTGGAGCTCGCCGGTGGTGCGGCTGTCCGGCGACGGCGGCGAGGGCGAGTCCGAGCAGGGGACGGAGCCGCTGGCAGACCTGGGGCTGCGCTCGGTGCTGTCGCTGCGGCTGCGCGCCGACCGGCGCCGGCTCACCGTGCTCACCGCCTACTCCGGCAAGCCGCGCGCCTTCGACGAAACCGCCGCGCGCCTCGGCCGGCTCTTCACCGCGCACGTCAGCCTCGCCCTGAACGCGGTGACCGTCCGGGAGCAGCTCACCGAGGCCATGCACACCAGGGACCTGATCGGCCAGGCCACCGGCGTCCTCATGGAGCGCCTCGACATCGACGCCGCGGCGGCGTTCGAGAGCCTGGTCCGCGCCTCCCAACGGGAGAACGTCAAGCTGCGGGACCTGGCCCGGCGCATCGTGGGCGCGACCGGCGACTGAGCAGCAGGCGATGACGCGACCGGGAACTGAGTCACCGGGAACGACGACGGCCCGCCGCCACTTCACACGTGGCGGCGGGCCGTCGGCCGTCTCCGTCAGGCGGTCGGCAGGGTCTCGCCCTGCACGGCCTGGATGTCCAGCTCGACCCTGAGGGTCGTGCCGATGGCGGCGATGCCCGCCTGGAGGACCTGGTTGTAGTTCATCGCGAAGTCCTCGCGGTGCAGTTCGGTGGTCGCCCGGAAGGCCGCGCGGGTGCCGCCCCACGGGTCGGCGCCGGTGCCGAGGTAGGCCAGGTCCAGGCCGACCGGCCGGACCACGCCGTGCATCGACAGCTCGCCGTGCACGGTCCAGCGGTCGGGGCCGGCCACCTCCACGCCGGTGGAGCGGTAGGTGATCTCCGGGTGCCGCTCGACGTCGAGGAAGTCCGCGGACCGCAGGTGCGTGTCCCGCATGCCGTTGCCCGTGTCGACCGACGCGGCCCGGATCACCGCCTCCACGCGGGACTTGGTGACGTCGTCCGGGGCGATCTCGATCGTCCCGCCGAACTCCGTGAACCGCCCGTGCACGCTGGAGATCCCCAGGTGCTGCGCGACGGCGGCGACGGACGAGTGCGCCGGGTCGATGGTCCACGGGCCGGGCGGCGGCAGCTCGGTGCCGCCCTGCCGGGCCAGCGTGACGGTGCCGACCTCGGCCCGCCCGCTCGCGGTGACGATGGCGCTGGAGGCGGCGGGCGCGTAACCGACGGCGGTCACGATCACCGTGTACGCCCCCGGCGTCAGCTCGGTGGCGTCCCGTACGGCACCCTCGGCGTCCGCCTCGGCCCGCAGCACCTGCGCACCGGTCATGTCGGTCATCGTGACGACCGCGTGCGACACGGCCCATCCGTCCCGGGTACGGATCCTCGCGGACAGTCCCATCCCGTTTTCTCCCTGAAAAGCCAGATAATTCGGTCGTATGAAACCGGCCCGTGACGGGCGCGTCTCCGCTCGAGGCGCGCGCCGTCACGGGCCGGGAATCGGACTACTCGCCGGGGTGGGCGAGTTCGATGTCGTGTCCGTCGACTCCGGTGCCGGTCACCGTCAGGGCCGTGGCCACCGGCGGGTAACCCGTCGCGATGACGGTGTAGTCGCCGCTGTCCAGGTCGGCGAAGGCGTACGCCCCGTCCGTCCCGGTGGTGGCGGTGCCGACCACGTTGCCCGCCTGGTCGACCAGGGTCACCCGGGCGTCGGCCAGCGCGCCGTGCGGGGCCCGCACGACGCCCTGCAGCCGGGCGCCGGCGTCCAGGTCGACCTCGATCCGGGTGACCCCGGTCGTGGCGACCTCGACCGGCAGCGCGCGTGGCCGGTACCCGCTCGCGTTGACCGCGACGGTCACCGCGCCGGGCACCAGGTCGGTGAAGGCGAAGTCGCCCTGCTCACCGGTGGCGGCGGTGGCCAGCAGGTCCCCGCGCACATCGGTGACGATCACCATCGCGTCCTTGACCGGCAGCGCGCTCGCGGCCGAGCGGACCACACCGGTCAGCCCGCTGGTGCCGCTGAGCAGGATGTCGTAGGACAGCGGCTCCTCGCCCACCACGATCGTGGAGGCCTGCGGCTGGAAGCCGTCCGCGGAGGCGATCAGGACGTACGAGCCTGCGCCCGGCGCGTCCACCGCGTAGGAACCGTCGCCCTGGGCGACCGAGCGGCCGAGCTGGCGGCCGGACAGCGAGATCAGCGTGACCGCGGCCTGCGGGACCGGGGCGCTCTCGGCGCCGCGGACGAACCCGTGCACCGGGGTGCCGCCGCCGGCGCCCGGCTCCGCGACCGTGGCGACCGCGGTCACCGGCTGCGCGGCGGCCGCCAAAGCGGTGCCTTCGGAGTCGGACGCGGTGGTCGCGGCGACCGCGGCCGGGACCGTCTGCGCCTCGGCGACGACCGGGGCGGCGGCCGGGTCCAGGGCGGGCGACTCGGTGTCCGCGGCCTGGGCCAGCGCACCCTTGGTCTTCAGCGGGACCTCCTTGATGAACAGGGTGATCAGGAAGGCGACGGCGGCGAGGGCGGCCGCGATGTAGAAGACGTCGGCGATGCCGTGGCCGTAGGCGCTCTCCAGCAGGGTCCGGATGGGAAGCGGCAGCTTGTCCATGTCCGGGATGGTGTCGGTGGAGCCCGAGCCGGCCATGGCGGCCTGGTACTTGGGGCTCAGGGAGCCGATGCCGTCCGTGACGTAGTGGGTGATCCGGTGGGACATCACCGCGCCGAGGGCGGAGACGCCGACCGCGCCACCGAGGGAACGGAAGAAGGTGACCGTGGAGCTGGCCGAACCGAGGTCCGAGGGCGCCACCTGGTTCTGCGTGGCGAGGACCAGGTTCTGCATCATCATGCCGATGCCGAGACCCAGCAGGGCCATGAAGATGGCCATCTTCCAGTAGTCGGTGTCGTACCGGATGCCGCCCAGCAGGGCCAGGCCGGCCGTCACCAGCAGGCCACCGCTGACCAGCCAGGCCTTCCAGCGGCCGGTGCGGGTGATGAACTGCCCCGAGACGGTCGAGGAGATGAACAGGCCGCCGATCATCGGGATGGTCAGCACGCCGGACATCGTCGGGGACTTGTCACGGGCGAGCTGGAAGTACTGGCTGAAGAACACGGTGCCGGTGAACATCGCGACACCGACGAACAGCGAGGCGAGCGACGCCAGCGTGATGGTGCGGTTGCGGAACAGGCGCATCGGGATGATCGGCTCGCTGGCCTTCGCCTCGACGAGGACGAACAGCGCGCCGAGCACGACCGAGCCGCCGACCATCACATAGGTCTGCCAGGACACCCAGTCGTACTTGTCACCGGCGAAGGTGACCCAGATGAGCAGCAGGGAGACGGCCGCGGAGATGAGGGACGCGCCGCCCCAGTCGACCTTGACCTCGCGCTTGACCACGGGCAGGTGCAGGGTCTTCTGCAGGACGATCAGCGCGATGACGGCGAACGGGACGCCGACGTAGAAGCACCAGCGCCAGCCCAGCCAGGAGGTGTCGGTGATGACACCGCCGAGCAGCGGGCCGCCGACGGTGGCGACGGCGAAGGTGGCGCCGAGGTAACCGGAGTAACGGCCTCGCTCACGCGGGGAGATCATGGCCGCCATGACGATCTGGGCCAGGGCCGACAGACCGCCGACGCCGATGCCCTGCACCACGCGGCAGACGATCAGCATGCCGGGGTTCTGCGACAGGCCGGCCGCCATCGAGGCGACGACGTAGATGATCAGGGCTATCTGGACGAGCGCCTTCTTGCTGTACAGGTCGGCGAGCTTGCCCCACAGGGGAGTGGCCGCGGTCATCGACAGCAGGGCGGCCGTGACCACCCAGGTGTAGGCCGACTGACCGCCGCCGAGGTCGCCGATGATCTCAGGCAGGGCGTTGGAGACGATCGTGGACGACAGGATCGCCACGAACATGCCGAGCAGGAGCCCGGACAGGGCCTCCATGATCTGCCGATGGGTCATCGGGGCGGAACCTGTGCCTCCCCCGTGCTTGGCGTGAGCCCGCACACCGGCTGGTGTGGTCGTTGCCATGGGCTTCCTTTACTTACGTGCTTGCGGGTGTACGGGTGGTCTCTTCGACTACGGGTGCGGGGATCCGGACCGGGGTCGAGCGGCAGTCGCCGAAGGACGCGCGCAGGCGCGCCATCAACGCGATGAGCTGGCCGACCTCCTCGTCGGTCCAGTCGGCCAGCCGCTCGGCCAGCAGGTTCGAGGTCCGCCGGGACAGCTCGCCGACCTGCTCCAGACCGGCGGGCGACAGGCGCAGGATGCGCGAACGCTTGTCCGCGGGGTCCGGGTGCCGTTCGATCCAGCCGCGCGCCGCGACGTGCGCCACATGCCGGCTGGTGACCGACATGTCCACGGAGAGCAGCTCGGCGAGCTTGCTCATGCGCATGTCGCCGTGGCGGCCGAGCAGGGTCAGCACGGCGGCCGAGCCGGCCGGGCACTCGGACGGCAGGATCCGCCCGAGGTCCCGTTTCACGGCTCCGAAGGCGCTGAACTGACGCACCAGCTCCTCGTACTGCGCCTGTTCGGCCATCACACCTCCCGTATTCGTTGCTTAGGGCAACCATAGAGGCGGTTGGTTGCTGCAGGCAAACAACCAGGGGTCTGGCGGCGCAAAAACTTGGCAAAGGCAAGTATTGCGATCGTAAATATGCTGGTCGGAGTGGCCGCCCGCATCCCGTCTGTCCCGGTGGACCCGCACTTGGGGTCGCACCACCGGATTCGCTAGTGTCTCGGGCCATGGCTAACACCCAGGGCCCCCAGGGCAATTACGACCCCGCAGGCAGCACCCAGATGTTCCGCGCGTTCGTCGACGAGGGCCCCCAGGGCCGGCAGCAGCAGCAGCCTGCCTCCTCCGGGCCCCGGGTCGGGCTGATCATCGGCATCGTGGTGGCCGTGGCCGTCGTCGCCGCCGTCGCCTGGCTCGCGCTCAAGTAGGACACCGGCCGTCCGGACGCACGAGGGCCGCCGACGCTGCCGCAACGGCGCGTCGGCGGCCCTGTGCCCGTGTGCCCGTGTGTCGGGGCGGACGGGGGAGGCGCTCGGGGGAGGGTGTGGCCCCCGCCGCCCGTCAGTCCGAGATGAGGCCCTCCCGGAGCTGCGCCAGGGTCCGGGTCAGCAGCCGGGAGACGTGCATCTGGGAGATGCCGACCTCCTCGCCGATCTGCGACTGGGTCATGTTGGCGAAGAAGCGCAGCATGATGATCCGGCGCTCCCGGGGCGGGAGCTTGGCCAGCAGCGGCTTCAGGGACTCCCGGTACTCCACGCCCTCCAGCGCGCTGTCCTCGTAGCCGAGGCGGTCGGCCAGGGAGCCCTCGCCGCCGTCGTCCTCGGGCGCCGGGGAGTCGAGCGAGGAGGCGGTGTACGCGTTGCCGACCGCGAGGCCGTCGACGACGTCCTCCTCGGAGACGCCGAGCACGGCGGCCAGCTCGGTGACCGTCGGGGAGCGGTCCAGCTTCTGGGACAGCTCGTCGCTGGCCTTGGTGAGGGCCAGGCGCAGTTCCTGGAGCCGGCGCGGGACGCGCACCGACCAGGAGGTGTCGCGGAAGAAGCGCTTGATCTCGCCCACGACCGTCGGCATCGCGAACGTCGGGAACTCCACGCCCCGTTCGCAGTCGAAGCGGTCGATCGCCTTGATCAGGCCGATGGTGCCGACCTGGACGATGTCCTCCATCGGCTCGTTGCGCGAGCGGAAGCGGGCCGCCGCGTAGCGCACGAGGGGGAGGTTCAGCTCGATCAGGGTGTCCCGGACGTACGCGCGCTCGGGACTGCTCTCGTCGAGCGCGGCGAGCCGCAGGAACAGGGACCGGGAGAGGGTCCGGGTGTCGATGTCCGCCGCGGCCGGCGGAGCCGGGGCAGGGGCGGCGGCCGGGTCGGCCTGGGCCGGCACGGCATCGAGGGCCGTGACGCCCTCGATGCCGTCGAGGACGTCGAGAGCGTCGAGCTCCTTGGGCGCTGCCTCGCTCGTGAGCGTGAGCACCTTCGAGCTGCCCTGGTCTGCGGACATGCCACCCCCTTTGGGTCGCGGGACGGTCGCGGCGGCGCCGCCTTTTCGGACAACGCAGCCTTCACCTGAATACCGGCGCCGGAGCTCCGGCAAACGCTCTTCCCGCAGAATGTCACATGTCGGCAACACGCTGTAGTGACATGTCGACATGTGAGTTGCGAATCGGCCCTGGAAAGAAGGGGTCTGACGGTCTTTCGGCGCACAACTGTCGGGAACCGCCCTGCTGGGCGATTCGCTCTCACCGGTGAGTGATCGATCCCGCTTTCGAACGGCCGTGGGCTGGTGTGTTCCGGCGCGTGCTCCCGTGCGCCGGTTATGCCTCGATGCGATTCGCGGATCGCAGCCGCTGGAAGCTACGCGCGAGTAGCCGGGATACGTGCATCTGGGACACACCGAGTTCCGCGCTGATCTGTGACTGGGTCAGATTGCTGTAGTAGCGCAGCAGCAGGATTCTCTGTTCCCGTTCGGGGAGCTGGACCAGGAGATGGCGGACCAGGTCGCGGTGTTCCACGCCGTCCAGGGCCGGGTCCTCGTAGCCGATGCGGTCCAGCAGGCCGGGCATCCCGTCGCCCTCCTGCGCGGCCTCCAGGGAGGTGGCGTGGTACGAGCGTCCCGCCTCGATGCAGGAGAGGACCTCCTCCTCGCTGATCCTGAGCCGCTCGGCGATCTCGGCGGTCGTCGGGGAGCGCCCGAAGGCGGTGGTGAGGTCCTCGGTGGCGCTGTTGACCTGCACCCACAGCTCGTGCAGCCGGCGCGGCACGTGGACCGTGCGGACGTTGTCCCGGAAGTACCGCTTGATCTCGCCCACCACGGTCGGCATCGCGAAGGTGGGGAACTGCACCCCGCGGTCGGGGTCGAAGCGGTCGATGGCGTTGATCAGGCCGATGGTGCCGACCTGGACCACGTCCTCCATCGGCTCGTTGCGGGAGCGGAACCTGGCGGCCGCGTAGCGCACCAGCGGGAGGTTGGCCTCGATCAGCGCTCCGCGCACCCGGTCGTGCTCCGGCGAGCCCGGGGTCAGCTCCTTCAGCTCGCCGAAGAGCACCTGGGTCAGGGCGCGGGTGTCGGCGCCGCGGCGCTTCTCGGGCGCAGGAGGGGAGGGGCTGGGCACCTCGTCCTGGGGCGGCGCAGTACTGGCCGACACGGTCAACGCCACCTCTTCATCGGTCAGTCATCCGTCAAAAGCGGTCATAGCATCACAAGACATGTGCACTGTGTGCAAGCACCGTATAACGCCGTGTTGTGGCCGGATGACGCCCAGTTCGGGGCCCGGGGAGCGAAGAAGCCCCCCATGTCTTCTTCCGTTCTAGTGGTCGTCGCAACACCCCAGTTCAGGGGATGCGATGGACTTCGAGATCCGGAAGAGCCGCAAGGAGCAAGGGCCCCGCAA
>NZ_JBHTVE010000037.1:0-25804 GCF_042793175.1 Streptomyces sp. NPDC056580 | reverse complement strand
GGCCCGGGCCCGGCGCCCGGCCGGACGGGGCGCGGGGCGAGGCGGGGGCCGACGAGCGGGTGGCCGGCGTGCGGCGGACCGGGGCCGCCGCACGGCGGTGGCGGGCCGCGCGGCTCGCGGGACCCGCGGTGCTGCTGGCGGTCGCGCTGACCGGCGGCGCGATCGCCGCCGGAGCCGTGCGGGACGGCCGCACGGTGCCGGCAGCGGCCTCCGGCGCCGTCGACCCCGGTCTGCTGGGCGGCGGGAACCTGGACGCCGCCGTGGCCGCACTCCAGGCCCATCTGCGGTCGCAGCCACGGGACCACGGCGGCTGGGCGACCCTCGGTCTGGCCTATGTCGAGCAGGCGCGGACCAAGGGCGACCCGGCCCGCTACCCGCAGGCCGACAAGGCTCTCGCGCGGTCCCTGGCACTTGCGCCCGGCGACGACCAGGCGCTGGCCGGCCGGGCCGCCCTCGCCGCCGCCCGGCACGACTTCGCGGGCGCCCTCGGCTACGCGGACCGGGCGCTGCGGCAAAACCCGTACAGCGAACGCGCCCTGTGCTCGCGTGTCGACGCCCTGGTGGAGCTCGGCCGGTACGCGCAGGCGTCGCGGGCCGCCCGCACGGCGGACGAACGCAGGCCGGGCGTGCCGGTGTTCACCCGGTACGCCTACGTGCGCGAGCTGCGCGGGGACGTGGCGACGGCCCGGCGGGTCCTGCGGCAGGCCCTCGACGCGGCCGCCTCCCCCGGCGACGTCGCCTACGTGGCCGCCCAGCTCGGCCAGCTCGCCTGGAACCAGGGGCGGTACGCGTCCGCGCTCCGCTTCTACGCGCGGGCCCTGGCCGCCGACGACACCTATCTGCCGGCGCTGGAGGGCCGGGCCCGGGCGCAGGCGGCGAGCGGGCACCGGGACGAGGCGATCCGGGGGCTGCGGACCGTGGTCGCCCGCTATCCGCTGCCCGGGCCGCTGGTCGCGCTCGGCGAGCTGTACGAGGCGCGCGGCGCGGCCGGCGACGGGGCGCGGGCGCGCGAGCAGTACGCGCTGGTGGACGCCTGGACCGCCCTCGCCAGGGCCAACGGCGTCGACGCCGACCTGGACACCGCGCTGGCCGCCGCCGACCACGGGGACAAGGCGTCCGCGCTGCGCGCGGCCCGCGCCGAGTGGGGCCGCCGGCGCACCGTGCACACCGCGGACGCCCTCGCCTGGGCGCTGCACGTCAACGGCCGTGACGAGGAGGCCCTTTCGCCGGCCCGCCGGGCCACGGCCACCGGCTACCGCAACGCCGCCTTCCTGTACCACCGCGGCATGATCGAGCTGGCGACGGGCCGCACGGCACGGGGCCGTGCCTCGCTGCGGGCGGCGCTGCGGCTGAACCCCGGCTTCTCGCCGCAGGGCGCGGCTGAGGCCCGGAAGGCGCTGGGGGCCGCCAGGTGACGCTCAGCCGCCGCCCGGCCGCCCTGGCCGCGGCCGTCCTGACCGCCGCCTGCGGTCTCGCGCTGCTGCCCGCCGCGACGGCGAGTGCGCACCCCCTCGGCAACTTCACGGTGAACCGGTACGACGGCCTCGTCGTCGCCCCCGGCCGGCTCCTCGTGGACCACGTGGAGGATCTCGCGGAGATCCCGGCGACCCAGGCCCAGCCGGCCGTGCGGCGGCTGGGCCTGAACGCGTGGGCCGGGCGTCGGTGCGCCGCGGCCGCCGAGGACAGCTCCCTGACCGTGGCGGGACGCGCCACCGCGCTGACCCCCGCGAGCGCGCGGGCCCGGCTGCGGCCCGGGCAGGCGGGGCTGCACACCCTGCGTCTGGAGTGCCGGTTCACCGCGCCGCTGCCCGGGGGCAGGCCGCTCGCCCTCCGCTTCCACGGCGCGGCGGCCGGCGGCCCCGGCTGGCGGGAGGTCACCGCGCGCGGTGACCGGATGACGCTCACCGCGACGGACGTGCCGCGGCGGTCGGTCTCGCACGAGCTGACCACGTATCCGAAGGACCTGCTGTCCTCGCCGGCCGACACCGCCGGAGCCTCGCTGCGGGTGCGGCCCGGCGGACCGGCCCTGGCGAGGGAGCGGCAGGCCGCGCCCGGCGCGGCCGTGCTGCCCCGGGGCGCCGACCGCTGGACCCGCGCCCTGGACGACCTGGTGGCCCGGCGGGACCTCACCCTCGGCTTCGCCGCGCTGGCGCTGCTCGTCGCCGTGGTCCTCGGCGCCCTGCACGCCCTCGCCCCGGGGCACGGCAAGACCCTGATGGCGGCGACGGCGGCCGCGCGCGGGGGCCGGTCCCGGGTGCGGGACGTGCTGCCCCTCGCGGCGTCGGTGACGGTGACCCACACCCTCGGCGTGGTCGCCCTCGGTCTGCTCGTCACCGCCGGTTCGGCGGCCGCGCCGTCGGTGATCGCCTGGCTGGGCGTGGCCGGGGGCGCCCTGGTGCTCGCGGCGGGCGCCGGGCTGGTGCGCCGGGCCTGGCGTGACCGCGCGCCTCGGCCTTCGCGCCCGCGGGCCCGGTCCGTGCCGGAGCACGCCCCGCCGGCGCTGGTGGGCGCGGCCCTGGAAGCCGCCGGCGCCGAACGCCCGGACCACGGTCATCACCACAATGGCGTTCAGCACAATGGCCTTCGTCACGACGGCCATCACCACGACGGGCATCACCATCACGACCATCACCATCACGGCCGGCACGAGCACCACGACGGGCATCACCACCGTCCCGACGAAGAGCACCACCACCCTCGTTCCGGCGGTGTGGTGCACACCCATGGCGGCCACACCCACAGCCATCCGACCGCCCCGACCCTGCGCGGCACGATCCTGCTCGGCTTCGCCGGCGGTCTGGTGCCCAGCCCCTCCGCCGTGGTCGTCCTCGTCGGCGCCGCGGCGCTCGGCAAGGCCTGGTTCGGGCTGCTGCTGATCGTGGCGTACGGCGCCGGCCTGGCGCTGACCCTGACGGCGGCCGGGTTCGCGGTGGTCCGACTGGGCTCGGGCGTCGCCCGGGTGCTGGACCGGCGGCCGCGCTGGACGTCCCACCCGGTGGCCGGGCTGGTACGCCGCACCCTGCCACTGGCGTCCGCGCTGACCGTCGTCGCCCTGGGCGCAGGTCTGCTGCTCAAGGGGGCCGTGTCCGCGGTCGGCTGAGCCGTGCACCGCCGTGGACACGGGCGCCTCACGCGGCCGCTCCCGGGACCCGTACGACCGCGACGGAGACCCCGTCGGACGGGGCCTCCGCGTCACCTCCGGGCTCGCCCGGCGGGTTCACTCCCACGGGTCGGCCACGGAAGGGCCTTGTTCGACGGCCTCACCCGCCCGGCTCAGGCCGCGTTGGTGAGCACCGGCAGGTAGCCGCCGGACTGGCCGGCCGCCGTCGGGTGGTACGACTCGCCGATGTCGAGCCAGTTGACGCTGTGCAGCCAGGAGCTGCTGGAGCAGATCTCGTGGCCGGTGAACGTGGTGCGTACGTCACCGAAGACGAAGTTGTGGTCGAGGGCGCGCTTCTGGACGGCGTTGTCGAGGTAGTCGGCCGCGTCGTTGATCGCGGACCGCTTGGTCTCGGAGAGGCCGAGGCAGGTCTGCCCGAGCTTGTAGAAGCGGGGGTAGCCGATGACGACGACCCGGGCGGACGGGGCTTTGGCGCTGATCGCGTTGTAGACGGCGTCGAGCTTGCCGGGGAGCGTGGAGTCGACGTACGCCCTGGCGGTGTTGATCTTGGCGAGGCAGGTGCTGTCGGACGAGGTCACACAGGTCGTCATGACGTCTGCGAAACCGGCGTCGTTGCCGCCGATGCTGATGGAGACCAGGCCGGTGGAGGAGTTGAGCGAGCCGAGCTGGTTGGCCAGCACGTCGTCGGTCCTGGCGCCCGAGCAGGCGTTGAAGGCGAACGAGGACGGGCTGTGGGCGGCGTTCCACAGGTACGGGTACGCCTTGGTGCTGCGGTCGCAGCTTCCGCTGGAACTGATGTAACTGCCCGAGCCGACCCCTGAGGAGTAGGAGTCGCCGAGCGCCACGTAGCCACCCGTGACGGCTGCCGAGGAGGCCTGCGCCGTGGCGGCCCCGGTGAGGGAGATGCCGGCGGCGAGGAGGAGCGAGGTCACGAATCCGGTAAGTCGGGAACGTCTCATGGAACCTCCGTTTAGCAGGATCTCTGCCGTAACTGTCGTAGCAACTACGCGTGTTGACTGGAAGTGTCCATGCCAAAACTTTTTCGGGCTCAACGACTCCTCACCGGCCCTCGACGCAATCACCCCAGGACGTTCACCGCCCGGCGTATTGCGCGTCGGCGACCCGCCCGCCCCGCGCAGCGCCGGGCGGCCCCGCCGGTCCGCCGCCGCGGCGTCCGCGAGGGCCCTGATGACACCCCGTCAACGAGCACGGCGGCCGCCGGGATCCGGGCTCGCGGCAGGCGTGTGGACACCCGGGACTAGGGGTGGAAATGCCGTGCGCGGAGGGCATCGGTGCCGGATCATGGCGGGCATGTCTGCGAACCCACACGACGCACTGCCGATCCGGCTCCACGTCGACGACTCCGACTCGCCGTCCGACGTCGTCGACGCGCTGTTCCTCGGCCGCTTCGCGACGGGCGAGCAGCCGTACTCGCACGCGGTGAACATCGACCGCGTCCGCTCCGGCGCGACCCTGCTTCCGGAGGGCGCCCGGGTGCTGCGGGCGGCCCGCGACGACGACCGCAGCGCCACCCTCGCCGAAGGCGACGGCTGGACGCTGCTGGTCTCCCGGTGGAACCGGGGAGCGGACGTCACGGTGACCGCGACCACCGCCGAGCTGGCGAAGACCGTCCTGGACCGGGCGACGGACGGCGCGGCCGACGAACCGGAGCCCCAGCCGGAGAACGTGACCATGGGCTTCTGGTACGTCTCCCCGCGCCGCGGCCCGCACCGCACCACCCGGCAGATCTCGGCGGGCACCTGGGACGAGATCCGGCCCAACTACACGGCGCCGGTGGCGGACGCGATGGACCGCCTGATGAAGACGACACCGGAGGACATCGCCGGCCGCCTGCTCCTGCTGCACGGGCCGCCCGGCACCGGCAAGACCTCCGCGCTGCGCACGCTCGCCCGCTCCTGGCGCGACTGGTGCCAGGTGGACTGCGTGCTCGACCCGGAGCGGCTCTTCTCCGACGTCGGCTACCTGATGGACATCGCGATCGGCGAGGAGGACGCGGCGGGCAAGGGCCGCTGGCGGCTGCTCCTGCTGGAGGACTGCGACGAGCTGATCCGGGGCGAGGCCCGGCACACCGCGGGGCAGGCCCTGTCCCGGCTGCTCAACCTCACCGACGGCCTGCTCGGCCAGGGCCGCAACGTCCTGGTCGGCGTCACCACCAACGAGGACCTGGAGCGCCTGCACCCGGCCGTCGTACGGCCCGGCCGCTGCCTGGCCCGCATCGAGGTGGGGGCGCTGAGCCGCGCCGAGGCGGCCGGCTGGCTCGGCACCGAGGAGGGCGTCGGCCGGGACGGCGCCACCCTGGCCGAGCTGTACGCGCTGCGCCGGGGCACGGCGCCGACCTCGGTGCCGGGAGCGCGGGACGGGGCGGACGCGGGGCTGTACCTGTGACCGGCGGCCCGGTGGCGGCGGACCTGTCGGCAGCGGAGCCGGGTGCTTTCATGGCCCTATGACCGTGTTCGTGGGCACCTCGGGATGGCAGTACAAGGACTGGCGGGAGGTCGTCTACCCGGCCGGGGTTCCGGCGCGGCTGTGGCTGGAGGAGTACACGCGCCGGTTCCTGACCGTGGAGCTGAACAACGCCTTCTACCGGCTCCCGTCGTACGACAACTTCGCCGCCTGGCGGGTGCGAGTGCCACCGGACTTCGTGGTCGCGGTCAAGGCCAGCCGCTACCTGACCCACATCAAGCGCCTGCGGGAGCCGGAGGAGCCGGTGCACCGGCTGATGACCCACGCGGCGGGCCTGGGCGACCGGCTGGGCCCGGTCCTGCTCCAGCTCCCGCCCACCCTGCGGGCCGACCCGTCCCTGCTGGACGCCTGTCTGGCCTGCTTCCCGCCGGGCACCCGGGTCGCCGTCGAGCCGCGGCACGACTCCTGGTGGACGGCCGAGGTGCGCGAGGTGCTGTCCTCGCGGGGCGCCGCCCTGTGCTGGGCGGACGTCCTGGCCCGCCCGGTCACCCCGCTGTGGCGCACCGCCGGCTGGGGCTACGTCCGCTTCCACCAGGGGCGCGCCCAGCCCTGGCCGCGCTACGGCAGGCGGTCCCTGGAGACCTGGGTGGACCGGATCGCGACGACCTGGCCCGAGGGCGAGGACGTGTTCGCCTACTTCAACAACGACCCCGGCGGTGCGGCGGTCCAGGACGCGGTGACGTTCGCGCGGGCGGCGCGCAGGGCAGGCCTGGCGGCGACCCGGACACCGGAGCCGGCGCCGGCGCGCTGACCGCTGCCGCTACTCGCCGTAGGCCGCCCGCAGGGCGTCGCGGACGGCGGCCAGGGCGTCCTCCTCCGCCAGCCCGAGCCGGCGCGCCCGCTCCGCGTAGGCCTGCGCGGCCGACGCCGCCTCGCGCACCGCGGCCGGGCCGGCGGCCGCCACGACCGTGCCGTTGCGGCCCCGCGTCTCGATCACCCCGTCGCCCTCCAGCGCCCGGTACGCCTTGGCCACCGTGTTCACCGCGAGTCCCAGCGACTCGGCCAGCCCGCGCACGGTCGGCAGCCGGTACCCGACCGGCAGGGCCCCGGACCGCGCCTGCTCGGAGATCTGCGCCCGCACCTGCTCGTACGGCGGCGCGCTGTCATCGATGTGGATCTTCAGGCTCACAGGCCGATTGTCCCGCACCCGGCGGAAAATGGGAGGCACCCCCGGCGCCCCGGCCCGTACGGTGCCTCCCCATGACAGTGATCGTGCGCGATCTGCGCCTGGACGTGCCGGCCGAGACAGAGGCCTACGCCCGGGTCCGCCATCTCACCCTCCCCTACATGCTGTTCACCCCGGAATCGGTCCGCCACCTCGTCGCCCACAGCCATCCCGAGGCCCACTTCCGCTCGCTGATCGCCGTCGAGGACGGGGAGGTGATCGGCGCCGCCGGGGTCTCCCTGGCGCACGACAGCCCGGAGCCGGGCCAGGGATTCCTCAACGTCTACGTGCGCCCGGACCGGACCGGCCGGGGAGCCGGCCGGCTGCTCGTCCGCGCGGCCGAGGAGCACCTCGCCGCCGTCGGCGCGACCAAGCTGTACAGCTGGGTCCTCGACGAGCCCGCCAACCGCGCCTTCGCCGAACGGTGCGGCTACGCGCCGGCCCGGCGAGCGCACTTCCTCCGCCTCGACCTGGCGGACGGCATCCTCCCGCCGCTCCTGGAGACCCCGCCGGGCGTCGAGCTGCGCACGGCCGCGGACTTCGCGGACGACCCGCGTCCGCTGTTCGAGCTGGACGCGGCGACGGTGACCGACGAACCGGGCATGGTGCCGGTCGAGTTCACCGACTACGACGCCTGGCTCGAACACAACTGGCGGCACCCGCTGCTGAACCGCGAGCTGACCACCGCCGCGGTCGTCGACGGCCGGCCGGTCGCCTTCACGGTGGCCTACACCGACGGCGCCGCCCGCTACACCACCGCGATGACCGGCACCCTGCGCGCCCACCGCGGCCGCGGTCTGGCCAAGCTCGTCAAGATCCACTCGCTGCACCGGGCCCGTGCCGCCGGCGTCACGGAGGCCTTCACGGGCAACGACGCCGGCAACGAACCGATGATCGCGGTCAACAAGTGGCTCGGGTACGAGGTCTGCGCGTCGGAGGTGCGCTATGTCCGCGCGGCCGGCTGAGCCGTCCGGCCGGGTGGAGGTCGTCCTGGTCAAGGGCGGCTGTACGAAGATCCGCTACCCGGCGGAGCTGCTGCGGGAGGACGGCGCCCGCGTGTCGGTGCGGGCCCCGTGGGCGGGCGGGGGCGTGCGCGACTTCGGGTTCGTGCGCTTCGAGCCGGGTGACGTGTTCACCGAGCACTACTGGCTGGACCGGTGGTACTCGGTGAAGGAGGTCCGGGCCGGGGACGGCGCCTTGAAGGGCTGGTACTGCGACGTCACCCGGCCGGCCACCCGGGCCGGCGCCGAACTGGTCGTCGAGGACCTCGACCTCGACCTTTGGCGCTCCGCCGACGGCACGGACGTGCGGCGGCTGGACGAGGACGAGTTCGCAGCGAGCGGGCTCGCGGAGCGGGACCCCGTGGCCGCCTCCGCCGCCGTGGCCGCGCTGGACGAACTGGAGGCACTGGCCCGCGGGGGCGGTCTCGACGACCTGCTGGCCTGAGACCGCCCGGGACCGGCGGCGGGCCCCGTCCGCCGCTACACGCCCGCCAGCACCGCGTACCGCTCGTCGTCCACGGCTCCGCCCCACAGCTCCGGGTCGTCGGACAGCCGCTCCACGCGCGTGTGGCGGGCGACCGGCTCCAGCAGGGCGACGAGCCGGTCGGCGGGTATGCCGACCGGGTCCAGGGTCCCCCAGACGCCCTCCACCAGCACGAACCGGCCCCCGGGCCGCAGCAGGGTGCGCCAGTGGCGCAGGACGCGCTCGGGATCGGGCAGCGTCCACAGCACGTGCCGGACCAGGACCACGTCGTAACGGCGCTCGCCCACCGGCGGTGACGCGGCGTCCCCCTGGAGCACCACCGCGTCCCGCCCGGCGAGCTTGGCCCGGGCCAGGGCGGCCATGGCCGGGGAGCTGTCCACCCCGGTCACCCGGTGTCCCTGCTCGGCGGCGAGGAGCGACAGGCTGCCGGTGCCGCAGCCGAGGTCGAGGACGTCGGCGGGGTGCCCGGGCAGCCAGCCGCGCAGCCGGTCCGCCCAGGCGGCCCGCACCCCTGGGGGCCGCAGGCCGTGATCCGGCTCGTCGTCGAAGGCGGCGGCCTGCGCGTCCCAGTCCACCCCGGCGTCCGTCGCGGTCCGTCGGCAGCTCTCGTTCGTCATGTACCGAAGAGTGACATCCGCCACTGACAATCCGGCATCGATGGGCAAGTCTTCCCAAAAGCGTCTATCTCCGCCGCAACGCGGAACCCGGTAGGCCTGTGAGGAGGCAGCCATGCGCCGTGTGAACGTGCAGAAGCCGCTGAAGAGGACGGACATCCGCCGGCTCCGCGAAGAGGCGGAGGAGCGCCCGGCGGGGCGTCCGGAGGTGCGAAAGGACATCGCTCGCACCTGGTGGCCCGACGGGTAGGCCCGTCCGGAGCCGCCCAAGCGTTCACCCCGTCCCGCACGGCCGCAACCTGAGCCCAGTCTCAGCCCTCCCTTAACTCCGCCATAAGGATCTCCCGGAACCGCCCCCAGCAGGCGATTTCCCGGCTCCCCGGGGCTAGCTTCGATCAACCCCACGGGATCCGACCCGCCCCCGGTGGACCGTTCCAAGGAGTTCTGGCATGCCCGCACCCCGCAAGGCCGCCGCCGTCACCGTCGCCGCTCTCGGCATGAGCGCGCTCGCCGCCGTGCCCGCGTCCGCGCACGGCTCGATGGGCGACCCGGTCAGCCGGGTCGCCCAGTGCTATGCGGAGGGCCCGGAGAGCCCGCGGTCGGCGGCGTGCCGGGCGGCCGTCGCGGCGGGCGGCACCCAGGCGCTGTACGACTGGAACGGCATCCGGATCGGCGACGCCGCCGGGCGGCACCGGGAGCTGATCCCCGACGGCAAGCTGTGCAGCGCCGGGAACGAGGAGTTCAAGGGTCTCGACCTGGCCCGCTCCGACTGGCCGGCGACGAGCGTGCACAGCGGGGTCCGCACCTTCAGGTACCGGGTGACCGCCCCGCACAAGGGCACCTTCACGGTGTACGCGACGAAGCCCGGACACGACCCGGCGAAGCCGCTCGCCTGGTCCGGCCTGGACCTGGAGCACCCGGTCGCGACGGTCACCGACCCGGTCGCCTCGGGCGGGTTCTACACCTTCACGGGCGCCCTTCCCGAGCGCACCGGCAGGCAGCTCCTGTACGCGGTCTGGCAGCGCTCGGACAGCCCGGAGGCCTTCTACTCCTGCTCCGACGTGGACTTCGGCGGCGCCGCCGACGGCGGCAGCGGCAACGGCAGCGGCAGCGGCAGCGGCAGCGGCAGCGGCAACGGAGACGACGCGGGCACCGGCGGGACGGGCGGCGGCACCGCCGCGAGCACCCCCGCGCCGAGCGCCTCCGCGCCCTCCGACGCGCAGATCGAGGCCGGGGCCGGCCGGTCGAGGCTCGAGCACCACGGGCACGGGGACGCCGGCGCGAGCACGTCCGCCCGGCCCGCCACGGCGGCCGCGCCCAACCGGCCGGCGGCCGCCGGCGGCGCGCCGGACCTGGCCGAGACCGGCGCCTCCACCGGCACCTCGTACGTGGCGGTCGGCGGGGCGGCGGCCCTGGCGCTCGGCTCGGCGGCGCTGTTCCTTTCGGTCCGGCGGCGCTCGGCGGGCGGCCGGCCGGGCCGCTGAGCCCGGGAGGCTCCGGGGCCCGTCCGGCGGCTCAGGCCGGACGGGCCCCGGCCGCGCGTCAGCTGAAGACCGACGCGCAGGTGGTGGCCGTGGCGTGGGCCGGGTCGAGGGCGTTGGCCACCTCGTGGAAGGCGATCCGGTCGGTCAGCGCGATCGCCACGTGCTCGGACAGGTCGAGCGGGCACAGGTCCTGGAGCAGGACGTTGCGCACGTCGGGGCCGCTCAGGTACTGGTCCCGCCAGGGGGTGGCCACCTCGTCGTACTTGGTGGCGATGACGGTGTAGTGCACTCCGGGGACGGTGTCGCCGCCCGCGTTGAGCCTGGTGAGGAACGCGGAGCCGGCGATCTGGTCGGCGAGGCCGGGGGTGGTGGTGCTGACCAGGTCCTCGGCGCCCGGGAAGTAGGGCAGCAGGTTGGTCAGTCCGCTCAGGTCGGTGCCGTGGTTGTCGGGGGCGAGACCGACGAGGGCGTTCACCTTGGCGGCGCCGCCGAGGAACCTCAGGTAGTAGCGGGGCATCATGCCGCCCTGGGAGTGGCCGACCAGGTCGGCCTTGGCGGCGCCGGTGGCGGCGAGCACCTTGTCGACGTAGGCGGCGAGCTGCTCGGCCGACTTGTCGATGGGGCCGAGGCCGTGGAAGAGGGGGACGCCGGGCAGCTGGCCGTAGTCCAGGGAGAAGACGCAGTACCCGCGGTGCTTCAGGTACGGGGCGAGGGACAGCCAGTTGTCGACGGAGTTGCCCAGGGTGCCGTGGACCAGGACGACCGGGCGGGGATGGGCGGCGGAGGGCTTGCAGGAGTAGTCGTTCCAGCCGGAACCGGGGGCGGTGCCGGCGTGCGCGGCGGCGGCGGGGACGACGGCGACGGCGGCGGTGAGGACCAGCGCGGCGAGGGGTCTGAGCAGTCGCTTCCAGGGCAGCATCGTGTGATCTCCTTGCGGCTCAAGGGAGGTGCGGCGGACGACCTGTCCCTGTGATCCGGATCACGAGGATGCTGTTCACTCGTCAAGTTACGGGCGGGTAGTGCAGGCGTGAAGTTACGCGTCAGTAAAAACTTCCAGTGATAACCCGAGGGCCGTCAGCGCGCACTGACGGACCCTCACCGGGGACCGGGGCGGGCGCGTTCAGGCGGCCAGCGCCCCCGGCATCACCGCCCGGGGCCCGAACTTCGCCCGGGCGCGGTCCGCGACCTCCTCGACGCGGCGGACCTTCTCGTCCACGGGGTCGAAGGTGAGCTGGTGGGCGGCCTGGTCGGCGGGGGTGAGGCCCTCGGCGCGCAGGGCGAGCGCGCGGACCCGGGCGCGCTGCAGGCCGAGCGACTCGTACATGCCGTAGGCCGCCCTCGTCAGCGCCGCCGAGTGCGCGGTCGGCTCCGCCAGGGTGCGGCTGCGGGTGGTCGAGGAGCGGTCGGCGTAGCGCACGGTGAGGGTCAGGGTGCGGCAGACCTTCTCCACTGCGCGCAGCCGGGCGCCGATCTCCCCGGCCGCGGACAGCAGCGCCCTGCGGTGCCGGGCGGGGTCCAGCTCGTCCAGTTCGAAGGCGCGTTCGGCGGCGAGGGAGCGGGAGACGGCGTTCGGGACGACCCGGCCGCGGTCGATGCCGTTCGCCTTCTCGTGCAGCTCGCGGCCCGCCTTCGCGCCGATCAGCCGCTGGAGCGTGGACAGGGGCGCGCCGGCCACCCGGCCGAGGGTGTCCAGGCCGTACTCGCACAGGGTGCGGGCGGTCGCGGGGCCGACGCCGGGCAGCGCGGCCACGGGCCGGCCGGCGAGGAACTCCGCGACGGCGTCCGGCTCCGCGGGGACGGCGCAGGTCACTCCGGGACGAGCCTCGCGCAGCGCCATCCGGGCCAGCATCGGGCCCGGTCCGGCGCCGATCAGGCAGTCGACGCCGTGCAGCGCGAGGGCACGGACCCGGATCACCGAGGCCAGCTCCACCGCGCTGCGCCCGAAGTACCGCTCGGCGCCCCGGAGATCGGCCAGCGCCCCGTCCGGCGGCAGCGCCTCCACGACCGGGGTGAACTCCTCCAGCAGCCCGAGCAGCCCGGACAGGGCCGCCTCGTGCGTCGGCGGCAGCTGGAAACGTACGCAGAGGATCGTCATCCCGCACTCCCCGGGCTCTGGTGCCACAACTTCCTTCCCACCGCGGGCCCTTCGCCCGCGGGGCGCAGATCGGCCCAGGGGTGCATCCGGTACCCCGTGGGCATGCGGATCGTCCGGCCGTCCATCGGGTCGCCGGCCGCCGAACCGGCCGGCCGGGGCAGCCCGTCCGAACCGGCGACCCGGGCCCGGGCCGGCCCGCCGCCGTCCTGCGGCGCGGGGCCGTCCGCGGCGCCGCCGGGCGGCCCGGCGAGCCGGGCCGCGACCCCGTCGAGGCCCTCCTCGCGGCGCACCTCGAGCAGTTCGGCGAGGTTCCAGGCGGCCGAGCCCACCACGCTGAGGCTGCGCGGGCCGCGCCGCTGCACCACGCCGCGCACCAGCAGCAGCCAGGAGTGGAAGACGGTGTGCGCGCAGGCGTCGTGGGAGTCGTCGAAGAAGGCGAGGTCGACCAGGCCCGAGCCGTCGTCCAGCGTGGAGAAGATGACCCGCTTGCCGGACCGGATCGGCGGGGTCTGGGTGGCCGCCTTGGCCCCCGCGACCAGCACCGTCTCCCCGTGCCCGGCATCGCGCAGCCGGCGCGCGGACAGCACGCCCAGCTCCTCCAGGAACTCCCGGTGGTCGTCCATCAGATTGCGGGAGGCGTCCATGGACAGCACGCCCAGCTCGGCGCTGAGCCGCTCCTCCGGGGTCAGGTCGGGCAGGCCGGCCGGGGCGGTCTCGCGACCCCCGGCGAGCGGGAGCTGGTCCCCGCCGCCGCCCCGGGCGCCCCGGTGCAGCTCGGTCAGGTGCAGTTGCAGGTCACGGCGGTTGGCGCCGAACGCGTCCAGCGCGCCCACCTGGGCCAGCCGCTGGGCGAGCGGGCGGCTCGGGCGGGCCCGCTCCCAGAAGTCCAGCAGGGAGGCGTACGGCTGTCCGTCCGCGATCCGCTCCGCCTCGGCCTCGCTGACGCCGTGCACGTCGGAGAGGGCGAGCCGGAGCCCCCACACCCCCGATTCAGACACCAGTTCGATCCTGTGTGCGACCCCGGACACGTTCACGTCCAGGGGCAGGACCGGCACCCCGCGCCGCCGCGCGTCGGCCAGCAGCAGCCGCTTGGGGTACATCCCGGGGTCGTGGGTGAGCAGCCCGGCGTAGAAGGCGGCCGGGTGGTGCGCCTTCAGCCACGCCGACTGGTAGGTCGGCACGGCGAAGGCCACGGCATGGGCCTTGCAGAAGCCGTAGGAGCCGAAGGCCTCCACGATCTCCCAGGTCCGCCGGATCGTCTCCGCGTCGTACCCGTTCGCCGCCGCGGCCTGCGCGAACCACACCTTGATCCGGCCCTGCGACTCCGCGTCGGACAGCCCGCGCCGGACCCGGTCGGCCTCGCCGCGCCCGCAGCCGGTCAGGACGGAGACGATGTCGATGACCTGCTCGTGGAAGACGACGACCCCGTACGTGTCCTTCAGCGCCTCCTCAAGGTCCGGGTGCGGGTAGCGCACCGGCGCCCGTCCGTGCCGCGCCTCGATGAACGGCCGCACCATGTCGGCGGCGACCGGCCCCGGCCGGAAGAGGGAGATGTCGACCACCAGGTCGTGGAAGGTGCTCGGCTGCAGGCGGCCCACCAGGTCGCGCTGGCCCGGCGACTCGATCTGGAAGCAGCCCAGCGTCTCGGCGGACCGGATGAGCCCGTACGTCGCCGGGTCGCCCGGCGCCACCGCGTCCAGGTCGATCCGCTCCCCCGCGGCCCGCTCCACCTCGGCGACCGCGTGCGCCATCGCCGACTGCATCCGCACACCCAGCACGTCCAGCTTGAGCAGCCCGAGGTCCTCCACGTCCTCCTTGTCGAACTGCGACATCGGCAGCCCCTCGCCGCTGGTCGGCACCACCGGCGTGCGGGCGAGCAGGGAGGCGTCGGACAGGAGCACCCCGCACGGGTGCATGGCGACTCCGCGCGGCAGGGCGTCGAGGCCCTCGACCAGTTCCCAGAGCCTGCCGTACTTCTCCCTCTCCCCCGCCAGCTCCTTCAGCTCGGGCAGTTCCTCCAGCGCCGCGCGGGCGTCCCGGGCCCGGATGTGCGGGAAGGACTTGGCCACCCGGTCGATCTCGGCCGGGTCCATGGACAGCGCGGCCCCCACGTCCCGGATGGCGTGCCGCACCCGGTAGGTCTCGGGCATGGAGACGGTCGCGACCCGTTCGGCGCCGAAGCGGCCGATGATCGCCCGGTAGACCTCCAGCCGGCGCGCGGACTCCACGTCGATGTCGATGTCCGGCAGGACCACCCGCTCCTTGGACAGGAAGCGCTCCATCAGCAGCCCGTGCTCGACCGGGTCGGCGTGCGCGATGCCGATGAGGTGGTTGACGAGGGAGCCGGCGCCGGAGCCGCGGGCGGCCACCCTGATCCCCATCTCCCGCACGTCGTCCACCACCCGGGCGACGGTGAGGAAGTAGGAGGCGAACCCGTGGTGGGCGATGATGTCCAGCTCGTGGTGCATCCGCTCCCAGTACTCGCGCCGGCCGCCGAGGCCGAGCCGCACCATCCCGGCCGCCGCCCGCGAGGCGAGCGCCCGCTGGGCGGTGCGGCGGCCCGCGCCGACGAGGTGCGCCTCGGGGAAGTGGACGGTGCCGATGCCGAGGTCGTCCTCGGGGTCGACCAGGCACTCGGCGGCCGTGGCCCCGGTCTGCTCCAGCAGCCGGCGGGCGGTGTCGCGCCGGTAGCCGGCCGCCGCCACGATCCGCTCGGCGGCCTCCAGCATGGCCGGCGCGTCCTTCAGCCAGGCCTCGCCCGAGTCCAGCTCCTTGCGGGGGTCGATCGGCACCAGCCGGCGGGCTGCGTCCAGGACGTCGGCGACCGGGCCCTGGCCGGGGTCCGCGTAGCGCACGGCGTTGCTGAGCACCGGCCGGACCCGCTGCTCGGCCGCGAAGCCGACAGTACGAGCGGCCAGCCGCAGGGAGCCGGGGCCGGTGCCCGCGCGGCCGTGCCAGACGGCCTCCAGCCGCAGCGCGTCGCCGTAGACCTCGCGCCACGGGGCGAGCAGTCTCGCGGCCCGGTCCGGACGTCCGGCGGCGAGGGCGCGGCCCACGTCCGAGTCCGGCCCGAGCAGTACGGTCAGGCCGTCGCCGTGGTTGCCGGACCAGGGCAGCAGCGGCGTTCCCCCGCCCTCGTGCGCCGCGGTGACGATTCCGCACAGGTCGGCCCAGCCACGGGCGCCGTCCCGGGCGAGGAAGGTCACCCGGGGAGCCGACTCGTCGACGAAGGCGCCGCCCCGCACCGGGGTGCGGCGCCTTTCCCGCGCGGCGGTCTCCGGCCCGGCCACCGCCAGGTTCACGCCGAACAGCGGGCGCACCCCCGCCCCGGCGCACGCCTTGGCGAAGCGGACCGTCCCCGCGAGGGTGTCGCGGTCGGTGAGGGCCAAGGCGTCCATGCCCCGCTCCCCGGCGCGCACGGCCAGCCGCTCCGGGTGGGAGGCGCCGTACCTCAGGGAGAACCCGGAGACGGTGTGCAGATGCGCGAAGCCCGGCACACGCACCTCCCGCACTCGTGAGCCCCGAACAGCTCTCGAACATCAGTTCCCTACTCCGTCACCCACCATACCTCCATTCTCGAACAACTGTGCGACATCCCGAGGAGCCCCTCCCACCTGCGCAAACGCCCACCGGCCGGGCACCGTGGGGCGCCGGCCGGAATGCCGTGCTCCGCATCGGGGCCGCCGGGCGGCAGGCGAAAGCCCCCGTACGCGAGGAGCGTGCGGGGGCCTGTGCCGTCACGGAGCCGTCACGGCCGCGTCCGGCCGCGGGGGCGTGGCAGGCGGTCCCGTCAGTAGACGTGGACCCCGTAGGCGCTGAGCGCCTCGGTGACCGGCTGGAAGAACGTCGTGCCGCCGGAGGTGCAGTCGCCGCTGCCGCCCGAGGTCAGACCGTAGGCCGTGGAGCCGCCGTACAGCGGGCCGCCGGAGTCGCCGGGCTCGGCGCACACGGTGGTCTGGATCAGGCCGGAGACGATGTCGCCGCCGCCGTAGTTGACCGTCGCGTTCAGCGCGGTGACGCGGCCGCTGTGGGTGCCGGTCGTGGACCCGCGGCGGTAGACGGTCGTGCCCACCGAGGGCGTCGCGGCGCTGGTGATGTCCTGGCTGCCCACGGCGCCCGACTTGGTCACCGAGCTGTTGGTGTAGCGCACGATGCCGTAGTCGTTGCCGGGGAAGCTGGAGCCCGCCGTGGTGCCGAGCGTGGTGGAGTGCGAGGAGTTCGACCACCAGGTGCCCGCCCCGTCGGTGCAGTGACCGGCGGTCAGGAAGTAGTAGTTGCCGCTGGAGTCCTGGACGTTGAAGCCCAGCGAGCAGCGCCAGCTGCTCGCGTAGATCGCGTCGCCGCCGGAGATGAGCTTGTTGAACTTGCCGGGCGTGCGCTTGACGACGAGGGCGCCCGCCTCGCTGCCGGCCTGCTGCTTGATCTTGGCGATCTCCGCCTGGGACACCGTGCTGTCGACGGTGACGACGACACGGTTGGTCTTGGCGTCCACGGCCCAGGCGGTGCCGGGGATGTCGGCCTTGAGAACGGAGCCGCTCGCCCTGGTGAGCTGGTTGGCGCTGAAGGTGTGGGCGTCGCTGGCGTTCGCGGTGGGGGCGGCGAACGCCGCCGCGGCGAGGAAGCCGGTCGCCACGGCGGTCAGCCGGGTCCGTCTTGCGATGCCGCTGCGGGGAGTGGTGCGCTTGATCCTCACGTTTCATTCCCTCCCAGGGGAAGTCGAGGGCCCGCGTGGGGTCGGGGCCCGGTGAGGCGCAGTCAGGGACTTGTCCGGGGTACCGAACAACGCTCATGCCCCTGACAAGCGCTGAGGGGGAGTATTCGGCCGAACGGCCGGTCGGCACAAGGGTGCCTTTCGGCCGTCAAGCTTTGAACCACCTATGCCTGTGGCTCTCTTGACACCCGGTCAGGGCGAAGGCCGCGAGGGGCGCCGCGCGCGGCCGGACGGCCGGTGGCGCCGGGACGTGCTCCGATGGGTGCGAACGTGCCTCCACCGGCGGGGACGAGGCCGCGCCCGCGTCCGCGGGCGCCGCGGGCGCCGCCCGCACGCCGGACCGGCCGCGTGCCCTGGAGGCGGCGGGCGCCACACCGTCACCATCGGCCGCCCGCGTCCCGCGCATGGCCGGAATTCACCCCTCCGGATGGCCCCGGCCCGGACGCGGCAGGCCCTGACGGTCACATCCCGGACGCTCCCGCTCCGGCACTCGCGGACCCACGGTCAGTCGCCCCGGCCGTCCCGGCCGCTGCACTCGTAACCCGGGCACGCCCGCCCCCGGCAGCCCCAGTCCGAGCAGTCACAGCCCGAGCAGCACCCGCAGCCCTGACACTCCCGGACCCGGCGGTCAGCCCCGACCGCCCCGGCCCCGGCATTCCCGCCCTGGCGGTCAGCCCCGACCACCCCCGGCGCTCACGCCCCCGGCACTCGCACCCCCGGCAGTCCAGGTCCTAGCAGTCGCAGCCCGAGCAGCACTCGCAGCATTCGCAGCACTCACAGCACTGGCAGGCCTCGCAGCATGAGCAGTCCCAGTTGCCGCAGCAGCCCTCGCGCTTCTTCCGGGACCAGGGGCCCTCGTACTCGTCGGCGCAGCAGACCTTGCAGGTGCAGCACAGCCCCAGGGCGGCCGCGCACCCGGCCCAGAAGCCCCGCTTGTCCGGGCGCGGCGGCTCGCCCCCGAAGGGGTGCCCGTACGGGTTGCCGGGAGCCGGGGGCGCCCTGTGGCCCGGCGGCGGCCCGAAGGAGGCCTCGGGCGCGTGTCCGCACGAGTGGCCGCCGAACGCCCGGTCCACCGAGCGGCCCAGCTCGTGCACGAGCAGCAGGTGGACCAGCCCGCCGTCGGTGAACTCCGCCTCGCGCAACGCCAGCCGGATGCCGTGCAGGGCGTCGTCGGCGAGCCGGCGGGCCTCGGTGAGGGGGGTGCCGGTGGCGGCGAGCGGGTTCCAGGCGCCGGAGCGCGCGTCCGCCTCCCGGTCCTCGACGGCGTCCAGCAGGTGCGCCAGCCGGCCGAAGAGGCGGCCGGCCTCGGCGAGCGGCTCGGCGTTGCCCGGCCGTCCGGCGAGCACGGCGGTGTGCGCGAAGGCGGCCGCGGTCGCCGTCTCGGTCGGCTCGGTGACCGTCAGCAGCGGGGTGCCGTATCCCGCCAGGGCCTCGATGCCGGTCTGCCGGTCGACGGCGTCTACCAGGACGCCGGTGTCGAACCCGACGGCGGCGCCGCTGTGCGCCCCGGCCCTGCCCCAGCTCGCCGCGACCCGCCGGGCCGCGAGGGCGACCGGCCTGCGGGCCAGCAGCCCGTCCCGGTCGGCGACGTGGTCGCGCACCTTGGCGGAGGCGAGGACCAGCGAGACGGCAGCGGCGAGCCGGGCGCCCTCGCCCTGGGCGACGGACGCCGTCCGCATGCCGCGCAGCGCGCACGGCCCGGCGGTGCGCCGGGACCCCTCCACCGAGCCGGCCTGAGCCTCTGTCAGGACGGATATCAGCAGGCCGTCGTAGTTGGTGACGACGCGGGCGAACTGCCCGTGGTCACTGCGCAGGGCGAGACACAGCCCGCACAGGTGCGCCATCCACTGGGCCCGCATCCCCTCCCCCAGCCGGTGACTGCATGGCCGCACGATTCCGAACATACGACGATCCCCCGTGGTGTGCCGCGACTTCGAGACGCGGCATCGTATCGGCCGACTGTCGGGTCGTATCAGATACGCCGTTCACCCGTACGCTCCGTGTATCACCCGACCGCCAGCGACAATCATATTTCACTCACAGTCAGCAGCCGTATGAGTCCCGGCCCTTGGGGCACACGGAGTCTCGACGGATCCGCTGTGCACCAGTACCGTCACAAACCCCCCGCGCGGCGTCTATCCACTTGGCGCACGGTCCGCATCATGGATGACCATAGGGATGCGGAAAGCAAGAAGGACCGCTGTGAGAGGAGGCGTCCATGGGATCGGTACGCAAGGCGAGTGCGTGGCTCGGCCTCGTCGACGACAACGATGACGAGCGTTACTACGACGACGACTACTCCGAGGGCACCGGGTCCGCGGACGCCTGGGTCACGGACCCGCGGGTGAAGGTGGCCACGGACACCGCCGAGGAGAAGGGCCGCCGGATCGGCACGGTCACCCCGGACAGCTTCCGGGACGCCCGCGCGATCGGCGAGCTGTTCCGGGACGGCATCCCGGTCATCATGAACCTCACGGCCATGGAGCCCGCCGACGCCAAGCGCGTGGTCGACTTCGCGGCCGGCCTGACCTTCGGCCTGCGGGGCACGATCGAGCGGGTCGCGACCCGGGTGTTCCTGCTGACGCCCTCGAACACCGAGATCGTCAGCGGTGAGCCGGCGGCACGCCGCGAGGACGGCTTCTTCAACCAGAGCTGAGGCAGGGCCGCTCACCGGCCCTGCCTCCTCGGCGGCTCACCGGAAGGCGTCGAGCCCGGTGAGCGCCTTGCCCAGCACGAGCTGGTGCATCTCGACGGTGCCCTCGTAGGTGAGCACCGACTCTAGGTTCGTCGCGTGCCGCATGACGGGGTACTCCAGGGAGATCCCGTTGGCCCCGAGGATCGTCCGCGCCGTACGGCAGATCTCGATGGCCTCGCGGACGTTGTTGAGCTTGCCGAAGCTGACCTGCTCGGGACGCAGGCGGCCGGCGTCCATCCGCCGCCCCAGATGGTGGGCGAGCAGGATCCCCTTGTGCAGTTCCACCGCCATGTCGGCGAGTTTGGCCTGGGTGAGCTGGAAGCCCCCGATGGGCCGCCCGAACTGCTCCCTGGTCCTCGCGTACTCCACGGCCGCCTCGAAACTGCTGCGCGCCGCGCCCATCGCGCCCCAGACGATGCCGTAGCGGGCGTGCGAGAGGCAGCTCAGCGGCCCGCGCAGGCCCGTGACCTCCGGCAGCACCGCGTCGGCGGGCAGCCGCACGTCGTCCAGGACGAGCTCGCTGGTGACCGAGGCGCGCAGGGACCACTTGTGCTTGATCTCGGGCGCCGAGAAGCCGGGGCGGTCGGTCGGCACCACGAACCCGCGGATGCCGTCCTCGGTCTGCGCCCAGACGACGGCCACCCCGGCCACCGATCCGTTGGTGATCCACATCTTGCGGCCGTTCAGGATCCAGTCGTCGCCGTCGCGCTTGGCGTGGGTCCGCATGGAGGCGGGGTCGGAGCCGTGGTCGGGCTCGGTGAGCCCGAAGCAGCCGATCACCTCGCCGGCGGCCATCCGGGGCAGCCACTGCCCCTTCTGCTCCTCGCTGCCGAACCGGTGGATCGCGTACATCGCGAGCGAGCCCTGCACCGAGACCAGGGAGCGGATGCCCGAGTCGGCGGCCTCCAGCTCCAGGCAGGCGAGTCCGTACTGCACGGCTGTGGCCCCGGCGCAGCCGTAGCCGGTCAGCGACATGCCGAGCGCGCCGATGCCGCCCAGTTCCCGGGCGAGGTCCCGGATGCCGGGCAGCTCACCCTTCTCGTACCAGTCGGCGACGTGCGGCAGCACCCGGTCCGCCGCCCAGCCGCGGACGGTGTCCCGGATCGCCAGGTCCTCCGGGCCGAGCAGGTCGTCGAGCCCGAGCGGGTCGGCGGCGTCGAACGGGGGCAGCTTCGCGGACGCGGACATGGGACACCCTCCGGAACACTGGTACACAAAAACTAGCAGCGCTAGTTACGTCTCTCCGGCCGACGTTACGGTGCAGTGTCCCGCACGTCCAGAGCGCGGGGTCAGGCCGACACCTTCGGCTTCTGCGGTTCCCGCGGGGAGGGCACCCCCGCCGCGGGGGCCTCTCCCTCGGCCGGCTCACCGCAGTGCATGACCCGCGGCAGCCGCAGCGCCATCAGCGCGCCCAGCAGCAGCAGGCCGGCGCTGACCAGAAGGGTGACGTGCAGCCCGTGCACGAACGATTCCCGGGCGGCGAGGCGCAGGGACTCCCCGGCGGACCCGCCCAGGCGCCCGGCGACCTCGTAGGCCTCGCCGAGCGAGTGGCCCGCCTCCCGGGCGGCGCCCGGGGGGACGCCCGGCACCGAGGCGAGGCCGGGCGCGTAGGCCTTGTTCATCACGCTGCCGAGCAGCGCGATCCCGATCCCGGCGCCGAGCTGATACGAGGTCTCGCCGATCGCCGCGGCCCCGCCGGCCTGCTCGGCCGGGGCCTCGCTGAGCATCGACTCGTAGGCGCCGAAGAGGGTGGTCTCCAGACCGAAGCCGAGCAGCACGAAGCCGCCGAGCAGCAGCGCCGCGTTGTCGTCGCCGCCCATCGCGGTCAGGGTCACGACCGCGGCGGCGGTGAGGCAGAAGCCGACGGCGACCATCCGGCGCGGTCCGAAGCGGCGCAGCATCCGGGCGCCCGCGAGGCCCGCCGCCATCGCCGCGACGGTCAGCGGCAGCAGCCGCAGGCCCGTGCGCAGCGGCGACAGACCCAGCACCAGTTGCAGGTACTGCGCCGCGATCAGCTCAAGGCCCACCAGCGCGAGCATGGCCAGCACGATGCAGCCCACGGAGGTGGTGAACGCCGGCCGCCGGAACATCCGCAGGTCGACCAGTGGGTGCGCGCGGCGCCCCTGGCGGCGGACGAAGAGGAACAGCAGCGCCGCGCCCAGCAGCAGCGGGGCCACGGTGAACGGGCTCGCGGCGGGCTCCCCGCCGCCGAGCCGCTTCACGCCCAGGACCACGCCGAACAGGCCGGCCGCCGCCATCAGGGCGCCGGTGACGTCCCAGGGGCCGTCGCGCTCGCCCCGGGACTCGGGCAGCAGCAGGCGCCCGACCGGCAGGCTGACCAGCATCAGCGGGATGTTGACCAGGAACACCGAACCCCACCAGAAGTGCTCCAGCAGGAAGCCGCCGAGCAGCGGCCCGACGGCGGCGCCGACGGCGGCGACCGCGCTCCACACGCCGATCGCCAGCGCGCGCTCGCGCCGGTCGGGGAAGACCTCGCGGAGGATCGAGAGGGTCGCTGGCATGATCATCGCGCCGCCGACGCCCAGCAGCGCACGGGCGAGGATCAGCGTCTGGGCGCTGGGCGCGAAGGCGGCCACCGCGGACGCGACGCCGAACAGGGTGTAGCCGAGCAGCAGCACACGTCTGCGCCCGACGCGGTCGCCGAGCGTGCCGAAGAGGATCAGCAGCGAGGCGCAGGCCAGCGGGTAGACGTCGACGATCCAGAGCAGCTCCACGGCGCCGGGCCTGAGGTCCTCGGTGACGGCGGGGACCGCCACGTGCAGCACGGTCGCGTCGAGGGCGACGAGCAGCAGGCTGACGCAGAGGACGACCAGGACCACCCAGCGGTTGGCACCGGCCCCGGCCGCCCGACGGCGCGGCCGGACGGCGGCCGCGGTCGTCCCGGACATGTACGTACCTCCCAGATGATCCCTCGCGTGCGGCGGACCGGCGGAGCGGGAACCTCCGTCGTACGGCCGGAGAGGAGCGGGGTCTCCGGCCCGCGCAAACCCACGCGGGTGACTCGCCAGCGTACGCGAGTCCGTGTTGGGCACACGTGGCGGACCTCTCACCCGCGGGACCCAACCCGTGTGGCGTGCGCCACCTCGCGGGCCGCCGTGCGGGACCCGGCGGGCGGCCCGGTCCGGGACCCGGTCGATAATCGAGCCCGTGACCGACCCAGCTACGCGCGTGGCCCCGGCCCGCGGCACCCTCCCGCGCCGGGCGGCCCCGGCCCTCCTCGGGTACGCGGCCGTCCGCATCCTCGGCCTGCTCGTGCTGGCCGCTTGGAGCGCCGCGCGCGGCAGCAGCGCGCTCACCCTGCTGGGCGCGCGCTGGGACTCCCTCTGGTACACCCGGGTCGCCGAGCTCGGTTACGGCTACGAGGTGCGCCTGCCGAACGGCGACGTCCACTCCAATCTGGCGTTCTTCCCGCTGCTGCCCTGGCTGGAGCGGCTGCTGCACGCCGTGACGCCGCTGTCGTACGCCGACGCCGGTCTGGTGGTGTCCCTGCTCGCCTCGCTGGCCGCGGCCGGGGGCGTCTTCGCGGTCGCGGACCGGGTGTACGGGCCCCGGGCGGGTGTCTGCGCGGTACTGCTGTGGGCGGTGCTGCCGGTCGGGATCGTGCAGTCGATGGCGTACAGCGAGTCCCTGTTCACCGCGCTGGCCGCCTGGTCGCTGTACGCCGTGCTGACCGGCCGGTGGGTGAGCGCGGGTGTGCTGGCGGCGCTGGCGGGGCTGACCCGGCCGGTGGGTCTCGCGGTGGTCGCGGCGGTGTGGGCGGCGGGCGTGCTCACCTTCGTGAGGGAGCGGGGCGCGGGCGACGCCTGCGGCGGCGACGGCGCTCACGGTCCGGCGGCCGATGTGCGCGCCGGGCGCGTCGCGTACCCCGGCGGCGCGCACGAACCGACGCGCGCCCTGTCCGTGCCGGACGGCGCGCTGCACGCGACACGCGCCCTGCCCCTCACCCCCCGCGCCCCTCACCCGACCGCCTGGCGCCGCGTGCTCGGACTGCTCCTAGCCCCGCTGGGCGCGGCCGGCTACGTGCTGTGGGTCGGCCGGCGCACTGGCAAGGGGCCGCTCGGCTATCTGGACGTGCAGGCCGGCTGGCGCAACGGGTTCGACGGCGGATACGCCTTCGCCCGCTTCGTCGCCGACAAGTTCACGTCACTGCCGTCGGCCCTCGCCGGCGTCGCCCTGATCGCCGGGGTGGTGCTGCTGAGCGTCCTGTACGCCACCGGCGTGCGGCAGCGTCAGCCCCTCCCCCTGCTGGTGTACACGGGGGTCGTCCTCGCGCTCGCCCTGTGCGCCTCGAGCTACTTCGGGTCGAAGCCGCGGCTGCTGATGCCGGCGTTCCCGCTGCTGTTCCCGCTCGCCCGCGCCCTGGCCCGGCCGCGGACCGCCCGATCGGCGCTGGTCACGGCGGGTCTGGCGGTGGCGTCCGCGGTGTACGGCGCGTTCTGGCTGAACGGCTCCGGACCGCCGTGATCGGCTCCTGCGGCCCGATGAGCGCGTCCTGAATTCGACACCATGATTCGGTGAACGAATTCATAAGCGGGATATAACCGCCACCCGGAATGATCAAAGGAATTGCAGGAAGCAGGCTCAGCGGATTGCGGAATCCCAGGAATTCGGCGGCCCCTGAGAGGTTTCCCACATCACATCGTCATCACAAAGCCGCTGTTTCGACCGGGAGCAGAGCGCACTCACTGTAACGTCGAGCGGGTGCGTACCGAACCAAACCTCACCCGGCGTCTGGACCGGGTGTTCGCCAGGCTGGACCGTGAGCCGGAACGGCCGGCCCACATCGATGTGCCGCGGATGAGCCGGCACCGGGTCGTGCTGTTCACCGCGACCCTCGCCTTCTACCTGGCGATCGTGTGGGCCGTGGTGATCACCTCCTGGCTGGTCCGGCTCGACTGGCTGGTCATGTTCTTCCGCCCGTACCAGCAGTGGTCGGAGATCCACTGGTTCGTCGACTACTACGTGGTGCTCGGCCAGCGCGGCCCCACCGCCGTGATGGTCGCCGCCTGGCTGGGCTGGCGGTCCTGGCGGCAGCACACGCTCCGCCCGCTGCTGACCCTCGGCGCCTCGTTGCTGCTGCTCAACATCACGGTCGGCGCCGCCAAGTACGGCATGGGCCGGCTCGGCCCGCACTACGCCACCGTGATCGGCTCGAACGAGATGGGTCTCGGCGGCGATATATTTCCCAGCGGCCACACCGCGAACGCGGTGGTGACCTGGGGGATCCTGGCCTACCTGGCCTCCACCCCGACCGCGCGCCGCTGGCTGTCCGCCGTGTCGGCCGTGACCTCGCTGGGCGTCGGGATGGCCACCGTCTACCTCGGTACGCACTGGCTGAGCGACGTGCTGCTGGGCTGGGCCGCGGGCCTGCTGATCCTGCTCGCGCTGCCGTGGTGCGAGCCGCTGATCGCCCGGTCCGAGACCGCGATCTTCGACCTGCGCGACCGCTGGCGCGCCCGCCGCGGCCGTACCGTCCCCACCCCCGCTGCCGAACCCGCTCCCTCGGGGGGAACCCCCTCGGCCGTGCCGGTCACCCCGGTGGTGCTCAAGCCGCGTACCGCACACGCCGAGCCGTCCGGCCCGGCCCGCGAGCCGGTGGCGTCGGTGCGCGGCCCCCGGGCGCCGATGCACATGGCCCCGAGCCCGCACACGGCCCGCTCGGAGCGCACCCCGGTCACCCCGGCGGGCAGCCGCCGCCCGCCGCACGCCGACCGGCTGCCGCGCGGCGCCTCCCAGCCGGTCCGTCCCGCCTCGGGCGGCTGACCCCCGGCACACCTGCGGGGTCCGGTACGCACGAGCGACCCCGGCGGCCACCGCGAAGGCCCCGCCCCCGTAAGGGCGGATTCCAGTGGTCGTCGCAACACGTGATCACTGACGTGTGGCGGCGAGCAGTTTAGACAGACGCTCGGCTGGGGTTTCCCAGCCGAGC
>NZ_JBHTVE010000036.1:0-27258 GCF_042793175.1 Streptomyces sp. NPDC056580 | reverse complement strand
CTCAACTCCCTCACCGACTACCTCACCAAGGTCGGCACCACCGGCCAGAAAACAGAGCAGAACTAACCCTCAGGATTTCTGGCGCATCACACTAGTGCCGTGACCGAGAAGGTTCACCGGCTGCGGTTTGTTGACGTTTGGAAGCCCGGGGACTGCGGCCGACGACAGCCAGGCCGTTTCTTCAGTTGATCAGTAGGGACATCACGTCAGCGAAGGACATGGTCATGTCGGGTTGCAGGCGCGTGGTTTCGCCTCGGAAAGACCGCACCTCCAGCCAGCTCTGTGGCGATGCCGTCGGCAGTACGTCCAGGAGCTTCTGGACGTCGCTCGGCCGATAGATCTTGAACTTTGGGGACGGTCGATAGAACGACGGCGGGATGTCGAAGCGCAGGTCAACGGCGGGATACGGTGCTCGTCCCCAGTCGCTGTAGGGCAGCGAGGCGTGACCGTGGATGCGGGCGTCGACCAGCACCTCCGGGTCCTCGTCCCCGATCTCGCAGTTGAAAATGGGGAAGGCTGTCGCGACCCGCGCTGCCGCTGCCGGATACGCGGCGCAGGCTCGGCCCAGTGCCGGCGAGCAGAACAGCGCGTGGTCGAAGGACCCGACCGGACTCGGCAATGCAACCTTGTGGTGGGACCGGCCTTCGAAGGCGAGGTCACGCCTGGAGCAGAGGAAGTCAAGGAACCCGGCAACCACCGCGTCCTGATGGCTGCCGGCTCGCACTGCGAAGCGGACCGCGCTGTGACCCTGCTCGCGCAGCACGTAGTACTCGAAGAAGCCCATCGGGTGATCGGGCGTGCGCGCGCAGCGAAAGACTTGGTCGAAACCGTCGACTGGCAGGAACTCCGGCACCGGCGCGTAGGTGCTGGCGGCCCTGGTGAGGACGTCCAGCACCGGCGCACCAGTCTCGGCTTCTGCCGGATCGCAGGGAGGTTCCACCTCGGTGAAGCCCTTGCGAAGACGATCGTTGATCTTGCGTACTGCGTGGCGCCGCGCCTGTTCCTCGTCGTCGAGGATTGTTGTGCTCGCCTTGCCGGGAGTTCGGTCGGAGCCCCAGCGGAGGAAGCAGCGGATGCCTTCCTGGCGGATCTTCCAGTATTCGAGGGTTGCCTCTTGCCGCTCGAACCGCCGCCATCTGGTCATCCGGCCTCCCGTGCCGCCTGCGGTGGGCCTGCGTCAGGACCGCACGCGGGTGACCCTATCGCTCGCCTGCGAGCTTGCCTTCACCGCGATGGTCAGGACGCGGGGACGCGCATCCGTCCGCCCCAGCGGATCCCCTTCTCGCTGCGGATGCGGGCGCGCTCGCGGCATTGTGCGGCGAGGACGTCGGGGTGGCGGGCGTTGGCGTTGCGCCAGCGCAGGTAGGCGTGCAGGGCCCGGGTCTGGACGGCGTGGTTGCGGTGGTTGGAGTTGGCGATCGTGAACTGCCGCAGCGACCCGAAGTGGGCCTCGATCGGATTCGCCCACGACGCGTAGGTCGGGGTGAAGCACAGCTCGAGACGATGCTTCCTGGCCCAGCGCCGGATCGTCTCGCCCTTGTGGGCGGACAGGTTGTCGAGAATGACGTAGATCGGGACACCGTCCGGTCGAGCCGCCCGGATCGACCTGAGGGCGGCCAAGGTGTTATTGGCGCCCTTCTTGCGGCGCTTGGCGCCCCACAGGGTGTCGTCGCCGACCGAGTAGCAGCCGTGCAAGTAGCGGACGCCGTGGGTACGGTGGTAGGTCGCGGGGTGCCGCTCGGAATGACCGGCGGGAGCCCAACCAGTTCCGGCGGTGGGCCGGATGCCGAGCGGGCAGAACTCGTCGAACGCGAACACCCGGTCGGGGAACCGTTCCAGGACGTGCTCGGTGCGGTCGAGTTGGGCGTCGCGGTCAGGGTCTGGCGACTCCTTCCAGGTCTTCGTGCGTCGGAAGGTGACGCCGCGCCGGGCGAGCAGGCACCGTAACGCCTCGCGGCTGATCCGGATCACACGGCCGTGAACACGCCGCAGGTAGGCGGCGAGCTTGCGGATCGGCCAGCGGGTGAAGGGCTGGCAGAGCTTGGTCGGGCGGGTGGTGGCCGTCGCGATGACGAAGTCCTCGTCGTCAGGACTGAGCAGGCGGGGACGGCCTCCCGCCCAGCGAGGGTCCAGGCAGGCCAGGCCGATCTCGTTGAAGCGGTGGATCGCGTGGCGAACCGTGTCCTGGTCCGCCCGTACCAGCTGGGCGATGACCGGAACGCGGTTCCCGCCGGCCGAGGCCAACAGCATCATCGCGCGCCGGTTGCACACCGAACTGGTGCTGCCCCGGCGCACCATCTGCTGCAGCTTCTGCCCCTCCTGGTCGGTCAGTCTGCGCACACGGACGGGCTCGGCCACCACACCTCCAACGGTCGGACCGGACGTCGCCATCCAACCGCCGTTACCGCGGGCCGGGCGAACCTTCCTGGTCGGAAGGCTACTTCTCGCGCAGAGTCTCGATTTCGGCGGCCAGCACCGCCATGTCGCGCACGTGCCTGTAATAGCTGGCCGCGTACGCGTCGTCGATCGCCGGGAGCACCCTTTCGAAAACCGCCGTCAGCCGGATTAAGCCTCTGCCGCGCTGTTCGTCGAGCGGTCCCTTGAGCACGCCCTGGGCGTAGCCGTAGGCGTCCGCATCAAGCATCACCATGTCCTGGTCCTCGATGTCCAGACTGCGGAAGCCTGGCGGGAACGGCATCCCGCGTCCGCACCGCTTGGACAGGGCCATGGAGTCCGGCCGCTGCCTCCCCCACCAGCCATGGAACGGGGCACCAGGCACCTCATCGCCCACGCCACCGCCCCGGCCGCCCTTGCCCATTGCGTGAACGGTGAGCTCGGGCGGCCGGCAGGCCCCGCAGTCGGCATCAGGGTTGTGGGCGTTGACTCCCGGCCGGGCACGGCGCGCCTACCGCCGACACAACCGGGACCGCGCCGACCGGCCGCTCCTTCTTCTCGGCGGACCTCCTTTGCTCAGTCCTCACCGTGAAAGGGATGCGCCTGATGCCCAACCACCCCCTGATCTCCACCTCCACCACCCCCCGGCAACGCGACCGCCCTGCAACCGTCCCAGCCCGGTCGACTACGCGGACGCTCGTCGCGGAGGCCAGGACGGCGAACACCCTCAACCTGTCCGAGTTCCTGCACCGCACCGGCCGTGACGTCACGGACGTGTACCGGGGTGCCAGCACGTGGACGACACTCCTGCGGCGCGCCGACCTGCTCCCCACCCCCACCACCCCCACACCCGGCGAAGGCGACCTGCTAAAGCGCATGCACAGCTTCCTGCACGTCGACGACCTCGAGCGCGTCACCCTCTACCGGCAGTTCACGCTCCAGGACGCCCCCGCTTACGACGACCTCACCGAGTTCGACCAGACGATCGCCCGGATGCTGTTCTTCAACCTGTGGGACAAGGCAGGCGGCCACGCCTCCTACACCGATGGCCTCGTCTCACTGCGCGGCCAGCACACGGTGCGCGCCGAGCTCGGGCAGCTCCTCACGCACCTGATGCACAGCGACCGGATCCGCCCGGCACTACCGCTGACCGGAGCGCACGCTCATATTCCTCTGAGCATCCACCACGCCTACAACCGCTCGGAGATCCTCGCCGCGATGGGCGTGGCCCGCTTGGGCGGGCAGCTGCCCTGCTTCTTCGCCCAGGGGGTGCTGTGGGATCCGGCGAACAAGACGGACGCACTGCTGATCACCCTGGACAAGAGCGAGCGGGACTTTTCCCGACCGTGCGCTACAAGGACTACCCGCTCAGCCGGACCCGTTTTCACTGGGAGTCGCAGAACTCCACCGCCCCGACTCGCCCACCGGACAGCGTTACCAGAAGCACGCCCAACGAGGCTCCCACGTCCTGCTGTTCATGCGGGAGCGCAAGGACACCGCCCCCGGCAATGCGATGCCGTGGGTGCTGCTCGGCCCGGCCAGCCATGAGAAGCACACCGGCAGCAAGCCGATGGCGATCACCTGGCGCCTGCACCACCCGCTGCCGGAGCGGATCTTCACCCGCATGCCCGCCCCGCCCACCACCTGAACACCCCGCCCCCTCCCACCGCCTGCGCCACGCCCGCGGCCTTCAGGCTCCCCGCGCGCGTGACGGCTGACTGACCCGCCCCGGGCCGCCAGCCCTCGTGCAGCCCCAGCCACCGGCTCCCCTTTCATGGCGCAGAAAGGGGGTCGGTGGCCGGGGTCTGTCTGGGTGCCTGGCAGGCGGGTTGCGTATCTAGCCCCACCCTCCACCAAGGTCCGGGGCACCCGCCCGGGCGGGTGACCACACCCCCTTTTGGGCCGGACCGATCCCCGCTTCGCCGACTGGAGGCCCCCGCCGTGCCCCACACCTCCCCGCCCGATACACCGCACGCCACGCAGAGATCACTGCGGGCGCCCGCCCCACCGCTGATACCGCCGCCTGCCGTGTCCGCGCATGGGCCGACACCATGGCCGGCCGTACCGCGCACGCCACCCACGTCCACCAGGGCAGGCCCGTGTCGGTCGCTGTCGCCGACGTCCGCGCCCTCGCCGACGACACCGCCACCGCGGCCCAGTGTGACCACCTGCGCGACGTCGTCACCGCGTACCTGACCCATGCCCACGGCGAACCGCGCACCCTCGCCCTTGCCCAGGGCACCCGCCCGCCGCTGTTCACCTACGACGTGCTGGTCCTCCTGGACCAGCAGGACGGCGTGACGTGCCAGAACGGCAACCGCCCGTCAGAGTGCACCGAGATCGACCCGTGCGAGGCGTGCGCCCAGGACGCGGACGCAGAGGCCGAAGTGATCGAAGCCTCCATGGGCCTACGCGGCCCGGCCGCCGACGGCGACAGCCCAAACCGGATGGACCTCTACGAGGTGACCGTCTTCCGCGCTGAGAGGATCACTTTCCGCCTGCCTGCCGCCTCCGCCCAGGACGCCGAGGAGCGCTACCTCACCGACGGCGCCGAGTACGGCCGCGAGACCGTCAAGCTGCGGGTGGACTCCACCACCCGTCTGGACCCGGACGCGGCCTGACTCTGCCGCGCCGCTGATTGCCCGTCGCCACACCTGGGACCGCAATTCCGCTCTCGCCGCCCGGCCGCCGGTCCGCCACCGCGCTGCCCCTGAGGCCGCCCGTGTCCAGTCCACTCGCCAATCAAGACGCCGTCTCAATCACGCTGCCCGGTTCGACGTTCGTAGTCGGCGAAGCCGTCCTCGACCGTGGGCAGTACAAGCTCCACCCGGAAGTAGGGCACGCTCCACAGCGGACTGTCGCGAAGACCCTCGAACAGATCGGACCACGAGGTCAGGTCATTGGTCGTCGCCACAAGGACATCGGACGGAGCGGCGGCCCAGGCTTCAGCGTCGAACCACCGGACCTGGACCGTGTCGTGCTTGTCCAGCAGCGGTTGCACATGATCGGCGATGATCTGCTGACGCTCAGGGCGCCCCAGCGCGAGCCACGAGGGCAAAGCCGTCAGGTGCACGAATATGGTGAACCGCGGCTGCGGTTGGATGCCAGTCATAGCCCCATTGTGGATCAACGACCGGTTGGCGAAGCGCTCTTTGAGTCACCATCAGGTCATCATCACGGCGTTCTAGGGGCCTTCCGTCTACAGGGATGGCCCCGTCCCCGCCCCTGGGACCGAAGGTCCCGCATTGCCCCAGGGTCCCGCCACCCGGGCTCCCTTTCCGGCAGCGGACGGTTGTGCGGCTTGGGCCCGTCCGCTCCACGGTTCCGGCCACACCGGCATACCGACCGGTTACGGCCCGTACCGAAGGACCCCCATGCCCGAGATTCTTACCCGTCCGGCCCCGATACCCGCTCCGCGACGCACCGCCATGGACCAAGCCCACCAGGCCGAACGGCTGCGCGCGCAGGTGGCCGACTTCTGGGGCAAGCCCGTCCGCGGTGTCCCCCGGGGCGGAGACGTGATGGCGGCCATGCACTTCACCGCGACCGGCCGCGATCTTGTGGATGACCCCCACGCTATCGGCCTCTACTTCACCATGTGCGCCAACTTCGCCGCCGCCTACCGCACCAGCGATGTGTGGGTCGCACCGCGCAGCATGGCCGACCGGATGGCCCGCCACCCCCTGCTGAACCAGGCCAGCGTGATCGCCGGGAACTTGGAGGACGCCGCCCCCGCCCGCGACGGACTCGCCTACTTCCCCACCCCGATCCACCTCGACGACCTGCACCCTATCCACGGCGTCGCCTGGCACATGGAAGGCACTGGAAGCGACCTCGCCTTGTCCGTCGAGACGATCACCACCACGCAACTGCTCCCGATGATGTCCCACACTCGTCCACCCACACCCCGCCGCATCACCCGCAGCAAGACCGCCGCCACGCTGGCCGGACTCCTCACCCTCACGCTCCTCGCGCTCGCCGCGTCCCTGGGCCGCCTCCTCACCTGACGGACCGCCCCGGCACGACCACCAACGCCCGACGCCAGCCCGGAACGGAGCCCCTGCCATGCCGTCCGTCTCCCGCCACGCCCCCTGCCGCAACCCGCACTGCGGCGGCCGCCTCACCCCCAGCCGCGAGGACACTCCCGGAACCTACTGCGTCGCCTGCGCGGACCTCGCCGACGAACACGACCAAGGCGAGCACGACCACGACAGCCACGAACACTGCCCCGCCTGCCAACCCAGGCCACCCCGCTAATCCCCACCCCCCGCACAGCCCCGCACCCCCGGTGCGGGGCCACACGCATACCGCTCGCCCGCCCGCTTGCGGTCTTAACACCCAAACCCCCGACCGTGTGACCCGCCGCGCCCCCGCGCGGGCACACCCCCCAGCCAGCACCGCCCACACGAAGGGGAGCCCCCTATGACCAGCCACGCCCAGCACGCCCCGGCCGACACCGGTCCGGCCGGTCAGCCCCCTGCGAACATCGCGTACGCGTTCCTCGTCCCCGGCCTGATCACCCTCCACACCACCGCCCCCACCGAGACAGCAGCGCGACAGGCACTGGCAGGGGACGGCGCGGACACGATCGACCTCCACGACCTCCACCTGACGGTCGGCCGTCTGACCATCACCGGCCTCGACCTACTCCCGGCCGCCGCGAAACTCGACAAGATCGGCGACACCCTCGTCGACGACTCCCTTCCCGACGTCGACTTCCACATCTCCGACATCGCCCGCGTCGCTGCCCTCACCCACCTGGCGCCCCACACTTACGCCCCCACCACCGGCTGAATCCACGACCGGCAGCCTCACCGACCGGCCCCCCGCTCTGCGGCCACGGCCTCTTCTGGGCGCGGGGGCCCTCGAGGTTCTACGGGCTCTGAGCCCGGCATCCCCCTGCCCCGGCTCAAGGACCGCCCTCTCACCCCCACGCGCCGCCCGCACCTTGGCCTACGCCTTGCCCACCGTCCGCCTGGTGCGCCCCGCCAGGCCGGCTGGGTTGTGGAGCTTGCCCCCGGCGGGGGCAGTGTCGATACCGCCGGAACTGCTCCCGCACCATCCCCCCGCGTGCGGTTGAGCTGCCGGCCGCCGGGCCGTCCCTTCACCCCCTCAAAGGGGCGGCCCGGCACCCCGACCCCGGCACCCGCGCCCCGCACCCGGGCGTGGCCGTGTTGATCGCGCTAACCGCCCCCCCCTCGCGCTCACCGCCCGCCTGCACTGGCCCCCTGTCCGAAAGGGAACGCGATGACTGCCCCCGCCGCTGTGTACGCACGCTGCCACCTGGACGACCTCACCCTGCGCCTAGCCCGCCGCGCCCTGCACACCGCCCGCTTCTGGTGGCAGGAAGCCTCCGCCCCCCTGTCCTCCTACCAGCCCGGCCAGTGCCGCCGGTGGGCCCGCGAGGCCCTGGCCGACGCCACCCGGCTCCGCCGCCAACTCACCGCACTGCGCGCCCTGCCCCACCGCCACGTCAGCCGCGAGCAGTGGGCACGCATCACCGCCCACGCCACCGACCCCGCCACCACCCGGCGAACCGGCTGACCCCCCGGCAGGCCCCCCAACCCCCCGCGCCCCGCCCCGGGCGCGGGGGCTGACCCGTTCCCCGCCCGCCGCGCCCGGCACGACGCCGCCCGCCACCCCCGGCACGAGCCCGCCCGCCGCGCCCGGCGCGACGCCGCCCGCCACCCCCGGCACGAGCCCGCCCGCCGCGCCCGGCGCGACGCCGCCCGTGTTCGGCTGCCGTCCCCGAAACCCCGGGTGACGGACTCGGTTGCCCCCCTAACCCCTGGCCCCGTCACGGTCCGCACCGGCCGGACCCCGCCCCCTCTTGAGGCGAGTCCGGCCCCCACCCTCCCGGACCGAAAAGGGCACCGCACATGACCAGCCTCCCGCACACCCCCGCCATCACGATCCGGCCCGTGCAAGCCGACGAACTCGACACCTACTTCGACCTCACCCTCCTCGTCGACCTCCACATCCCCGCCGACCACCTCCCCGCCCTGAAGGACACCCTGGGTGAGGCCCTGATGGACGAGAGGGGACCGTTCTCCCACGGCTTCAACCACTTCCTGTTCGCCGAAACCGCCGACGGCACCCCCGTCGGCGCCATCCACGTCGGCCCGGCCCGATGGATGCTGGAGCGGCAGATCCCCGCCCACACCCGCCGCGCCCTCATCGAGCGGGTCTCCAACATCGACACCATCTCCGTCCACCCCGACCACCGCCGCCAGGGCATCGCATCCACCCTCATGGCCCGCGTCGAAACCGACTTCCGCGACGCCGGATACCGGGCGCTGACCCTGCGCCACGAACACGACAAGAAGCGCTTCTTCACCGCCCACGGCTACACCAGCCTCCCGCACCTGGTGGTGGACCTGCCGCCCTTCGGACTGTTCACCCACTACGACCCGGCCTGGAAGTACGCCGTCAAGCCGCTCGACCCCACCGTCACCTTCACCTCCCAGCGCGGCCTCACGACCGTCACCGGCCTCCTCGCCTAACCCCCCCCCGGCACGCCCCGCCCACGGCCCCCGCCCCCGTCCCGCGACCGGGGAGGGGGCCGACGCGTACCCCCATCCGCCGCTGCTTGCCGCGCTAACACCCAAGCCTTCGACCGTGTGGCCCGTCACGCCCACCGCGCCCCGCACCCCGCCCGCTCCCGCTCCCGCGCCCCACCGCCCGGCCGCGCCCGGCCCGGCCGCCCCACCGCCCGTCTCCTCGCCGCCCCCGCAGCCGGTCCTCCGCGCCCGGCCGGGGGTGCCGCCCGGCCGCGCCGCTGGCCCCCGGGCGCCGCCCCCGCGCGTCCGGCCTCCGGCGGCTGCCCGCGCGGCCGGCGGGATGCGAACCGTTGCGGCGATAGCAAGGACGCCGAGCATGCTCCCCGCACCACCCACCCCGGCCACCGACTACCGGCCGCCGGGAACCCCGACCCCGCCACCCCCGGCACGACCATCCACCACCCCACCCCAACCGGAACGGAGCCCACCCGTGCGCAGCTACGCCACCGCCCAGCACATCGGCGGCCGCACCACCCAGTGCGACGCCACCGCCGTCCGCACCGCCCCCGACGGCGCCCGCGCTTTCGTCCTCCTCGACGGAATCGGCTCCACCGAAGCGGTACGCGACTTCACCCGCCAATCGGCCGTACGCCTGGCCCAGAGCGCTGCCCGCCGCGGTGACGCCGTCTCCGCCCTGCGCCACCTCTACGAGCGCCTCGCCGCCGACCCCGACCGCCAGGACCCCTACCAGCGCCGCCACATGCCCGCCGCGGCTGCCGTCGTCGCGGTCACCGCCCCCGGCCGGCCCCTCACTGTCGCCTGGTGCGGCGACTGCCGCGCCTACCTCCTGCGGCGCGGTATCACCCGCCGCCTCACCGACGACCACAACCTTCGCCGCGTCCACCCGCCCACCGCTCTCCACCCCGAGAACGGCAACCGCAACGTCATCACCTCCTACCTCGGCTCCACCCACACCGACGCCGAAGCGATGAACCTCTACCGGCATCCCGCGATCGAGTCCACGACCGTCGAGAGCACCGACGGTTGCCGTCTCCTCCTCGCCTCCGACGGCGCCTACGAACCCCACGAAGACGTCGGACACGACCTGTACACCGAACTCGACGACGACCCGCTGACCCGCACCGTCCGCAACTTCGTCAGCCTCGCCATCGACACCGCCCGCACCAAACTCCCCGCCGACGAACACCACTACGTCGACAATGCCACCGCCCTCCTCGCCGACCTCACCCCCTGACCCCCGACACCCGCTCCGGCACCCGCCCACGGCCCCGGCCTCGTCCCGCGACGGGCCCGGGGCCGCCCCGCACCCCCCGGGGCACCGCCCACGGGTGCGGAGCCCAGCACCCACCGACCACACCCCCGCCGACTCCGCCCGCCGGCTTGCGGTCTTAACGCCCGCACCCCCGACCGTGTGGCCCGCCGCGCCCCCGCGCCGGCACACCCCCGGCCAGCACCGCTCACACGAAGGGGAACCCCCTATGACCACCCAGCACGCCCCGGCCGTCACCAGCCCGGCCGACGCCAGCCACGCCCAGCACGCCCCGGCCGACACCGGTCCGGCCGGTCAGCCCCCCGCGGACATCGCGTACGCGTTCCTCGTCCCCGGCCTGATCACCCTCCACACCACCGCCCCCACCGAGACCGCAGCGCGACAGGCACTGGCAGGGGACGGCGCAACCACCATCGACCTTGACGACCTCCACCTGACGGTCGGCTGTCTGACCATCACCGGCCTCGACCTGATCCCGGCCGCCGCGAAACTCGACAAGATCGGCGACACCCTCGCCGACGACTCGCTCCCCGACGCCGACTTCCACATCTCCGACATCGCCCGCGTGGCTGCCCGCACCCTCGGCCGCCACTGGACCGCGACCGCCGGAACCTACGCGGTCACCGGCTACCTGGAGAACAACAGGCGAGGCACCGGCATCTACACCCTGTCCGTGGTCGAGGGCACCCTCCAACTCCAGCATGAGCAGTGGCCCGAACCCTGCGCCGAGTTCGACGGCGACCACCTGACCCTGCTCGGCGAAGCCGTCGCGTCCGCGGTCCTGGACGACCTGTGCCGCAACGAGGACTGCGGCCAGTCCACGGCCGACGGCGAAGGCCGCGACGGAGAGTGCGGCAACTGCGCCGACCGCACCGCCCGCACCGCCCGCACCGCCCGTAAAGCCCCCAGACCGCAGACGACTGACGCCCCACCCTCGGCCCCGCCCCCAAACGTCCCGGGCGGGGCCGCCGCTCCGCGTACGCCAGGGCCGGGGCCGCTCCGCAATACGCCGGCATCTTGCCCGACTAGCCCCCCGGCATCCCACCCTCAAACCCGCCGCGCCCGCCCCGGCACCCGCCGCACGGGTGGCCCCGCGCACCCCCCGTCCCTCCCCACCCATGCCAGGGACCGACATGCCCAAGCCCACCCCCGCCGTCCCCGACAGCACCGAACCGGACACCACCTGCCAGGAGACGCGGCGCCTGCTCGCCCTGCCCGCCGAGCAACGCCCCGACTGGCTCAACGAGTTCCTCGGCGACATGACCATCCCGCCCATCCCCACCAACCCCTCCTGGAGGTCGCCATGGCCAACACCGCCCACGGCAAGAAGAACGCCCGGCTTCACTTCCCCCTCGACCGTGTGCTCGCCGCCGCCGAACACGCCGCCGCCGCACCCTCACACCAGCTCGGCTACGGCGAAACCGAAGCCGCGCCCCGCCTGTGGTGGATCAAGAGCGACGGCACCTGCCTCATGAGCAACGGCCGAACCCCCACCAGCACCCCCGGCACCCCCGACGACAGCGAGTACCTGCCCACCACCGTCCACGCCGACGGCTGGGGACCGGGCACCGACGCCCGCTCCATCCTCGGCGGCGACGACTTCCGCCAGTCCATCGAACTGACCCGCCCCCTCGACGAGAACGGCACCACCCTGCTCGGCATGCTCCGTGACGCCGCCGCCCGTGACGCCACCCGCTTCAGCCTGCACGCCGTCTTCGACGACCGCCACATGGAACTGACCTACATCACCGAATAGGCGACCAGCGCCCCCCACCGGCCCCACGCCCGGACACCCCTGCGGCCCCACACCCCGGACACCCGTCCCCGGTGCGGGGCCGCCCCGCGTGTTTCCCGCCTGGGGCACCCGCCATCCCAGCCCATATCCCGCCCCCCGGCACCCCGGCCCCGCACCCGCTCCCGCACCCAGCCCAGGCCGCCTACCGTCCCGAGCGAAACCCGCGCCCAGGCCCAGACACACAACCAGAAAAGAGGGGGAGCGCCGTGAGGCACGAGACCACCATCAACAAACTCGCCCAGTTCGCCGGTCTCTTCAGCACCGTCGACCACATCACGGTCCCCGAGACCAACCCGGACACCGACATCACCGAGGAGGTCACCCTCCCCCCACCCCTCATCCGCCGCACCCAACGCCGCGACGACACCACCTGGTGGATCCTCACCCCACCCGGCATCCACGAACGCATCTTCGTCGCCGACCACGCCCCCGTCACCGTCTACCTCAAAGACGCAGGCCCCCACCGCTTCACCGGCCACCTCCCCCCACAACAGGCCGCCACACCCCAGCAGGCCCCCGCGCCCGCCGCCTGGCCACACCAGCCCGCCACAGCCGCCCCAGGTGCGCCGGCCGCCTACCCGCCCCAGCAGCCGACGCACGCCCCCCAGGCCACCCCACAGCGGCCCGCCGCCCCCTGGTCAACCCAGCAGCCCCACAGCTGAACCACCCGGCCCCGACACCCCGGCACTCCCACACCCCAGCCCCGGCCACCGCCCCCGCGGTAGCCGGGGCCGCTCCACACCCGCCTCGCCTTCGTCCGCGCGCGATCAGACCGCCAGCCGCGCCGGTACGGCATCCGCCCGCCCGTAGGCGAGCACCTGAGCAAGGACCTCCCGGAAGACGGCGACATCTTCGGCCGGTGCCTCGATGACCGCTTCAATTTCACCGTCATCCAGGCGAAGGCTCTCCAACGATTCCGGATCCAGCACAACACGAAGGACATTGCCCACCAGGACGGCCTCTCGTACGCACCCGTAGGCGGTCCCCTGCCCGGCCGTGACCAGACAGTGCGTATCCATCCCCCGAGCGACCTCTTGATCGTCGGGCTCCGCCTCACCCGCCATGAACAGCAAGACGAAGCCGCTGCCGTCCTCGCCCTCCGCCAGACCCGCCTCAGTGAAGTAGCCCTCAGGATCGATCTCCGCGCCGGCAGCGCGAGCAGTGAATCGAAACGTCATGACGCCGGTTGTATCAGCACGACCGGACAGAGCCCGCCCCGCGGCAGCCGGGGCCGCCTCATACCCCCAGCACCCCCGCCGTCACCGGGACGACTCCGGCCACCCCGACCCCGCCCCGCCCCCACCCGGCGCCCCCGAGGACCCCGCCGGCGCACCAGGCGCACCCGGGGGAGCGGCCGGAGGAACGGACCCGGCCGCCGGGGGAGCGGCCGGAGCCGTCACCGGGGGAGCGGCGACCGGCACCGCGCCCGCGCCGCGCGACACCGCGCCCGCCCGCTCCCACCCACCGTCCCGCCCCTGCTCACCACCCAGCCCGCCCACCGTCTCCTGTAGCGACGCTTCCCCCAGGGCCGCAGCCTTCCCCGAGGCGGCCGCCTTCGCCGGGGCGGCCGCGTTCCCCTTCCCCGGCGCAGACCCCGACGCCGAGTCTTCCGCGGCCATCACCTCGCGCCCCAGCCGCCGCAACTCCTTGACCCGCTCCACCCCCACACCCAACCGCTGCCCGCACCCGGCCACCGTCTCCCCGGCCTCACCCATCGCCAGCACGACCCGCGCCGCCACCACGCGCGCCGCCTCGATCCGCACCCGGCCACGCTCCCGCACCCGGGCCACTTCCTCCTCCACCTCGGCCACCACCGCCGCCTCGTCCTCCACCGCCAACTCGAAGTCCGCCACCCACTCGTCGAACGCCGCCTCCCGCCGCAACCGCTCCGCCTCCGCCGCAGCCGCCACCCGCCGCCGCTCCGCCACCCGCGCCGCGGCACGCTCCAACGCAGCCTTCCGCCGCACCAGCACCGCGCCGCCCTTCCCCTTGGTCCGGCCTGACGCCACCACAAGCCACCTCCCGGCCATCGCCGCGCCCACCCCGGTGGCGGGCCGCGCCCGGCCAGTCTCAGACCCCCGCACCCCCGCCAGCCCGGCACCAGCGCCCACGTCCCAGGCCGTAACACGCCCGCCGCCGCGCCCGGTCCCGCTCACGGGACGACGACGGCACCAGGTGGCGGAGAAGCCACCCGGCAGGGGCTGCTCCGGGTGATGGGTGATTCCGGAGGCCGGGGTGTCGGTGGACGGCCGGTGGTCTGGCAGGCCGGGGGAGTCGGGTCGGTGGCGGTGGTGGTGAGGGTGTGGGTGTGTGGTCCGCCGGCCGGTGGCGGGTCGATTCCCGTACACCTCTGGCATTTTTGACGCCCCGCCCGTGCTCGAAGGGCCTTGTCCCCTCTGGCGGGACACGTTCGAAGGTCGTTTCTCGGGCCCTGGGAAGTTTGAGGCCCGAAGCCGCCCTCCGCCCGCGCCGGGCTTGTACGCGGTGATCTTCTGGCCTGGTGGGGATGACAGCGAACGCGTTCACCGCGGGCCGGGAGCGCTATTACCGGCTGGGTATCGCCCGTGGTGACGGTGCCCCCGGGGCTGAGCTGACGGTGTCCTCCAGCGTGCCCGGGGTGCCGCCCGGGGTCTGGCACGGGCAGGCCGCGGCTGCTTTGGGGCTGGCCGGGCTGGTGAGCGACGCGCAGATGCGGGCCTTGTTCGGGCTCGGCATGCATCCCGATGCCGTGGCGATCGTCGCCCAGCACTTGAGCGAGGGCGATTCGCTCAAGCAGGCGATGAGGGCGGCCAAGCTCGGCCCGGCCGTGCCGCGCCTGAGGGAAGTCTCGCCGCTCGACAGGGAGATCGAGCAGGTCCTGGAGCAGGTCGGTGAGCGGTTGTGCCGGCCGCTGACGAAGGCCGAGACGCGGCAGGTGCGGATGCGGTGCGCGGGGCGCGCGTTCGAGGCCGAGTACCACCGTGCTCCGGCTGACGGTGCCGAGCTGGGCCGGTACCTGGCCGCCCGCAGCGGGCCCCAGCGCCGTGCGATCACCGGCTACGACCTGACCTTCTCCAACGAGGAACTGTCGCTGCTGTTCGCGCTCGGCGGCCCCGACGTTCGCAGGACCGTCCTCGAGGCCTTGGCCCAGGCGCGCTCGGAGACCCTGGCCTGGATCGAGGACAACGCCCTCGCGGTGCGCACGGGTCCGGGCGGCGTGGCTCAGCTACGGGCCGAACCGGGGCTGCTGGCCACCGTCTACCTGCACTACGAATCCCGCGCGGGCGATCCGATGCTGCACGAGCACGTGGTCATCTCCCCGCGAGTGAAGGGCCCTGACGGGCGCTGGCGCAACCTGGACTCCCGCCTCCTGCTGCGCGACGTCGTGGCCGCCAGCGAGCTGTTCAACCAGCGGGCCCTCGAGCTCGTCTGCTCCCGTCTCGGCCTGGCGACCGAAGAGGTCGAGGTCACCCCCGGGCAGCGGCCGGTGATGCGCATCGTCGGGATCGACCGGCGGCTGCGCGCCGTGTTCGCGCAGCGCTCCCACACGGTGCGCACGATGGCCGACGCCCTCTTCGACGCCTACCGGCGCCGCCACGGCCGCCAGCCCGCAACTGCGGCCCGCACCCGGCTGCAGTGGCAGGCCACCGTGAAGACCCGCCCGCCCAAGCGACGAGCCCGCTCCCTTGACGACCTGCTCGCCGACTGGCGCAGCCGCGCGATCGCCGTCACCGACCACACGACCGTCGACAACCTGCTAGCCACCGCCCGCGCCGCGGCCCGCAACCGGCCCGCCCCGGCCGCCTTCGACCTCACCGCGGCGGCCGACGAAGTCCTGGCCGCGGTGACCGAGCGGCGTACGACGTTCCGCCGCCGTCACGTGCTGGCCGAGGCCCGCCGCTACCTGATGCGGACCCTGGCCGGGGCCACCGCCCCGCCCGGCGCGGCGGAGGAGATCACCGACCGGGTCCTCGCCCACGGCGACTGCGTGGACATCACCCCGCCCGAGATCAACCCCCCGCACCCCGACCTCACGCGTGCGGACGGCACGTCCGTCTACCGGCCGATTGGCTCGCAGACTTTCACCACCCACTCCCTGCTGGCCGCCGAGAACCGGCTCCTGGCCGCCGCCCGCACCAGCGTCATCCCGCCCGTCGGCCGGGGCGCCTTCGCCCGCGTCGCTGCCCTGCACCGTGGCCCCATGGACGCCGGGCAGCGCGCGCTGGCCTCCTCCTTCGCCTGCTCCGAGCAGTTGCTGCTGGCAGGCCTCGGCCCGGCCGGCGCCGGAAAGACCACCGCGATGCGGCTGGTCGCTGCGGCCGTCGACGCGGCCGGCGGACGCTTGATCCCCCTCGCCCCGTCCTCCCGCGCGGCGAAAGTCCTCGGCGACGACCTCCAACGGCGCGCCCACACCCTGCACTCCTGGCTCCACCAGCGCACCCGCCTACCCGACGCGAAGCAGGGCGGGAGGGACGACTTCCGGCTGCGCCCGGGCGATGTTGTTCTGGTCGACGAGGCGGGCATGGCGGGCACCCTCCTGCTCGATCGGGTCCTCGCCGACGCGGCGGCCGCGGGGGCGGTGGTGCGCCTGCTCGGCGACCCGCACCAGCTCGCCGCCGTCGAGGCCGGCGGAGCGCTCCGGCTGATCTCCCGTGCGGCCGGGGGCACGGTCGAACTCGACCGGCTGCACCGCTTCCGCGTCCCCGGCGAGGCCGACGCCTCCCTAATCCTGCGCGACGGTGACGACCACAGGGCCGCGTTCTCTTGGTACCGGGACAAGGGCCGGATCGTCGCCGGAAACCACGACGCGATGTCCGATGCCGTCTTCACCGCCTGGGCCAGCGACCTCACCAAGGGACTGTCCTCGTTGATGACGGCCGCCGACACGGCGACCGTGACCGCCCTCAACCAGCGGGCGCAGGCCTGGCACATCGCCGCCGGCACCGTCGACACCGGCCAGGCTGCCGCGCTGCGCGCCGGACAGCATGCGCATGTGGGCGATGTGATCGTCACGCGTCTCAACCGGCGCCGCATGCTCGTGCGCGGCGGACGGGACTTCGTGAAGAACGGCGACACCTGGAGGGTCACCAAGATCCTGCCCGACGGCGACGCGATAGTCCGCCACACCCGGCACCGCGGCCGTATCCGGCTGCCCGCCGACTACCTCGCGAGCCAGTGCGAGCTCGGCTACGCCTCCACCATTCACCGCGCCCAGGGCATGACGGTCGACACCTCCCATGCGCTGGCCTCCGCCCGCTCCACCCGCGAAGGCGTCTACGTCCAACTCACCCGCGGCACCCGCACCAACCGCCTCTACGTCGCCCTCGACGACGGCGACCACCTCGACGACGTCCTCGCATCCATCGCCGCCCGGCGCCGCGCCCAGCTCTCGGCGACCGAGTCGATCACCGCGCTGCAGCGCGAGATCAGCGCGCCCGGGCAGCTGTCCGCCGAGTTCGCCGACGTCGCCGAGCGCGCGACCACCGCCCGGCTGACCGGCCTGCTCGAGCACACCCTCGGCGCGGACCGAGCCGCGACGTTCCTGGCCGCCGACGCCTACCCCGCCCTCATCCGCGCCCTCCACACCGCCGAACGGGCCCGGTTCGACCTGCCCCGCCTGCTGACTCGCACGGTGCCCGCGCGGGGCTTCACCGACGCCGACGACCCCTCGGCCCTGCTGACCTGGCGGCTGCGCCAGCACCTCAACGAGGCCACCGAAGCCCAACGCGACGACCGGCCGCGCCCGCTGGCCGCGCTCACGCTGACCCAGCTGCACACCCTGACCCAGCTTGCTGCCTCCCACCGCGCCGTGGCCCGTGAAGCGCTCAAGGCCGCCGACGCCGCCTTCACCCACCTGCCCGCCCCCGTCACCACCCGCGCCGGCCACACCCATCCCGCCTGGGATCAGCGCCCCCTGGGCGGCCTTTCCCGCCGCGAGCTCGCCGCCCACCTGGCCACCGTCCGCACCCAACTCCGCCACACCCAAGCCGACAGGACCGAGCTGTCGGCGGCCGCCCGGCACCACATCACCGACCTCGCCCGCGAGTCCCAGCTACGCCGCGCCCTGACCTGGCGCGACCGCGCCCGCGAGGACTTCCAACGCGAACAGGCCACCCGCGCGGCCGCTCCCGGCGCCACTTCCCTGGCTCAGGTCCGCCGCACCCTAGCCACCCGGCGCGCCACAACGGCCGACCGCCTGCGCCAAGCACGTGCCGCGCTGGCCCGCGCCGACGCCGTCTCCGACAAGGTCTACGCCGAACTCCGCTTCCGCGAGCGCCTGCCCGACCACGCCCCGCACCGCCCCCACCACCGCGGCGAGATACCCGATTGGGTCGCCGACTCCCACGCCCTGACCCACCCCGACACCCCCGCCCACTGGGCTACGTACCTCGCCGAACGTCACCGTGTCCTGGCCCGCTCGCTGGCCGACCGCGGCCACATCCTGGCCGCTGTCCCGCTCGCCTGGGCCCGCCCCCTCGGCACGCCGCCGCCCACCAGCTCCGCCCGGCGCCGCCATGTCTGGGCCACCACGGCCGCTCTCGTGGAGCTGTGGCGCACCCGCCACGCCATCACCGGTGTGCCGGGACTGGGCACGCGCCCCGCCGACCCGGACGACGCCGCCGCGTGGGACGACCTCGATGCCCGGGTGCGCGCCCTGACCGGGCGCCGCCGCCCGCTGCACCTGCCGCCACCCGACGCCCCCGCCTCCGTCATGATCGCCGCGGCCCTCGACCACCTCGACGCGCCGCCGCCCGGCGGACCCCTGCCCGACCACCCGGCCCTGCGCGACCCCCTCGGCATCGCCCCCCTGTCCTACGGCGCGCTGGACGCGCGCCCGGCGCGGCGCGCCCTGGCCGCCGTCCTCGCCGGCGAGCCCCTGCCGGAGGCGTGGATGGAGGAGATCACCGCCCCCGGTAAGGACGACGAGGACGAGCAGCAGTCCTACACCCGGCTGTTGACCGCCATCAGCGACTACCGGCGCCGACACCACCGCGCCGGTCCCGACGTCCTCGGGCCTCGCCCGGCAGGCCTGGACGGTGAAGACTGGGACCACCTCACCGACGCCATCGACCTCTACACCCACGCCCGCGTCCAGCACCGCCTGGAACAGATGCGGGCCCGCACCACCGCCGAACGCGCCGCCCTGCTGCCGCCCACCTCACCCCTGCGCCAGGAGCCCCCACCGCCCACCAGCGGTCCCGGCCACCGTCCCCCAACCCGGTGACGGTCTGCCGGGGCTGCCCGCTACCGCCTCGATGCGTGCGGAGCCACTTCGATAGCGCCATCGGAGCAAACCGGATGCCCCTACGGCAGGCGGGTAGCCCATAGTGGACCGACACCACCCGTTCCACCCTTCGATGAATGGACGATGCCCGCGTGACGACCGCGCACACCGACATCCCGGCACCGAGGTGGCGGGCCTCATACTCCTGACGCCGGATGGAGACGAGTGAACTCTTCAGCGAGCATGCCCATCATGACGAGATCGTGGTGCTGACCGGCGAAGAACACGTGTTCTCGCAGGCGGCCTTCCTCGACGAAACCGAGCCGCTGGTGCAAGGCCAGCGAACCCGCGTTGTGCGCGAAGACACGTGCTTGGCACTTGTGATAGCGCCGCTCGGCGAACATGAACCGCAGCAGCATCACCACGGCTTCTGACGCGTAACCCTTGTGCCGATGGTCAGCGCCGATCATGACGCCGTACTCGAACCAGCCAGCACGAGGGTCGGCGTGGTACGTGCCGATCGTGCCGACTATCTCTCCCAAGTCCGCGGCCACGATGGCCAGCTGAAAGCACTCGCCGCCGGGATCGGCACTTGCCTGCTCTCTGGCCCACGCGCGGTAGTCCTCGGCCGAACGAGGTGGATACAGCACGTCCCCCAACCGTTCCTGCTCGGCGGCAAAGCGCATGCACGCCGTCCAGTCATCGGGTTCGATGCCGCGCAGGCGTATCCGGGTGCCGGTCCAGAAAGATGCCATGCCTCATTCGATCATGCTGGAGTGGACACCGTCCAAGGGCTCATCACGGTTGCGCGCACCGTCATCGTCAACCACGTGATCCCTCCGGGCACAGCCGGTGCGGCATGCGCCGCGGACAGCACCGCGGCCGCGTGGGGACACCCGATGCGGGAACAATCCCTGCTGCCCTCGTGACAGACGGGTGGCACATAGTGGACCGACACACCCGTTTCACCCTTCGATGAATGGACGATGCCCGCGTGACGACCGCGCACACCGAAACCCCCACCGACCGCGTCCCGGGGCGGGCCTGGACGATCCGGCTCACCGGGCACAGCGACCGCTCCGCCACCGTCTCCTGCACCACCGCGGCCTGCCGGATGCCACCGCGCTCCAAGGACCTGGCCGCGCTGCGCGCGTTCGCCGCGCAACACGCCGCCGCACACGCGAAGGCGGCCACCGTCCGCCCCAACGCCTGGTGCCACTGCGGCTCCACCCGGTGCGAGGCACACCCGGACACCAGTACGCACTGCGCCGGCGCCGTGACCCTCATCCTGCGTCACGACCCCACCGTGGGCCGCGTGTGGACCATCGAAGAAGTCTGCGCCGCCTGCGCCCCGCTGATCCCGCACACCACCGTCGTCGCCCGCGCCGCGCGCCCCCGCCCCTCGGTCGAACAGCCGGCCGCCGCGGTGCCGGCTCCCGCCCGGGCAAGGTGTCCCCGGCGGCTTCTCCTCACCCGGCACGGCGCCCGCCGACGGCGCTCCGGCACCCGGCCGCCGCTCGGGCCGGCGCACGCAGCGCCCGCAGCGTCGACGCACCGGCCAACGCTGACAGCGGCGGGCCTGGGGGAGAACGTATAGAAGAGCCAGGTTTCCGTGGCTTGCTGGCGGAGGCAGGCGACCGGAAGACAGACGCGGAGCGGGAGAACCGCGGCGCGCCATACGGCTCAGGCTCGCCCGCGGCACACGCCCTGACCGCTGCCGCGCGAGCCACGTCTTACGGGGGCCGTGCCGCCGGTCGCGGGTCCGTCCGTGGCTACGGGACCCCGGCCCTGTCCGGACAGTGGATTAAGGTCGGTCCCGAGGAAATCGATCTTGACTCCTGTCCGGGAGGACCGCCCGTGCCGACGACGGCTTTCGACGAGAGCGAACGGCTGATCTGGGCGGGCCGGGGCCCTGCCTACGTCGACAGCTTCGCCAAGCTGTGCGCCTACCCCGTACCGCGGTTGCTCGATGCCGCGGGGTGGGACCGGACGTGCGTGTACTGGACGTCGGCACGGGATCGGGCACGGTCGCCGCCGCCGCGTGTGCGCGGGGCGCGACCGTGACGGCCGTCGACGCGGAGCCCACCATGGTCGAACTGGCCCGACGGGCAGCCCCCGAGGCCGACGTACGACTGGCTGCGCTGCCCGCACTCCCATTTAAGGCGGAGGAGTTCGACGCTGTCGTCGCCAACTTCGTGCTGAACCACGTCGGTCGGCCCAAGGACACGTTGGTCGAGCTGCGCCGCGTCGTGCGGCCGGGTGGCTGGATCGCGCTGACCATATGGGCGGCGCCGCCGGCCGCGGGGCAGGCTCTGATCGGGCGCGCGATCCAGGCGGCGGGCGCGGTACGGTCGCCCCGCCTGCCCGCGGGAGTCGCCGCCGAGGACGACTTTCGCCGCGACGAGAGCGGCCTGACCGGCCTGCTGGAGGCGGCGCACCTGCGCGAGGCGGAATGCGGCACCCTGCGCTGGGAGCACCGCGCGAGCCCCGAGGAGTGGTGGAGCGGCCCCGCGGGCGGTGTCGCCTTCGGCGGCCAGATGCTGCGCAGCCAGACGCCCCAGATCCAGGCGGAGATCAAGCGCCACTTCGACGCCCTGAGCACCGAGTTCGCGACCGAGGACGGCCTGTTGACCCTGCCCCACGCGGCCCTGCTCGCCCGAGCACGCCACTGACGACGCCCGAGCGCCATCCCACATGGGGCGAAGGCGCCTGTCAGTGCCGGCCGCCACACTGTCCGCATGCCTGCCACGGATCAACAGGACCCCACGGATCGGCCCCGCGCACACCTACTGGAGCTGGTCGGCGCCATCGCCCCCTGGGACGCCCTGGAGCGGACCCATCTGACGGCCGCCACCCGGTGGCTCGCCGGCCAAGCGGCCGTGTACCGGGTGCGCAAGCCGGACGTACCGGCGACACACCTGGTCTGCTACTTCGTCGTGCGCGACGACAGACGCGGACGACTGCTCCTCGTCGCCCACCGCAAAGCCGGGCTCTGGCTGCCTGCGGGGGGCCACGTCGAGCCCGATGAGGACCCCTGGGACACGGTGGTCCGGGAATGCCGTGAGGAACTGGGCGTCGAGGCGGTGGCATCGCCGGTCACCGGCGAACGCCCCCTCTTCCTTACCGTCACCCCGACCAAAGAACGGCGTCCGCACACCGATGTCTCGCTCTGGTACCTCCTCGACGCCGACCTCGACACCATCACGTCGTACGACGAGGGCGAGTTCGACGCGATCCGGTGGCTGACCGAGGAACAGGTGCTCCAGGAGCAGGAGGAGACCCTGGACCCCCACATGCACCGCTTCGTCCGCAAGCTGCGGCACACCCGCGCCACGCCACCGTGACACCACCGGAGCGCCGGCACAGCATGCATCAGGCCGAGCGGCCGACAGCCTCTGCCCCCGGCCGCTCCACCACAGCAAGGACCGCGCCCGTACCGACCGGACCGGGCAGCACCCCCGGCTCACTTGTGTCCGTCTTCCGTGGCGCCCTCCTCGTGCCACGGCCGGGCCTGGTCCGCTGCGGGCCGCCGTCCAGACCCGTCATGCGCCCACGTCAGCGGCCGGATCGAGAACGAGTGCGCGGAACTTGAGCTCACTCCACTCGAACCCGTCGTGTTCAGCGGATTCGTCGATCCCGATCGCATCACGAACCTGCTGGCGGCACTGAACCGGATGGGCCTGTCCTTCACCATCGAGTTTGCTGATCACATCGACCCAGAACGCCTGCGCGCCCAGCACCAGTAGAGGAACCCTGCATGCGGCACCTCATCCCCGCATTCGCTCTCGCCGCCCTCCGACGCGGACAGCAGATCGAGCAGTTCCTCGGCAGGGTGGAACGCGATGGTCACCGAGGGCTGCGGTGGATCGCCCTCAGCCCCGGCTCTTCCGGTGTGACGATCTATGTGAGTGATGTCGAAGACGTCGGCACCGACAACTTCTTCGACATCACCGAGTTCCCGCCCCTGGACCCCGAGGAGGAGACGTGGGGACGGACGATCGCGGTCCTGGCCGCCCGTGAGGATGCCTTGCACCTTGCCGAACGTGACCTCTCCGCAGACCCCCAACGCTGGGTCAACCAGGGCATCGTCTGCGACGAGTACGAGGACTTCCGCAAGATGCACCCGTGATGTTTCGGCTGCCGCACGACCTCACGGACCATGCTCGGAACATCCACTCCGTAGGTGCCAGTGGGCAGCTGCTGCTCGATGGCGCGCTCGACCACGGCGATCAGCCGGTCGCGTCTCTGCGCCCTGTCACACGGCCGGGCTCTCTTCGCCGAGATCCGCCTGCCGGGCCCGGAACAACGAGGTGATCGTGACCGCGTCGGTGATCTGACCGTTCACCACCATCTGTTCCGCCTCGGTGAACGCGACCGTGCGCGCGGGCGGATGCCGGTGCCGGGCCCGAGTTCGCCCACGCGGTCGATGCGCGCGGCGTACAGCATTACACCTCGGCCAGGATCGCCGGGTCCGGGTGGACCCGGCCCAGGCCGATCAGGTCCGAGGCGTTCGCCCCGAGCAGGTCCTGCAGCTGTCCGGCCGCGTTCTGGGCGTCGTCCTCGTCCGCGGTTCCGGCGCCCCTGACGATCTCCCACTGCCAGGTGCGGGCCGCGTGCCGAACCGGTCGACGAGCACGACCTGGCCGTCCAGCAACGCAAGGACGGCCACGGACGGCTCCGGCCGCACGGGGACGATCCGCAGTCGGCGGTGGTGCTGCCCGTCCGGGAGGACCACCGGGTCCTCGAGGCCCACCCGCGCCTCGTCCCGGTGCAGAACCTGCCCCTCGGCCATCGGCCAGCGCATGATGTCGATCGCCCCGTCGCCGGGCGAACTCGAGAACCATGCGGGACGTGTGTCACGCATATGCGCGTACGCGGACTCGGGCGTGTGGTCCATCAGGTCGCCGACCTCGGCGGGCAGGGTGAGAAGCGAGCGGCGCAGCGGCACGGCGCGGCGGTGCGGGGGCTCACGTCATCGGCTCCGTACGGATCGCTCAAGGCGGCAGGTGCCACCCCATCTACGCCCGCCCGAGCCGCCGCAGACCACCCGGACACCTGACGCGCCGCCGGGCGGGACGATCTCCCCGAACGACCCGGTTGCGCCTCCCGTCCCACGAACGTGCCGACCGGACGCTGCCACCGCCCCGGGCACCGGATGGCGCCCGGCGGATTCGGCCTGCGGGGGAGAGCGCGGCCACGTCGCGGAGCCAGCAGGTGGGACCGCTGCTGCTGGCAGGTGCCGTCAGCGTCGTCGGCCGGCCGGGAGCAGCGGTGCGGCCCACCGGACCCGTGAGGCGGACCGGTAAGGCGCGTTGCCGCACCAGAGGCTGCGACGGATGTCCGGCCCCGACCGTGGAAGGGGAAGCGGCGTTGAAGCCGCCTGCGTGCCCTGTTGGGCTTCTCTCACCCAGCGGTATCCCCGTGCCGCTGCCCATCGCCCGCACGGCGTGCGCCCTGACGAGCCCGCCGTGCGGGCGCCCCCTCCCGCGAGACAACTCGGCTCGACCCCCATGGCAGAGGCAGGCAGGCGATGGCCCACGCGCAGGTCCGTGACGTCCCCCGCACCACAGACGCGCCGGCCCGCGTACCCCAGCCGTTCCCCCCGCCCGCACCAGTCGACGGCCCGCGGCCGTCATCCAGCCCGCCGACGTTCCTCGACGTGCTGCGCCACCGGTACTGCGGCCGGCTGCTGATCGCCTCGGTGACCGGGCGCCTGTCGCTGGGTATGGTGCCTGTCGCCCTGATCCTGGCGGCACAGGCGGACGGCCACTCCCTGGCGAGCGCCGGCCTGCTGGCGGCGCTCTACGGCATCGCCCCGGCGCTCGGACTGCCGCTGCTGGGACGGCTGGCCGACCTGCGCGGCCTGCTCCTGCCCTGCTACCTCGGCGCCGCCCTGGTCGCCTCCGCGCTCAGCACCCTGACGGTAGCGGGCACCGCCCACCTGCCGCTGGCCGCCTTGTGCGTCGCCCTGGCAGGAGCCGGATGCCCACCACTGGAGGGCGCACTGCGCTCCCTGTGGCCCTGCGTCCTGCCCGACGACGCACACGTCCGGACCGCCTACACCCTGGACTCCTCCACCCAGCAGATCGTCTACGCCACCGGCCCCGCCCTGGCCATCGCGATCGCCACCTGGCTCTCTCCGGCCGCGGCCCTCGTCCTGGCCGCCGCCGCGACCGTGGCGGGCTCCCTCGCCTTCGCCACCACCCCACCCGCCCGCATCTGGCGCGCCGCACCACGTCACCGCGAGCGGCTCGGCGTCCTGCGCCCACCCGCCATGCGCCCCCTGCTGTGCTCCCTGGTCTTCCTCGGCGCCACGGTCGGCGCCCTGGACGTCGCCGCGGTCGCCGCGGCCGACCGGCGGGACGCCTCCTGGCTGGCGGGCACGCTGCCCGCCGCGTTCTCCGCCGCCGGGCTCCTCGGCGGCGTCCTCTTCGCTCGCTTCCAGCCCACCACCCCCCGGCCGCGTCACCTGATGCTGCTGGGCGCCGTATACGCGGCCTGCTGGCTCCCTCTGCTCGCCCCGCTTCCCGCCCCCGCGGTCCTCCTCCTGACGCTGCTGCCGGGCAGCGTGTTCGTTCCCCTGCTCACCGTCGCCAGCCTGACCGTCACCGCCCTCACCCCGCCGGGCACGTCCACTGAAGCGGTCGGCTGGATGTCCAGCGCGATCCGTCTCGGCCTGGCCGGCGGCGCAGCCCTGGCCGGCCCCCTCAGCGGCCACTTCACCGTTCCGCTGACGGCCGCCGCCGGCTGCGCACTGCTGCTCTCCGCCTGCACCGCGCCCGCACCCGCAGCCACCCCGATGTGAGAGGAGCCGCCCCCGGCACCTGGCTTTGGTCACGGGTTTCGGTTCTGGCTCAGCTTGTGTGGTGGCACCACTGTGCGTGACAACCGAGCGTGGACCGGGCCGAGGGCTTGATCCACCGCGTTACAGGGCGATCAGTCCGGCAGCCGTCTCCTTGAAGCCACAGCCATCGAAATAGAACGAACGCAGGTGCTCCTCGAAGTCGACGTGAAGCCACTCGCACTTCGCGACACGGGCTTCTGCGGCCGCAGTTGCGACGAGCGCGGCTCCGACTCCTCTCGACCGGCAAGGTTGCGCGACCACTGTGTCGAGGATGAAGGCATGAACTCCGCCGTCCCAGACAACGTTGACGAAGCCGATCAGAGAGCCGTCTTCCCATGCGCAGACCCAGCCGAGGCTGTGGCGCTGCAGTCGTGCTCGCCAGTCGGTCTGCGCGACCGGATGGCCGAAACCATCGGCGTGTAGCGCGTTGAGGGAGGCGTTGTCGAAGTCACCCCGCCACTCGTACTTGATCGTCACGCGCCGATCGTAGGTCCGTGCCGAGCCTGGTACTGACCGGATTACGGAGTGAGGAGGCCCCGCTTGCGCAGCAGTTGAAATCCGGCGCGGCCGAACATCTGGCGCTTGAGGATCTTGATTCGGTTGGCACGTTCTGCGCCGATCCCATGCGCAAGGCCCGGACGCGGCGGGCGGCTGCACCGGCCCGGAGACGGTGGAGCACTGGACGTCCTCGGTCGCCGGCCGCCCCGTCCCCGACACCCATCTCGCCTACGCCTCCTACATCGTGGGCAAGTGCGGCCAGACCCGCAGCGCAGGTTGCCGCGGTCGACGCGGCCGTGTACGAGTCGCTGGCCGGCGGCGCCTGCGGCATCGACGGCGCCCGCGGCAAGCAGCGTCTGGCCTACCCGGAAGTGGACCCGTCCACCCGGAGGCCGGCGCTCGGTTTCCTGGCCGAAGCCAAGAAGTACGCGGGCCCTTACCGGGAGCGATCACGTGTACGCATTTTCCGGGCTGCACTCTGCCCCCCTTCGGGGTGGAGCAAGCCCGGCCGGAAGACTGATTTTCCGGCTCTCCGCGTGACGCCACCCACGAGAGGCAGGTCACGTCCTAAGCGGGATCGTAGAGCCGCACAGCGGTCTGACGCAGCGGAAAGCCACGGAATGACCGAATTGGGCAATTTCTACGCTCTTGGGTAGTAGGTCACATTCTTGCTTCCTGTTTTCGCGGTCGCTAACCATGTCTCTCGTCGCCGCAAGCAGCGGGTCGGGCCGG
>NZ_JBHTVE010000035.1:0-31131 GCF_042793175.1 Streptomyces sp. NPDC056580 | reverse complement strand
AACGGCCGACTCATCCGTACGGCACCGAGTACGTACAAGCTCCCTCTTCCCGGGGCCTTGACACCCTCAACTGAGCCTTAACTTCGTGGCATTGGATGACCATGCCCCGCTGACAACACCGCGACGGCCGGAGGTGGTTTTCGCCTTCTACGACGACCAGTGTCGCCGTTCCGATGCCGTGATCGCCCGCACGCCGTTGTCGGCACCCCCGCGGGGTCGTCACCGCGATCCCCTGGGGGACGAACTCACCGACCTGCGCGGGATCATCATGCATGTGATTGAAGAGACCGCGCGTCACGCTGGTCATCTGGACATCGTCCGCGAACTCCTTGACGGACGGACAGGACTTGGGCCTCGCTGAGCACCGTCCCGCAGCCACGACCGGTGCCCAGCCTCCACTTCCGATACACGCCCTAGTACTTGAAGACTCCGAGACCGTTCTCGACGAAGGCGTGGACGTCGGTGTACGGATCCCAGAGTGCCGGATCGGGCCCGATGCGCGCCCGGCCGAGCCTCACCGCGTACTGCTTGGCCTGCTCGAACCGGTTCTGGTCTGGTGTGGCCGCAGCGAACTGATTTGGCTTTACGTGCTTCGCCTGCTCGGCGGAGACGGAGCCCCCGCGCCCGCCGTATGTTGCGGCGAACCCAGGCTGCTTCTTCAGCAGCGCCGCCGCACTGTCACAGGCGCCGCCGAACCCGCTCGTGTAGTTCTGGTAGTGGAGCAGTCGCCACAGCTCGAAGCACGGGTGGGAATAGGCGATTTTGACGCCAGCCTTCCGTGCCCGTGCGAAGGCGGTGGCGATGTCCTTGTGCTCGTCACGGTCGAAAAGGCACCATACCTGCGGCCAGTTCCAGTCCTTCTCCTCGTTCAGACCAACACGTCGAGCGCGACTTTCCACCCTGGTCATACACGCGACTGCGTCCTCGACCAGAGGAAGGGGCTTACGTCGTTTGGATGGAGCACTGGAATTCTCGAAGTGGATCTCGAAAGGCCGGCTGGGATCCTTGAGCTCCCCGTGAACCTGTACGAAGTCGATGTATCCGGGCTCGGTTACCTCGCCCTCCGTGAAGACGTACACCTCCCTAGGGCGTACCCGTGCCGACGACCCGCGCGTTCGGCCCAGATCGTCCTTCCCCCGGCCCCGCTCTCTCCCCCTCGCCATCAGCCCTGCTCCTCCTCACTCACCGAATCGGGCAGCAAACGTCTGCCGATCTGCCCCTCTGTCATCCTTGGCACGGCGCCGAAAGCACCTGCGAGATAGGAGTCCGTAAGGTTCTCCTCGCCTCCCGGCCGCACATCACTCAGCGGGTAGAGCTCGGTGGCGCCTCGCTGGTTCTTCTCTGTGAGCCAGATCTGTCCTGGCTCCAGGAGCCGGCCGCCGCGAGGAGTGCTGAGCAGGGAGGGGTCGTGGGAGGTGAATACGAGCTGTGCGGCTCTCTGATTCGACCAGTGGGCTTGGAAGAGGCGTACGACCTCGGCGGCGAAGCGTGGGTGAAGGCTGGCGTCCAGTTCGTCGATGAGCAGCACGGCGCCATCGTCAAGGGCCCGTAGGAGTGGCCCGATGAGCGCAAACCAAGAACGAGTGCCGAAGGACTCGTGTTGCCAGTCGAGCGGTACTGGTCCACTTTCCCCGCCCTCGTGCAGAAGGCGAACTCGCGGGTGTTCCCCGAGCCGGTGCTCGACCACTGCGCCACTGATCCCCAGATCGGCGACACGCAGAAGCCCTTCGATCCGCTCCTTGAAACGATCGTCGAGCAGCTGTTCGGCCGTGTAGCCCTCGCGTTCCTGACGCTCCAGCTCCGGATTGATATCCCAGAGGTTCTGCTTGAACCAGTTGTAGATCTCGGTGAGTTGCGGATGGTTGTCGTTCGCGGCACGGGAGAGCAGGAGTGCGTCCGGACGGGTTGAACGGGTCAGCAGCGCGCGGTCCTGGATGCGCTCGCCCGGGAACGCGAAGACCTCCTGGCGGGTGGCGTCCCGGTCGAGCCAGACCTGCCGACGACCTTTGGGGTAAGAATGCAGCCATTCCGCCTCGACGCGCTCATCGCTCAGCTCGAACCCGTACGTCCAGCGCACCCCATCCGGCATGACGAAATCGACCTCGTAGAAGGTGGTCTCGGCCGCAGCCTTCGGATCGAGGGAGAACGCGTCTCGGGGGATGCCCTGCCGAGACGTCCACTGTGCGTACGAGCCGAGGACCGCCTCCCGCATCTTCTTGAGAGCTGCGATCACATTCGACTTGCCCGAGGCGTTCGCACCGAAGACACCCACGAGCGGATAGACCTGGAGAGTCTTCCCACCCGAGAGCTCTACCGTTCGGGCCGAGTCGGACTCCTCGCCCGACGGCACGACGAAGGACAGTTCCTGTTCGTCGCGCAGCGACCGAACATTCGCCGCACGGAATCTCAGCAGCATGCCGTGCCACTCCCATCGCGCGCAGTTGTACACAGCCATGCTCACATCGGTCGGGCACAGCCTATCCAGACGAGCGCGGAGGCGCCGTCGGGACCGTGAATCCAGTCGGTCGAGCGTCGCTGTCGAGCGCCGTTGTTGGACAACTGGTGCACAGCCCCGCCGGGACTACGGCCGACCAGCCGTTGGCGAACTCGCATTGGAGGTCCGCCCAGCGGCGCTGTTCGGCGGGGATGTGGCTGGGGTAGCCGAGGCGTCTCACGCATTTGACCCAGTTCGGGCTCCGTGAAGCGGTCGGCGTGGTGGGTGCCGAGGAGGGCGTCGAGCCGGAGGAGGGCGCCCAGGGCGGCGGGCTGGTCGTAGTGGAGGTGGGTGCGGGGGAGGTAGCGGTCGAGGTACGCGGTGAGGACCTCAGCGTCGGCGTAGGCGAAGCAGGTCAGGGCGAAGCAGTCGGCGCTGCCTGAGTAGCAGACCTCGCTGGCCAGGAGCAGGTCGCTGTTGCATGCTCGGAACCGTTCGCGGCGGTCGACGCCGATCAGCCAGCCGGCGGTTAGGCGCGAGCTACATTCGTATGCGGGGAGGGCTTCCAGTTCCTCGTCGGTGATGGCGGCGGCGTCATTGATGAGGTGTCGGGTGAAGCGGGTGGTGTGTCACCACCGGGGGCCCAGGAACCGCCCGCCGTTCAGTACGAGGTAGCGGGGGAGGCCCCCGTACGTCCTCGTCACGTAGCTCTCGACGACATGGCCCTAGCCGATTGCCTCGCGGTGCTGGGACGGCATCGGTCAACTCTCCGGGTGAAGGTCGGTGCGGTCGATCCAGGTGGGGGCGACGAAGATGTTGTCGCCGGTGGGGGCTTCGGAGGCTTCCAGCTGGGACCAGGTGCGGGACTCCTCGACCAAGTGCTCCCAGGACGCGGTCCAGTCAAATTCCCAGTCCAGGCCGGGTCCGGATACTCCCTTAGTATGTGCGGCCAGCGTCGACCCGCCAGAACTGGGAGTAGAGGATCACCTGGGCGTGGTCGTCCAGGTGTTGATGATCTCGGTGAAGTGGGCCTGAGGGCCAGCCAGGGGCGTCGTCCGCCCCGGTGGCTCGCAGGCGCGCGGTGAGCGGCGGGACGACGGGGGTACCGGACGCCAAGTTCGGTCGGAGCCCAGCGGATGCCGCCGGGCTCGCTCCATTCGGGCGGGGTCGCCCGTTCCAAGCAGGTGCGGTAGACGCGGTGCAGGGGCTCGCTCCAGTCGGGCGGGGTCGAGCTCCAGGCTCACCAGGGTCATGGCTGCCCATTAGCAGACGGTCAGGTTGTCGCTGTCCAGCAGGCCGAAGAGGGCGGGGCCGCAACGGGGATCGCCCACCTCCTCGAAGACCTCGATGGCGGTCAGCTGACCGAAGCCGGCGAGGGAGGGCAGGCCATTGATGACGGCGGGTATGGCATCGGTGCCGATCCAGATCAGCTTCGCACGGGCGTCGTAGGACTCGGCGGCCTTGCCGTCGAGCTACTGGACGAGTGTCTCGATGTGGGAAGTCATGACGCGGAGTGGTCCCAGCGCCAGAAGGTGGGCAGCCACCAGCAGAGCACCGAGTGGTCGTCGGGCCACGGGACGCGGTCCTCGACCGCCCAGTCCTCGAAGGAGTCCCGTGTCAGGTCGATGGGGCGCCAAGCGGGGTCGAGGGGCTCGCCGTCGGCCGGATCTCGTGCGAGCCGGGCATGGCGTCGAGCACGCGGTGTGCGCAGCAGGGACAGGGGTAGCGGTCGCTCACCTTGACAGTCTCGTTGCAGGGCCGGCTGGTGCGCCATGGATTTCTCGGTCTCGGCACCCCCGGCAGTCCGCAGCCAGCCGCAGGACACCCGTAAACAGCTGTCTGGAGCCAAAGCATGCCAACCGGGAAGTCCCAGGTCAGAGCCCCAAATAGGCCTCCGCCGCGTGTCAGGATCGGCTCGCAGGCATTCCGCTTTAATGCCTAGCGGAGTCAGGAGTCGGCGGACTCCACCGACCCCTTTTTCGCCAACCCGGCCCGCAGCTTCTTCGCAGCAGGTTTCACTTTGTTGTTCCAGAAGGGCTTGACATGAGGAGCGACAAGAAGAGCCGCCGCTACGGCTCCCCCAATTGTCAACCCTTTCCAACTCGGCTGAGAGACGTCGTCATCGCCACTGCTGCTGCAGTCCGACAAAGGTTCGTACGGGGAGGCGTCCTCTTCTTCAGTAAGAGAGTCTCCGCCGTCGAAGCCTCCGGGGCTGGCGTCCATGTCAGCCTTAAGCGCCTCCGCCGTCTCGTCACTCCAGGTGCGCGTTTCCCAGCTAGGGTTGTACTGTGCGTAACCCCCAGTGCCACGCGAGTGGTACTTCTCCTCCGCGTACTGTCGCCCCTTCTCGGTGAGCCCATAGGCGCCGGGGTTTCCGTACAAGTACCCGTGGAGCTTCAGGAGTTCATTCATTTCGCGAGCCGTTCGGCCAAACTCCCAGCCCAGCACCCGTGCTGATTTCCCCATGGAGCACAGTCCCCCTCTTCCGCTTAGCCAGTAGTCTGCACGCGGAGTGCATCCTATCCAGCGACACCGAAAGACTCCTCCCAGCGAGTGCAATCGCAAAGTTAGCGCAGCCCGGAAGCGTCACGGGAACACGGACCGCATGAGGGAATGACCGCATCGTGCGCGCCAGCACAGCCGATCTGAGGACGAAGCCGCACCGGAGCGCTACGGTGCGGCTTCGTCGCCTCACTATTCCGCGCAGTGGTCTCGCAGGGCGAACACCGGCGCCTCGCCGTATCACCCGCCTACCACACAGCCATCACCAACTGGACGGTCGCTCCCGGACCAGGAAGCCCTGACCTGCTGTTCCATGCCCGCGTTGGACTGGCGCAGACGCCCCTGGACGGTCTCTACAACCTGTGCCATGTGGTACCGCGGCGCTAGAACCACGTACCACTCATCAAGATCCGGACCCGGTGCGGACCGAATCAGGCTGGCACTCGACGATTCCGCTCTTCATCGCAGGTCAGGAGCGAGGTCAGGCGTGTACCACCAGCAGACGAAGAACTCGCCGGTACGTCGGCCCGCCGCATTCGCGGCCTCGTCGGCAGCAGCCGCGGCTCCTCGGCTTCCTCGTTGAAGGGCCGCCTCGTAAGCCGCGTCGGCCTCCGCCACCGCTTCCTGGGTCGCGAGCAGCTGACGTAGCGCGGCCGCGCGCCGCCCGTCCCGGATCTGCTGCGCCACCTGCGGCGCAGTGAAGGCCACCCACGCCGGATCAACGTCCGGGCCGCAGGCGTGTTCGCACGCCAAGGCGAAGAGGGCACGGGTGTCCGCCTCGCACTGCTGGGTGAGCTCCGCGACTGCGGCTGCGTCCAGGAGGTCGGCTCGTACAGCGACCACCAGGCCGACTGCGTCGCGCACCACCGCGTCGGAACGCCGCCGGTAGGAGCAGACCGGGCACAGGCCGGCGGATTCGGGAAGCCGGCAGTCCGTGCACGGCGCTTGCTTGCGGCCCAGCTCCGCGTCCTCCTCGAGGGCGCGGCGTCGCGCGAGCGCTCGATGCCGTTGCTCAACCTCCCGCTCGGCCCGGGCGCGGCGGATCTGGGCACGCTGCGCCTCGAGGGCGATTTCCTCGCGCAGGCGCCGCTCTGTCTCGGCCCGGCGCGCGGCTGGATCGGCGCGCGGCATCTCGGACTCGACCGCCGCCGTGACCCGGGTCCGCAAAGCGCACCGTGTGTGCACGATGGTTGCGCAGGTCGGGCAGTCAGCGCCGGTGCCCAGGCGGATGCCGTCGTCACACCTCTTGTCGGGGCAGACACGGCGCTGGACCAGGCCTCGACCGAGCAGCCAGCCCATCGGACCTCGCCCGCCCGGCTGACGGGCCCCTCCTGGCTCCCCGGGCAGCCGCCAGGGCTCTCGCCAGCATGGGCTTGCGGGTGTCAGGCTTGCGGGAGCCGATCGAGGAAGCCGAGGACCGCGGTGATCCGGCGATCCTCGGTCAGGGTGACCACGTCCGAGCCGACGACCGGCGCCGAGCCATCGGTGGTGGACACCAGCTCCCGGCAAAAGCGGGCCACGTGGTGGCCGTCCACGTCTCCGGCCAGCCTGAACTCGAAGCCAGGGAACTGCTCGTGGGCCGCCTGGATGACCGCGGTGATCTGCTCGTGGCCGCGGCCAGCGGGTCGGTGTAGGCGCCGTCCTCTGACCACGCGGCGGCGACCGCCTTAGCGAGCGTGTCAGCGTCGGTGGCGTTCCACGCCTCGAAAAAGCGGGCGACGACGGCAGCGTAGTTCGACATGGCGGGACTCCCGTTCCAGGTGAAGCGGCCTGTCCTTCAGAGCATTCGGGCCGGGTCATGGCCCGGAGTGCGCCGGCCTAAACCTGATAGCTTCACCATGCCGCCTCCAGCGCGGCCACGCGATTACCGCCCAGGTAATGAGTCCTGACCCCACTGCAGCGGTGTCCGCGAGTGCCAAAGTGATCGATGCCAGCGGGCAGACGGCAGGCAGTCGTGTGACGCAGTGAGGAATGCCGGAGGGGCCCGGCTGACGACGTCAGGCCCCTCCTTTAGTAGCGGGGACAGGATTTGAACCTGCGACCTCTGGGTTATGAGCCCAGCGAGCTACCGAGCTGCTCCACCCCGCGTCGGTGGTGCCACTCTACAGGGCTCCAGAGGCAAGCGGGGGATGCCTCAGCCGCGGACGATGTTCTCGGCCCGGGGGGCCCTTCTGGCCCTGGGTGACGTCGAACGTAACCGTCTCGCCCTCCACCAGCTCACGGTACCCGCTGCCGGAAATATTGGAGTAGTGGGCGAACACGTCCGGTCCGCCACCGTCCTGGGCAATGAAACCGAAGCCCTTCTCGGAGTTGAACCACGTCACGGTGCCGCTGGCCATACTGCTGCGTCCTCCGATCTCGCCGGGCGTGCCGGCCGGGGTCAATAGCGACATCTTCCAACCGGGAAGATATCCGACGTCCCTTCTACCCCAGCAGCGGGGCCGCCGCTCGATCATTTCGTCCACGAGCCGGATGAGTTCTGTGCAATACGTCATGCACGGAGCGACCGGCCTGCCGCCGAGGGGTCCGAGCGACCCGCACAGCCAGCCCCTCTCACCACCGGTCGCCCCCCGATCAAGCTGACCGTCCCGGAGATCCGACACCTACTCACCGCCGTCTTCAACCCACCAGCCCTGTCAACGGTCAAGCTGCTGCACTGCCACGTGGTCCTGTGACCCAGCGGCTCCAGTCACCAGACGCTGTTCTGCGTGTCCGCGCAGCAAAATCCTCCTCCCGAAAATCGTCAAGCGGAAAGAAAAATAAGAATCCGAATCTAAATGAGCCCGAGAATCGTAAATTAAAGAGCTGTTCTGGATCTGCCGGGTGGACGGGCAGTACGCGCGCCCTTGTCGGGGCATGTCCTCAAGTGTCAGCATGCTCCTGCTGCCCCGATCTTTCTTCCACGACCCAGGCATGCTTCTGGTGTTGACCACATGGGGTGGCATTCGACAACAAGGAGGATGCGTGGATATTTATTACCTCGTCGAGCCGGAGGAGAGCAGCGACGGGTCGGGAGTTCGTCCCGATCGTATGCTGCGGCGCCAGGAAGCATCCTCGCTGAGCCGGGCCGGAGCGATGGAGCGGATCGCACTGCAAGAAGCCATCTCAATGGTCCGCCTGGGAGTAGGCGGACACGTGCGGATCCCGCACGAGAGAGATCTGGAGGACGTGGTGACCCGGGCTGTCGCCTGTGCGGAGATCATGGCGCTCGGCACACCGGTCACCATCGGGAAGAAGCTGGTCACAGCCGATCCCGAGCCGGGCAGTCCGCAGGATCGGGCCTTTGAAGCGACCCAGGAACGGCACCGGTTGCTGCCCCCGGCTGCTGGCGCTGAAGGGGGCGACGCGTATATCTCCCCTGGCTGGCCAACTGATGAAGAGTGCGCCCGCCTGGCACACAAGATCGTCCATGAGATGGGGTACTCCCAAGCGAATGTGGCCCGCATCTTCGAACTGGTCGACGGATACGAGCGACCCGCGATGTGGACCCGTCAGGGAATTAACAGGATTCTCTGGGAAGAGTGCGACGGGGAGAAATATCCTCGCTCTATTACAGGGAAAAGTCTGGTGATGAGTCACGCCGTGCGGGACGGCTGCATCTGCCTGGGGCATCTGTCAATGCGATGGCGGTGCTTGGCGATGAAGGCGCGGTGGCAGCTGCGCAGAAGTTCGACGCTTCCCTCGACGAGCCTCACCACGGCATTCTTCCCGTCGGCCCTCGGCACCCGGATCGAAGCCTGGCCTGGCTCCTGCGGCAGATCATGGACCTCGGCTGGTTCCACACCCTCTACGTAACCAGCCCCGGCGCGGTCTTCTCCACTCAAGCGCAGCGTCGGGTGGTGTACGACCTGGCCCTGTTCCGGGGCATGCAGGTGGTGGAGAACGGCACCCGGATCGACGTCGTGGACGGCAACCCTCACTACAACCGTCTTCTACGCGAAGGCACAGAACTGTTCGCTGCCCTCCGAGTTCGCGACAACGCCACCATCGTGGAGGAAACCCGATCCCTCGCTCGCGCCCGGAAGACCGCAGCCAGCCGGCGCAGCCAGGGCGATTCGCTTCGGAAGATTGCAGCCTACCTCGATGAAGAGGCCATCCCGACACCGAGCGGCATCGGAGCGTGGAGTCCCAGCGCCGTCAAGAAACAGCTGGACTCGGAGCAGGAAGCCGACCGATGAGCAACCCAGGCCGCACAGAACGCCAGCGCAGAGCACCGGAACGCCCCCGTCGCCAGGCTGGCGTCATGCTGTCCCCCCACGCCCAACACCGCTCTTCGAGCTCACCGACGCGCGGACGGGCCGGTGAAGACGCTGGTCGAGCTGTCGCTGGCGGTCGAGCACCGGCGCGGGCACGGGGCGATGTACGCGGCGTTGGACCGGGGCTGGGCGGAGCCGGCCCGGTTGCGGCGCGCGCTGGCGGGCCTGCCGCTGCCCAGGGCAGCCGACGGGCAGATCGTGCTGGCTGTGGACGTGAGCAACTGGTTCCGCCCCAACGCCCCAACGCCCCGACCAGCGAGGACCGGCTGTTCTGCCACGTCTACGGACGCGGTGCCCGCAGTTCCCCGCTGCAGCCACTCGTCGAGAGGCCGTCGGTGCCCAAGTCTCCCTCTGCGTTGGGGAACAGGGCGCGGACGCCAGCAAGGTCGATCTCGTGGTTTCCATACGGCTTGCCCAGGAGAGGAGAGGCGCCCTCCCGGCGCCGCCGAGCGAGAGGTGGTGTTCGGGTGGGGCAGTAGGAGAACCACCACTGACGGATTGGGAGCGTGGAAGCTGCCGGGCTGCTGAAGACAGCGCAGCGGCCACGTCAAGGGCACGGGCCAATCCGGGACTCCGCAGGGAGCAAATCGGCCGCGGCAAGTCGCGAGGCCAGCCTGTGGTGCGGGTCCGGCGGTCGGAGTTCGGTGACGCAATGCGTGGGCGGCGCTCGGGGTCGTCAGACCAGGAGCTTGCCTGTAATTGAGCGCCTGCAGCCGGTCCCACTGCCACGAAGGTGTGCCGGGAAGGAGCCCAGAACGCCTGCATGACGAAGGTGCGTACGGTCGCTGGGCCTGTCGTCCGGCTCACCTCGGACGGTACACCGGTGAGGTGGCCGCATAGCGGTCCCGGGCATCGGTGTTGGCGGTGCGCAGGGCGGCCAATTGGGCGTCGAGCCGCCGCTCGAACTCGGAAAGCCGGTTGTTCGCATGGGCCTGAGCCCATTCGAGGTAGAACGCCGCATTGGGAGAGTGCCCGTCGTGCAGGACGTCCACCGTGGCCGGTTGCGCGGCACGCGCGGTGTACAGGACCACTCGTACAACCTGCGGGGCGATTTGCTGCGGCTGAAAACCCAGCAACTCATCCGCCGGAATCGACCAGCGCTGCATGCGTCCGAAATAGGCAATCGTGCCGAGGCTCAGCACCATGGCACCGGCATCAACTGGGGAGAGTTGCTGCCGGTCGGCGAGTTGTCCAGCCTGGCCGGCACCGAGGGTAACCGCGGCCGGGCCGAGGGGGACGGTGACCGCACCGAAGAGGCCTCGGAGCAGGCCGGCGGTGGTCGTCATCGCCAGCAGGTTGGCGCCGCATATATGGAACGGCGGGTCGTTCTGCGGCCAGCCGTAGAGCATGGAGCGGGCGATGGAGACGGGAGAGCCGTCCGGCGCATAGGGGTCGGCCAACACGCGGGCGGTCGCCTCGGCGGCGGACTGCTCCCCGCGCAACTGGGCGAGCGATGTCTCCAAGGCCGCCTCCGGATGGCCGACCTGGTCGATGCGGCCGAAGTCGGGAAGCCAGTGGGTGATGCTGCACACCGGGCACGGCCGACCTGGTGTGAGGATGCCCGCCTGGCCGCAGCGGGCACAGTACAGCGGTCGGCCGACCTGGCTCATGACGTCACCGGTCCGACAACACGACGCTGCCGAGCACCATGTCGGCCCAGGTCTGTCGCTTGTTGTGCCACAGCGGCCACAGGTAGCCCACGGGGATGACGATGACGACCGCGGGGAGATAGTCGATGATGTGCAGCAAGTGGCGGCCGAAGGCCTGGCCGACCCCAAGGGGCTGCCCATCGTTCTCGCGGACGACACGGATGCCGACCACCCGCTTGCCGAGCCCCTGCCCAGTGCGTCCCTCGCCGACAACCTGATAGATCACATACCCGAAGAACCAGGCTATGCCGAGCAGCAGGAATAGCAGCACTCCGGCGCCGAGCGTCTGCGCCGAGGCAATACCGATGACGAACAGGATGAACGGCGGCACGATCGCAGTGAGGTAGTCGATGAGGAATGCGCCTGCCCGCTGTCCCCAGTTCGCCAGCGGCGGCCCGAACCAGGCCGTTGCGGTGAGGAATCCGCTGCCGGACGGTGGCTGCGGGGAGGTGGGAAAGCCGTACGCCGCGCCCCTGGGGGGAGGTACGTGCCACTGGCCGGAGGCCGGGCCGCCGTACGAGCCGACGCCGCCATATGCTCCGGGGCCCACGGAAGTGGCGGAGGGATCTGCTGCGTTGCCGGCACCGGCACCGAGGCCCTCACCGGGCTGGGTGCCGGCGTGAGGCGTGTACGCCCAGGGCGCCGGCACGGGAGCATCCGGCGGGGGGGCTGCCCTCCAAGGAGGTGGTGTCGCGTCGCCGCTGTCCTTGCTCAGACTCCACGGCCGGGGCGGAGCTACCGTACCCATGGGCGGCGCCTGTGCAGGAGGAGCGACCGGAGCCCCACAACCGGCGCAGAACCGGTCGTCGGCGCGGTGTGACGGCATTCCGCAAGCAGGGCAACGCAATCCGGACTCCGGGATCAATGGTTCGTGGCGCGCTGGGGGCCGCTGCCGTGTAGAAGGTGTGAAGATCCTCCCCGCTGTGTGGGGAGCAGTCAACCCGTGTTCAGCAACTTCAACCGACGGCCACAGGGACAGTGACGGCAGCCGACCCGACATGTCGAAGACCGGCGACGGCGCCGAGACGCGGTGGCTCCAGGATGGTGCCTCCCGGCTCCGCCTGCCAGCGACGAATGCCGCCACCTCCCATCACATCTCGGGGAACCCCAATCGCCGTGACAGAACCGCAAAGGTGCGACGTCAGGGAAACCGAGTTGGGATCACCTGCCGCGGCCAGACTCGTCGGCGCCTCTTCGAGTCAAGCACGCCCAGGGCTCCGGTAACGAGACCGACTGCCCTCCCGGCGGCGACCCCAGCGACGATCACGGCCGCCAAGCCTAGCGCCAGCCCGAATGCGAGGCCGCAGCGGGACAATCTGGGCTTGGGTTCGCTTCACCCTACGATCACATCGGTAAGCCCAGTTCCGCTGCCTGTAACGTCGCCCGACAAAACGCCTGGGCCGGCCCAGACATCAGGCCAACCGCCAACCCTTCGAGCATCCACCACTCAAGCTCCCTCTCTGTCTGCTCACGAGGCCGATCGCAAGCCCTCGGCAAGTCAACGGCCCCACCTCGACATGGGGCACCTCTCAGCGATCCCGCTCGCTCGGCTGTCGGGGCCGCTCGCCGACGGAAGCCGACGTGAGTGCCCCCTCCCGGCCTCCGGGAAGTGATCCCACGCTGCTGCCTGGGCCTCGTTGGGCACTTCGCCGCGCGGCCGAAGAACTTCCAGGTGGTGAGTGGATCCGTCGGAAGGGGCTTGGCATGCGGCGACCCATCATTTATCGTCATACTGACATTTACGGGGCAAGGAGGTCTGCATGGCTCTCAGCGACGTCCTGGGCGATATCGTCGCGCCCTTGAACACCGTGCTGTTCAACTTCGGTCGCGATGCGGTGACCTGGGCCGAGCTGCTCGGCTTCGCCACGGGCGCGGCCTGCGTCTGGCTGACCGTCAGGGCGAGGATCGCCAACTTTCCCGTCGGCATCGCCAATAACCTGTTCTTCCTGGTGCTGTTCTGGAGCGCCCGGCTGTACGCCGACGCCGTGCTGCAGGTCGTGTACCTGCTGCTGGCCGCGGCCGGCTGGTGGACCTGGCTGCGCGGCGGCGAGCGCCGCTCCGCCCGCCTGATGGGCCATGCCTCTGCGCGCACCGTCGTCGTCTTGCTGCTACTTGCCGTACCCGCGACCTGGGGCCTGACCGTGGTGTTGAGCGGCGCGCATGACATCGCACCGTTCTGGGACGCCCTGACCACCGCACTGTCGCTGGCCGCCCAGTGGCTACTCAACAGCAAGTCCTACGAGAACTGGTACTTCTGGATCGCTGCGGACGTGGTCTACATCCCGCTGTACTTCGCCAAGGTGCTCTACCTGACGAGCGTCGTCTACGTGCTCTTCCTGACGATGTGCCTGCTCGGAGCGCGCAGCTGGCGCCGGGAGCTGGCCGCTGGCCGGCCGACCGCCGCAGCGGCCCTGGTGCGCGCATGACGGCCGCCTTCGACCACGGGCTGGTCATCGGCAAGTTCTACCCCCCTCACGCCGGTCACCACTTCCTGGTGCGCACCGCGGCGGACAGCTGCCGTCGCGTCACAGTCGTGGTGATGGCAGCTGACGTGGAGTCGATACCGCTGACCACCCGGGTCGGCTGGCTGCGCGAGGCGTACACGGACCGCCCCCAGGTGGCCGTCGCCGGCGTCGTCGACAACCTCCCGGTGGACTACAGCAGCGACAGCCTCTGGACGGGGCACGTCGCTCTGATGCGTGAGGCGGTGGCCACCGCAGCGCATGCGGCCGTACCTGTGGACGCGGTGTTCACCTCAGAGCCGTACGGCGCCGAACTGGCGCGCCGGTTCAGCGCGGTGGACGTCCGCCTGGACGGTGCACGGGAGACGTTCGCCATCTCCGCTACCTCGGTCCGCAGCGACCCGGTGGCTGGCTGGGACCTACTGGAGCCGCCGGTGCGGGCCTGGTTCGCCCGGCGGGTGGTGGTGCTCGGCGCCGAGTCCACCGGCACCACCACGCTCTCCCGCGACCTGGCGCAGGCGCTGCGTGCCCGTGGCGGTCCGCATGCGCTCACCCGGTGGGTACCCGAGTACGGACGCGAATTGACCGTCGCCAAGCTCGCGGTGGCCCGGGCGCTGGCCGCCCGCCGCGGCTTTGCCGAGCCCACCGTTTTCGACCTTCAGTGGAGCGACGCCGACTTCGAGGCCGTCGCCGCCCGCCAATCGGCCGAGGAGGAACGCGCGGCCCGGACCGGCGGGCCTGTGCTGGTGTGCGACACCGACGCACTGGCCACCACCGTCTGGCAGGAGCGCTACGTCGGCCGAACCACCCAGGCCGTGCACACCCTCACCGACGCCATGCCGCCCAGGGCGCTGTATCTGCTGACCGACCATGAGGATGTGCCGTTTCACCACGACGGCCTGCGCGACGGCGAGGAGTTGCGGCCCTGGATGACCGAGCGGTTCCGCAAGGTGCTGTCCGGTCGCGGCGTGTCCTGGCGGGAGGTGCGCGGCGACCGTTCGATGCGACTGCGACTCGCACTGGAGGAAGTGGACCGGCTACTTGAAGAGGGCTGGCGGCTGGCCGCCCCGCTCGGCTGAGGGCGCCCGGCACTCGCCAACCAGGTCCGCTCACTGCTCCGCGAGTACTACCCCGCCGCCCTACCCGCCTTCCAGGGCAAGGAAGGCGGCTTGACCAGGGCAGACGCCCGAGATCCTCACCCTGGCCCCGACCCCGGCGAAGGCGGCACGGCTCACCCTCACCCAGATCCGGGCCGCCCTCAAACGCAGCGGACGCACCCGGTCCTTCGACACCGAGGCCGAACGCCTGCGGAGCGTCCTCCGCGCCGAGTACGCCCATCACCTCCCGGCCGTCGAGGCCGCCTTCGGCCAGCAGCTGCTGGCCCTGCTCAAGCAACTGGACGCCACCTGCCAGGCCGCGAACGACCTTGCCACGGCCACTGAAGCCGCCATCTACCAACACGCCGACAGCGAGATCCTGCTCAGCTTCCCCGGCCTCGGTCCCCAGCTCACAGCCCGCGTCCTTGCCGAGATCGGCGACGACCGGACCCCTTTCGCCGGACGCCCGAGCACTCAAGTCCTACGCCGACTCCGCCCCCATCACCCGCGCCTCCGGCAAGAAACGCTCCGTCGGCCGCCGCTTCGTCAAGAACAGCCGGCTCTTGCACGCCGGCTTCCTCTGGGCCTTCTCAGCCCTCCAGGCCTCGCCCGGAGCCAACGCCCACTACCGGCGCCCACGCGAGCACGGCGACTGGCACAACGCCGCCCAGCGCCACCTGCTCAACCGCTTCGTCGGACAGCTCCACCAATGCCTCCAGACGTGGCAGCACTTCGACGAACAACGCGCCTTCGCCCCGCTACCTCAAGTACCTGCGTGAGCCAGCCATCGGTCACAGGCGCTGTCAGTGCGCCCGTCTAGATTCACCGTGTGACTGAGCCCTCCTACCTTGCTGCGGTCCGGGAGTCATACGACATCGTGGCCGACGATTACGTCGCCCTCGTCAAGACGCCGTCTGAGCTGGACCCCCTCTCTCGCTCGATGCTGATCGCCTTCGCCGAGCTGGTGCAGGCATCTAACCGAGGACCGGTCGCAGACCTGGGCTGCGGACCCGGAAGAGTGACGGCGCACATGGCCGGACTCGGGGTTTCTGCATTCGGCATCGATGTGTCTCCAAAGATGATCGAACTGGCCCAAAGCGCTTATCCGGACCTGCGCTTCTCCGTGGGCTCCATGACCGCGCTGGAGATCAAAGACGACACGCTTGGCGGCATCCTGGCGTACTACTCCACCCACCACACACCTCCGGAGCTTCTGCCGGTCGTTTTCGCCGAGTTCCACCGCACCCTGGCACCCGGCGGACATCTCCTCCTCGCCGGCCACGTAGGCACCGGTGAGCACCGCCGTCCGACACACGGCTATGGCGGCCACCCCGTGTCCTACTACTGCAACGGTCTTTGGCCTGAGGGTTGGGCAGTTTCTGGTGGTGTGTGGCCGCGCCGTTTGTAGTGGCTGACGCGGGCTTGCTGCTGTCGCCGGCGGCGCCAGTAGGACCAGTGCAGGACGTGCTCGACGGGTGGTTGTCGGCGGTGGGTGAGGCGGGTGATTAGGCGTCGGAGTTCGGGGAGGGTGAGGGGGATGAGCGGGGAGGATCCGTTTCTGCTTTGTCCCTGTCCAGCTCGCGGGCGCGCAGGACGGTGAGGCAGGCGTGGGCGGCCATGGCGAGGGTGATGTGGCGGTGCCAGCCTGGGTAGCGGCGGACCTGGTAGTCGTCCAGGCCGCACTCCTGCTTCGCGCTCTGGAAACACTCCTCAACAGCCCATCGGCTGCCTGCAACACGGATCAGCTGGTCCAGTGTGGTCTCGGCGGGGCAGTAGGCGATGTAGTAGGAGATCTCCTCGGGCCGGCTGACACTGCGGCGGGCGATCACCCAGTGCCGACGGTCCTCGCGATGCCAGGGACGGACTTCGACGCGGGCCCAGTCGTAGACCCGCCGGCCGTGGGCGCCTTCGCCGCAGGAGCGGCGCTTCCACTTCTGCCGGGGCAGACCGGGAAACAGGTCGTGGACGGGATGGTCGATGGACCAGCGGGTGACGACGGTGTCGTGCCTCGTCGTGGCCATGACGTGGAAGACATCCGCCTGCTCGAGTTCGAACCGCCAGCCCTTACTGAAGCCGTAGGCGGCATCCGCGGTCACCCACCTGAACGGGATCCGGTCCGCGATCGCCTTGCGGACCATCTGCTTGGCCATGGCCACCTTCGTCTCGAAGGCGACCTCGTCGTCGATGCCTGCCCGTCGGCATCGCTCGCGGTCGTCCGTCCAGGACGTGGGCAGATACAACCGCCGGTCGATCAGTGTGCGTCCACGTCCCGTCGCGTAGGCGAGGAAGACCCCGATCTGGGAGTTCTCGGTGCGTCCTGCGGTGCCGGAGTACTGCCGCTGGACCCCGGCCGAACGGACACCCTTCTTCAGGAAGCCGGTGTCATCGACGATCAGGACGGCATCCCGGTCACCGAGGTTCTCGACGACGTAGTCACGCACGTCGTCCAGAACCTCGTCGGCGTCCCACTCGATCCGGTTCAGCAGCCGGTGCATGCGATCGGGGCCGCCATGACCGGCCTCCTCCGCCAGCGTCCAGCCGTTCTTCCGCTCCAGCGGCGCGATCAGCCCGCGCATATAGGCCAGCGCCGACTGACGCGGCTCCTCCCGGCTGAACCGGTGCACGAACCGCCCATGCACCGCTTCGAGCTCACCCGCCCACAACCTGACATCAGCAAGGTCCCCACCCATAACCAGACCAACGACCCAACTGGCCATCTGTCACGGCAAGCACCGTTGCAGTACTACGCGTCGTATCGGCTGCCCGCACACCAGCTCGCTGAGCTGCTGAACCAGGCCGGATTCACCATCACTGCTCAGTTGGTGCAGGAGCCCGACGAGAAACGGAACTGGAAGTTCGCAAGTTTCCTGGCCTACAAGCCGAATACCGAGGAGCCAGCTTGACTTCCTAGCCGCCTGAGCTTTCTCGGAAGCCTCGAATGCCGAGCCGGTCGCCCTCGCCTGCTCCAGCTTCGAGTGCTTCCCCGCGGTGCCCGTGCTCCACAGCCGCGATCTGGTGCACTGGACGCAGATCGGGAACGCGCTCGACCGCCCGGGGCAACTGCGGGTGCGTTCCTCCACGCCCTCCTCCGGCGGGATCTAGGCCCCCACCCTGCGCCACCACGACGGACGCTTCTGGCTGATCGTCACCCATGCCAGGGAGGGCGGCAACAACGTCGTCGTCACGGCCACCGGCCCGGCCGGGCCGTGGTCCGATCCGGTGCGGCTGGACTGCGTGCCCGGCATCGACCCCGACCTTGCCTGGGACGCGGACGGCACCTGCTGGTGCGCGTTCGCCGGGATCGCGCAGGTCCGCGTCGACCCGTGCACCGGACGGACGTACGGCGCGCCGCGCATGCTCGGGGCCGGCACCCCCCCGGCGCCAAGGCTCCGGAGGCGCCGCACCTGTATCGGCACCTACGTCGCCTTCGCCGTATGCTCCTCCCCTCCGGCCCGGTCACGCGGCCAGCGCGCGACCGGGCCGCCGGGCGTACGGTGTCGCAGCCTGCCGGCCTGCTCTCTCTAATCGCCGGACCGGCGGAGCGGGAGGACGTTGCCGGGGACAGGATGGTCTTGGCGGTCGGGCGGCCGGAGAATGAGGACGGCTGCCGCGAGGGCGATGCTCAACATGACTGAGCGCGCTGACAAGGCGTTGAATTTTATCCACTCCTGACCGGTATGCACGGGGAGACGTCAAGCAATGAGGTGGTGACCTCACCGGCTGTGGAAGATGCGGCTCCTCCCCCGTGATCAGCACCAGCCAACCGGCGACGTCGGCGGAGTACACGGGTCGAAAATTCAGCGCGCCCGCAGCCTCCAGCCGCGCGGTGACCTCCTCGGCTGGCTCGCCTTGCGGCAGGGCCACCGGCAACGGGTGCCCTGCCGCACTGACCAGGACCGCGAGTTCGGCGGCCAGGCCGACGATCGCACGGAGGTTCGCACCGCGTATCTGGTCAGGGGCGGGCAGGCGTTCGCCCGACCGGGGCACGGCACCGGGCCGCCCGGACGCAGCGCCAGCTCCTCTGCCCCGTGCGCCCACAGACCCCCTGTGTCGGCCGTGTCCACGGTGTACTCCCATGCCTCCGGCGCGGTGGTCCACTCCAGGGCCCAGCAGATAGACAGCCGTACAGGTCTTGCTTCTACTGCAGAATTTTGCGTGACATTCATCACCCACACTGGCCGTGATGTTCAAGAGCCGGAATCCGCTTTGCAAAGCGGGGGGAATGAAGGCCAAGTTCCTTCCGCTGCTGAGCGAAAGGACTGCAGCCCGATGGGCGAAACGGACAGACACGCGCCGCGCGCGAGTCAGATGCGGTCGTACGCGGCGGCCTTCGTCGCACGTGCCACCGCGCGAAGTCGGCTGCCGCTGGACTATTCGGAGCGCAGCTTGCGGCTTGTCGACTTCCTGATCGACGGGTTACGCAAGGGCGGGGCTGACGGGGAGCAGGCCCGCGATGCACTGTTCGGGCTCGGCGCGTACGTCGGTGAGGTCCTCGTGCGTCGTGCGGGAGCGACGTGGGCAGACTTCGACGCCGAACAGCGCGCCTACTTCGGGCAGCCGGTCGGCGTCCGGATGCCGGACAGCCGTGTCTGGAATCCTCTGGGAAAGGTCGTCAATCGCTTCGAAGACGGCACTCCCGAAGAGTCCCTGCGGCTCTTCTACCTGACATTGCACGGCCGGACTCGCCGAGTGTGCAAAGAGCCGGCTTCCTGACCGCGACCGCCGTGGCGTCCACGCTTCCGCGGGACGCCACGGCGCTGCCGTCTCCGTCTCATGGGGTGTGCGGTGGGGCAGCGCCTTACGGGGACAGCGTGTGCCCCAGGTGTGCTCCGACAAGTGTGCCCAGCGCACTACGGCGCAGGGCTCCGGTCCTGGCGAGTCCGAAGCCGGTGTCGTCGACCGGGGTGTAGAGCATGATGCCGTCACCGGTGCCTTCGCCCTCGGCTCCGAAGACGAGGCCGGCCCGCCCGTTGCCGGACAGGTCGGCCAGGGCGACCGCGGATCCGAAGCGGTCACCCTTCTCCGTCGAGTCGAGGACGCCGGGGGGCTCGCCTCCGCACTCGAGGGTGCCGCAGGCCGTGCCATTTCCCGGTGAATGTAAGGGCGCGAACGCCGCTTGAGCGGGACGCCGTCGAGGCGGCTACCGGGGATGGCGGTGGCCGTGGCGAGTCTCGTGCTGGTGGAGACGAGGGAACCGATGGTCAGGCAGCTCCGGCGTCCGTTACGGGGCGGTGGTGCGGTACGGGACGGGGTTAGCCCGCGGCCCGGTCGGCGGCCGTGGCCTGGTCGACGGTGGCACGCGGGCCGGGCAGTGATCCGGCGCAGGTGGCGCGGCCGAAGCCACCGCTCGTAGTGGCGCTCTGTACGTGCCGGCCACGCACGGCGAGCGTACAGCGGGCCTGGCCTCCCCTTTCGCCGAGGACGATGCTGACGATCGGGTCCTGTCCGAGGGGCACATCGACCGTCTTGCGCCAGGGCAGTGCGGCGGATTTGACGACGGTGGCCTTTGCGGAGCCGCTGCGGCCCTTATAGCTGATGTCGGCGGTGCCCGTGCCGGTCACCTCGTAGGTCACTGGAGCGGTGGCCACTGCGGGCTTCGGCTTGCCGGGTTCGGGTGTGAGGACGCCGTAGAGAAAGAGCCCGGTGCAGGCGGCGAGTATCGCGGCGCCCGCAACCACACCCGCGCGGTCAGGCCGACGGACGAAACTTCGTTTCGCCACCCCGGCAGCTGCGGTCGAATCGGTCACCCCGGACTCCCGGATGCCGTCACCCATTAATTCCCTCCGAAAATCGGTTGCACCTGTCCTAGCAGCGAAGTCGGGGCGGTTATACATCACTACCTCCCATCCGGTCCAGCGATCAGACATACCGGCCATAGCAGGCGCCATGTTTTGACGCTATTGAACCTGATGTTGCGCCAAGTGAACCAAAAATCCGATCGCTTGACACGGTGCCGGTCCTATGACTAAACCCTCAGGCCGCCACTGCGCTTTTCTTTGGCCGTGTTTCTGTCGGGCGGGGAAGTGCAGCGGATTTTAGTCATTTCCTGAGGGAAAGGTTTGGTGTGAGACCCAGATTGGGCAGGGCGCTGGCGTGCCTCGTGGTAGCGGCGGTGACGAGTTCACTGCTGCCGCAGGCCGCCTATGCTGCCGCGTCGGTTCCAGATGGTGACGGCAAAGGGTTTGTCGACACGGTCAAGGGTTGGTTCGGGGACGGCGGAAAGGACTTGGACAAGCCGCCCTCGCACAATGAGGCGGGCGTGGCCGAGCGGCAGAAGCTGCCGAAGGGCCGGAACGCGCCGAAGGCGAAGCGTGTCGGGGAGCTGGCGGGACGGCGTACGGCGAACGCCCGGTACTGGAAGCTGTCGGACGGCCGTGTACAGGCCGAGGTGTCGGTGGTGCCGACCTCGTACCGTGCCGGGAAGTCGTGGCAGGGCATCGACCCGAAGGTCGGGAAGTCCGCGCGCAAGGGCTTCGAGTTCGCCAACACCACCAATGCCACGCGCAGCTGGTTCGGTGACAGTGCGCGCGAACTGGTGCGGGTGGAGTCCGCCGACGGTCATGCGGTGACCGTGGGACTGGAAGGCGCGGGCAAGACGCTCAAGCCGGTGGCCAAGGAAAACACCGTCACCTACCGAGACGCGGTCGCGGGTGCGGACCTGTCGTACGAGGTGGGTCCCGGCCGGGTGAAGGAGAACATCACCCTGGCCGAACGCCCTACCGGACCGGTGTCGTTCGCGTTCACGCTGGACACGGACGGGCTGACGCCGAAGGCGGCCAAGGACGGTTCGGTCGCCTTCTACGGTGAGGCGCCACAGCCGGTGCTGGTGATCCCGGCGCCGTTCATGACGGACGCGAGGAAGGACGCCCGGTCGCCGTACGGCTTCACCTACAGCACAGCCGTCGGGCAGAAGCTGTCCCGGGACGGCCGGGGTTGGAAGCTGACCGTGACTCCGGACGCGAAGTGGCTGGCGGCGAAGGAGCGGCAGTATCCGGTCACGGTGGACCCGACGATCGCGATCGCGCCGACGCCGAGTCAGGCGCAGGACGTGATGATCTCCTCGGACGGGCCGGACACGAACTATGACGACAACTGGCGGCTGTCGGTCGGCAACACGAGCACCGGCTCCTCCCGGGCCCTGCTGAGGTTCCCGCTGCCGGATGTTCCGGCCGGGACAAAGCTGGATTCGGCCGATCTGAACCTGTATTACGACCAGACGCACACCGCCGGTGACACCGAGGTGCAGCTGGAGGCGCACCGGGCCACCGCAGCATGGAGCGAGTCGAAGGCGACGTGGAACAGCGCCAAGGACATGACCGGCGAGCTGTCGGGCACCTCCGTCCTGGTCGACGACGGTGATCCGGGCACGACGGCGGCCAAGGGCTCCTGGCCCGCATCCGGCAACACCGACTACACCCAGTACGCGGTCAACCAGGACTACCTGTACAACAAGGACACGGTGGCCGGAGACACCTACACCTGGCAGCCGAGCCTGCCGGAGGACGGTGACTACCAGGTCGAGGCGCACTACGTACCGGCCTCGGACCGGGCCGGCAACGCGCCCTACACCGTCACGTACAGCGGCGGCAGCAAGACGTACGGCGTCGACCAGCAGGCCGGTTCCGGCGGGCGGTGGAAGACGCTGGGCACCCACTCCTTCAAGGCCGGCACGGCCGGTAAGGTGGTCCTTGGAGACGGTCCGGCCTCGGCGAGCACCGCGGTGGTCGCGGACGCGGTGCGCTTCACCAAGGGCGGTGTCGTCACCAAGCAGCCGAACCAGGTCGACGTCTGGCACTCGTTCCCGGTGACGAAGACGGTCCAGTCGTGGATCGACGGCATCAACCCGAACTACGGGTTCGTGGTGAAAGCAGGTGACGAGTCCGCGAGCGCGCCCAAGGGCGGTCCGCGCTACGAGGGAAGCGAGTTCGCCTACGGGGACGAGACGGCGAACTACCCCCGCCTGGTACTGACCTACGGCCGGCCGGGTGTAGAGCTGAACGCCCCGACGACGATCCACGACACCGGCGCGGAGCTGAACTGGTCGGCCTACACGGACCCGTCCCCCGCCGGCGGTGACGACATCGTCGAGTACCAGGTGCACCGCTCGGTGTTCCAAACGTTCACCCCGTCGGCCGCCACACTGGTCGCGCCGGTCGCGTCTGGCACGACCGCCTACACCGACACCTCGGCGACCCCGACACCGGCGGACAGCGCCGACCCGTTCGGGCGGGCGTACTACTACATGGTCGCCGTCAAGACCAAGGACGGCACGGTGATACCCGCGCCGACGCAGCTGGTGCGGCTGCCGAAGGCGGGCCGCACCGTCAAGGTCGTCGAAGCCGCGCAGGACACCACACTGTCATCGGCGGAGCCGAACACGGCCCACGACACGATCACCGACGGGGCACCCCAGAACTGGCTCACCGTCGGCAACAACTCGGCCACCTACGGCACCACCCGTGCGGCCCTGAAGTTCCCCGCCCTCGGCATTCCGGCCACCGGCCGGGTCCTGGACGCGACCTTGCGTCTGTGGGCCACACAGACCACCACAGACGCCAGCGGTACAGTCTATGAACTGCGCTCCCTGAAGCGCGACTTCGACGAGACCGCCACTTGGAACAAGGCGAGCTCCACCACCAGCTGGACCACACCCGGCGGTGACACCGGCACAACCGTCGCGGACACGGTCGCCGGGGTGACCAACGACCCCGCACGCCACGACTGGAACGCCACTTCCCTCGTGCAGGGCTGGGTCACCGCACCGGGTGGCGACCAAGGCGTGCTGATCAAGACACAGAACGAGTCGGCCCAGCAGGAACGCACCGTCTTCCTGTCGACGGAGGCGCCCGAGAAGCGGCTGCACCCGCGGATGGTCGTCACCTACATCGACTCCACCACCGACTCGACGTACTACGCACCCGGCACTCCGGCGCGGATGACGCCGAACTCCGACTACACCGTCGACTTCACCCTCACCAACACCACCAACACCGTCTGGAAAGCCGCCGACCAGGTGCTGGCCTACACCTGGAAACTGCCCGACGGCACCGACGTCACGAACGGCGGCAACCAGGTCCAGACCGCGCTGCCCAAGGACGTCGTCCCCGGTGACACCGTCACCCTGCACGCACAGGTCAAGACCCCCATCAACTCGGCCAGCGGCAACAAGCGCACCGACTACGTCCTGACCTGGGACGTGTACGACAAGACGGCCGGGACCTGGCTGTCCGCCGGCAGCGGCGGCATACCCGGCCTGAAGCAGAACGTGGCGGTCGAGGACCCGACCTCCAACACTCTCGGGCTGGAGAAGTTCTACTCCTACACCGGCAAGAACACCGGAGCCGGCTCGACAGTGATGAACAACCTCGCCTCCGGCAACAGCGTCTGGTCCTACAACGCCTTCACCAATCCCGGACGCGGCCTGACCACGTTCGCCCGCTTCTCGTACAACTCCCTGGACACCTCCGACACCGTCCTCGGCGCCGGCTGGTCCGGACAGGCCGCCGGACCCATCCGCCTTGGCGCACCGCTGGACTTCCACCCCAACCCCCACCCCACCGAGATCCGCCTGCCCGACGGTGACGGCACCACCCACGTCTTCACCAAGAAGGACGACGGCACCTGGAAGGCCCCCGCCGGCGTTCACTACCAAGTCACCGAGAAACCCGGCCTGGACTGCACACCCAACAAGGACCCCATCCCCGACGCCTGGGCCCTGCTACGCCCGGACGGCACACGCTTCTTCTTCGGCTGCGACGGCTACCTGACCTCGACGGTCGACAAGAACGGCAACACACAGACGTACACCTATGAGGAACGCAAGTCCAACAACAAGCCGACGAAGTTCCTCGTCTACATCACCGACCCGGCCGGCCGCCAGTCGCTGAGCGTCGACTACTACACCAAAGCCGACACCAAGACCCCGCAGATCATCGACCACGTCAAGTCGATGACCGACATCTCAGGCCGCAAGCTCGCCTTCAAGTACTCCGACAAGGGCCTGCTGACCGAGCTCACCGACGGCGCCGGGTCCGCCCAGCCGAAGGTCTTCGCCTTCACCTACGACGCCACCCAGGGCAACAAGAACGTCAAGCTGGTCACCGTCACCGACCCGCGCGGCCACGACACCAGGCTCGACTACTACGCGCCCAAGGACGGCGACGACCCCAAGTACCACTGGTGGACCAAGACGATCACCGACCGTCTCCAGGGCACCACGGGGTTCGCCTATGCGGTCGACACGGCGAACACGAAGTTCACCGACACCACCGTCACCGACGCCGAGTCGCACGCCACGAAGTATGTCACCGACGACTTCGGCCGCCCGGTGCAGACGGTGAACGCTAAGTCGCAGACCATCAAGATGAGCTGGGACACCGACAACAACGTCACCTACCTGGAGGAGGACAACGGCGCGAAGACCGCGTACTGCTACGAACCCAAGACGGGCTACCCACTCTGGCAGCGCGACGCGGAGAACAACAGGGCAGGTGTCCCGGACCAGACGTCCACCTGTGTCACGGACGCGTCCAAGTGGCCGGCCAACGCGGCGAAGTACGAGTACCAGACCCGCGCGGACGGCTACGCCGCCGACCTGTTCCGCAAGACCTCCCCGGAGGGGCGGGCCTGGCAGTTCGGCTACGACACCTTCGGCAACCTGAAGACGGTCACCGACCCCAAGGGTGTCGCCACGGCGACCGCCGGTGACTACACCACGACCTACGAGTACAACTCCTACGGCGAGCAGACCAAGACGACCGACGCCAACGGAAACACCTCCACCAACGACGAGTTCGGGCCGACCGGATTCCCGACCGTCATGCGGGACGCGCTGCAAAAGGAGACGAAGTTCGTCTACGACGAGCGCGGCCAGGTCCTTCAGGTCACGGACGCGTTGCAGCACACGACCACGCAGACGTACGACACCTTCGGTCGCCCGCTGGTCCAGACGGTGCCAAAGGACCAGGCGAAGGGTGACCTGATCACCACGCCGGCCCCGGAGTACGACAAGAACGACAACGTCGTCAAGTCGACCGCCCCCGACGGAGCCGTCTCCGAAGCGGTGTACGACGAGGCCGACCAGATCGTCTCGGGGACCGCGCCGAAGGACACCGCGACCTCAGGCGAGCGGCGTACCTCCTACACCTACGACAGGGTCGGTAACCTGCTGACCACGACCGAGCCGAGGGGCAATCTCACCACCGAAGCAGGCGACTTCGTCACCACCAACCACTACGACGAGATCTACCAGGTCACCTCGGTCGCCAATTCGGCCGGAGACGCGATCAGTTACCGATATGACGACGACGGCAACGTCGTGATGGTCATGGACCCGAAGAAGTCCGCCTCCGCCGATCCGGACGACTTCACCACCAAGTCCGTCTACGACCTCGACCACCGTGTCATCAGCACCACGGACGCGGCGGGGAATACGTCGAAGCAGGAGTACGACAAGGACTCCAACGTCGTCGCCTCCACCGACCCAGCCGGCAACACCACGCACATCACGTACGACGAGCGTGGCAAACAGACCGAGGTCAAGACTCCGCACGACGGCAGCGGCGACTCGGTGACCTATCGGACGACGCGATTCGAGTACGACCAGGTCGGCAACACCACCAAGGTGATCACCCCGAGGGCCGTGGCCGCCGGGAGCACCGAGGCGTTCACCCAGCGCACCCAGTACGACGCGCTGAACCGGCCGGTCAAGAAGTACCAGCCCTACGACCCGGCCGACGCACGCTACAACGACCCGAACGTCTACACGCAGACCGAGTATGACGAGATCGGGCGGGTGAAGTGGACTTCGCTGCCGCCGTCGGAAGGCCAGACGGTCCGTAACAAGACGACGAACGAGTACTTCGACAACGGCTGGGTGAAGTCGTCGAAGGACCCGTGGGACATCACGACGACCTACGACTATAACGACCTCGGCCAGCAGACGACCAGGACGCTGACACCCGGTGGAGAGGTGCCCTCGCCGGACAACACGTCATCCAACCGCACGATGACGTGGGACTACTACCCCGACGGCAAGCTGAAGTCCAAAGCGGACGACGGTGTGCCGGCCGGCTGGAACACGGTCCTGGTCGACAACTCGGACACTCAGAACACCAAGGCCACAGGCATCTGGACGAAGAAGGACACCGAGAGCCAACAGGGCTACGACCACGCCGAGCACGCCGCGGGCACCGGGACGGACGCCTTCACCTGGACGCTGAACGTTCCCGCCGACGGCAGCTACAAGGCGTACGTGAAGTACCCGGCGGTGACCGGCGCGGCAACGTCCGCGAGTTACACGCTTGCTCATGGCACCGCCACGGAGCCCGCGGTCACCAAGAACCAGACCCAGGGCGCGGGCACGTGGGTGTCACTCGGCTCCTACACCCTGAAGCAGGGGGAGGACGCGTCGCTGAAGCTCGGCGTCTCGAGCACCGGCACCGTGGTCGCCGACGGGGTGAAGCTGGTCCGCGACAACTCCGTCGACGCCGGCAATGACAAGGAGAAGAAGAACTTCACCTACACCTACGACGTCAACGGCAACCTCACCGAAATCGACGACACCTCGTCGAACACGAAGGTCGACGCCTACACGGTCGCCTACACCGGACTCAACCAGGTCCAGAAGGTCACCGAGGCGCTCGCGGGTGAGGACAAGGAAGTGACGTCGTACACGTACGACGCCAACGGCCAGCCCCTGACCGTCACCCACCCCGACCAGAACTCGCTCTACGAGTACGACCTGCGCAATCAGGTCGCCAAGATCACGGTCACCGACAAGGGCGGGGACCCGAAGGTCACCCAGTACACCTACACCGACCTCGGGCAGAAGCTGAAGGAGACCAAGGACAACGGCAACACCGTCGACTACAGCTACTTCGCCGACGGCCCCGTCAAGTCGACGACGGAGAACAAGCCGAACGGCGTGCTCGTCTCCTCGCACACCTACGCCTACGACGCCAACGGCAACAAGGCGCAGGACGTCACGAAGAAGATGAACGCCGACAACCACTCGGCGTACCTGTCCTCGACGACCGACTACACCTACGACCCGGCCGACCGGCTCTCTCAGTCCGTCAAGACAGGCAACGGCGCCACGACCGAGAAGTACGTCCACGACGACAATGCCAACGTCATCAGCCAGACGGTCAAGGACGTCACCACCACCTACACCTACGACCGCAACCGGCTCCTCACGGCGGCCACAGGTAGCGCGACGGCGAACTACAACTACGACCCCTTCGGCCGCCAGCAGTCCACCATCTCGGACGGAAAGGTCATCGGGCGCACCACCTACGACGGCTTCGACCATGTCGCCAAGTCCGAGAACATGGGCACCGGCGGCTCGTTGAAGGCGACGACGTACACGTACGACCCGCTCGACCGCACCGCGTCGGAGACCGCCGACGGCAAGACCACGGACTACAACTACCTGGGCCTCTCCAGCGAGGTGCTCGGGGAGGATGTCGCCGGCGAGCTCACAAAGTCCTACCAGTACAGCCCGTGGGGTTCACGCCTTTCCCAGGTCAAGCACAACGACGACGGCACCACGGAGGACGGCTACTACGGCTACAACTCCCACACCGACGTCGAGACCCTGACCGACGACAGCGGTGACACCAAGGCCACCTACGGCTACACCGCCTACGGCTCCGACGACAAATCCGAGTTCACCGGCATCGACAAGCCCGAGGCCACCGACCCGACGAAGGAGGAGTACAACCCCTACCGCTTCAACTCCAAGCGGTGGGATGCCAAGTCCGGCACCTACGACATGGGCTTCCGCAACTACGATCCGGGCCTCAACCGCTTCACCACCCGGGACTCGTACAACGGAGCGCTCGCCGATATGGGCCTTGGCACCGACCCGTACACCGGCAACCGGTACGCCTTCGGCAGCGGCAACCCGATCAGTGCGGTGGAGTTCGACGGCCACCTGTTCGGGCCAATCGGGGACGCTGTCAGCAGCCTCGGAAGCGTCCTGGAAGACGGTGCCGCATCTCTGGAAGGTGCTCTGTCGGGCGCTGCCGACTCGGCGGCCTCAGGTATCGCCGAAGCCGCGTCGGGCGGGGGCAGCCTGCTCAGTCGGCTGTCTCCCTGGGGCATCGCGGTATCCGTCTTCGCATGGGCGTCCCAGCCCACGGCCACCGCGCCCGGCGGCTACTCGTCGGCGCCAGGAGCCAGGCCCGACTATGACAAGGGCCTACTGCTCACTCCCAAGACGAAGAACGAGTGGCAGCCTGGCACCGACATGTACCCCTTCACCCAGCAGGACTGCGGCAAGGGGCAGAGCATGGTGTACTACATGCCTCTTGACGGCCTGGGGCGTGCTCAGGGCGTGGATGCCTGTCTGAGCCCTGGAGGTTTTAATTACTTCAAGGGCAAGGACGCGGACGGTGTGGAGAAGTTCCCCGGGGTCCAGTCTGAGATCTGGGGAACCAGCACCTCCTGGCCGCCTTCCTACGCGCCGGACGATCGAGTCGCCGGGTACTACAGTGCTGAGGAAGCCCGAAAGACCGGAAAGGCGGCGGTCAACCGTGGCCACCTCCTGGCCAAATCGCTCGGAGGCAGCGGAACGGACCGAAGGAATTTGGTCACCCTGTACCGGAACGCGAACAGTCCGGTGATGAGCAACTTCGAGGACGAGATCGCGGGACGCCTCGCGGTCGGCGAGACGGTCTGGTATTCGGCGCGCGCCCACTATGAGGGGGACGACCCCATCCCGGTGAGTGTCTCTATATACTGGGCGAGCTCGACCGGTGAAACTGGAGGCTTCCCAGTTCCAAACGTCCCATGACGTTGACGGGTTGACTTCGGCCCTGAAGCAGTGGCCTGTCTCCGGGGGCTCGGCCCCCGGAGACAGGCCACTTCAACCTCCCCCCTTCTGTTTCGGAAAGGCGTATTCAATGGAATGGGTAAACAGGATCGCTCAGCTTGCCGGGCATGAGCCGCTTGACCTGGACAGCGATTGGGGAACCGTCGAGCAGGAGATTGGTGCGACGCTCCCGGCGGACTTCAAACAACTGGTGGACACTTTTGGCATGGGGGTGTTCGGCGAGTACCTTTACCCCCTCGGAGACACATCGGGAGAATTTAGCGTTTCCGGCAACTTGTCCATGCTCAGGCAGACCCTGAGTCGCCACCCGGACGCGGTCAGCGTCTATCGCCCCTACGCGGTATTTGAACCCGGCAAGGAAGGACTGCTTTCGTGGGCTCAGTCCACGGCGGAGGAAGCCGAGTTCTACTGGCTTGCTCAGAACAGGAAGGATTCGGACCGATGGCCGATCGTGGCACGCGTCGATTCGACCGACGATTGGCATCGTTTCGAGATGCCCGTGTCCGAATTCATTTTCCGGATGCTGACCGATGACAGTGTCCACCCGTTCGGTGTTCCGACGGATCTGGGGTTGCCCCCGTTCAGGGCCTGGTGACATCGATGAGGCACGGGCCTCCGCGCGGTCCTGAGCATTTCCGGCGTCCCGTGCCTCCGGTGCAGGTCACTCACGCGGCACATGGTACCAATGGCGACGCTCGCGCAGATCAAGGCCCTGTTGGGGAACCTCGGGGAAACTGGTCCGATCCGGCTCCATGGGAGGAGCCCTCTGATGTTCGAGCCATCCGCGCACACCCGGCCCGCGACGCCTCAACACCCCATCACGAAGTGCTGCTGGAGGCCGTTCCTGCGCCTGGGGATGCGACGAAACCGAAGTCGCAGGTGCCGGCGTGGCGCCAAGGGCTGGCCTGGTCGGCGCTGTCGGCCGATTATCAGCGCATCCTCAAGACACTCACGGACCGGGCCCGGCTCCATCAAGGGCCGTTGACCTGCCAGGAGATGGCCGCCACGTTCGGCATGGACGTGGTGCCGGCGCGGGTGGAGGCACTGCGGTCGAAGGCGAAACGCCTGGTTGCCCGCGGCTGGCTGGCCGAGCAGCAGCCGGGCCGGTTCACCCTCGCGGCAGGCGTGACCGGGCCAGGCGACGGGTCATGAGCAGGGTCATCGACCAGTAGACCATCGCCTCCGCGCTGGTGGTGCGGCGCTCGAAATCGCGCACCAGGCGGCGGCTCTTCGCATCAGGTGGGCGAAGAGGCGCTCGACGATCCACCGCTTGGGCAGCACCACGAACCCTCGTCGGTCGTCGCTGCGTTTGACGATCACCAGGACGAGGGCGAACGTGGCCAGGCAGTACTCGACGAGGCTTCCGGTGTAGCCGCCGTCGGCCCAGACGAGGGCCAGGCGGTGGTGTGCGCCTGCCACCTGCTCAAGCAGGACCTGGGCAGCGGTGCGGCCGCCGACATCTGCGGCGGTGACCATCACGCCCAGCAGCAGGCCGAGGGTGTCGACCACGACGTGCCGTTTGCGGCCGTTAATGAGCTTGCCGCCGTCGAAGCCGCGGCTGTCCGCGCCGACGACGGCGTCCGCCTTGACGGACTGCGAGTCGATCACTGCGGCCGTCGGCTGCGCGTCGCGCCCCAGTTCCTCGCGGACCCTCGCGCGCAACCGGTCGTGGAACTCCTTGACCAGCGCGTTGTCGCGCCAGCGGCGGAAGAATGCGTAGATGCGGTCCCACGGCGGGAAGTCGGCAGGCATCGCTCGCCACTTGATCCCGTTGTCCACGAGATACCGGATCGCATCAAGCATGCAATGCCACGAAGTTAAGGCTCAGTTGACGTTGTCAAGCACGACCGCGACGTGAGACGGGCCTCTGCTATCCAGGGGATCGACCAAGATCT
>NZ_JBHTVE010000034.1:0-34117 GCF_042793175.1 Streptomyces sp. NPDC056580 | reverse complement strand
AGGAAGATCTTGGTCGATCCCCTGGATAGCAGAGGCCCGTCTCACGTCGCGGTCGTGCTTGACAACGTCAACTGAGCCTTAACTTCGTGGCATTGCATGGTCATCGGGCCATGTCAACGGCTCGGCCGCTCCGGTGACGACCTCCTGGAACCAGTGCCTCTCAGCGTGCCCCAGATGTTCTATGAGCCCGAGGGGCGTCCAACCGGAGGGCAGGACCGACGTGGTCAGTGCCTGCGTGTCGAGCCCATCGACAATGGCCAACACGCTGGCTCGCTGCGCCGCGAGGAACACCGACAGAGTCTTCTTCTCCTTGCCATCTGAGTTCATGCGCGCATGGTGCCAGTAGTCACTGACAAGCGCGGCAGCGATCTGCCCGCGGCGTGGAACGTGGATCCCATAGCGTGACGGCCGCGGGTCACAGCCACTCGTTGATGGCAGCGACGAGGACGGTCGCCTCGTAGCGGACCGCTAGCTTGTCGTAGCGCGTGGCGACCGCACGGTGTCTCTTGAGGCGGTTGATCCCGCACTCGACCGCATGACGCTCGCGGTAATCCGCCGGGTCGAAGTGCGGCGGCCGACCGCCGCGAGAGCCGAGCTTCTGGCGGTTGCGCGCCTGATCAGCCTTGTCCGGGATGGTGCAGCGGATCCCGCGGCGGCGCAGGTAGGCCCGGTTCTTGCGAGAGGCGTACGCCTTGTCCGCACGCACCCGATCGGGGCGGACACGCGGCCGGCCCGGCCCGATGCGGGGCACGCGAACCTTCGTCAGCACGGGTTCGAATTGCGGCGAGTCTCCACGTTGTCCTGCCGTCACCACGATCGACAAGGGCTTCTGGCCCTGCTCGACGGCCAGGTGCAGCTTGGTGGTGAACCCGCCGCGCGAACGCCCCAGCCCGTGATCACGAGGTTCGGTGAACACGCCACCCGGCGGCTCCTTCTGCAGGTCGCCCTGCTTGCGGGCCCCGGCCGCATGCTGGTGGGCACGGCATACCGTGGAGTCGACGCTCAGGTCCCACCTGATCGCACCCTTCGCATCGGCCAAGGACTGAAGCCGGGTGAGGATCCGATGCCAGGCGCCGTTCCGCTGCCATCGGCGAAACAGGTCGTAGACCCGCCCCCATGGCCCGTACTCGGCGGGGACGTCCCGCCACGGAACACCGGTCCGGACCCGGAACCGTATGCCATCGATCAGCTGCCGCCGAGGCCAGACGGGCGGCCGCCCCGCTCTGGCACCCCTCGGCAACAACGGCTCCAGTACCGCCCACTGCTCGTCCGTGAGATCTCCCCGACCCATGGACCTTGATCATTCAAGCTCAAGATCCACTTTCGATACACGCCCTAGAGCCTCCGCCCGGCTCAACCGGGGGCGAGCCGCGTGAGCAGCCCTGCTGAGGCTGAAAAGGGCCCATTCAGGTATCTGAGCACCCGTGCCACGATCCCGGTGAGCACCTCATAGCGGTCCGAGTCAAAAATATCAGGATCTGTCGGCCAACTGCAGGAACCGCTCATGAAGAGCCTTGATGTCAGCCTTCATCTCCCGATACGAGGATTCGACTGCGGCCCTATCGTCGTCGCTGAGGATCGGCTGTGCCCGGGGAGCTTCACGGCGGCGGCAGGGAAACAGGCTCCAATTCGACCGCCAGAAAGTCTGCGGCCACGCAGACGACCCTCCACGCCCCCGCTCCCCTCTCCTCCCTGGCTCCTTCCATCGCACCGAAACTGGCCCGAATGAAGGTTTCGACCTTTGAGGTCTCTTCAGGGGTGGTCTCCATCGGGTATCGGACGATGACGTCTCTCCACTCGTCACGCAGCTCGGATGGCATGGAGATCCTGCCAGCGTGAACAAATTGACGGAAAACCGCAGCCTTGGCGCGGGTTGCACATTGGTGACCAAGGTCGACAAGTGCCGACAGTTCGGCAGCAGGTCAGGACGTTGATCGATGAGGCGGCCGCAGGTCAGGGCCGCCCGACATAGGTTGTGGCTGATCAGACGGGAATCCAGTTAGGCCACTGGGGTGGGACGTTGCTCGCGGGGCAGAGGCCCGAGTCGGCGGGATAGCCGTCAAGTGTTCCTCGGGTTGCGAAGATCCACCATGCGAGCCACACCGTCACAACAAGCATCAGCAGCGTCGGCAGGGTGGCGCGGACCGCTGTCGGCGCGCGAAGCACCAGGCGTCGGCCGATCGCCCGAGCCATGAGCCCCACCAGCGCTTCGGCTCCCACGACCAGAGGGAGCAAGAAGTTTAGTTCGAAGCGCCCGCCAGCGTCGTACCCCGCGTCGCAATACGCGCGCGCCCAGACGGTCAGCGACCAGCTGACGCAGCCCATAGCAGCTCCGAAGAAAGCGGAGACCACCCAGGGGAGACAGGACGAGTCGGATCTCGGCTTGGCTGTGTCCACGACACGACACGACTGCGAAAACCCCATCCGCGGTTCCGGGATGAGCCGCTGGCCATCAGGCCAGGCCGCGCGCGGGCAGTCCCTAGGGGGGGTGAGGTCACCCGACGCCGACCGGCAACGACAGAAGCCTACGGCGCCTGAGCTGGTCACAGCCGGGGGCTTCGTCAGCCTCGCTGGTGGGCGAGGGTGATCAGTAGACCGGCGTGACACGCGATGTCGCGTCCGCCGGCGGTGACGGCAACGATGACAAACCTCAGCGACACTGCGCGACCCGGCACGGGAACGGTCGGGTGCCAGCGGGCCATCCCTCCAGGGCTTGCCCGAACTTTCTAAGCGCCGGGTCTGGGCCGTGCGAGGGTGCCCGAGGTCGACCGACGGCGACCGACTGTGACAGACGAGTCGTAGCCCGCCGCAGCGAAACCCCAGGTCAGAGGGGTCCGGCTGAACGCGTTTCCCCCCAGGGGTGGCGGTCAGGCAAGATGGGGTGTTTCTCCCCAGCGGGATGCTCAGTCCTCGCCTACCTGCAACAACACAACGGCGAAGCCATTGCCGATCCCCGCGACGACTCCGTCGAAGGTGTGCCGGGTGACCGGGTCCCACGCGCGTGCCTGGGGTGAGAGTTCGGTGATATTGGCGTACCAAGCAGACTGTTGCCCGAGCAGACGCACGACCCGCTCAGCTGCTCGATGCGCATGGGCGCGGTCGCGGCGTGGCGTACCCGGAAACACGAGGTCCTCAACCGCCAGGTAGGTCAGGAGCTCCACAGCGCGCTCACCGTCGATCTGCGAGAGCGCCTGCTCGACCTCTTCCGGCGTGTCAGGACCGACTGCCCCTGCTACGGCATAGTCCCTCCAGGCCCGTTCCGCCTTTGCGGCCACCTCTCGAACGAGGTCCGGTACAGATGTGCCAGCCCCAGCGACGACCCGGCCGAAGACGCCACTTCCCCGTGATAAGGAACCTACGAGATTGCGCAGTTGCGACGCCGTGTCCACTGGACCATGCTCTCACTCCCGACGCAGCGTCGGCTGCCGACAAGCGACCACAAGAGTCCCTCGGCGACGGCAATGGCGGCAGCGCTGACGGCAACGAAGACAGACGGCGGTAGCCGTCAACAGTTGGTCATAGAGGCGGCGGCAACTGAACCGGACTCACGGCAAGGGCGTGCCCGCGTCTTCTAAGCAGGGGGCTCTTCTGCGCTCCGTGGCGCCCCAAGTGGGGTGCGTAGCAGGGACATAGTCGAGAAGGTGGCGGAGGCCGTGCATGGCATCACCACTGGCGCCGGCGAGCCTTACCCGTCTTGCGGATCTGTCGAGCAAAGATCTTGCCCGACTCAATGAGGTACCGCCCTCCATCAGACGTCCTCACCTCTATCTCCAAGATCCGGCGTTGAAGATGCGGGGGCAGGTGCGGGTACGTGTCGCAGCGTCTCTGTCTCCAGGAGGTGATCGATGCGAGTGGGAGCAGATAGATGTTGCCGCGCTTGTCGCGGTAGTACAGGGTCCGATCGGTAAGGACGAAATCCCCTTCAGGCGCGGGGAAGTAGGCCAAGGTCTCGTCCGTCGAGGCACCCTCGGGAGGCATCGGTTCCTGGCGGACGAGGTCGCCAGCGCTAGTTGCGATTGGCGTCTCTCCCTGCTGAAGGCGATCTCCGAGCGCCCGAGTCCTGTCGGCAAGATGCTGAGACAGTTCTGTCCTGGCCGTTTCCCGTATGCCCATGGCGCCGATCCTCTGTAATATGAGACGAGTTGCGGCATCTTCTCGCAGGTGGAGGGCGCTCATCACGGTTTCGTCGAGTCGGCAGCTAGTGGCTGCGCCGGCCCCATATTCACCATCGCAGGGTCACCGCGCCAGGCGCACCGGCCGTAGCAGCGCACCCGCACTGCATCACAAGCGCACCAGATCGAGCGGGGAGCAGCGGGAATCGCGATGAATGCGCCCTGCCCGACGAGGCCGCCGTGTCGCCGGTCGCCCAGGTCAGCGCCCGCCACCATGTATCGCCTCATTGAGGCGATAGAGGCCTTGGTGGGCCCCTAGGGTGCGGTCATGACTGAGAAGCCGTTCACCGGCCGTGTGCAGCATCTGTTCAAGCACATCACCTACGAGCAGATGGCCGAGGAGTCTGGTGGCACGCGGAGCGCTTCTTGGTGGCGCCATGTGCAGCTTGAGCAAAGCGACCGGTTCAATCCGCCGCTGCTGAAGGACCTGCCCGGCATTGCGAAGCTCTTCCGCGCGACGGAAGAGCAGGTTGCAGCGATGATCGCTCACGAGTTCTACGGGATCACCCGGTTCCCCAACCTGCGATCGGAGCGAGAGCGTCGTTTTGCCGAAGACCTCAATGCCTTGTCAGAGGAGGACGCGGACTTGGTGCTCAGTCTGGTGAAGAGACTGAGCCGCAAAGCCGATGTCGGGCTGAACGAGCAGGCGAGTTGAGGCAGCGTCCTCGACGCTGCGGTGTGCATGCCAGAACCGTGCAAGATCGTGCGGGGACAGGCCGGACGCCAGACAGGGCCCGTATCCGCTTCGCTACAGGTAGGCCCCCAACACTCGCCGACACCAACGCGTCCTCGCCCATGCTGCCAGCCCGCTCTCTGTTCACCCGCGCCACTGCTGGTCCGGACGGTGCTCCCTTTCCCCGAGCGGTGCGCAATCTTGCTGCGGCGGCAACGGGTCGGTCGCGGTGGGGAGTGAGGTGGCTGCGTTGCATTCGCGGCAGGGGACGGTGCGGGGTTGGCGGAGGATCTCGAGGGCCTGGTCGAGGGTGATGGGTGCGGCGTGGGGCTGACAGCCGATGACGTGAATCAGGCGTGCTCCGGGGTGACCGGGGCGGTGAGGGAGGTCTTGTACCGTCCAGGCCTGCCGCCCGTCGGCGGTGGGAGTAGCGAGGGTGGGGATGCGGCTGTAGTCGCCGCCTTCGAGGGGGTGGACATGACGGGCGTCGAGCCAGACACTCTGTTCCACACGCTCGGTACGGCCGCTGCTGCCAACTGCCCAGCAGGTGATGCCTACCCGGTACTGCCATCCGACCGCCGCGCGCCGCCGCTCATAAAGGCGGCCCAGCAATTCCTGCCCATCAGGCATCATGACGGTCACCCGGGCCGCGTTCTGCGGCATTTCGATCCCTCCAGCCTGCCCAGCATCCTAACCGGACGCCTCGGCAAGGTCATCGGTCGGAACGGGGACGGATTCTCCCGCGGGAGCGGGAGCCACTACGACAGGGATTAGGGCTACGCCGGGGCGGTGTGCATCCCACCCCCTGTCGATGACGTTCGCCACCGTGACGATCACCCGAACTGCCCGACCGATTCCTGCAAGAGACCGCTCCAGACGATCCCTGGGCCTCCACCAGTCCCGTCCGACTCCGACCGCCCCCTAGCATCCGCTGCATGCTGGATCCCGAGCTGCTGGAACGGATCACTGCCCGTCGTGCGGAACTGGACGACCTCGAAGCACAGACGACCGAGCAACTGGCCGAGGTGCGATCCGAGCACGAACTCACCGTCGTCGAAAGAGGCCTCGATCGGGTGAGCGAAGAGATTGCAGGCGAGCGCGCTTCGGTCTCCCCGGCGCCTGGCCAGGTGGCCGGAGGCCCGTGACGCTCGTCCCGCACCACGGCCCGGAAATGCAGGAGCGCTGCTCCGACCGGACTACCAGCGCATCCTCACCGTCCTGCGTCAAGCCGGCGGACCGGTCACGGCCCGGCAATTCGGCGAATGCTGAGAGTAGACCTCAGCGTCAAGTCCAAACTGGAACCACTGCGCGGCAAACTGATCAGACTGACCGACCGCGGCTGGCTGCGAAAACAACCCCACGGTCGGTTCACCCCCGCCTGTGATCCCCTCCAGTACGACGCGTCAAGCGGCGGCAGAGCCGTGCCCCTCGGCGACCATAGGGTCATCGACGGCCGCTCGTCCTGTGGCCCTCTTGAGCTTTCCCTTGGCCTGCTCGACCTTGGCCTTAGCCTTCTCACCAGCCGACATGGCGCACACGCCTCCTGCCACGGTTGACCATTTGTCCGCATTTCGCGGTGAGTCCTGTGTACCCGGCGCTGCCCCTCACAAACGGCTGATACGGCCATGACCAGGCAGTACGGCGCGACCCCCGGACACGCGGGGTTCAGGAACCCTCACGGGCAGCATCAGCCTTCAACGAGCGGTACATCGCCCACCGCGAGATCGCTGCGGACACGGACGTAACGAACCGGATGCCGCCATCGGCCGTCATCGACCGCGGTGTCCGCGAGGAACTCAGCGACCAAGTGGGGCCGGACCGGGACGTAGATGAGGTCGCCACGACCCCAGCCGGCGGAGAAGCGAACCCCGTACCAGGGGTGCTCGGGGCCGCCACGGAGCAGCAGGGTCCCGACGTCTCGACGGACGGCCGTGGGCAGGGGTGAAGTGCGAGCGGTCAGCCGGAGGCGCCCGATTGCGTCGTAGCGTCCCAGCAGGAGGGTTGTGCTCGAACGCCAGCCCGCCCGGCAGCGCCCGGTCGGGTGGGAGCACGGGCCAGGCTTGGGCGAGCATGGGCTCGATCAGTGGTGTGAGTGCCACAGCCCACATCTAAGCGCAGGCCAGCAAGAGCGCACGCGGGAGCGCCTACTACTCCGAGTCGGGGCCTGCTTCCGGCCGCTCCGCCTCGAACTGTTCGACGTGCCAGCTGAGCAGCTTCCCGCCGGCATCCGCGAGCTGGTGAATCAGATCGTCGAGGTCGTCTCGCGAGATGGGGTCGAGCCTGGGGACGTTGAGGGAAAGGGAACCGCCGTCGTCGCCCTCAACGAGATCGGCGGCGCGCCACGAAGATCCCGCCGTGCGCGGCGAGGATGCGGCCGAAGTTGTCGTCGGACTGGAAGGTCGCCGCCACTCCGTACAGGCCGAGGGCGATGACGCCAGCGCCGATCCAGATCCATCCCTTGTGCTCGCAAATGCCCTGTCACACCAGCCAGGCGCCGCCGATCTCGAAGAGGGCGGCGACGACGAACAGGGCAAAGGAACGAGCGACAGTCATACCGGCTGACCCTACGGGCGGCCCGCGCTGCCGATCTTCAGCGGGTCGGTGGACGCCTTGCAGCCGCACCCGTCCTCACCTGCACTCCTCGACGAGCAGGAGCAGGAACGGCGGCGCTGGCCGAGCCACCAGGTTCCGGCGGCAACCACGGCCAGGACGACGGCGAGGGCGGGCAGCCAGCCCACCACCGTCCCCGCGCCGGCGCCGACGACCCCGGCAGTGATCATCACGGGCAGCGCGCAGCACGCCACGCACGCCAGCGCGGCCAGGCCCCCGAGCGCTTTCGGGGCGAGCTGTGGGCGTCGGTCAGCAGCAGGGTCCGGCATGGCGGTTCTCCTCGGCGAGATCGGTAAAGGGGATCGGGCAGCAGGTGCTGGACGCGCAGACGGTCAAGTCGTCGCAACCCGCCGCTACAGCCGTGGCCAGGGCGGTACGGATGGTGGTGAGATCGGCGATCTTCGCATCGACCTCGGCGAGCTTGGCCGCCGCATGGTCCTGAAGCCCCGGCACGGGGCGGCCGTGCCGGTGGCGGCCTGCCTCCAGCAGCTCGGCGACCTCCTCCAGCGTGAACCCGAGCCGCTGGGCGGCCTTGATCACCCGCAGCGCGGTCACCGCGTCCTCGCTGTACAGGCGGTGGCCGCCGTTGCTGCGTTCCGGCTCGGCCAGCAGCCCGCGCCGCTCGTAGTAGCGCAGCGTCTGGACGTTCACCCCGGCCGCCTCGGCGACCTGCCCGCTGCGCAGGCCCCGGCTCACCGCTGCTGCCCGGCGGCAGCGGTCCGGGCGGCCAGGGCGTCCAGGACCGCCTCGTGCGCCCGGCCCACCGAGATGTCCAGCCCGACCAGGCCCACGGTGGGGGTGATGGTGAAGGTGAAGAACGAGCAGCAGCCACTCTCGCGCTCCACCAGGTCACGCACCCGGCCCTCCACGCCCTCCCCGTCTTCCAGGTCAAGGCGCAGGTGGAGCGGCTGCGGCCTCGACAGCGAGGTCAGACGCTCGGACAACAACGCATCGCACTCGGCGACCCGCAGAGGCCTCTCCTCGGTGGGTAGCATGCAGCACTGCGGCACCCACGCAAGATCACTCATCGCGCTCACTCCCGTCGTCACGTCCCCGAGAGGGGGACACCTCCGACGGTAAACCTGTACCTAGGTACCGGTTGCAAGCCCCGGGTCAGGCCGAAAACGTAGAGGAATACCTCCAGGTCCGCATACGTGCCGGGTACCAGCTGGGCGCACGGACCTGGGTCCGGTTGACGTGCTGCGATTCAGCAGATGAGGCTTCCGCTCGCCTCCTTTATCCCCGTGACCGATGCCCGTGTGCGGGTGTTCCGGTCGGTCCGTACGCACGTGAGGTGGTTCCGGTCTGCTGCAGAGGTCTGCCCATGCCCCGAACGATCTGGTTGGGCGCCATCAGGAGAGCACCCTTTGGGGTGGGTGGCCGGGATCGGCCGGACAGGTGAAGACGTGCAGGTCCCGGTCCCGGCCGAAGCGGAGCCGGGTCGGGTGAGCAACGGCCGGGCCGCCCCGGATTGAGACCCTCCCCCGCAGGGGCGGGTCGCGGTCCTCCAGCGGCACCCAGCTGTGCGAGGCGGCGTCCATCTCATCACTGCCGGCGGTCAGCAGCAGCCGCATCGGGGTCGCGCAGGATTCGCAGCCAATGGCCATGGGGCCCGTCGACGCCCAGCTCGGATAGCCACCGACCCGCAAGCCGGGCGGGATCGACAAATCGGCCTGTTGACATCCTCGCCCTCCTTTAGGCGGGCGAGGATGTCAACTGACCGCGTACCTCGCACTCACCGAGCTGGCCGGATTCCAGCCGGGCGGCACCGTACTCGCCCCCGGGAGCGGCGGCGCGGTGGGCCAGGGCGGCGTCGAGGTCGCCCGGCATCTGGGCGCATCGCTCGCGATCACCACCGCCACCTCCACGGCCAAGGCAGAGCAGAGCCGGACGGCCGGATACGAGGTCATCGACCTCAGCCGCGAATCGCTGCGCGACGGAGTCGCCCGGCTCACCGACCGCAAGGGTGTCGACGTCGTCCTCGACGGTGTGGCCGGGCCGATCACCGTGCAGGCCCTGGGCGCGCTCGCCCAGGGGGGCACCCTCATCAGCATCGGCTACTCCGCCGGCATGCAGGCCGAGATCAACGTCACGGACCTGATCTGGAAGGCGGCCCATGTGCACGGCTTCCTGTTCGCCCTGTTCACCCAGGAGCAGGTGAACACAGCCAACGCCAAGCTCCTGAACCTGGTCGCCCGTAAGGAGATCACGCCCCTCGTCGACCGCGTCTTCCCTCTCGAGCAGGCCGGCGAGGCGCAGCGCCACCTCATCGAGGGCGGGCCCTTCGGCCGTGTGCTCCTCAGTCTGTGACCGCGTGTCCAGCACGCCCCTCGCGTTGTGTGCTGTAGCAGTCGCAGAGACAAAACACCCATCCCTTAAGGAGCCCCACCGTGCACGTCATCCTCTACGGCGCGTCCGGCCAGATCGGACGTTCCGTCCTCGACGAACTCCTCAGCCGCGGACACCAGGTCACAGCGGTCGTGCGCAACCCCGACAAGCTTCCCGAGAATGTCGAGCGCGTCCGCGACGACCTGAGCAGTGCGGACCGGATCGCGGCAACCATCACCGGGGCGGATGCCGTCGTGAGCGCCTACGCGCCCCCGCGCGACGACACCGATCAGCTGCCCCACGCCACGGAGCGCTTGATCACCGCGGTGCGCAGGACCGGCGTCCCCCGGCTGATCGTGGTGGGTGGATGCGGCTCGCTCGAGTTCTCACCCGGCGTCACGGTCCTCGACTCCGGCCACTGGCCGCAGGAGCTCGTTCCGATCGCCGAATCGCATGTCAAGGCCCTCGAAGCGTTTCGAGCGTCCGACATCAACTGGACGTATTTCAGCCCGCCCATGGAGATCGAGCCGGGAGTACGCACCGGGGTGTTCCGGCTGGGCGGCGACAGCCTCATCAAGGACGTGCAAGGCAACAGCCGGGTATCTATCCAGGACTACGCCGTGGCCCTGGTCGACGAGCTCGAAAAGCCGGCGCACGAGCGGTCGCGCTTCACCATCGGCTACCGGGTCTATTCGCAGTGCACCGGGCTTCAGCCCGGTGGTGAAGCGAATCTTTAGCCTGCTCTGACCTCAGCTACGGGCACGGATGCGCGCTGTTCACCTCAGCTCAGGTCAGAGCGGCCGGTTCTGCTGGTCGATGTACTGCTTCAGGAAGCTGAGCGGCGTGCCGCCGACCGACCCGGCGAAGTACGGGCCGGATTGAGGGGCGTTGCGCCCGCTGGTAGTGAGGGCCGAGATCGGGGAACGCCTGGCGGAGCCTGCGGGAGGGCACGCCCTTGAGGGAGTTCACCAGCCTGGTCACGGCGATCTTCGGCGGGAATATCATGGGCCGCGTGCAGCTTCGGTACAGCTTCCGCTTGTACCCGAACACCGCTCAGCGCACGGCGTTGGCAAGGGCGTTCGGGTGTGCGCGGGTGGTCTACAACGACGCCCTCAGGGCTCGGGAGACCGCCCGCAGCGAGGGGCTGCCGTTCCCGAAGACCGGGGACCTGTCCAAGGCGCTGATCACCGAGGCCAAGAAGCGGCCCGAGCGGGCGTGGCTCGGCGAGGTGTCGGCGGTCGTACTCCAGCAGTCCCTGAGGGACCTGGATGCGGCGTACAAGAACTTCTTCGACGCGCTGAAGGGCAAGCGTCCGCGTATGGGCGCGCCCCGGTACAAGTCCCGCAAGGACGCCCGGCAGGCCGTCCGGTTCACCGCGAACGCCCGCTGGTCGATCACGGCGGGCGGGAAGTTGCGCCTGCCGAAGATCGGCGACCTCAAGGTGAAGTGGTCGCGGACGCTGCCCTCGATGCCGTCCACGGTGAGCGTGGTCAAGGACTCGGCGGGCCGGTACTTCGCGAGCTTCGTCGTCGAGACCGGCCCGGAGGAGATCCTGCCAAAGGCGACGCCCGAACTGGGCATCGACCTCGGACTCGGGCACTTCGCGGTCCTCTCGGACGGCCGGAAGGTCGACAGCCCACGCTTCCTGCGCCGGGCCGAGAAACGCTTGAAGAAGGCGCAGCGGGCCCTGTCCCGCAAGGAGAAAGGCAGCCAGAACAGGGACAAGGCCAGGGTCCGTGTCGCCCGGGCACACGCGCGGGTCGCGGACGCGCGCCGCGAGTTCCACCACGGGCTCTCCACCAAGCTGATCCGCGAGAACCAAGCGGTCGCGGTGGAGGACCTGGCGGTGAAAGGGCTCGCCCGCACACGTCTGGCCAAGTCCGTGCACGACGCCGGATGGTCGGCGTTCGTGACCATGCTGGAGTACAAGGCCGCCCGGTACGGGCGCACCTTCGTGCGCATCGGCCGGTTCCAGCCGACCTCCCAGGTGTGCTCGCGGTGCGGCGTCAAGGACGGCCCAAGCCCCTCCACGTGCGCGTGTGGACGTGCAGGGCATGCGGGGCCGTCCTGGACAGGGACATCAACGCGGCGGTCAACGTCGCCAAGGCGGCCGGACTGGTCCAGCCCGTGGAGCGCAGGTAAGACGGGGACCCGTCCCCGCACAGCGCGGCGAAGCGGGAACCCGCCCGGAGCCGCACCCGACAACGGTGCGGCAGACGGGAATCGCCCTCCTTTAGGTGGGCGAGGATGTCAATAGCGTCACGTCAACCTGTCCATGTCCATGCCACCTGAGGCTAAGTCGCTGACCTGCGATGATCAAACTCCGATGACACAAACTTGGCCCTGCTCAAGGCTGTACGAGGTTCTTCCGGGCAGGCTTACGCCTCTTCCGCGGGCATGGCCGACCGTGCCGCGTAGCGGGTGCGCATCGCGTCGCTGGCTGCGGGGCCCGCGGTGAAGACGTAGGCGGTGCTGTCGTCGAGTCGGCGGCCGGTTTTGGCGTCGACGACGACGGGCTCGACTTCCTCGCCGCTGTGCGCGTCGACGAGGATCATGCTGCGCTCCGCCGCCGTGAGGCGGGCATTGCCCCACGCGGCCAGGGCGACGATCACCGGACGCAGGGAGCGTCCGAGTTCGGTGAGTACGTACTCGTGGCGGACGGGGCTGGTTTGGTAGGGCCGGCGCTCCAGTAGACCGTCGGTGACCAGGGTCTTCAGCCGGGTGGTGAGCATGCTGGAGGAGATGCCGAGGCTCTCCTGGAACTGGTCGAAGCGCGTGTAGCCGTCGAAGGCGTCGTGGAGGATCAGCAGTGTCCACCACTCGCCGACGTGTTCCACCGTCGTGGACAGCGGGCATTCCCGGTCCTCCAGCCTGATCCGGCTTGCCAAGGCGACCATCTCCTCAGTCACTGCTAAAGTCGAAGTTAATAGCTTCTATTTTAGCAGTCGAGACGGGAGCGGCGCCCGGTGCGTCCGCACCCGGAAACGGAATACACCGTGACCACATCCATCAGCGAATCCCTCGAAGGCCGGCGCGCTCTGGTCACCGGCGGTACCAAGGGCACCGGAGCCGCGATCGCCCGACGGCTCGCCGAGGCCGGTGCGACTGTGCTGGTCACCGCCCGTAGCCGCCCTGACGACGTCGAGGAGAAGTCGTTCATCGCCGCCGACCTGTCCACCGCCCAGGGCGCCGCCCACGTGGCCGCCGAGGTGGACGCCCGCGTGGGAGGCGTCGACATCCTGGTCAACACCCTCGGCGGCTCCGAGGCACCGGCAGGAGGATTCGCCGCGCTCGGCGAGGACGACTGGGCAAAGGAGCTGAACACGAACCTGCTGGCCGCCGTCCGCCTGGACCGCGCACTCCTCCCACGCATGATCGCCGTGGGCAAGGGCGCGGTCGTGCACGTCACCTCGATCCAGCGCCGCATGCCGCTGTGGAACGGCACCCTGGCCTACGCCGCCGCCAAGGCCGCCCTGACCACCTACAGCAAAGGACTGGCCAACCAGGTTGCCCCCCACGGCGTCCGCGTCAACACCGTCTCACCCGGCTTCGTCCAGACCACGGCAGCCGACAACCTCGTCGCCCGGATCGCCCACGACGCCGACATCACCCAGGAAGCGGCACTGGGTCGGCTCATGGACTCCCTGGGAGGCATCCCGCTAGGCCGCCCCAACCGGCCCGACGAGGTCGCCGAGCTCGTCGCCTTCCTCGTCTCCGACCGCGCCTCGGCCATCGTCGGCGCCGAACACGTCATCGACGGTGGCACCACCCCCACCGTCTGAACCCGCCACCACCATCAGGAGCATCATGCACGACAACCAGCCCCGGACCATCACCCCGGACGACCTGCCCGAGGTGATCACCTGCTACCTCACAGCGCACCGCGCCCACGAAACCGCCACCGCGGTCGCGACGTTCACCGAGGACGCGACAGTGATCGACGACGGCAATACCTACCAGGGCACCGCCGCGATCGAGCGGTGGCTGGACCGATCCGCCACCAAATTCACCTACAGCATCCACCTCACGGGCACGCAGCAGACCGACACGGCCCACTACATCGCCACCCACCACCTCGAAGGCAACTTCCCCGGCGGCACCATCGATCGCCGCTATCAGTTCATGCTGCGAGACGACCTCATCGAACACCTCGCCATCGAACCCTGAACCCGCTCCCACGCCACCTGTTCCCGCCCACGAGAGAGACCCACCCCAGCCCCGGGCCGCCCCGTCCCAGCCCTCGTGTCCACCCAGCCACCCGACCAAGAGCCGGCCCTCAAGTTCGGTATCCACGCGCAGATCAGCACGCCTGAGGAATCAAGGCGAGCAACTCCGGTGCCATCCTCAGCACAGGGTGAGGAGATTCAAGGCTCTGGCCGCAGTTCCGTGAATCCCCAGGTCAGCAGTAGGAACGCGGGATCGTTTCGGCAGCGTACTTCCTGCCGTGGCGAGCAAGGCGGTTGAGGATGTGCTGTTTCCCGGGATCGATGTGCGGGTGTAAGGGGTGAGTGACTCCTCCGGCATCCTGGTGGTGGAGGCGGTGTCGACGGCCCGTCCAGGCCGGTGCCCGAACTGTCGCAAGCAGGCCCGCCGCGTGCACAGCACGTATCAACGCACCCTGGATGAGCGGCCGTTAGGCTCACGTCGCGTTATCGTCCGGCTGCGGGTGCGCCGCTACTTCTGCGACCGGAAGAGCTGTTCCCGTACGACGTTCGTCGAGCAGGTGCCGGGTCTGTCCACGCGCTACCGTCGTTCCAGCACCGGGCTTGCGGGCTGGCTGCGGTCGATCGCGATCGAGCTCGGCGGCCGTCCCGCCGCACGGCTGTGCCGCCGCCTGCGGCTGACCGCGGGCCGAACCCGGCTGCTCAGGCTGCTGACGGCGCCGGCGATGCCGGACCGTGCTCCGCGGGTGCTGGGGGTGGACGAGTTTGCCTTCCGCAAGGGCTGCACCTACGGCACCGCACTCGTCGACGTAGAGGCCGGCCGGGTCGTGGACGTACTGCCCGACCGCACCTCCGAGACGTTCGCGACCTGGCTCACCGAGCATCCCGGAGTCGAGATCATCTGCCGGGACCGGGCCACTGCCTACACCAAGGCGGTCAAGGAAGCCGCGCCCAATGCCCTCCAAGTCGCGGATCGTTGGCACCTGCTGCAGAACCTGTCCGCCGCGGTGGAGAAGACCTGCCACCAGCACCGCGACTGCCTGCGCAAACGTGCCGAGGAGGAGACGACGGACGAGGTGCCGGAGGCGACCCCGATGCTGTTACCGCCCGCGGAACTGCCCCGCACCCAGATCATCGAACGCACCCGCCACCGCTACCGGGTCTATTCGCAGTGCACCGGGCTTCAGCCCGGTGGTGAAGCGAATCTTTAGCCTGCTCTGACCTCAGCTATGGGCACGGATGCGCGCTGTTCACCTCAGCTCAGGTCAGAGCGGCCGGTTCTGCTGGTCGATGTACTGCTTCAGGATGCTGAGCGGCGCGCCGCCGACCGACCCGGCGAAGTACGGGCCAGACCAAGGGGCGTTGCGCCCGCCAGTAGTGGCGGACGAGATCGGGGAACGCCTGGCGGAGCCTGCGGGAGACACGCCCTTGAAGGAGTTCACCAGCCTGGACACGGCGTCCTTCGGCGGGAATATCATGGGCCGCGTGCAGCTTCGGTACAGCTTCCGCTTGTACCCCAGTGCCGGTCAGCGCACGGCGTTGGCGAGGGCGTTCGGGTGTGCGCGGGTGGTCTACAACGACGCTCTCAGGGCTCGGGAGGCCGCCCGTAGCGAGGGGCTGCCGTTCCCGAAGACCGGGGATCTGTCGAAGCAGCTCATCACCGGCGCCAAGCGGACGCCCGGGCGGGCGTGGCTGGGCGAGGTGTCGGCGGTCGTCCTGCAGCAGTCCCTGAGGGACCTGGATGCGGCGTACCGGAACTTCTTCAACGGTTTGAAGGGCAAGCGCCCGCGCGTGGGCGCGCCCCGGTACAAGTCCCGCAAGGACACCCGGCAGGCCGTCCGGTTCACCGCGAACGCCCGCTGGTCGATCACGGCGGGCGGGAAGCTGCGTCTGCCGAAGATCGGCGATCTCAAGGTGAAGTGGTCGCGGACGCTGCCCTCGACGCCGTCCACGGTGACGGTGGTCAAGGACTCGGCCGGCCGGTACTTCGCGAGCTTCGTCGTCCAGACCGGCCCGGAGGAAATCCTGCCGGAGACGACGCCCGAGCTGGGCATCGACCTCGGGCTCGGGCACTTCGCGGTCCTCTCTGACGGAACGAAGATCGACAGCCCACGCTTCCTGCGCCGGGCCGAGAGGCGCTTGAAGAAGGCACAGAGGGCCCTCTCACGCAAGGAGAAGGGGTCGAAGAACCGCAACAAGGCCAGGATCCGCGTCGCCCGGGCACACGCGCGGGTCGCGGACGCGCGCCGCGAGTTCCACCACCAGCTCTCCACCAAGCTGATCGTCGAGAACCAAGCGGTCGCCGTGGAGGACCTGACGGTGAAAGGGCTCGCCCGCACACGTCTGGCCAAGTCCGTGCACGACGCCGGATGGTCGGCGTTCGTGACCATGCTGGAGTACAAGGCCAGCCGGTACGGGCGCACCTTCGTGCGCATCGGCCGGTTCCAGCCGACCTCTCAGGTGTGCTCGCGGTGCGGCGTCAAGGACGGCCCCAAGCCCCTGCACGTGCGCGTGTGGACGTGCAGGGCATGCGGGGCCGTCCTGGACAGGGACATCAACGCGGCGGTCAACGTCGCCACGGCGGCCGGACTGGCCGTGTCAGCCCGTGGAGCGCAGGTAAGACGGGGACCCGTCCCCGCACAGCGCGGCGAAGCGGGAACCCGCCCGGAGCCGCACCCGACAACGGTGCGGCAGACGGGAATCGCCCTCCTTTAGGTGGGCGAGGATGTCAAGAGGACATCCACCGCCTGCTGGAGAAACGCTGGACGATCAGCGCCATCGCCCGCCGGCTGAACCTCGACCGCAAGACCGTGCGACGCTTTCGCGACACCGACCTCGACGAGCTGCTGGCCTCCGCCCGCGACCGCCGCCCCAACGGCGTCCTGGAGCCCTTCAAGGCATACCTCAACGCTCGCTTCACCGAGGCGCAAGGTCAGGTCAGTGGCACCCGGCTGTTCCTGGAGATCCAGGCTCGCGGCTTCCGCGGCAGCCGCCAGGTCGTGCGCAAGCACCTCGCCGCCCTCCGCGCGGGCACCGCCGAACCGATCCGGGCCGACATCCCGAGCCCTCGCAAGATCACCTCGTGGATCATGCGGCCGCGGGAGACTCTCACCGAAAGCCAGGACGAGCGCCTCCTTCAGGTCCGGCTCGCCTGCCCGGACATCACCCGGGCCTGCGACCTCGCCCGGGCCTTCGCAGATCTGGTGCGTCACCGGCGCGGATTCCTGCTGCTGGAGTGGATCCGCCAGGCTGAACAGGACGCACCGAAGCCGATGCAGGGCTTCGCCAGCTTCCTCCGCCAGGACCTCGACGCCGTTACCGCCGGGCTGACCCTGCCGTGGAGCTCCGGGGTGGTCGAAGGGCACGTAAACCGGATCAAAACGATCAAGAGAGCCATATATGGACGGGCCGGTTTCCGACTCCTACGGACCCGAATCCTCGCCCGCGCATAGCCCCGGGTCGGTCACGGAGTCCAACCGGCCACCACCTGCTCGGCCACCGCGAAGTCGGTCTGGCAGTCCAGACAGGCGGCTCGCCCGAACAGGTAGCGGAGGCCATGAGCCAAGCCCTCCTGCCCGTCTGCCATTGCCCGCGTGAACAACCTCCGCGGCAGCCCGTCCAGCTGCTGGGTTCGGGCCGGCTTGAGGGGTGACTTCTGCACTTCTCGCAACGCGTAGTCGTCGGTGCAGCAGAAGGAGTCGTCCTGTCCGACTACGACGAACACGTTTACGCCGCAGTACGGGCAGTCGACCTCGTACTCCCCGCTCCGCAGGCCGTCCAGGCAGCGGTCCCAGATCTCAAGGCCCTCGAAGGAGAGCAGGGCTTGCAGCAGGTTCACGTATTCCTCGGACTCGACCGTCTGACTCAAGCGCCGATCAGTGAGGTCGTGCAGAACCGCAATCGGAGCCGAGAAGACCGTCAGAGGGCTGTCGGGCTCGGCCAGCCCAGGCGAACATGCAGCGATTGCTCCCGCTGCCAGCAGCACCCAGCCCACAGTCTCCGGGCTGCCCGCCGTCGCGATCTCAGCCAAGCGCGGAATCGCTGCGAAGCTGGCGGTGAAGGCGGTGTCCAGCTGCGGACACAGGTGGTCCATTAGCTCAGACCACACACCGCTCGGATCGGCCTCGAACCGGTCCAAGAGACCGGGCACGTGTTCCGCGGAACCACACGCGTCCGTGAGTGTCGACCAATCCGTCATGCAGTCATCCAACCAGGCAGCTCCGGACGGACCACACCGGGCCGAGTGACTCCAAGATCCTTCACGAAATCGCGGCCAGAGCCAGATTCAAAGATCCCCATCAGGCTCCGCTTCTCGCGTCCGGAGTCCATCCAGATCAGCCCGCACTTGCGACCACGACCCACCCGTAACTTCATGGCCTTGGCCTCTAGGCGGGGCAGGAAGTCAAGATCCAGCAGGTAGTGCTACCTACTCTCGCGCCTCGCCCAGCTCGATCGGTGAATCGCTGATGAGGAACGCGGGGAGGCCGAAGCAGCGGCGTGGTGGCACCCTGCGTGAAGCTGCCTGACTTGTCAGCAGGCAGACCAGCGGACGGCCGGCCTCGGGGGACAGGCAGCGGCTGGGGCTTCGGCCGACAGGCTGTAGGGCGACGCCCGCGACGAACCCTGGCCCAAAAAGTGGGGTGGGGCCCAGCCAGCCTCAGCTTGCCGGGCCCCACAGGGCCAGGCGTTGTACCTGGCGCATCGGCACGGCCAGCCTACGGCCCCTCGCTGCGACCCTGGATGGCGGTCCCGCGCGGCGTGCGACCGGAGCGCGGGACCGCCAAGTCCCGGTCGTCCTGTCAAGAGCCGGGGACTGAAACCGTACGGAATCGGATCATCATTGGCACGTACATCGATACGTGAGCGCGGCCTGCCCGCGCCGGATGGCCGACGACACCCCCAGGTGCGCCCTCGGTTGCTCACCGGGCTGTTGGCGCCACTGCGTGGGCCGGAAGGGGTGCGAGCAGAGCGTCCCGGTGGCACGGGGGGAGACCACCGGGACGACAACTCCAACGTACTCAGCACCATGCGCCCGCGTACGGGGATTCGCGGGACATGGCATGTTGCGCCAGCGTCTGCTCTCGCGGCGTCCCCGCGGCTTCTGCCGCCCCTTCCGGACCCGCCTTCGAAGAGCGCCGCGGATTGTCAGTGCCTGCCTTTACAGTCCTTAAGCGAGGTTGGACACGCACTCCTCCAGGCCGTCATCCGGGCGCCCACGCCGCCGAGTGGTCAAGGCTGAAGGCTCGCCGGGAAAGGCCCGGCTCCCGGGCTCCGTCCGGGCGGGGGGCCCGCGACGCAGGCCTACGGCCGCGCGGCGGCCGCCTACGCGGTCATCAGCGCTAACGAGGCCACGGCCACCGAGCTGGCCGGCACCGAGTTCACCCCGCACCGCCTGTACCGGATGCTGCGCATCCTCGCGGTCTGCGACGGAGCCGACGCCGCCGCCCTGACCGGCCGCTCACCCCAGGAGTGGGCCGAGGCCGGGTGGCATCTCGACAGGTCGTGGGCGAACCTGGCCGGGCACTCCTTCGCCGCGACGGCCGACTCCGGCCCGCTGCTGGACGGCCTCCGAGCCCGCACACCTCGCAGACGCCGAAATCGGCGCGGCGCGCGCCTACGAGCTACGCGCCGACGGCGACCGCGTCCGCACCGTGCAGGAGGCGATCGCCCAGGATGCGGTTGCGGTCACCGAGGCGGGCCGCGAGGCGCTGGAGTTGCTGGCCCAGGGCACCGAGACGGTCCCCGAAGACGTTGCCGAAGCGCTACCCAGGGCACGCCAGCACACCATCGAACCCCTTGCAGAGTGGAAGGACGTTCACCGCCGTCCGTTCGGTCCCCAGGGCAACGGCGCCTGGGTACGGCTGGCCCGGCACGGCTTCCACCTGGCGGACGGCTCGACGCACTCGCTGTGGGCGGTCAGCGACGGGCGGTGGGCCTACGGCGCGGACGCCGACGCCGGTGAGACCACCACCGCCTTCCTCTCCGCCCCCGCGGCCCGATCCGACTGGCGTGAGGCCCGCGACGCGCACCACCGGCCAGCACCGTCGACCCTGACCCCGGCCGTGGACCTGCCCTGCCCCGGGCAGGACGTCCAGCACTGCCACAACTGCGGCTCGACCACCATCACCCCGAACGAGTTCCTGGAACTGGGCAGGATGCATGCCAGCCAGGGACTCGCGTGCGGCCCTCGCTGCTACGACGCCGTGAGCGATGTCCCCGGCCGCCACGCCCAGCGGCGTCACCATGCCTGGACCGACCGATGAGGCTCCTGCCGCCGCGTACCCCCAGCTAAAAGGGAGCTGGAACGTGGGCAGCCGGGCGTGAGGGCCCCTGGCCAGGCCGCCCGTCGGGCACAGAGGCCACCTTGCCGTGCACAACCCCTCGAGCAAGCCGACTTCGTGAGCCCGCGTTCCGCCGTGCGGGACGTCTTCTGTGATGCTTCTCCGCCTGTTTCCGCGTGACGGAACGGGGCCACCGGCCCGGCCGTCCGGCCGCTGGGGCGCGGGCATGCTGGCGTCAGCCGCGGTCCCTTCAAGGCTGCGCGGCGTCCCAGTGCCGAGCAGAAGGTCCCGCGATGAGCGAGTACACCACCACCACCTCCTCCTCTCTTCCCGACGACCTGAGTACCTGGCTGGCCGAAGCCGGTCCGGACGCGTACGCCCTGGTTCAGGTGACCGCGGCGAATGACCCGGTCAACTGGCCGGCAGCGCAGGCACCCGGCGTGGGCCTCACCGGCGTCACCCGCCCCGATGCAAGGCCCGACGAGGTGGCGGTGCAGGAGGTCGGCCGCGGGACGGAAGAGGCGCTGCGCCGATGGCTGCTCCTGGACGACGGACGCCGACAGTTGGCGATCATCGGCACCGACTACCGCGGCATGCGGCACGAGTACACCCCCGGGGAGCTGGCCGCGAGCCTGCTGCGCGATCCGCCCACCGACCGCGCGCAGATCACCGGCTGGCGGAGCAGCTGGGTCACCGACTGGCTCAGCAGCTGGCTGTACCGGCGCAGCGCGGAATCGGCGCAGGGACGGGAGCTGGGCTGGGTCGCAGCGGCCGCCGCCTGGGCCTGCCACATGCGGGACTACTCTCCCTCCCCGCCCCCGGCGGTGCTGTCACGGAGCCTGGCGCGCGCCGGCGAGGTCGACGACACCGGCGGTGTCGACGCGGCCACCGAGGACCTGATCGTCACCACCACCCGGCAGGTGGCGGACATCCTGGACCGGCTTCAGGACACCGACCGGCCCTGCAGCAACCTCGCCGAGGACTGGAAGGCGCTGGAGGCCCTGTCCGCTGACGTACCGGCTCTCAAGGAGAGCGCCGGCTGGCTCCTCGACCAGATCGCCCTGCGCGACGTTAACGCCCAGCGCCTGCGGGCCGTCCTCGAACCCGACATCACCGACTACCAGCGCGACCGCGACCGCTCGATCGACAGCGCGGACGCGCCCGCGCCCGCGCTGGATGAGGAGCGTGTCACGCAGCTGTCCCAGGCCCGTGACGTCGTGCGCGCCTACACCGCCGCCGCCCACTCCGGGCGGGAGGCGGAGGCACAGCACCTCCTGGACGCCTTCCCGGTCCCGGCCCGGCCCTTGCAGACCAGCGGCCCGGCCGCCGCCTGGCGCCGAAACTCGCCCACCGCGCAGGACGCCGTCACCGCCCTCGAAACCCAGCGCGCGGCGACCACTGCCGACGACAGCAGCCCCTACGTCGCCGCCCCCGAACTCCTGCACGCCACGACCGCCTACCTCGCCGCCCGGGAAGGCCAGCTCCACCACCTGCACGACGCGCTCGGACGCCTCGCCTACCCCGCCCAGTCCTCCGCCGCTCTGCCCACCGACCTCGCTCCCGTGGCAGCGGCCCAGACCCAGCGCCGCGTCATCGACGCCTTCGGCACCCCCGAGCGCGCCCGCCAGGCCCTGGACGGACAGATCAGCTACCAGCACCGCCATCCGACTCACGCCGACCGGCCCACCACCCCAGGAGCCGACACCACAGCACCCGGCACCGACGCCGAGCTGCTGACCCGGGCGCGCGCCGCCCTGGAAGAGATCGACGGCCCCGGCGCGGTCCTGGACGCGGAGGACATCAGTACCCGCCTGCAGCGGGCCATGGCGCGCCCCGCCACCCCACCCACCCCCGCCCGCGGGCGCACCGGCGGACACGACCAGACGCAGGCCGACCAGGCCCACGCCCAAGCCCGGGCGGCCGGGGTCATCACCCCCGGAGTGCAACGGTGACGGTGCGCTGAGCACGTCCCATTCGCGCGGGGGGTTGGGGCACCCTCGCGACCAGTCGGTCCTCGGATCATGCATCCCAGTCCGCATAGTCTCCGATCGCCACGTCCTCGCAGAAGCTGTCCCAGAATCCGTCGAACGCGAGAGCGGTGCCGTCGATGTTGCAGAGGAGTGCGCGCAGCTCCTGCGCCACTTCCTCGCACTCATCCTCGCCGTCCTCTGTGTAGAACGGGTGGCGTGCGATCACGGCCGCGACGCATCGGTTGAAGGAGTCGAGGTCGCGGTTCACGTGGTAGGTCATCGGTGACTCGATGTCGGGAATGTGCACCACGCGATTGCTGGCCACGTCGATGCCGAGGCGTCCGGACAGACAGCTCGCCGCGATGGCGACCAGCCCCCGTTCACCGATCTCCCCGTAATAGACCGGCTCGCTCAGGGGCCGGTACTCGTACCCGATCAACCCGCCGGGGATGCCGACCTCCTGGAGATCAGCAGCGATCCGGGAGGGCACCTCGGGCGGCGCCTCAACGGTGATCAGGACGAACTCAGGCTTCGGCAACTCGGGCAGGCGCTGGCTCACCGGAGGATCCTCCCTCCCATCGACTGCCTGGCACCACCACGAAGCCACGAGGCGGGCCCTTCCTGCCTGCCGGGCGGCCGGGGAAGCGGAAATGCCGTGGTTGCCGGCCGTCGACTACAGGCCCGCGATCCAGGGGTGTCCCGGATGTACGCGGGCGAGCAGATCGGCCAGAGTCTCGCGCTGAGCCGAGGTCATGTGCGGGACGGTCGACTCAAAGTCTGTTTGATCCTTTCGGCGGACATGCTTGGCCTTGAACAGCAGGACCAGTTCGGGCGCCAGATACGGGATGCCGTCATGGGTGTGATGCACGATGTCGCTGTACGGAAGCCGGATCCTCTCATCGCGTCGGCAGATCCAGGTGTCGCCGTCGTGCGGTTCGCGGAACACATCGAGCAGGTAGTTTCCGGTGGCCGGATCGCGGAGCCATGTCTGGTGCACGGCGACCAGCACCTCCGGTGGGGCCTCCTCCCAGATCCGGCCGCCGCCTACGGCGTCGAAGACGTATCCGGGGAAGCGGTGGCGGACCTCAGGAAAGCTCGCGGCCGGAATCGCGATCTCGATATCTCCATGAGCGCGCGTCTGCGTGCCGCGAAACAAGTCCAGCGCCCAGCCCGCGGCCACATACCAGGGCGTGCTGATCCCGGCCAGCCGCTGCGCGAGCTCACTCGGGGTCCAGCAGGAAGACCACCTGGCGTGGAGGGCTTCGATCTCATCGGGTGACAATTCGATGCCGCCGCTGGGTAGTTGCTCGCTCACCGCAAGAATCTATCAGCGGAGTCGAGGTCCGTGGCCGTGGCCGATGACGGAGGGAGGACAACGGGCCCTCGAGCGGAACGCCGCTGGAGGTCACACAGTGTCTCCAGCCGGTTGGACCCTTCGGCGAACTCGCGACAGTTGAATGCGAGAGCCCGCCAGTACCCAGGCCGCCACCCATCGGCCAGCACGGGTCATCCCCCTCTTCTGCCGCCGAACGGCAACGCGCGACGTTGACTCGTTACGCCACTTCCGCACGTCCGATCCCGCCTCCGGGGAGGGCAGGGCACGTCACGAAGCCGGCACGCGGGAGCGAGGCGCCTTGGGCCGGGCGGCAGCCGATCGCGGCGCGCAGGATGCAGCCGACCTGCCAGCGCCGGACCCGCATGGATACACCGCTCCAGGCTACGGACGCCGGCACCTCGCTGAACAAGGAGAAATCGCGATGCCCCGTACGCGCACCCCGTCGACAGCCGGTCGGCGACTTGCCACCCTCGCGACCGCCGTCACCCTCCTCGCCGGTGCGGCAGCGGTCGCCGCGCCCACCGCCTCGGCCGTCGGCTCATCGGCGTGCCACTACAACGTCACCCGCGAGACCTCGACGGTGACCGTCAACGGCGTCAACTTCCGCACCGGCCCGGGCACCGGCTACGCCTCCAAGGGGCTGCTCTACAAGGGCGACACGTACGTCGCCCACTGCGGCGTGCGCAAGGGCACCGCCGCCCACCCCCAGGCCTGGATCTACGCCAAGCTCAGCCACCGCTCCAAGAGCGGTCTGGCATCCGGCACATGGGGCTGGGTCCGTGACGGCTTCGCCGTGTCCAGGTGACCACAGGCGGGGCACATCGCGGGGGAGCGGTCCCACTATGCGGAACGCCGCCCCCGGTCGCCATGCCGGGCCCTGGCACACCCGGGCGCCGCACCCGTCGTGGGCCGCTGCCCGCATGGAGGCTCCCTTCACTACCACCGAGCAAGGGGAGATCACCGTGCCGTTTCCGTCCGTCCTCCGTCGCACCGCACCCGCGCACCGTGTCCGGACCACGACGGTTGCCACTGCCGTCGCCGCCTCCTCGGTTCTCGGACTGTCGCTCGCCGCGGCCGCGCCGGCGAGCGCGGCGACGGGCTCCAAGGCGTGCACCCACCAGGTCAAGCTCGACACCCGGGTCACCGCCACCGTCAACTTCCGCACCGGCCCCGGCACCAGCTACACCAGCCTCGGACTGCTCCCCAAGGGCCAGGGCGTCTACTGGGCCTGCTACAAAGGCAACTGGGGCTACCTCAAGCCCTACTACGGCGCGCACAAACACCAGTGGGGCTGGGTGAGCCGTACCTACATCGACGTGCCGATGCGGACCGACTGACACCCGCCCGCCGACACACGGGCCCGTGCCTTGGCCCACCCTCTTTCGGGTGCCCAGGCGCGGGCCCTGGCGTTCCCACCTGCAAGCCGCGCCCTTGCGTCCAGTCGAACACTCCCAGGTACGCCCAGGGCGCCACGTCCGGGCAGGGGCACGCCTTCCATCCCTGATCTTGCGTGGGTATCCCCGGCTTCAGCCGGGGAGGGAAACGCATCCTCGATCGGAGGCGCGCAGCGCTGGAGTTCGCTGCCCATCTTCGGTGACGGTCAGGTGGGCCGCTTCTGGCCCTCGATGTACTGACGGACGACGCTGAGTGGTGCGCCGCCGCACGATCCGGCGAAGTAGGAGCGGGACCAGAACACGGAGCCCAACCCGATGCGGTTGATGCGGCCGGTGTACTCGGCGCGCAGATAGCGGGAGCTGACTCCCTTCAAGCTGTTGATCAGCTTCGACAGGGCGATCTTCGGCGGGTAGTGCACGAGCAGGTGGACGTGATCGGCCTCCCCGTTGAACTCCCGTAGTTCGGTCTCGAAGCTGCCGCACACCTCCCGCATGATCTCCTCGCATCGCTTCAGCATGTCGTCATCGAAGACGTCTTTGCGGTACTTGGTGACAAACACCAAGTGTGCGTGGAGGTTGAAGGTGACGTGGCGGCCGGTGCGGATGTCGGGGTTTGGTTCCCAGCGCGGTGACATACACCAAGGCTAGTAGGATTACGCGAGGCGACTCGGGAAGGGGGGTGGGCCGAGTGATCCGTGCGTACAAGTTCCTCATGCGGCCCACCGTGGGCCAGGCGGCAGCGCTCGGCGAAATGCTGCGCGATCACTGCTCGCTCTACCGGGTCTATTCGCAGTGCACCGGGCTTCAGCCCGGTGGTGAAGCGAATCTTTAGCCTGCTCTGACCTCAGCTATGGGCACGGATCCGCAACTGGTCACCTCATCCAGCGTCAGAGCGGCCGGTTCTGCTGCTCGATGTACTGCTTCACGATGCTGAGCGGCCGCACCGCCGACCGACCCGGCGAAGTACGAGCCGGACCATGGGCGTTGCGCGCCAGTACGTAGCATGGCCCGCGTGCAGCTTCGGTACCGCTTCCGCTTGTACCCGAGTGCCGGTCAGCGCATGGCGTTGGCGAAGGCGTTCGGGTGTGCGCGGGTGGTCTACAACGATGCTCTCAGGGCTCGGGAGACCGCCCGGAGCGAGGGGCTGCCGTTCCCGAAGACCGGGGACCTTTCCAAGCAGCTCATCACCGGCGCTTCCAAGTAGGCCCGCAGGCCTGCGTCAGCCTCGCGCGCCGCCTGGCCGTCATCGTCACCCCAGAAGTCCTGTCTGGCCCGCAGGATGCGCACACGGTGTTCAGGGCCACCGCACTCGGTGTCGTCATGGAAGTTCGCCTCCGGGAAAGGCTGTGCGAGCAGCTCATCGATCAAGGAGAGGTACTCCTCAAGGGCCGCACTCGCAAAAGATCCGGACTACGCGGTCGTCATGAGTGCAGGCTATGGGACTGCCCCGACAAGCAGCCCCTGACCTTGCGCACCTAACCGTGACCGCCCGGACAGCTCCTCTAGTGCCTGGTCAGATTCTTGACCTCCGGAGGCAGGCTGCCACCGGCTTGGATGGCGAGCAGCATGACCTCGTCCGGGGTGTACCGCACCGCGATGGCGATACGTGGATCCAAGCCGTCGACGGCATAGGCCGTCGTTTCGTGCCCTGGCGTATCGTCGTCGGCGCCCGGTGTGTCATTGCAGGGCGGGAACTCGGCGGTGCCGAGTGCGTCGCCTACCTGGAAGTGGACGTTGGCCACCTCCGTATAGGTACGGTCCCCATACGTGGCCACGATCGCGCAATCCCCTTCGGCCTCCCCGCCACCGCTCTGCGCCGAACAGGCGGCCGTCAGCACGGCCACGACCATGACCATCACCGAGGACAACGGCAGCAACCGCGGCCGCGTCGGCCTGTCGGCGTCACGTGGGAGAGAAAGTCTGACTGGCATCAGTGGGACTCCTTCTGGAGCGTGCGCTCTCCGTCTCACCGGGCACGGCGGAACCCATGGGAAGTTTGGACCCCACGCGCCTCTCCCGATCGATTCATGAATGTTCAACAGAGCGACGACTCTTTCAGGTGCTCACACCATCCTTCAAGGGGTGCCTGCCCGCCCGGTCGGTGCAGCGGCTTTGGGCTGGAGTTTCAATGACCGAGTCAAGGCGATGGGCGCCGCCTCACAGCGAGGACGGCGCCCGTATCAACACAACACTCTCCCCAGCTACCATCCCGTCCGCCGTCGACCCACACACCGTGGAGCGGGGGCGTCAAGGTGGAGCGCGCCACTGCACGAACGACCTTGACGCCCCTGCGCCTCGGTCGATCGTCCACTGAGGTCCGGTGCCGACCGCTGCTGTTCGTGCTTGTTGGGGTCAGCCGCTGGTGTCAGCCGCCGCACGCGGCCTTGACTAGCGCGGCCTGAAGGTCGTCCGCGTTCCCTCAGGGCCGCGGTTCACGTCGATGAAGGGTTCGGTCACGGCCGCATCCTGGCGAAGTCCTGCGGCCTGCGCATCTAGATATGCAGCCCTCGCCCCGTGACACTTCTGTCGTGCCGTGCGCTGATTGAAGTGACCCCGGGGCGGGGTCATGGCGCCCAGGCTCCGGGGGGAGACACGCGGGCGCCACAGGAGCAGGCTCGGTTTCCCCTCGTGACCGGGCATGCTCCTACTTGCATCGCCCTGTCCCGCAGGTCATCATCTTGGCTGTCCTTGTGACACCGCCGAACTCGTTGGCGCTATATGAGGTGGACCCCACCCCAGGGTCCCGTGACGCTCGCTCGTCCCCCGTTTCAGCGAGCAGTCGCGTACAAGGGGCAGGCAGGTGCGTCCCCCCGTCGCCTGCCTGCCCCGTACGGGGTGTCCCTGCCAACGGATCGCTACGCACTACCACCTGCGGCTGGAATGCGAGCAGGGGCGCCCTCCCTGATGACGCGGTTGCTGGGCGGCACGAATCCACGACTCACTGTCCGCACGAGTACGGCAGGCAGCCCTGTGGGCCGACCGAGTAGCTGGAGCTGTGACCGGTCAGGCGGTGAGTGCCTGGGAGAGGGTTTCGTGGCAGTCGATGATGATGTCGATGCCGACGAGTTGCAGGACGCGTTGCACGGCCGGGCGGGGTTGAGCCAGGCGGAGCCAGCCGCCGGCCTCGGTGAGGGTGCTGTGGGCGGCGATGAGGATGTTGATGCCGGTGGAGTCCATGAAGGCCACTTGCTCCAGGTCCAGCACGACGCAGGGTCTGGGCGCCCCAGAGACGTCGAGGGCCTGCGCGAGGATGTCACCGGTCTCGTGATCGATCTCCCCGGCCGCGGTCAGCACGTGGATACCGGCGGTGACGGAGGCCGCGATCGACAGTTCGCCCGCCTGCATCGCCTGTTCGGTTTCCGCCACTTCTCTTTCAGCCATGTCGGTGATCCTGGCATAGCCTTCCCGCCGCGCATATCGCTGCCCTGAACGCACGGGGTGATGCCTGGGTGAGACGAAGGCAACGCGAGGCGGTATGCGTCACCTTTCCCGGTGCGGGTATACGCGCGTGGTGTGAATGGGGTAGCGAGGGCGGACGCTATGGAATCAGTCCCTGTGGGTGAGGACGCCACCACACCGGGTGAAAAAACCATACAGACCACAGTGGCCCTGGACGGGACCGGCAGAGTCATCGCCCAGGCGCGTCACCTGGCTGCCGATTTCCTCACCCGTGTCCAAGAAGAGCACGGCCTGCCGGTCTCGCAGCGCGCCATGGACCTGGCCCAGCTGGTGGTGAGCGAGCTGGTCACCAACGCCGTCAAGTACGCTCCGGGGCCGGTGCTGCTGGACCTGCGGATCGCGGATGACATGGTTGAGGTCGTGGTGTGGGACTCCGACCCGGTGCTGCCCCTCGCTCGGACCGCGGACGCCGGCCGGGTGGGCCAGCACGGCCTGGAGATCGTCATGGCGGTTTGCCAGGGCTTCGAGGCACAGCGGGAACCGGTCGGCAAACGCATCACCGCCCGCATCGCCCTGCTGGACGACCCGGGCGGCGCGGTCACCGGACGACGCCCCCTGTAAGGAGGGCGCTCACATGCCGAAGTTCTGATCGCGCACGCCTGCGGCCTGCGGTTCCGTCCTTGGTCAACCTTCTGACCAGCGGCGGAGCCGTCGACGTTTGTCAGCGTTGGTCGTCGTTGATCACCCTCCGACGGCCCCGAGACGGCCGGAGGGTGCTCAACGCAAGGCGGATGACGGTTCCTCGATGTCTCGGTGGTACCGGTGACGGTCTAAGAGGTCCTAACAGAAGCCGTTGATCAGGTGCCTTTCGGCTTGGCTGGTCGTTGGTCCGGTCGTGGGGAAACGTCAGTCGCGGCCCTGGATCGTCTCGGACGAACTGTGGTCGCTCATCGAGCCGTTGCTGCCCGTGCCGGGTCCGAAACTGGTCGAGGGTAGACCGCGAGTGCCTGACCGGCAGGCGCTGTGCGGGATCCTGTTCGTCCTGCACACGGGCATCCAATAGGAGTACCTGCCGCAGGAACTGGGCTTCGGCTCGGGCATGACCTGCTGGCGGCGGCTCGCCGCCTGGAACGAGGCCGGCGTGTGGGACGAACTGCACCTGGTGCTCCTGAAGAAGCTGCGGGCGGCGAGGAAGCTGGACTGGTCCCGGGCGGTGATCGACTCCTCCCACGTCCGGGCCGCTCGACGGGGCCCAAAAGCGGTCCCAGCCCGGTCGACCGCGCACGGCCGGGCAGCAAGCACCACGTCCTCACCGACGGCCAGGGCATCCCGCTCGCGGTGTCGCTGACCGGCGGAAACCGCAACGACGTCACCCAGCTCCTGCCCCTGCTCGACAAGATCCCGGCGGTTGCCGGCGTCGTCGGCCGCCCCAGACATCGGCCCGACGCGCTGCTTGCCGACCGCGGCTACGACCACGACAAATACCGGCGCCTACTGTGGCAGCGCGGCATCCGCCCGGTCATCGCCGAACGAGGCGTGGAACACGGCTCTGGCCTGGGCGTTTTCCGGTGGGTCGTCGAGCGCACCATCGCCTGGCTGCACGGGTTTCGCCGCCTGCGGATCCGCTGGGAGCGACGCGACGACATCCACGAGGCCTTCCTCGGTCTCGCCACCTGCCTGATCACTCACCGACACATCCAACGCCTTTGTTAGGACCTCTTAAGGGGCTGGGGACGTGTAGGACAGGAACGGCCGCCCCGCTGGTATGCCTCGGCTGCAGGCGATGGCCGGCGAGCATTCAACGTGGCCCGCTGGGAGTGGCCTGTTGGGCGGATGCCCGCGCGTCGTCCATGGCCCTGGAGAACTCCTCGTCCCGGCCGCGCCGCTGGTAGATCGCTGCGCTGCTCACGCCGATGGCGGCGGCGGCCGCGATGACGGTGGCGCCCGGCTTGCTCAGTTCTCCGAGGAAACGGGCCACACGCTGGGGAGTCAGCCGGATGATCCTGCTGGTCCCGTACGGGGGTGAGGCGGCGCTGACCGCGTCGCAGGCGGCCGCGAACGTCGGATCGCCTCCCCGCCAGGCCCCCGCACCGCTGATACCGAGGATCAGCTCCGCCCGGCCCGGGGAGAGGCCGAGGGCCAGGAGGCGGAGGTAGTCGGCCCGCAGGGTGTGGCCGCGTTCCTCGGGTACGTCGGGATCCCGGCCGGCGAGAGCGATCGCCAGTCGGGTGTCGGTACGGGCCCTGGCCCACACAGCGCGTAGGTCGATGCCGAGTTCCGCGGCCGCGACGTCCAGGTCCCGGCCTTGCCGGAGAACGATGACGAGCCGGCTGGCCTGGCGGCCGGTGAGCGGGACGGGATCGGTCCTGCCCGCACCCTACGGGCGCCACGTGCCGTATCCAGTGCCGCATGAGAAAACGTTCGCCCCGCCGGCTGGGCAAGGGGGTGCAGGTGCCTTCTGCCGTGTTGTCGGAGGCGGATGCAAGACTCTCGCCATGACGGAAACACTCGGCGCGGGCATCGCGCTCATCTCCATCACTGGCCGCGAATTCAGCCAGGTGGACGCGGTGGAGGAGACGCTGACTGACGTGTTCGCCTATGCCGGCCCCCTGCGTGATCAGATCGCTGAGGAAGGGATTTGCCGCAGCCTGGTACTCCGGATCAGCGGACTCACGGACGATCGGGCTGCGCGCAGCGCACTTCCTGTGGTCCCGTTCGACATCAGCGACGTGGGTCCGAGCCAGGCGCGGGTGCGAGTTATCGCGGCTGCTCCGGAGGACCTGCGGGCCGTGACGGCCGTCATCTCGGCAGGACACTCGCTGGTCGGGGAGCCTGCTCAGGACAAGGGTGGCAGTGCGGTACCGGTGGTCTCTGTGCGCTGACTACAAACGCGGGTGACCCCACGGTCTCAGGCGACGTTGTCAGCCGCACGTCGCTCAGGCCCTCCCCCTCACTGGCCGGTGCTGGGTTCCCTTCCTGCCCTCATCCGCGCCGGCGGGGAACCACCGCCACCCTACGAGACCCCTCGCGGGTCACTCGTTCAGCGAGCGCCCGCAGGCCGCGGCGCGGGATGCCCGCCGTGCAGCAGTCCCGAGCGACGGCACCGTCCACACCGACAGCAGCGATCCATGCCCGCATCTCCTCGGGCCACGGCTCGCCAGGCCCACAACACCTCCGCGCAGCAGCACCAGCCGGGTGTGCGCCCGGTCTGACCGACCAGAGGCGTCGACGCCCCTATGGCCGTCGCGCACGCGGGAGCGATGCCGGGACAACTCACCGAGTAGGGTGCTGTGCCGTTCCCACATGTCCGCCTGGAAGGGCTCCAGTTGAGCACGCCGCCGCCCCCGTACCCCGCCCATCCGCAGACGCCGGGGCCGTACCAGCCACCTGCGGGGCCCTACGGGCAGGCACCGGGACCGTACGGCCCGACACCGGCGCCGTACCCGCACGCCCCCGGGCCCTACCCGCCCGCGGCCATCTGCCAGGTGTGCGGGGCCGCGCCTGCTGCGGCGGCGACCATCCGGGGCCACCAGGGCATGGTGGTGGTCATGCGGTTCCTGCGGCGCCAGGGGGTGTGCTGCCGCACCTGCGCGCTGGCATCCATCCGGGACATGCAGGCGGACACGATGGTGATGGGCTGGTGGGGCCCGCTGTCGGTGTTCATCACCCCCTTCGTGCTGCTGGCCAACCTCAGTGCCCTGTCCGGCATCCGGCGCATTCCCGGGCCGGTCACCCCCGGGTGGCGGCCCACGTTGAACCCGGGCAAGCCGGTGTTTAGGCGGCCGGCCGGCATCCTGGCCCTCGTCCCGCTGGCCCTGCTCGGCCTCGTTGTGCTCGCCGTGCCGCTGCTCCTGCTGGTCGGCATGTTGGCGGGGCCGGACGGCGGCGACGGCCACCCGGTCCTGACCGCCGGCTCGTGCGCCCGCAACCACGCGGACTGGCCCGAGCAGAACCTCAGGCCGGTCGACTGCGGCTCCTCGCAGGCGCAGTACCGCGTCGGCGACCCGACGGACGGCCCCTGCGCGTCCCGGGACTACATCGCCTATCCGGAGTACAGCAAGGACGGCGTCACGAGCCTGTGCCTGCACCCGCTGAAGCGCTAGCGGGCGGACGCCTCCACCACCCCGGCCGTCCAGTGTCGCGGGCTGGACCGTGTGCCGGACCGGCCGCTCGCGGCGGCGGGTGTCCATGAACGTGACGTGCATCAGGTGCGGTTAGCAGGACGTGCCGGCTTCTGCGGGCAGGGGCGTTCCACCGGACGAACCCTGCAGCGTCCTGGCGGCCCGCGCCACCCGCACGTCGGCATTCGTCTGGATCGCGGCGCAGTCCCGTGAACCCTCCAGGGCCACCCGCACCACGCGTCAGAGCACACGGGTCGACAGCTGTGGAAGGCATGGCTCATGACTTGGACGCTGCCGGAGCCGATGCTCGCCGCCCCCGTGTCCGACCCGGCCCTGCCCCCGGGTTGGGCGGCGGAGCCCAAATGGGACGGCTGGCGTGCACTGCTGTCCTGGGATGCCCACCGCCTCATCCTGCGCTCCCGCAGGGGCACCGACCTCGAACCCTCCTTCCCCGAGCTGCGCGCCGGTGCCGCGCAGCTCCCGGACGCGACCGCCCTGGACGGGGAGCTGGTCGTCTGGGACGCCGCGGGCCGTCTGGCGTTCGAGCGGCTGCAGGGCCGCTTGCAGTGCCGCGGCGCCGGTGCGACCCGGCTGGCCGAGCAGTGGCCGGCGCACTTCGTGGCCTTCGACCTGCTCCGGCTCTCCGGCACCGATACGACCCGGTGGGCCTACCGCCGCCGCAGGGCCGCACTGGAAGCCCTCTTCGCCGACCGCCAGCTCACTGCGCCGTGGGTGCTGTGCCCGTCCACCACCGATCCGGCGACGGTGCGCGAGTGGCTGACCAGCTGGACGGCGGTCGGTCTCGAAGGTGTGGTTTACAAGAGGCTGGAGGGACGGTACGAGCCGTCCGTCCGAGGCTGGAGAAAGCACAAGGCCCGGGAGACCGAGGAGGCCATCGTTGGCGCGTTCACCGGCTCCTCGGCAGCGCCCCGCACGCTCCTGCTGGGCCGCTACGACACCGACGGCCGCCTGCGCTACCTTGGGCGCAGCACCACGCTCCCCCGGACCGCGGGCCGAGCGGTCGCCGGGCTCCTCACCCCGGCCGGAGACGACCACCCCTGGACGGGCCGGACGTTCAGCGCCGGGTGGGGCTCACGCGAGAGCCTGCACGTCACCTTCGTGACGCCGGAACTGGTGGTGGAGGCCGGCGTCGACGTCGCCCGCGACAATGCCGGGCGGTGGCGGCACCCGGCACGCTGGCACCGGGCGCGCCCGGACCTTTCGCCCGCCGACGTCCCAGCCTTCTAGCCCGGGGCGGCGGGTTGACGACCTGGCCGGGCTACGTCGCGGCGCTACGCTGCCTCCCCACCTGTGCGGGCGAGTGCACGCCTTACGTACGGGGTTGGTACTCGAGATGCTCGCTCCCCAGACGTGTGTGTCGACGGCAGACGGGATGGAAGCTAGGGAGCGTGGTGGCAAGGAAGGGGGCCACGCGCGGCTGCTTCACGGCCAGCGTCACCCTATGATCCGTACCTCACACTATTGGGATCACTAAGGCGAGGGCATGCAAGCGCTGACGCTGAGCTACGTGCCAGAGAGTGACGACATCGCGGAAATGGCCGCCAGGTCCCCCATGCGGCGCCGCTCACGTAAGAGAGCGCTGGTGAACTCTGGCGTAAGCCTCGCGCTAACGATGATCTTGGGCGCGCGCGGGACAATCCCCGACGATC
>NZ_JBHTVE010000033.1:0-36473 GCF_042793175.1 Streptomyces sp. NPDC056580 | reverse complement strand
AAGGACGGCCCCGGCGGTCCCGCCCGGCCCGACCCGCTGCTTGCGGCGACGAGAGACATGGTTAGCGACCGCGAAAACAGGAAGCAAGAATGTGATCTACTACCCAAGAGCGTAGAAACTGCGCAATTCGGTCATTCCGTGGCTTTCCTGTGCGTCAGACCGCTCTGCGGCCCTACGATCCCGCTTAGGACGTGACCTGCCTCTCGTGGGTGGCGTCACGCGGAGAGCCGGAAAATCAGGCTTCCGGCCGGGCTTGCTCCACCCGGAAGGGGCAGAGTGCAGCTTCGGGAGCGGGGCGCCCAGGGCGTCGGGCAGTACCGAGATCACTTCGCTGCTCGTACGGACCTCACCACTACCGACACCTACATCGCAATGCAGGGTCAGTCGCGCCTGGTATGCCCAGAAGGGCCGCTGGGGCGGCTGCTGCGCAGCAGCGACGTCGCTCCCGGATGGGAGTTGCAGTGTAGTGATCACCGAACTCGCTATCGAACTGCGGCTCATGCTGGCATAGCTGGAGCGTCGACTACGACGTACAGCGCCACCGAGACGCTTTCGACGCCGAATGGGAGGTCTTCTACCGCGACAACACCGCCGTACCCTCCCCTACACCCTGCCCGGCGCACCACCGTGTGAGCACTGCGGCCGCCGCTGGGGCGGACGCCTGGTCGCGCGCCGGCCCGTGCCGCTGCCCGGTGACGCCGAGGCGCCCCGCAGCCGTGTCCCGGCCGAGGGCGGCCACCCGTCGCGAACGGCACAGAGCGCCGATGCTGCGCGCTGGTGTCGCCGACCGGTGCCGATGTCACCTCGTCCATCGGGATCCGGATCGCGGTCGACGCCGCCGCCACCGAGCCCGCTCCTGAGACGTTCCTGGTGGCCGGCGCGGACATGTACCCACGCACGCCAGTCCTCCGTGACCTGGTCGAGGCCACGCGCACGCTGGCGGGCCGGGCCGACCGGGTCGCGTCCATCTGCACCGGAGCGTTCATCCTCGGCGCCGCCGGCCTCCTGGACGGCAGGCGCGCGACCACGCACTGGAAGGTCGCGCACGAACTCGCCGCCCGCTGCCGGGCCAGCCGTATCGAACCCGACGCGATCTACGTCCGCGATGGCACCACCTATACCTCGGCGGGCGTGAGCGCCGGCATCGACCTGGCTCTGGCACTCGTCGAGGAGGATCACGCCCCTGACCTGACCCACGACATCGCCCGCTCCCTGGTGGTCTATCTGCAGCGTTCGGGCGGCCAGTCACAGTTCTCGGCCCCACTGCAAGGACCGCCGCCCCGGTCTCCGGCCCTCCGCAAGATCACCGACTTGGTCACGGCTGATCCCGGGGAAACCACTCGCCCGGCGAACTCGCCAAGCACCTCAATGTGAGCGCTCGGCATCTCACGCGGCTCTTTCGCGAAGAGCTGTCGACCACACCGGCCCGGCACGTGGAGTCGATCCGGTTCGACATGGCGAAAGCACTGCTCGACCAAGGGCATACCGCCACGCGGACGGCGTCCCTTGCCGGTTTTCCGAATTACGAAAGTGTGCGGAGGGTCTTCGCGAGAGAATTGTCGCTCAAGTACAGCCCGCCGAGCCGACGAGGCGAAGCAGTAGGACGCAGCCGTGGAGGCACCGGCCTTCCCTCCGCCTCCTCGCCCGTCACGCCACGGCACCGAACGGACGCGCACAGCGCGGCCCCGGGCTGAGCCACGCAGCTCGTGGTCGTCGATCGCCACGCAGGCCTACGGAACGCACCGCGCCTACTATGCGTGCTTTATCCGGTTCGGGGTAGGTGGTGCTCGAAGGCGGCCCGGGCCAGCTCGCCCGCACATTCCCCTCGTTGCTTCCTGTCTCCGGCGGCGGCCGGAGCCGCCGAATCGATCTATACCTGAACCCCCGCGCTGGGGAGGTGGCACCGGTGATACACCGAAATGTCTTGACGGGGAGGCTGGAGCGGCAGAACGGCTCTCCGGGCGCCAGGGAGCACGTCGAGCGGAGGACGATCGTGCGGATCCTGGAGGCACGGCTCGACCAACTGTACACACGCGCCCACCGCCTCACCTCACGGTCGACGCCCCGGACCAACCGGGCTCAGGCCCGAAAGAACGCGGAGAGGAACGAGCACATGCCGCTTCATGCCGAGCCGCGACGAACCACGCAACCCGCCCCGGCTCGTGGAGTACCTCCTGGTGAAACCCCTCCCGCTGAGGCGAGTGCCACCTCTGCCATCTCCTATCCGGAGCCTGAGCTGCGCGTGGGGTGGGGACCGGTGCCGCTCGCACTGATCATGCTGGTGGTGGCGCTGATGGTGGTCGGGCTGATCGCCATGGCGGTCGCATTGATGGCCTAGGTATCCCCTGACGCGGCGTCCGGCCGCACGGGTACACGCGAGAAACCTGACCGACCGCCGACGGCGCGACATGCATCCCCTCCTGACCGGCCTTACGGTTCGGATCTACCGGCTGTGCCGCCACACCTCCACGGCCACGAAGAGCTCCCGGCGCACCAGCTCTTACAGGGCGGCGGGAGGGACCTTCGAGACGAAGACGCTCTGCGGCGCGCTCGGCTGGGAAGTGGACGCCTGGCGCAGGACCGGGGCCAGGTCGCGGTGGATCCGGTCGGCTACCCCGCGGACCTGTACGGGGACGTCGCCGCGTTCGGCGACGAGGCGGTCGTAGACGGGGGTCTGCTGAAACACGATGGGGCGGTTTCCCTTCAGCGGCGGGGTTCCCGGACTGGCGCAGCATACGGGCCGCCCGGGTAACGCCGCCGCTGAACGTAGGCATTCAGGTGGTCACCGGGGTGTGCTGGCCGAGCATTACCCAGCCCCTCGGCCGAGGTGACACCACCCAATTCCCCGCAGGGCAGCCTCCATCCCGTGGGATGCCGGCCCTCATGGGCCGGCGTCAGTTACCCCGCTGCCGGTAGGGGGTCAGCGGCGGTGTCCGCGGTGGCGGCCCCAGGCGACGTCGTCGACGAAACGGTCACGGTCGTTGCGCAGGGTCGCGGTGTCGTGGTCGTTGTTCCATACATACGCCCGCCGGTCCTGGAAGAGGTCGGTGCGGGAGTCGCGGCCGACACCGGTGTGGACGCGGACGGTGGAGCGGCGGTCCAAACGGACGTGCCGGAAGGTGTAGGTGTGGCCGTCCTCGTCCCTGAGGGTCCAGCCGTCCAGGTTCACCGCGCGGCGGGTGGAGTTGGTGATGTCTACCCACTCCTGGTTCAGAGACCAGTTGGAGCGGTCGTCACGGCCCGGGGAGTCGTACCGCACGCTCGAGATGTACACCACGGAGTGCACGCGGCCCGGGTAGTGATGGTCGGCGGCCGCAGCCGGCAGCGCCACCGCACCCACGGCGGCGGCCACCACGGCGGCGGCGGCGGTCATACGGACAGAGGAAGAAACGGACACAGGGACTCCCCTTCGTGTGCACACCCCGAGCCGGCCACGACACGACGAAACTGCAGGCCCACGGGGTGATGGTGCTGGTGCGCAGCCGGTCGGCCGCACACCCACACCCTGCAGCCCCGATCACCATAATCGGGGGGAAATGCGCATGCGATGACGAATCCGCCGGACCCCTGTAACACTCGCATGTAACGACCACCTATGGGCGGAGCACACCGTTTTGACAGGTGTTCAGACGCGGCTGCCGCGAGATTACGGGCCTGAGGCAACTATCCGCCGGTGCCCGCCGCCCCGCCTCCGTGACCGCATTCACCCGAAAGTGAGTAACAGACACAGGCGGGCGCCGCTGACTCGAGCGCTGATGGGCCGCCCTGGCCGCTCCCACGGCCCCGGGAGGCGTTCCGGCGGAGAGGGCAGGATTCGAACCTGCGTGGACCCCGAAAAGGGGTCCGACCGTGAGGCGAGCTCGTTGGTCCCCGATCAACCACTCCGGGCACCTCTCCCAGATCTCGGCTACCGGTGCTGACCGGTTGCCGTTCACGAGACCCACTGTGGCAGGATCCGCTGACCGCACCCTGACACGCCCGTTCGATCCCCCGCAGCACATCACCAGCCGCCGACCTCGGGAGCACACGCCATGAGCGATCCGACCGAGGACGGGGTCGGGCTCGTGCCCGTGCAGTACCACCAGTTCCAGATCAACGACGAGAACGGCCCCGCCGGCCCCGCTCGAGCAGTCCGTTGCGGGTGCGGTGTAGAACGGCATCGCCACCGTGCACACCGGCATCCACACCGCAGACGTCGACGTCACCGTCACCCCGCACACCAGCACACCCGAGCCCCGGAGGCACCGGATGGGAGGAGATCGGCGCAGTTGACATCCTCGCCCACCTAAAGGAGGGCGATTCCCGTCTGCCGCACCGTTGTCGGGTGCCGCTCCGGGCGGGTTCCCGCTTCGCCGCGCTGTGCGGGGACGGGTCCCCGTCTTACCTGCGCTCCACGGGCTGACACGACCAGTCCGGCCGCCTTGGCGACGTTGACCGCCGCGTTGATATCTCTGTCCAGGACGGCCCCGCATGCACCACACGTCCACACGCGCACGTGTAGAGGCTTGGGGCCGTCCTTGACGCCGCACCGCGAGCACACCTGCGAGGTGGGCTCGAACCGGCCGATGCGCACGAAGATGCGCCCGTACCGGGCGGCCTTGTACTCCAGCATGGTCACGAACGCCGACCATCCGGCGTCGTGGACGGACTTGGCCAGACGCGTGCGGGCGAGCCCTTTCACCGCCAGGTCCTCCACCGCGACCGCTTGGTTCTCGCGGATCAGCTTGGTGGAGAGCCGGTGGTGGAACTCCCGGCGCGCGTCCGCGACCCGGGCATGCGCCCGTGCGACACGGATCCTGGCCTTGTCCCTGTTCTGGCTGCCTTTCTCCTTGCGGGACAGGGCCCGCTGCGCCTTCTTCAAGCGTTTCTCGGCCCGGCGCAGGAAGCGTGGGCTGTCGACCTTCCGGCCGTCCGAGAGGACCGCGAAGTGCCCGAGCCCCAGGTCGATGCCCAGTTCGGGCGTCGCCTTTGGCAGCACCTCTGATGTGCCGGTCTCGACGACGAAGCTCGCGAAGTACCGGCCCGCCGAGTCCTTGACCACGCTCACCGTGGACGGCGTCGAGGGCAGCGTCCGCGACCACTTCACCTTGAGATCGCCGATCTTCGGCAGGCGCAGCTTCCCGCCTGCCGTGATCGACCAGCGGGCGTTCGCGGTGAACCGGACGGCCTGCCGGGCGTCCTTGCGGGACTTGTACCGGGGCGCGCCCATACGCGGGCGCTTGCCCTTCAGCGCGTCGAAGAAGTTCCGGTACGCCGCATCCAGGTCCCTCAGGGACTGCTGCAGGACTACCGCCGACACCTCGCCGAGCCAGATGCGTTCCGGGGTGTTCTTCGCCTGAGTGATGAGCTGCTTCGACAGAGCCCCGGTCTTCGGGAACGGCAGCCCCTGGCTGCGGGCGGTCTCCCGAGCCCTGAGAGCGTCGTTGTAGACCACCCGCGCACACCCGAACGCCTTCGCCAACGCCGTGCGCTGAGCGGTGTTCGGGTACAGACGGAAGCTGTACCGAAGCTGCACACAGATCATGGTACGTACTGGCAGGCGCAACGCCCATGGTCCGGCTCGTACTTCGCCGGGTCGGCCGGCGGTGCGCCGCTCAGCATCATGAAGCAGTACGTGGAGCAGCAGAACCGGCCGCTCTGACGGCCGAGGTGACCAGTGCGGATCCGTGCCCATAGCTGAGGTCAGAGCAGGCTAAAGATTCGCTTCACCACCGGGCTGAAGCCCGGTGCACTGCGAATAGACCCGGTAGCAAGGCCGCGTGTACGGACACACGCATTCCGTACAAGACGTGCGCGCGGCTCGTAGCGCGGCCCCCGCCCCGCTCACCATCCGCCGTCCGCGGGGACGACCTGGAGCGGCTCACCGTCCAGGGAGCCCGGACGGCTCAGTGGTCGCCCACGGGCGGGCGCACGAGGCGTGGCAGTGGCTGATGCCAGTCACCCAGCCTTGTGAGGAGAAACTGGCGAGCGAGAGAACGAACGTCATCCCATGCCGAATCTGTGGTCAGAGCGTTGCCCCAGAGGCCGACGCGGTGGGTGGCATCGATCTCGCCGATGCGACGGTCGATGGCCCGAAGATGACGCTGGTCCTCAGGCTCGAAGGCTCCGCGCTCCGCGAGCCCTTCGGACACGCGACACATGAGCTTCACCTCTTCCACGATGTCCTTCGTCTCCAGCTCACGCTCGCCCAGCCAGGCAAGTTGATCTTGGATATCGGCCGCTAGGAGCGCCGTAACGCGCAGCGTCCAGGTGTGCAGGTTCGCGTCGCCGAGATGGTTCATGCGTACATGATCGCAACAGCTCCCGCAATCGTGTTCGAGGGCACGAAGGGCGACAACGGCCCGCGCGTCGCGGACTGAAGCGGAGCCACTCGCGCGGGTGAGACGGGCACACGCCCTGCTGCCGCACCACACCCCAAGCGACCGCGGTGCAGATGTCTGCCCGGGCTGCGCCGACGGACCAGGCGGGCGGATAGCCGGGCATCCAGCCGATGGCGGGCTACACCACCGCATCGAGGTCCCGCCCCAGCCCCAGCACCTCCGCCGAGAAGCAGAGGTTCGCCAAGACCAGGTTCGTGGCGAACGCGAGCCTCGCGGCGGGAGCCGTACCAGTGGATCTACAAGCCGTACAAGGCGGGCAAGTTCAAGAAGGGCGCGCACGGACGCAAGCTGACCCTGATCAAGGCGGGCCTCGCCGGCGCGTTCGCGTACAACCGGCTCAAGGCCGCCGTGCACAACACCCAGGGTGATCCCACGCTCTCCCAGGCGCTGGCCCCGATCACGGCGGGCATCAACTCGCTGAAGAACCTGCCCGCCAAGCTCCGCAAGGGCGACGGCTCCCCGGCCGACAACTTCAACGACGTCATCAACAAGGTGAAGGACACCGGGAAGGACGCCGGCGCCGAGGTCAAGAACAAGGTGCCATCCCTGTCCGAGGTCAAGAACGGTTCCTAAGGCAAGCATTCAACCGGGCCTGCCGACCGCCCGGGCCGCCCTCGGCCGACGGGGCGTCAACCACCGTTTAGAGTGCGGCACCGCATCCGGTGGTCGTCATAATCGGGCTCGACGTGGACCCGGTAGACAGCGGGCTCGCGGACGCGAGCTGACATGGCGGCAACCATTCGCAGGCGATACACCTGGACGACCTACGGAGTCGCGTTGATAGTGCCGTGTCCCGGCACCGCAAGATGGCATGCGTGAACCGGGTTCGTCGGCCTGGCCTTCACCAGCCGTCGGCGCCCCTGGCCTTCGACCGTCGGTGATCCTTTCCCCTCAGGAGGACGAAGCGGATATCTTGCCTGCCTCCAGCTGCACGGCCTGGACGCAAGGGGCAGCCCGGGTTCGCGCGCAGAGGGGTTGGCCATGGGGACGCTCATGCCGGGTGCGCCTGCTACAGGGGCTGGCGTCCGGAGATGGCGCCGCCTGGGTCGTCTGCGAGGGGGCGACGGAAACCCTGCGGCTGCCACCACCTGGTGCAGGCAGACAACTGACGAGGGGATGCGGAGCGGCGTGGAGATCAACGCGCGCACGAACTCCGGCACGACCCCGGCCGAACTCCACGCCGCTACATCGACTTCCTGCACCCCTGGACCAGGAAGTCACCCCCGCCGAGCGCGACGCCCTCACCGAGGTCATGGCGGACTTGAAGGCACTCGGCAAGGGGGAGGCCGTGGGTCGCTCCCTGGACGGACTTCTGGACTCGGGACGCGACACCCTGGAGCTGTGCGCACAGGCCCGGAGTGCCTCCGCCCTGGCAAGGCTCGCCGCGTAGGGCGGACGCAGGCTGCTGCCGGACCCGCTGCTGGAAGAATTGCGCGAAGCTGCTGAGGCGGTCATGGACGCACGCGAAGCCATGGACACCGACGCGATGCGGGTCGCCACGGAGCGGGCCGATGACCTCTGGACCGGACTCGACCCGGCAGTCCGCACCGCACTCGTCACCATCCGCACCGACGACCCTCCGCAAGGAGATTCTGGCCGCCCGTGACGCCCTGCGCAGCGCCGTGGATCGCGGCGACCAGGCCGCCCAGCTCGTACGCCTTCGACGCCTCACAAGACAGGGCCGTGGCCAGCTCGCCGAGGAGAGCGCCCCCGCCGCCGGGAGCGTCCTGCCGTCCAAGCGGTGACAGGCTGCGGGGACCCGGCCTGGTGCAGGGCCCGATCGGCCCTGCACCGCAGGCGCCGAAGGACCGGGCACCGGCGGACGCGAGCCTGGACGCGGGGTCGTTCTGACACTGCCAACTGCGGGCGCTCCTCGTCGTCAGGCTGCGCCGAGAGAGCTCCGGGCCCTTGTCAAGCGTTCTCGTTGTCGATCCGCGCGCCCAGGTCTTTCGCCCATTCCAGCGCCCACGCCTTCAGCTCCTCGATCTGCTGAGTGGCGAGCCCGTACGCGGCGTAGTCCTCGTCCTCGTACCAGTCCGCGCCGGTGAGCCGGTCGCGGAGATCCTCGAGGCTGAACTCGTCATGGGTGCGGCGCCGGCCGAGTGCCTCGAGGTCGGCGGTGGAGCGGTGGCGGGAGGCTGCCTGGACGTCGATGAGGTCGCGGACGGTGCCGCGGTCGGCGAGAGCACGGACCTTGGTACCGATCACGTCATCGATGGAGAGGACGGGGCCGTAGGGGGTCTGGGCGGGCGGAGCCCAGAACGCCTCCTTGAGGACGTCGACCTCGCATTCCTCACCGGTGTCCGGGTCGGTGACCAGGAACCGGCCGCTGAGCGGGTCGGTCTGGACCTGCGCGGTCCGCCAGCCTCGTTCGGCGAGGCCGACGGTGAGGGAGGCGACGATCTCGTCCATGGGGGCGGGGTTCTCAGTGGCGACGTCGAGGTCGCGGCTGACGCGTTCTACCAGGCCATGGGCCTGTACGGCGTATCCGCCGGTGAGAACCAGTGGATACGGTGAGCCGAGGTCGAGGATGTCGGCGAGAAGACGCTCGTGGAGCGGGGTGAGCTTCACGCGGCCGTGGTGTCGGCCGGAGCGATGCGGGAAAGCTCAGGGAAGGCGTCCTCCCAGACCTCGCGGATGTAGGGGCTGACCAGGCGACGCAGAACGGGCCACTGCTCGGTCAGCAGCCGGTGGTGGAGGAAGACCGCCAGGTCCTCGCGCAGGCCCTCGGCGAGGACGGTCCGGTAGAGGGTCATGCGGGACTTCGGGCGGTCCAGGCTGTAGCTCGCCCGCCCGGACCAGACGATGTGCAGCGGCAGGTCGACTGTGCCCTCAGCGGGACCGGCGAGCTCCTGCAAGCGCTCGGGCAGCCGACGGCGGTAACGGTCCCGCAGCAGCTCGGCGCGGGAAGCGGGGGTCGTCGTATCCATGCGTCCAGTATCCCTGCTGGGAGGCCGCGGCACGGCGAATACCGACTGCGGCGCTGACCTCGTCCAGGGCCTGGCGTTGGGGGGAGCTGGTCGAGCGGCGCACGCGTCCCGGGCCCCGGTGGAGGCCTCGGCCTCGGGGCAGTCGGCGGCGTAGGCGTTCAGGAAGGCCCGGTGGTCGGCGGCGAGCTGCTGCCAGGCGCCGGCGAGCCTGTCACCGTCTCCCTAGCGCGGCATCAGCGCGGGAGGAGGTCCCGGACGCGCTGGGCAATTCAGGGCGACGGGCACCATGCCCAGCGACAGGCGTCCGGTCACCGAAGCGATCAGCAGGCGGCGGCAATAGCGGTGGTGCAGCACGTCGAGGAAGGTCGGCGGGCTGGATGGCGGCTGCGGGCTGGCGGCCGGTGCGGGCGGGGGGAACGGCTGGGGTGCGCGGGCCGGCGCGTCGGTGGTGCGGGGGACGTCACGGACCTGCGCGTGGGCCATCGCCTGCCTGCCTCTGCCATGGGAAGTCGAGATGTCTCGCGGGGGGCGCCCGCACGGCGGGCTCGTCAGGGCGCACGCCGTGCGGGCGATGGGCAGCGGCACGGGGATACCGCTGGGTGAGACAGCCCAACAGCGCATGCAGGCGGCTTCAACGCCGCTTCCCCTTCCCCGGTCGGCATCAGGCATCAGTCGCAGCCTCTGGTGCGGCGTTCCCCCGCACCGGCCCGTGAGGCGGATGCTGCTGATGCGGGCGCGGCGGCCGTGACGGCGGGCGGGCCTCCCCGCAGGCGGGCGGCCGCGACCGCTCGGGGTGGTGAGATGTCCCCGTGGAGGGAAAACGATCAGCAACCAGGTGGGCAGCACGGCGCTGCCCCGGACACCCACGTCCCGCCGGGCGCGCCGCCCGCGCCCGGCCCCGAGCGCAGACAGGAGGCCGCATGTGACCGCCATACCCGAGGGCCGCGACTGGACCCGGATGAAGCGCGCCGACTTCGACGACTCCGCGCCGCTCAACCTGGTCGACGCGGCCGTGTGTCGGCCGGTGCCCGCCGTGCCCGACGAGTGCAGGACCCAGGCACTGTTCGGGAAGGACCCGAAGCCCCCGCGTCCCCGCCACCCCCGCACGCCGACCCCGGCACCCACCGAAGACTCCGAGAGCACGGACACCTTGTTCTGAGCCAGGATTCGAGCGCAGGCCTATAAGACTTTGTGTGCTGGCACCGTGCGGCGGCGGACACATCCGCGACCGGCGGCGCGGCCCCCGCAAGACGTGGCTCGCGCGGCAGCGGTCAGGGCGTGCGCCGCGGGCGGCGGGCGAGTCTGAGCCGCATGGCGCGCCGCGGTTCTCCCGCTCCGCGTCTGTCTTCCGGTCGCCTGCCTCCGCCAGCAAGCCACGGAAACCTGGCTCTTCTATACGTTCTCCCCCAGGCCCGCCGCTGTCAGCGTTGGCCGGTGCGTCGACGCTGGGGGCGCTGTGTGCGCCGGCCCGAGCGGCGGCCGGGTGCCGGAGCGCCGTCGGCGGGTGCCGTGTCGGGTGAGGAGAAGCCTCCGGGGACACCCGCCCGGGCGGGAGCCGGCACCGCAGCGGTAGGCTGCTCGACTGTTGGGCGTGGGCGTGCGGCGCGGGCGACGACGGTGGTGTGCGGGATCAGCGGGGCGCAGGCCGCGCAGACTTCTTCGATGGTCCACACGCGGCCCACGGTGGGGTCGTGACGCAGGATGAGGGTCACGGCGCCGGCGCAGTGCGTCCTGGTGTCCGGGTGTGCCTCGCACCGGGTGGAGCCGCAGTGGCACCAGGCGTTGGGGCGGACGGTGGCCGCCTTCGCGTGCGCGGCGGCGTGCTGCGCGGCGAACGCGCGCAGCGCGGCCAGGTCCTTGGAGCGGGGCGGCATCCGGCAGGCCTCGGTGGTGCAGGAGACGGTGGCGGAGCGGTCGCTGTGCCCGGTGAGCCGGATCGTCCAGGCCCGCCCCGGGACGCGGTCGGTGGGGGTTTCGGTGTGCGCGGTCGTCACGCGGGCATCGTCCATTCATCGAAGGGTGGAACAGGTGGTGTCGGTCCACTATGGGCTACCCGCCTGCCGTAGGGGCATCCGGTTTGCTCCGATGGCGCTATCGACCAGCGCCACGCGGCGGAGCTGCGTCGGCTCGTGCCGGAGCAGATGCGGCGCCTTGCCCAGGCGCAGCACGGTGCACGCGACCAGTGGCGTGCCCCCTGGCTGGGCGACCGGCATGCGGAGGACATCCGCCTGATCGAACTGCACGGCTTCCCGGACGATCCCGAGTACGACCAGGGTGCCGACGGCGACGCGGTAGCGAGCACGGAGCCGGACGCGGCGGGACGTCGGATCGTGCTGGGCGGGTTCCTGATGGGACCGTTACGACCCTGGCGGGAGAAATCCAGCAGGAGGGAAGAGTCCTGGTTAGTTGGACTGAGGAGGATGTCAACGTCCTGCTGCCCAGCGCTCTGCTCCCTCTGCGCCGTATCGCCGGGAAGATGGAAGCGGCCTACGCAGGGCTCGACGCGTAACGGGACCGGACCCTGAACAGGGCGTCACAGGCCGAGTAAGGCCCGCCAGCGAGGTGGCTTCTGCACGCATCGAGGCGGTAGCGGGCAGCCCCGGCAGGCTGTCACCGGGTTGGGGGACGGCGGGCGGGGCGAGCGGGCTGAGCTTGCGGGGGTGAGGCTGCGGGCGGTCATCAGCTGCTGGCCGGGAGTGAGAGCGGGCCAGGTGGCGAGCAGCGCCTCGTGGGCAAGGGTTCCGCCTCGCGGACCGGCGTTCCCGATCGCCATGCCGGGCCCTGGCACGCCCGGGCCCGGCACCGGTTGCGGGCCGCTGCCCGCATGGAGGCTCCCCTGCACAGCCGCCGAGCAAGGGGAGAATTGCCGTGCCGTTTCCGTCCGCCCTCCACCGCACCACGCCCCCGCACCGTGTCCGGACCATGGCAGTGGCCTCTGCCGTGGCAGCCTCCTCGGTACTCGGACTGTCGCTCGCCGCGGCCGCGCCGGCGAGCGCGGCCACGGGCTCCAAGGCGTGCACCCACCAGGTCAAGCTCGACACCCGGGTCACCGCCACCGTCAACTTCCGCACCGGCCCCGGCACCAGCTACACCAGCCTCGGCCTGCTCCCCAAGGGCCAGGGCGTCCACTGGGCCTGCTACAAAGGCAACTGGGGCTACCTCAAGCCCTACTACGGCGCACACAAGGGCCACTGGGGCTGGGTGAGCCGTACCTACATCGACGTGCCGATGCAGACCGACTGACACCCGCCCGCCGGCCAAGGGCCCGCGCCGTGGCACACCCTCCGGGTGCCCAGGCGCGGGCCCTTTGCGTTGCCGCCGCGCTCCGACGCGCCGGCCGCACGCGCCGCCCGGATCGCGGCGCAGTCGGCGTTGTACTGCCTCGCGGTCGCCGTTTGGCCGTCGCAGCGGATCCCGTACGTCAGCAAGACCGAGGCTGCGGGCAGTCTGGCTTTGTCCACGAGAACAGACAGCAGATGTGCACCACTTCGGGAGGCACCAGGCACGTTGAGGATTCGAACGATGACGATTCACGCCGTGGCGGTACTCCGCCTCGCAGCGGATGAGAAACACGTTGGCCGGTCAGCCGCGGAGCTGCGACGATGCCCTCTGTTTTTCTAGCGGGGGACATTTGTTCGCTTTCATGTGTGCAGAGTGCGGCGCCAGGCTGACCATCCCGTTGTCCCAGGTGGAACTACCTGCCCACGCCCGTCAGAAGTACGGCAACGGCATTCAGCTCCCGGTGCTCATGGAGTCGGGCACGTTCGCCGTGGATCCGGAGCCCTCGGGGCCGCCGTGGCGGCGATGGGAGGAGGTCGATCCGGACGAGGCGGCAATCCGCGGCATCTACGCGCCGGTCTACGCCTTGTCTGAGGGCGCGCCCGGCACGATCGTCGTCGCCCCTGGAGATACTCGTGGCACCGTGCTCCTCCCTGAGAAAGCCGGCGGCTACTGCTGCGGCCTCGACTGGGGTGACGGCCCCAACATGGCCTGCGAGGTATGCGGTCTGCTTGTGGCGAACCGGATCGACGACTGCTCGCTCTGGCAGGCGGTCTGGTTCGTGCCAGACGCCGTTCGCCGCGTTCCCGTGGACAACGCCGACATTGCGACGCTCTCCTGGGCGGAACTGCTGGTGGAGGGAAAGGGCACGCCCCCAGTTGCGCCGATCACCAGATGGGGTTCGCTGATCGGGCTGGACCACTGGTGGTCATGGAACCCGCAGTGGGAGGCGGCAGCCGGCCGGGCGCTCGCTCACCTGCTGGCAGCCTCGGATGGTCGGCCGGTAATGGTCCCCCCGGCCTGACCGCGCAAGTGTTCCAACGCGCCCTTGATGCCCTCCTGCCTGCGGGCCCGCCAGCGCGGCGCGCCTTCCTTGCCGGACCGGGACTGTCCGCCCCGGATGCGGACGCCGACATACTCCTCCTGCCGACCCACCCGCAGACAGGGGAGCCGTGGAGCCCGACCGGCCCGGCCACCTCGGGATACCCGGTTCCGCTGCCGTTCGGGGTGTGGATGTGGCTGGCCTTCCCCGAGCCACACCTACCGTTCCCCGCCTCGGGCACCATGCCCGACGGCGTTCTCCGCGACGACCCGCCCACGCCGCGTCCCCATCACCTGTTCCGGGCCGACCCGGGGACCTTCGAGCACACCCTGGTCCGGTTGCCAGCCGTCCGCAGCCGATGGCTGCGCGAGATCCTCAAGAACCTCACCCAGTACATGCGCACCGGCCTCTTCTAGCCGGCTGACAGGGGCGTCCGTACTCACTCTCCGAAACTGCCGCTATCGAACAGCGCCGGGCAGCGATGCCCCCCGAAGTGGTGAACATCTGCTGTCTGTTCTCGGTTCTGGCACAGATCTTGGGGAGCGATCGCGGAGGGTGACGGTGGCGTTCGATTCGCTCAGAGCGCGATCGGCAGATACTTCAGAGCCTCGTCGACTATCTGCTCCGCAGACGGGTCCTGAAGGATGTCCGAGGGACGGAAGACCAGGTCACTCACCCGGGGATGCGACACGTTCGCCTCCAGGAGCCGCAGATAGTAGCCGCTCTCCGCAGAGGCAGTCAGGAGTCTGCGAACGATCTCCACGAGCTCGTCCCGGGTGATGTCCGCAACCACGGGGCGAGCCGGCCGGGCCGCCTCCCTCGCGAACTCCTCCAGGCTCCTGCTTCCGTCGTACTCAGCGAAGTCAAGAGCCACGTAGTCGTGACCGGTCATCGCGTTGAACACCTCGATCGCCTCGCTCGCCGCCTCTGGGCGGGCGAGCAGCAGCTCAGCGATCTACTCAACCTCTGCGCACAGCTCGTCCAGCCGCTGCTGGCTCACGGGCGGGGGCAACAGCTCCGGTCTCAGGTCCACAGCCGCATTATGTCCGTCGGTGCCGACACACCCCAGCCAAGCTCTGTGGGTGCGGTCAGTCCTCGGCCTTGGCGCAGGGTTCGGAGGCTTGGAGTGCTACTGGAGCAGGATCATCTTGCGGAGTACCCCGGGGCACCCTCCGACTTGTCGAGGTCGCCGATGACCGCCTCCTCAACCGCGACCGTCCCGCGTCGCCGTTGGAGAGGCGGTCGGCTCTGCCCAGGAGCCGCCTGAAACGATGGCCGCCGCTCTCCTAGAGGTTGTCCCGTAACCGGTGGGGCGGTTGGTGCGTTGGCTGGGCATGGGTGGGGTGATCTCAGCAGATGATCCGAAGTGGATTGAGCCGTTCTCTGGGCTGACCGAGGTGCATTTCGCCAGTTTGGTGGCGTTGGTGCGACGTCGTGGTGGTGACGTGCAGCGCGGCCGGCCGTGGCGGCTGTCGTTGGAGGATCGGGTGTTGCTGGTGGCGACGTACTGGCGCACGAACCTCACGTTGCGGCAGGTGGCGCCGTTGTTCGGGGTCTCGAAGTCGGCGGCCGACCGCATCCTCGATCACCTCGCACCTCTGCTGGCCATCTCGCCGGCCCGTCGGCCGCGCAAGGACACCGTCTACATCGTGGACGGCACCCTGGTGCCCACCCGCGACCGCAGCATCGCCGCCTCGAGCAAGAACTACCGGTACTCGACCAACCTGCAGGTCGTCATCGACGCCAACAGCCGCCTGGTGGTGGCGATCAGCTTGCCGCTGCCCGGCAGCCGCAACGACTGCCGGGCGTTCACCGAATCCGGCGTCGACCGGGCCTGCCGCGGCGCACCGACCATCGCCGACGGCGGCTACCAGGGCACCGGCCTGCTCATCCCGCACCGCAAACGACGAGGCCAGACCCACCTCAGCCCCCAGGAAGAAGCGGAGAACGCCGTCCACCGTCGGGCGCGAGCACGCGTGGAACACGTCCTGTCGCGGCTGAAGAACTGGAAAACCCTGCGGGACTGCCGGCTCAAGGGCAACGGCGTACACCAAGCCATCCTCGGCATCGCCCGGCTCCACAACCTGGCCCTCACCGGGTAACCCACGCCCCCATACGGGACAACCTCTATAAGGCTTCCCTAGCGCGTGGGGAGTCGACCTGCACGACTGCCGCCCCACGCGCGGAGGGGCTGCAGCGGAAGGACCGGGCTCAACAGGTTCTCACACTACGATGTCCTCGAACCGCTCCAATCGTGTCCATCGCTTTTCAGCACGCACATGGGGAGGCAGTCGGTCTGCCGCCGGTAGCGGCCCCAGATCCAAGCCGGTGATGTCCGCGACATCAGCCACCGGCACCTGGAATGTTCTGAAGGCGCCCAGCGGCGGTGGGTCTCCAGCCCTAGCCGCATCGGCCAAGGCCCGTGCCGCGGCATCGCGGCTCAGGTCGGGGCTCTGGTCAAGGACGTATGCGGTAGCCGCGAGGTCACCGTCCTGCACGAAAGCAGCTACCTTCCAGAACCGCAACGGCACCTTGACACCGCGGTACGGCGGGTCCGTGTCCTCAAGTACCGGCCCCGTAAACACGGACAGCTTGCGATGGAACGCCTTGGCGTGGTCGAGAAGAAAGTCCTCCAGCCCCTGCCAGAGCTGCTTGCCCTGATTGAAGATGTCCATCTGCGGAGCGGCGTTCGTGTAGTGGAAGGTGTCACTGTTAGCAGCCGCCGTCTCACTCGTCACTCCCCAGACCGGGTCAAGCCTACGGACCAGGTGCCCCTTGTCTAGCCGGTTGTTCTTGTAGACGGGGTCACCAGCCTGGTGGCTATCCGCAATACGCGGGTCAAACCGCCAGTCGTTGGTGCGGTCCACCTCGATCAACTTTGAGCCGTCGATCATCACAGCCGTTGACGCAGCTAGGCGCCGATCCGGGCGGAACACCACGCTGAAATGCGTGTAGGGCAGGACGACAGTCTCGATACCTGGGTCCACTGGTCGAAGCAGTGGCACGGTTGGCCCCAAGAACCGTTCGTTATAACCCGTGCGGTCCGACAACGACTCGCGGATCAAGGTCTCGGCATCAGGTGCGGGCTCAGGAGTAGGCGTCACACCCTTCTAGCTACCGCGCGGCCAGGCCTTTGAATACGCACATGCCGCGAATGGGTTAATTGTGCCGCTATACCCGGCTTAGGTTGCTAACCTGAAGATCGAAATCAGGTGCACAGGCGTCTCCGTCCCGTCATGCCCTTTCACGGCAACCGCTCTCACACGGAAGGACTCCCTATGCCCCGCGGTATTTCTCTCCACCTCGGTCTCAATGGCGTCGACCCCAATGGGTACGCAGGCTGGGATGGCAAGCTCATCGCTTGCGAAAACGACGCGCGTGACATGGACCAGCTCGCCAAGGAAGCTGGGTTCCAGGACCGTACGACGCTGCTGACGGCTGACGCCACAGTCGACAACGTCACCAAAGAGCTGCGCAAGGCAGCGCGCACCCTCGCGGCCGGCGACCTGCTGTTCTTCACCTACTCTGGGCACGGCGGCCAGATTCCGGATCTCAACGGCCCCGAAGACGAACCGGATCGACTCGACGAGACTATCTGCCTGTACGACCGCGAGTACATCGACGACGAGATCTATAAGGAATTTGAAGGCTTCGCTGAGGGCGTTCGCATCCTCTGCCTCCTGGACAGCTGCCACAGCGGCAGTGCCGTCAGGGTCCGGGAGATCCTCACCCCAGAAGCCCTCGAAGAGCAGTTCCAGACGCGCGACCGCAGCGAGGTCGAGACGACAGCCAGGATCATGCCTCTGGACAAGCAGCGGCAGGTCTACGAGCGAGACAAGCAGCGCTACGACGAGATCCAGCGACAGATCAACGCCCGAGACACCCGCGACCTTGGCGCAACAGTCCTACTCATCTCGGCGTGCCAAGACAACCAACTTGCGGCCGACGGCCTCGTAAACGGCCTGTTCACCGGGACGCTGCTCCAGGTATGGAACGGGGGCAAGTTCCCTGGTGGCTACAGGGCGTTCCTGCGTGAGATCGTCAAAAAGATGCCAGCCACCCAGAGCCCGAATCTCTTCGTGACCGGCCACGCCAACACTCGATTCATCCGGCAGCGGCCCTTCACCATCTGAGGCTGGAATGGGGAGTCACGATGGGCAGGGCGCCACAGATGACAGGTGCCCAGGGCGTCGAGGCCGACGCCATCGCCCGGGCGCGGCGACATCGACACCACCTGCGCTATTGCCGGCGAGGTGATCGCCGCACGCACGGGCGTTGCCGCGCTCCCCCGTGCCTGGCACGCCGTTTGCGAACTGCTGCCCCCGATCGTGCCAGAGTGACGCCCATGCCCACCCCTGGGTCGGCCCCGCATCGGCGTCACGCGGGCCAGCTCAGCGTCCGCGGCCCCAGCCGGCCGCACAGCGCGGCCTCCGGGGACGTCTGCGTTCGAATTCGACTACGAGGACGTGACTATCAAGCACTTCACCGACGTGCCGATCCGGGTCATCGTCGACAACGAGGTCATCGCCGTCGGCGGCCCCACCGTGCCGGCCAAATAGAGTCCAGGGCGCCACACCTGGGTGGGATCTGAGCGCGCAGCCGGCCAAGGCGCCGGACAGGAAGCCGTCGGCCGCTCGGGCGCATCAGCCCCGCAGGCAGGAGGAGCAGGGTTCCACTGCTGGGCCTGCGGGGCCGGTGCATCACTCACGTACCCTGCGGTGCGCCCGATACGCCCGATCCCTCCCAACCGCTTGCACAACAAGGCTGGTTACGCGAGTGGGGCCCGGCCGAAATCGGCCGGGCCCCACTCACCTCGCGCGTGGCGTCTGTTGTCTACCAGCGGTACCAACGGCCCTTGCGGCCTCCGCTGTCCGCGGTGCGGACGACGAAGCCCAGCAGCCACACGACGAGCACGATCACTGCGATCCACCACAGCGCCTTCAGCGCGAAACCCGCGCCGAAGAGGATCAGGGCCAGAAGAAGAACCAGAAGCAGGGGAACCATCGTTATCAACCTCCTGGCCACCGGATGCCCTTACCTGCCGCTGACAAGCCCACAAAGTGGGAGTTACTTCCGCGAGGCACTGGGCATATTCACGCCCTGTGTGCCATGCAGCGTTCCCCCGGCTCCGCCCCTCACGCACCACGACGCCGGCTCGGGCGGTGGGCCATGAGCTCAGCATGGCAGAGGGCTACGGCTCCTCCGGCCAGGTCGTCAACACGGTGCCTCTCTCCTCGTCGATGAGGGTGACCCGGGGTTCGGGGGTGTTGCCGACCGCGCCGATCCAGCGCCGGAACTTCTCGCGCGCGACCTCTTCGGTCGCCCACCAGCCGTGCTGGACCGGGCGGCCGTTCGAGGTGAGCAGCAGGTGGTAGCGGCTCGGGCTCACAGCTTCCACCCGGCGATCATGCAGTCGCGGCAGGAGTCCTGCCATCGCAGACCGAGCCCCGGGGCGTGCAGGCGTCGGGTGGCGACGGCCGGGGCCCCGCACGCCGAGCACCGGTGCCGGCCGGGCGGGTGGCTACGGTCCCGGACGCCGGAGTAGCGCAGCGGCCCGCCCGGGGCCGGGTCCAGGGTGGCGGGGTCGATGCCGAGGGCTGCGAGTACGTGCAGGTCGTCCCGCATGCTCGCCTCCTTGCTGCTTGCTCACCCCCTGCTGTCTTGGCGGGCAGCCTACAACCTAATATCGAACATGTGAACGATCCACTGTCGCGCCTCGACGTGCTGCGCTTCCTGGAGCGCGTGCAGGAACGCGACCTCGAGCGCACCCGCCGGTGGATCGCAGATGAGGAGCGACGGCAGGTGGAGCAGCGGCAGGGCGAGCAGGCCCGGCCCCCGGCGCCGGACTGGTTCCTCGAGCTCGGCCTCAACCAGGACAGCTCGCCGGTGTACGTACATGCCGGCGGTTGTTGGAACGTCGCGGAGCGGAGCCGGGGCGTGCCGCGGGATGCGGCGCTGCGGGCGCTCGCCGACGGGGTTACGGCGTGCCCGCAGTGCCGCCCGGACACCGAGCTGGGGTACCTGGGGTGACGTGCGCACGGGAGTCCAGGCGGAGACGGCCCTCCTGGGCGTTCGCACGCAGGTGACTTCCTCGTCGGTGGGGGTGATCAGTGCGGTGCCGGTTGGATGCGGCGGGACCCCCCAGCCTGTGCCCGCCATCGCAGGGCCAGGGCGCACGGAAACGGGTGGTGAACGTATGCAGATGCCATCCGCTGCCCGGCAGCGAGTTCCGCGAGCGCGGGAGCCGGACCCTTCGTAAATTGAGGAGCGAGCCACTGGCAGGGGATGCGTGTGACACCGAAGATCGACTATCCCGGGGTGTTCGCCGCTCTACCGAGCCCGTGCCTGGTACTCGGCACGGACCTGGTGATCGCCGACGCCAACGCGGCCTTCTGCGCGGTGACCGGGCGGACCCGTGGCGAGCTGGTCGGGCAATACCTCTTCGACACCTTCCCCGACAACCCCGCCGACCCGGAAGCCGACGGGGTGACGACGCTGAAGGGCTCACTGCACCGTGTCCTGTCCTCCCGCCAGACGGATCACATGGCGTTGCAGAAGTACGACATCGCGGTCGCCGACGACCCCGAGGTGTTCAAGGAGCGGTGGTGGACCGCGATCAACGTGCCGGTCCTGGGCCCGGACGGAGAGGTGGCCTGGATCATCCACCGGTCCGAGGACATGACCGACGTCGTCCGCGCCCGCCGCGCCGCCGACCTGCCGTCGGTCAGCCCCGGCCGGGAAGCGGCCATGGAAGCCGAGCTGTACTCCCGGGCGCGGCAGCTGCAGCAGTTGAACGAGGAGCTGCGGCAGGCCCACGCCCGTGAACGGCGCATCGCCGTCGCCCTACAGGAAGCCATGCTCCACTCCCCCGACCTTGCCCGGCACCCGGACGTCGCCGTGCGCTACCTGCCCGCGACCGGATCACTGAACGTGTGCGGCGACTGGTACGACACGGTGGACCTGCCCACGGACCGCTTCACGGTCGCAGTCGGCGACGTGGTCGGCCACGGGCTGATGGCCGCCACCGTCATGGGCCAGCTCCGCAGCGCGCTGAGCGCCGCCACCCGCGCCGTCCACAGCCCCGCCCAAGCACTGGAAGTTCTGGGGCTGTACGCACGCTCGGTCGAGGGAGCGCTGGCCGCCACCGCCGCCCAAGTCCTCGTCGACTGCCACAGCCACCTGCTCTTCTACAGCAGCCCCGGCCACCCCCCACCCGTGCTGCTGCATCCGGACGGGACCTGCACTCTGCTCGACCAGGCCACCGACCCACCGCTTGGCGCCCGCCCCGAACACGTCCCCCGCCCCCAGGCCACCGCGACCTACACTCCCGGCGACACTTTGATCCTTTACACCGACGGCCTGATCGAACGCCGCGGTGAGGACATCGACGCCGGCCTGTCCCGGCTGACCTCCACGCTCGCCTCGTGCACCGAGTTCGGCGCGGAGCACCTCGCCGACGCCCTCCTCGCCCGCCTCGACGTCGCCAGCGGCGCCGACGACGACATCGCCTTGGTCGTCGTCCGCCTGGACCGAACGACCAAGGCGTAACGCCGACAATCAACCTCCTCGTGGCCGGGTCGGGGTGCGCCGGGGATCAACGAGCGGCGCGGACCATGACCGTGAGGACCGGCGAGGCCGGTGACGGCTGGCTCTGCCCGATGTCCTGGTAGCCCCACGATTGGTAAAGCCGGTGAACCTTCCCGTCGCCGGCCGCCGGGTTCACCATGAGCGTCACGTATGGCTCGTGCCCCGCAGCGAGGAACGCGTCATACATGCGCCGCGCGGTGCCGGTCCTGCGCCACGCCTGGCGTACGCCGATCTCCTTCAGCGCCAGCGCCGGGCGGCTGGTGTACTCGGCGGCCGGCTGCGGAGTCGTGCGCTGCCAGTACCGGTCGCCGTGCTGGATGCGGTTGCCGTAGGCGTAGCCGACCGGCTTGCCGTCCGCGTAGGCAATGACGGCCGTGAATCCCGGCTCGCCGCCGTGCCGGTCCAGTCGCTCGCCGAACGCGTGGACGGCGTAGTTGGGCAGGTGGAGCAGGGGGACGCGGACCTCGACGTACACGTCGATCAGGTCGCCGCGTATGGGCTCGAGGTCGGTGAACGTACGGAGTTCGGTGGTGGCGGTGGTCATGCGGGGGCCTTCCAGGCGTCGCGGGCGACCTGGCCCCGGCCGACGTGGAGTGCATGGGCGGGGACCGCGCCCAGTGTGCCGCGCCTGGACCTCTTAGCCCCGCCCGGCCTGTTCTGGTTGGTGCCCCCGGACAGCGGCGGCCGCCGCCCGGCCGCCGCGCACCTGTTCGAGGTGCTGCGGGCATGCGCGCCTGAGTTGAGCCGGCCCACGCCACGCACCCCTGACCGGCGCCGGCTGGGCATGTCTCCCCCTGTCGTGCCCGGCCGGCATCTCTCCCCCTTCATCCCACGTGCCCCGCTCTCGGCGCCGACGCGTCCAGGCAGTCCAGTCCTGAGTGCGGAAACGCTTAGCGTGCCAGGATGACGGTGATCGGAGCGTCGGCGCAGTTGCCGAGTTCCTCGTACAGTGCGGTTTGTTCGGCGGTGTCGATGCTCAGGCCCCAACGGGTTTTGTCGGCCACCTAGTCGGTGACGTACTGGCAGCGGTAGGCGGCGGCCGGCGGCAGCCACGTGGTGGGGTCCTGGTCCGCCTTGGACCGGTTCGAGGCTGCCGACACCGCGACCAGCGCACGGTCATCGCCCAGGTCATTGGCGTAGGCCTCGCGCTCGGCGGCGGTCCAGGCGGAGGCGCCGGAGTCCCAGGCCTCGGCGAGCGGGACCAGGTGGTCGATGTCCAGACCGGACGGGCCGCTGATGTAGCGGTCGTCGTACGGCGAGTACCACTGGCCTCCGGACAGGGCGCAGCGCGGGCCCTGCTCGGGGGCGATGACCGCTTCGGCTTTGAGGACCTCGGCACGGGTGTTGCAGCCGTCCTTGTCGGCGTCGATCCAGTGCTTGAACTTGGAGCGGTCGTAGCCGGTGCGGTCCTCCTCTCTCACCGGCAGCCCTGCAAGGGCGTCGCGCACCGGGAGAGTGACTGTGGCGCCCGGCGCGCGCACCTGTCGTACGGCCACCGCAGCACTGTGAGCGGCGGCCGCGTGGGCGGTGGCGGGGACGAGAAGTGCGGCGAAAGCGGCGGCAGCGGTACGGGCAAAACGCATGGAGCGGCGGTCCCTTCGAAGATCCCGAACGGTTTGAGATCTTCGTAGCGGCCCGCCAACGCGGCGCGCCCGTAGCGTCGCGTCGCAGTCACCCGCACGGGCGGTAAGTCACATCACCACGCGACAACGCGTCGCCCCCTCCCGGCACACCGCCGGCCTCAATGGCGTGCCGCGAGGGCTTGTGCATCCCAGGGGGACCGAGGACTGTCGTCCCTCCGCGTAGGGCAGTCGCCCGGCACTGCTCAGAGGATTTGGATGAACGGGCTACATCCCGCGGCGAGCACACCGTCGAGGAGGGCGTCTTCACACGAAGCAGGCTGATCCTGGGAGGAAGACGGCAGCGGCTTTGCTGCCGCCACTTGGGCGGCGGCAGCCGGCAGGACGAGAGCAGATACCGTCAGAGCGACGGTGACGAGTCCCGTACGGCAGGAAGAGAGCATAAGCAGGGTCCTTTTCATGATCTCTGCCCTCCCCGCTGCGTCCGACCACGACACCGGCCATCAGAGTGGCCATCGCGGACACACCGAACACCAGCATGACGCGCTGTGCTCACCGTGGTGGCGCAAGGGCCAGGCACACGAGAACACAGCACTCTCGGACATCACGAGCAGTTAGTGATCTCCGCAGCGGCTGCCGCCGACGGCCCGGTCGGCACCCGGAGGGGGTCTACCCGATCGGACGGCGAGTGAGATCGTCGCCGCTGCCTGCTCGACGCTTAGGCTCCGCTGCTGTGGCAGGGGTTCCCGATGAACTGATCGAGCTGGAACGATCCGCCGAGCAAGAGCGCGCGGCTCGCCGGCCTCACCGGTGACGATTGCGACGTTCAGTTGCGGCGCTGGCGCGAAGCAGCCGAGGCCGTACAGGCGGCCATCACGGGGCACGCGGGACGGTGGAGGCGAGCCGGTACGAGGTCGAGCAGGCTGTGAAGAAGGCCGTCCGCAATGCCCGACGGGTCGGGAGAGCCTGCGATCATGCGCTGATAGCGCGAGCGCAGGGCTCGCGGAGTGTCCGGCGTGCCGCCGATGCACGTGTGCAGTGCTGGATCGGACAGCACCGTGGCCATCTCTACGGCGTGCTCGACGTGCAGCGGCAGCAAGTCCAACCGCTCGGTGCTGACGGCTTGGACCGAGCGGGGACTCACGCCGCGACCGCCGACGGGCCTTCGACGAGCTGACCGCGTGCGAAGCGAGCGCGGACGAGGACGAGGACGAGGAGCTGACCGCTTGAGTAGCGTTCGTCTTGGATCGGTTGGGCGCGAGGCGATTACGGACTGCTACCACCGGAAGAGGTCAGGTGGGATTCAGTGGCGTAATGCCGGTTGCGGCGTACACCTCAGGCTCAAGCGACAACACGGTGAGGGGGGCGCCTTCTCTGGCTGCCTGCCAGGCGATTGCCGCCGCGTGAGCCACCGGCCAGTCCACGTCCTTCCAGGCCATTGCATCGACCGCGTGCGCCGCGGTGAAGGGCACCTGTTCCGCGAACCGCAGCGACGCGGCATGCTTGCCGGCGCCGACAACGTGCCGTTCGGCAGCCAGCACGGACAGCGAAGGAATGATCACCTGGCCGCTGCCGCGCGAGGCCTCGATGTAGAGGCCGGTGAAGAAGGGATTCGCACGGTACAGAGCGGCCAGAGCGGTGTGGTCCAGGACGGCCGTCAGGTTCATGCGGCGGCGCCGCCCTGATGGGCGCGGATCTTCGCCCAGGCGTCCTGGCCGGCCTGCTGGACCTGCTCGGTGTACTCGATGCCGAGCTCGCGTGCGGCCTCGGCAGCCCGCTGCTTTCGCTCGGCTGCCGTGAGCTCGCGGGTGGCGAGTTCCTCGAGCAGCTCGGTGATGGTGGTGCCACGCTCCTCAGCGAGGAGCCGCAATCGGTTACGCACTTCCTCGCTGGTCTTAATGCTGGTTGGCTTGCTCATGCTCCTGATTCTACCGCCGGTAGAATCAGGGGCAGCAATGAGTCTGCAGGGATTCACTACTCCCCCGCCCGCCGGTGATGCTTGCCAAGCAGCCTGCTCTATGTGCAGCCGGTGACGGTGGGATGGTGGGCGATGCGCGGTGGGCAGGGAGCGGACTCGAAGGCGCGCACGGGGTTCAGGAGCCCGTCGGTGTCAGGTCCTGCAAGCCCACCACCCGCAGCCACTGCAAGCGCTCGTACGACCCTGTGCCCGGGCGGGCCGTGTGGATGACGAGCTGCTGGTTGTGGCCGGAGTTGACGAGGACCTCGCAGTCGAGTTCGAGGATGCCGATCGCTGGGTGCCGGAAGCGTTTCGTGGAGGCGCGGCGTGCGGCGACCTCGTGTTCGTCCCAGAGACGGGCGAACTCCTCACTCGCGGCGCGTAGTTCGGCGACGAGGGCGGCGGGTTCGGGGTCCGTGGGGCGCGCCGAGGCCACTGCTCGCAGGCCGGCCACCTGCTCGCGGGCTCGCTCCGGACGGTCCTCAAGCGGGAACAGCTCCTGCGCCGACGGGTCCAGGAAGAAGCGGCGGATCATGTTGCGTTCTCGGGGCGGGCGGGTGAGGACGTCTCCGCTCAACGCCCGCGACAGCGCGTTCTGGGCCAGGACCTCGCCGCAGTCGGTCGCCACCATCGCCGGGGTGTCGTGCAGCCGGTCCAGCACCAGGAGCAGGCCCGGGCGCACGTGCGTGCTGGTCGCCTCCCGGCGCGGCGGCTCCTCACCGGTGAGGTGGAAGAGGTGGTCGCGTTCGTCCTCCGTCAGGCGCAGGGCGCGTGCCAGCGCGGTGAGCATCTGGCGGGACGGGCGCGGGCCCCGGGCTTGTTCTAGCCGCGTGTAGTAGTCCACGGACATGCCGGCCAGCTGGGCCACCTCCTCGCGGCGCAGCCCCGGCGTGCGACGGCGGGCTCCGGCGGTGAGGCCCACGTCGGAGGGGTCCAGGCGGGCGCGAGCGCGGCGCAGGAAGTCGGCGAGTTCGGCTCGGTTCACCTCTCCAGGGTGCGGGAGGACGGCCGGCTCATCCAGGGACTCACGATCCCCTGATGAAGAGGTCTCTCCCCCCTCTCCCCGCGTCGGCCGAGGCTGGCCGTCGACGACAGGCGGCACAAGTACGTGAGGAGCACATCGTGCTGACTTTGGTGACCGGTACGACAGGACAGGTCGGACGCCGCTTCGTGCCGAGGCTGCTGATCCAGCGGCAGCCGGGCGAGCAGGTGCGGGTCCTGATGCGGGACGCGGCCCGCGGCGAGCGCTTCGCAAAGCTGGGCGCTCAGGTCGCCGTGGGAGACATGCGCGACGAGGAGACACTCGGCAAGGCGCTCGCCGGCGTGGACGCCGTCGTGAACATCGCCGCATCCTTCCGCGGGGTTCCAGACGAGGAGGCATGGGCCGTCAACCGGGACGCTGCGGTGGCCCTGGGCCGCGTCGCGCGGGCCTCGGACGTGCAGCGGTTCGTGCAGGTCAGCACGAACAACGTGTACGGCCTCGGACGCGGCCGCCCGCTGACCGAGGACGACGAGAGCCGGCCGGGCGGCGCGATGTGGGGCGCCTACCCCGAGTCCAAAGCCGAGGCCGGGCGTGAACTGCTCGCGCTCAAGGGCCTGGATGTACGCATCGGACGGCTCCCCTTCGTCTACGGCGAGGGCGATCCGCACCTCGCCGACTCCTTGCGCTGGGCATCCCGTTGGGCGCCGCACCAGCGCCTGCAGATGGCCCACCACGCGGACGTCGCTCAGGGCCTGATGCGGCTGCTGTACGCGCCGGGCATTGCCGGCCGGATCTACAACATCGCCGACGACGCCCCCGTCACGACGGTCGAGCTCTACCAGCTCAACGGCGTCGAGGTGCCCGCCGGGCTCCACGAGCTCACGGACCCCGACCCGTGGTTCGGGATCACGTCCAACCAGCGGATCCGCCGGGAGCTCGGCTTCCGGCCGATCTACCCGAGCGTCTGGACGGCCCGGGACACCGGAGCCCTATGACGGTCACCGCGCCCGGCCAGTCCACCTCTCGATCCACCCCACCAACATCGCCCCCGCCACCGCGATCACGGCCACCACCAGGTGCAGCACGCGGTAGCACCAGGTACGTCACGATCGGCGGCGGCAAGGGCGGGCGTCCGCGACGTGTGGCAACGCATTCGCCATGTTGATCACGCCGAAGTCTGCCGCGCGCCGTATGTATCGAGTCATGATTACCAGAGACAGCAGTTCGATCTGCACTCGGAGCACGGCTGAGATACGGTGTTGCCCTTCGCCTGCAGTGATCACTAAGGTCGGCCGCGTGACTGCCGGGTCGGCCTTGGGCCATGCACGAGGGCCGCGTCGCCGGCCGATTTCCTCACGCGCCTGCCGTTACGTCATCGGGGCTGCCCGGGTGAAGAAAAGGCACCGGCACTGGGTCCCTTGAAGCTGCGCGTGCTCGGTGCGCGGCCGGGCTGTGGGGGCGGGCCTTGCCAGAGCGCTTGCGAAAAGGCCGCCCCGACCCCGCTGGAGCGACACAGCGGACCAGCATCGACGGTATCCGCAGACCCACGGCGGAACGGTTCCCAGACTTGATACGCAGGCCGGCTCGTCAGGCTCCAGTGCTACCGAAGCCGGTGTCGTCCGGCCTGCGTGTCCACAAGGCAAGGTCACTGCTCGTCGCCACGGCGATGGTCTGTCCGGAGGGCGAGAAGCCCGCTGTACGGAATGTGGAGTAGTTCGAGTGGAAGATGTGCCACCACTGCTCTGCGTGCGGACCGGCGTGGGGCAGCCCGCCGTCGCGGGACAGCAGGACGCGCTCGTTGGGCCAGGCAGGGGTGACGACCTCCAGGGCCCAGCCGTCCCCGGTGGTGGTGTGCAGCCCTCCGCCGAAGAGCCCCGCGATGCGCACGCGGCTCCCGGTAATCGGCCCCAGTCCTGGGCAGGACAGATCGGCGACCGCGTCGGGGGTGCTGTCCTCGGGGCCGGGGTCGCGTTCCCTGGCGATCCTGTCCCCGGTGACGGCGTCGAAGAGACCGTGACCATCGGAGGAGACGACCATCAGCAGATCATGGCCGCTGTCGGGATGTGTCGCGAAGCCGATCCCGAGGAGACCGCCGACGGCAACGCCGTATGTGGACTCGAAGACGGGGTGCCAGGGTGCAGGCGCGGGCACCACGGGTGCCGCGAGTAGCCGGTTCCGCATTGCACGCTGGTACGCCGACAGCTCGGGCTGACGCTCCGATTGCTCGGCCGGCCACCCCTTCTTCGTCCACTTCATCACGAATCAATGATCCACGCTTCGACGGGCTCACCCAACGGAGTTGATGCAGCCCAGCACTCAAGCACGTGCTCTACCCCGGTCATGCGGTCCAGCTTCCACGCCGCCGAGCCGTGTGTGCGGCCGTTCGCACTCTCACCGGGCAGAAATGCGTGCAGGGTCGGGCGCGGTGAAGGTGTCGGCCAGGACGGTGAGTGCCAGGAGCAAGGTGCCGCCAGGGCATGAGCGCCTTTGCCTTCCCCGCAGACGTCACTCGAGTCGGTCGTCCCAGCTGTCGGCGCAGCGCCAGGGGTTGGTCGCGCTGTCGGTCATCGAGATGATTCGGGGCGGGATGGCCTTGGGATCCGCTTGCCGCAGAAGCGGCAGAAGTGCGAGGTGAGTCGGACTTGGTCCAGCAGTCCCAACAGGTCGTGTGCTGACGGGGGGCATCCAGCGATCCGTCGTCGGTCAGGCAGGTGCCATCGGTGCGTTACGTCGAAGCTCAGCCCAGCGGCATCCGGCCACGTACTGCGTACGACGTGCTGGTGTTTCAGGTGAGATCGGCGCGGGCACGGCGGATCTTGGCCATAGCGCGGTGGGCGTCCGATCCGGGGCCGGTGATCTCGCGCATGCCGTGGGCTGCGGCCTCGGCACTGAAGACGAACAGCGGCACCGGCGAAACGTAGTCCCAGGTAGCCTCGGCCGGTCTCAAGGTCGATACACCTTGCCCACAGCGACGCGCAGGGCGAGGACGTGGTCGCCATCGTGACAGCCCACCCAGCCCCCACGGACCCGGGCGCGGTCGTCGCCGCGGTCGTTCTGGTGACACAGGAACAGTCCCGGGGGCTGGTCCGGGTGGGGCCGTTGTACAACGAGAGCGCGACGTCCGGCATGTGGAGGAAGGCCTGGCCGCATAGCCAGACGCGGCACCCCCCCGCCCTTGCTCGACGAGTACCGCCTGTCAACGCGCTGATCTGCAAGGGAAACCACCGCCAGCCTCTGCCCAGGCTGCATGGGGGTGGGCCGTGTCAGGGACGGCTCTTCGAACTTGTGGCGCTCGAGCTGTCGGCGGGCGCGCTCGCGGCTGGGTACAGGCGGTGGGCCATGAGCTCAGCATGGCAGAGGGCTACGGCTCCTTGGCCAGGTCGTCAACACGGTGTCGGTCTCCTCGTCGGTGAGGGTGACCCGGGGTGCGCGTGTGTTGCCAACCGTGCCGATCCAGCGCCGGAACTTCTCGCCCGCGACCTCTTCGGTCGCCCACCAGCCGTCCTGGGCCGGGCGGCCGTTCGAGGTGAACAGCAGGTGGTAGCGGCCCGGGCTCAGCTTCCACCCGGCGATCATGCAGTCGCGGCAGGAGTCCTGTTATCGCAGACCGAGCCCCCGGGGCCCCGCACGCCGAGCACGGGTGCCGGCCGGGCCGCCAGCTGCGGTCCCGAGCGCCGGAGTAGCGCAGCGGCCCGTCCGGGGCCGGGTCCAGGGTGGCGGGATTGTTGCCGAGGGCTGCAAGTACGTGCAGGTCGTCCCGCATGCTCGCCACCTTGCTGTTCGCCTCCCTAGTGTCCGGGCGGGTACCCTAGAACCGAATATGTGAACGACGTCGCCTTGGAAGCCGTGAAGGGCAAAACCCTGACACGCCTGGTACCACCTAGGTACCATCCAGGTATGCCATCACTGAATGTGTCTTTCTCCGATGAGGAGATGGAAGGCGTCCGTGCCGCCGCCGCCGCGGAGGGCAAGAGCCTGAAGCAGTACCTGCACGACCTCGGCGTACGCGAGATGCACCGCAAGCGGTTCGTCGCCGGCGCTGTCGCCTGGGCCGACAGGCTGCGCAGCGAGTTCGACGACGCGTTCCCCGACGAGGTTCCCCCCTCGCAGCGAGGCGACGGAGCTGCGGCAGCCTGATGAACCTGCACATCGACGTCTCGTGGCTCCTCGACGTCCAGGAGGCGGCCCTTGGGCACGAGGACGTGACGGTGACGGACTACTCGGCGCTGGTCGCGGCGGTCGCACGGCACAAGACCAAGATGCCGACACTCGAGACGGCCGACCCGGACGCCGCCTGGCGCGCCGCCGCCCTGCTGCACACAATCGTGCGGCTTGAGCCCCTTCCTCACCGGAACAGTCTCTTCGCTGCCTTTATCGCCGCGCAGTACATGGACCAGTCCGGGGAAGGCATCGATCCGCCCTACGGCGCCTTGTCTGATCTTGTCCGCAAGGTCCGGGACACACGCCTGAGCGTCTATGCCGTCGCTGAGGCACTGCGCTCCTGGAAGCTCTAATAAGACGACGTTTCTTATGGGGCTCTTGATTGGTACCGCATGCACACTTCCGCAGGCGAAAGTCAGAGGCCCTCACCAGAGTCAGAGGGTCATGAAGGGCGAGTGCTCTATGAGCAGGAGCTTGCGCAGTGACGTGCGGATACGCGACAGCATGCTGCGACGCGGCGGTGCGGGTACAGACATGACTCCCCCAGCAGCGGTAAGGTACGTCTGGTTGCGTACCTCTAGGAAGGTACGCAACCAGACGTACCTTGTCGAGGGGTGAAGTGATGACGGCAGGCGAGTTGGCCCACCCTCGCACTGAGGAGTTGCAGGTGGGTCCCATCCTTTTGGCGCTGGCTGACGCGAACCGGCGTCGGGTCGTGGCCGAACTGGCCGAACGGCCAGATGAAGAGCGGCTGTGCGCTTCCTTCGACCTGCCGGTGGGCAAGTCCAGTCGCACCCGTCACTGGCGAGTACTGCGCGAGGCGGGCTTGGTGTATCAACGCGACGCCGGGAATGGGCTGTACATGCGCCTCCGCAAGGGGGACTTGGACCGCCGATTCCCGGGCCTGATCCAGGCCGTAATCGCCGCAGGCTAACCGCGCTGAACCGCGTCAACTCGCTGCAAGACGGCGGTAGCTGATGAGGGCTGCGGCTATGCCGACAATGGCGAGGAAGTGTTCGGCCTTGCGTTCGTAGCGGCGGTGCAGCCTCCGGCAGCCGGCCAACCAGGACACGGTTCGCTCGACCACCCAGCGGTGGCGGCCCAGCCGCTGCGAGGACTCGACACCCTTGCGGGCGATGCGAGGGCGGATTCCCCTTGCGCGGAGCCAACGGCGCAGGTGATCGTAGTCGTAACCCTTGTCGGCGTGCAGCTTCGCCGGTCGTCGGCGCCGCGGACCGCAGCGAGAGCGGATGGGTGGGATGCCGCGTACCAGTGGCGCCAAGCCCTGGCTGTCGTGCACGTTCGCGCCAGATACGCCCAGGGACAGCGGCAGCCCACTCCGGTCGGTGATCAGGGTGCGTGAGCGCGGCTGCACGGTGGTGGACTTGCGCGTACACGGGCCGCTCCATCACCTTGTCGGCGTGCCGGGCCACCGCGGCCTGAAGCGTGCCGAAGTCGAGGACGTCCGGATCACCGGGCACGCTCCGGTCCGTGCGCCCGGGACGGTAGGGCGCGGCCCCCAATAGGCGCCCCCTGTCACAGATGAGCCACGAACCATGCATGGTATTTACATGGACTTCTCAAAGTCCACACAATGACGAGCGTCCTACCGTCGTTGGGGAGATAATGCACGCCAGAGCCAGAACAACCGCGCTTGCCACCATCGCCGTCCTCGTCGGCGCGCTCACCGCCTGCAGCAGCAGCGAGCCCGACAGCAAGGCCGACCACACTGCCGGCGACAGCGCGTCCATAGCCGACCAGCCAAGTGACTCCCCCGCCTCCGTGCGCCTCGTCTGGAGCCACACCGGTAAGGACGTCGGCGGGGACACGGCTGTCACGTACGTCGCCCGGGTGTCGAACCCGCGCAGTTCCGTAGCCTCGGTCGCCGTCGACGCGCGCGCTTTGGACAAGACGGGCGCCATCGTTGGCTCGGGCCGTGAGACCCTTCCGAACATCCCCGCCCACACCACATTTGACTTCCTCGGCACGCTTGGCGGCAGCTTCACGCAACTCACGGGTAAGCCGGCCAAAGTCAACGTCAGTCAGGCGAAGGACGCCTTCGGCAGGGCCGGATCCGTCGAACAGCCCATGCTCGCCACTAGCGAACTGAAGCTTACGCAGGGCAGTCGCGACGATCTGTTCACGAACGACCCGTACTCGTACAACCTGACGGTGAAGGTCACCAACAGCACGCACAACGACCTCCAGAGCATGGTTACGCAGCAGGTCATTCTCTACAACGCGGCCGGCCAAATCGTCGGTGGCGACACAGGCTCGTCCGACAACGTGCCTGACAGCCTTCCCACCGGGATGAGCTACCGCGAACAGTGGACGGGTATCCCCGCCCTGGGCAAAGCGACCCGCGCCGTCTACACCGTGTGGGCAGGCTGATCATGCACGCCGCGGAAATATCAGCCGCTGACTTCTGAGCAGACGGCAACATGCCCCTGCTCGACAGCGTGGGGGGCTCGCCACCGAGGCGGCCGTGTTCACGGTGGCCGACCAGGCGTCACCGTACTGGCCCAGCTTCGCAAGGCGGGCCCCGAAGAGGGTGCGGGGTGGCCTCGCCCCGTGTGTGGGCCACGGGGGGCCGTGAGGGCGTGGTCCGTGGTTGGCAGGTTCACCGCGCCGGTGCCCGGCCCGACGCTGACCTCTCTGCTGGTATGTGATCTGACGAGCGCGGCCGCGTTGTTTTAGACACACTGCCCAGCGGCTGGCCCCTACCGGGGCGATCTCCGAGCGAAGATCACTCCACCAGCTCCTCACAGCGGCCTCCGCTGCCGTCGTCCTGATCCAACGCCCCGCTGCCGTGTCCTGGTTGGCGTCGGCAGCAGGGCGTGGTGTCCCAACAGCTCAGTAAGGCCATTTCCACTACTAGGACCATGACCGTCGTCGGCCGGGCCCTGCTGCCGGAGAGCATGCACGCTTCGAGCTCCGCCTGGACTTCTGAGGCCACTTCGTCGAGCGCCTCACAGCAGCCGATCGGATCGTCAGGCTTGGGCTCCTCGTACTTGTCGACTAGGTACCGGTACTGCGGATCGTGCGTGAGGTTCCGCGGTACGAAGTAGCAGCGGCCCAGCCATGCGGCAGCCTCCAGTTTTCCGACGGTCTGACATGCTCCCGGCGCTCGACGGCGGACCGAGTCACGGGTGGCGGAAGCCGCGGTCGGGGTCGCGTGCCTGCTCGGGGTCGAAGGCGTCGAACCAGTCGTGCGGGGCGAGATTGACCACGGCCATAGACTGACGGATCTCGTTGTCAGGCTGTTCGGTGCCGTCGAGGGCGTGGGCGTTGTCGAACAGTGTCAGAACGTCGTGGTCCTGGAAGAGGACGTCGGAGTAGGCGTCCCGGTCGAAGTCCGCCCGGCCTTCAGGCAGGCCGGCCACCGTATGCCGCACGAGCCGCGGCCGATTGCGTGTCAGGTCCTGGGCCGAGCGATGCCGGGGTGCAGGGCCATCTCCCCGCCGCAGCTGCGCGGTTCGACCTCGGCGTTGAACGAGCAGTCGGCGGCCAGGTCGTCGAATGCCCGGGCCATCTGCCGCCGCCTGGGACCGTCTTGGTTCCAAGTCACCCAAGACAGCGAGCCGAAGAGGCTGCCCGCGCTCCGCTGGACCGGTTGATCCCCCATCTCCAGGCCCACCACGCGCTGCGCACAGCCTCCTGGCAGGGCGGGTGCCGCACTTCCGTTAGGGCCTGTCCCTTCGATCTTGCTGAATGTCACGGAAACCTGGTCGAGTTCATCCCGGACGGGCCGTACTCTGGCCAGCGTGGCCCACGCGAAGACCTCCTATGTCTGCCTGCCCTGTCGGGCCTCCTACAAGCAGCCTTACCTCGGTGACCACGACCGGCTCTGCCCGCGCTGTGCCGAGCCGTTGATCCATGTGGGTTCCGCCTTCGCGCCGCCGCGGCGGCGCGACACCGCTGCCTGGCGGACCCTGTCGGTACTTTTGAATGCCGGTGTCCGCTTCCACAAGAGTTGCTGTGGCGGCCCTGGCTATCGTCCGCGCACACTCAGCGAGGTGCGCGAGCGAATGGCATACGCGCGAAAGACCGGTGAACCGTTCGCGCGTGCATTGGTGCGCCACGAGCTGCCGTAGCTCCTGGCGCAACAGAGCAGCCATGCGTGTCCGGCCATCTGACTCGTTGGCTTGGTATGACTGGTCGCGGTGATCTGACGGACGAGGAGTGGGCTTGCTTGAAGCCGCTTCTACCGGTGAGCAACGGGCGTTGTGGCAGGTGGCGGGATCACCGGCAGGTGATCAACGGGGTTCTGCATCGGGTGCGGACCGGGGTGCAGTGGCGTGACCTGCCTGAAAGGTTCGGCCCGTGGAAGACCGTGCACAAGAGGCATCTGCAGTGGTCGGCGGACGGCACGTGGGAGCGACTCCTGCAGCAAGTCCAGGCCGCCGCAGACGCCGAGGGATCCATCGACTGGAACATCTCGGTCGACTCCACGGTGATGCGCGCCCATCAGCACGCCGCCGGCGCCCGCAAGGCCCCGCCACCAGCCGTCTCAAAGGGGGCGATGGCGACGGGACACCAGATCGATCCCGCGTGGACGGGCCTGCTCGGCCACCTGGAGGAGGTGGTGCTGCACATGAGGGCCTGGGCCGCTCGCGCGGCGGGTTCACCACCAAGGTTCACCTGAGCGCCGACGGCCGGTGCCCCCCGCTGTCCCTGGTGGTTACGCCCGGGCAGCGGGCGGACTGCACCCAGTTCGAGACGGTCATAGAGCAGATCCGTGTCCCGCGCATCGGTGCCGGCAGGCCCCGTATCCGCCCGGACAGCGTCAGCGCCGATAAGGCCTACAGCAACCACCGAACACGGTCCTACCTGCGCAAACGAGGTATTCAGCACGTCATTCCGGAGAAGGCCGACCAGGCAGCCAACCGCGTCAAGCGCGGTTCGCATGGCGGTCGGCCTCCCGGCTTCCACAAGGAGCGGTACAAAAAGCGCAACGTCGTCGAGCGGGCAATCAACAAGCTCAAGGGCTTCCGAGCTGTGGCGACCCGTTATGACAAGCGAGGACACGTGTTCCTCGGCACCGTGACGTTCGCGGCCCTCATCATCTGGCTCCGATCATGATCGGAGAGACAGGCCCTAGCGAGACGGGGGTCGCGGCCGAGACCGCGCACGCGACGCTCCTACAGCGCTGGTCTGTTTTCCGCGGTTACCGCGAGACCCGCGACCAAGTGGTACTACTCAGCCGCGACCCGAGTATTCTCCTTGGTGCTCCCCAAGCGCGAGCTGCGCTCTCCGCAGGACGCAGAGCGGCTGCGGGCCCTCGTGAGCCGTCATCTGCCCCGCGTCTGAATTCCCTTGTCAGTCCTGCGCCGCCGCGACCGCGGGGTCCTCGTCCTCGACGCCTTGCCGCAGACCCGGCAGACGGGGTGGTGGTGTTCGCCGGTGAAGTAGCGGCGGTAGAGATCGACACGGAGGTGGATCGGCTGAAGGCGGCGCCCCCGGCTTCTCGGATCCACCGTCTCTGATCTGTTGTCGGAGACTCAGAGAAATCCCGCCAAAACGAGGCAAGCTCACCTCGACAGGCACTCACACAACGGATCACATGGGCGGCCCCTCCGACTCCCCCAGGTGTCTTGCGATGGCGAAGACGATCTGCGGGGAGCCTTCCAAGATGGTTCGGCCATCCTCACAGAAGAACTCTAGGTGTAGTTTGGGGCTGCCTGAACCGGAAGCAGGGGAGCTGCCCGGAGGCAAGTACAGTTTGACAACTTTACTGAGCACTCCACCTATGGCCGTGCTCTTGGACTCGCCGAAATCCAAGATGGGCAACCAGTACTCGTCAGGATCAGACGCTAGATACTCACGGTCGGGCTCCTCGTCCGCAAAAAGGACGTCCATCCCCTCTTCACGCAGCAGCGCGGCCACTCTGATCGTTTCGAGGGGGTAACAGTCACGGTGGGGCAGGATTGGCCGGCAGGAATGGCCACGTCGAATGAGGACCACACTCATACAACCACCCAAGCAATAGAGAGCTGCTGGAAACTACCGCACACTGCATACGAAGATCCATAAGTCCTTTCGCTGACCGTGTAAGCAGGGCGATTGCAAAGTCGGCTAATCCCGGTTCCTTGCAGGTCAGTTGGGACGAGGAGGTCCAGGGGACGTTCCAAGGGGCAGAGAGGCGTCGTGGCGCTGGATTCGCTTGGGCTGACGCTGTGATTGTACCCGGACAAGACTGGCATCATCTGAACCCCCCAAAACAGGGCTTTGCTTTCCGCCTCTACCAGATCGTGGCTCCGTTCCAGGCCGCACTGATCGGCACCATGGGTCACTGCCCCGCTTGCCACCGCAATGCCCGGCCTCACCAGCCTTGGTCGAGGGTCACGACCAAGCTCAGAGCCAGGGGATTGACGTTGGCCACCTGAAGGCAGCCGGATGTTGTTTTCGGACCAGAGTCAAGCTAGACACGAGGGGCCAAGCAACGCCTTGAGGTCGCCGAAGAGCGCCGGGCTCGGTGTCACCCGGTGCCGGTCCAGGCGCAGCACGGTGGTCTTGCGCGGGCCCTGGAGCTTGATCCTCACCTCGCTGTCGCCCTTGTGGTGGCTGAGGATCTC
>NZ_JBHTVE010000032.1:0-37672 GCF_042793175.1 Streptomyces sp. NPDC056580 | reverse complement strand
GAGCTGGTCGCGCTCATGGAGACACCGCTGTACCTAGAGTTGCTCAAGGACGGCGCCGTAACCCATCCGTACCTCCCTTCCGACGTCCACGCAGCCGTCCTCCTTCACGGCGCCGAAGCAGGCCGGCAAGTCCTCTTGGAGGACTATGTCAACCGACAGCTCAACAGACGTGTCCCCTTCAAGCCGAAGCGAGATGCGCTCAAAAGCTACGCCGCCTACATCGCCTACGAGATGCAGCGGACCATCCAGCCGTCCTCACCGTACTGGGCTCTGGTGGACCATCAGCCTTCTCCAGCCGCCGTCACCATCCGAGCCTTGGCATGGTGGAGGTTTTACAACCGTGTCCCCGCATGGGTCTTCGGCCTTTTCTCGGCCGTGGCCGCGGCTCCTGCCTACGTCCTCTGCCTTCAGATGCCAGTGGGTCTAACTCGCGGATTTTGCGTCGGATCGATCACGGGGGTCGTCCTCGGCGTCTGCCGAGGGGTCCGCACTTCCCGCGCCGCACTTGTCGCGCTCTTCAGCACTGCAGCGGCGGTCCTGCCCCTGGGTCTCTGGCTTGAGGGCCTGCCCATCGCCTTGAGCGATGCGGCCGAGATCGCGCCTCCCGTAGCCATCGTGTTTCTCTTGCGCGACCTTCTTGCTGGCTCCCGCATCCAGTGCCTGTTCAGCGCTTTCACTGCAAGCGTGACCTCCGCAGGCGCTGTGGCAGCAATCCCGGCCGCTGGGCTCCCGCACGCCAACGACCGCACTTTCCTGGGAGTCATGGTTGCTGTCTTCCTGGGCGTCCTGGTCGCCGCCTTCTCCGCCCGCTTGCTGTCTCACCCCGAAAGCCAGTTGACCCCTTCAACTGCCGACTTCCGCCCCCGCCGCTCCCGCCTCGGCCCGTTGCTGCCCCACCTTGTTGCCGCCACCGCGGCAGCCTCCGCAGTCGGTATCGCCGGCGCCGCAGTTGGAGGAATCTTCCATCATTCCCTCCGGCACGGCCTAAGCGTCGGCCTGGTCTTCGCGGTCATGGCGGCAGGGCCCATCGGCGTGACAGCCGGATTCATCCAATGGCTCAACCAGCCTGCTTCCCGCCCGACCGCAAGCTTCGACCACCTTTACCGGCACGACCGGCGACTCGCCCTCCTCAGCGTGCTGTCCGTCGGATTGGCCAGCACCCTCTCCATCGCAGCACTGCGAACCTACCTCGGTTTCCTCGTCGTAGCCGTCCACGACCCCACTTTCACCCCTCAGCCCATAGTTGGCCTCCTGTTCGGAGCCACCCTCGGCGTGATCGTCGCCGCCTTCAACACCGCGTGGCTGAACTACGTCATATGCACCATCTACTTCGCCGTGCGCGGACGCATGCCCTGGATGCTCTTCTCCGCCCTCCGCCTGCTCCACACCTGCGAAATCCTCCACCAGCAAGGACCCATCCTGGTCTTCCGTACATCCTCCCTCCAGGACTACTTCGCATCTCGCCACCCGCACCCCTGACCCCTCCGGACGCGTCGGGCGAAAATTTCCCAAGCCCTGGCCTTGCGAGGACGAGGCCGCTACCAGAATCGAACTTAGGGCTTGCCGGTAATCAACACGTCGGTTTGGTCTTGTTTTTGTCGGGGATGAGGAATGTCGCAATGTCAGCTGGTGTGCGGAAGCGGGCGGCGAGGGTGACGCCGCTGGCGATTCGGCAGTCGCCTTGGCTCCTCGGGCGGTGCGCTCGCGGAGGTCGGCGGCATTGAGGTACTCCAGATCTGCCTTGCCATCTGAAGTGATCTTCGCGAGCTCTCGCCGCAGCCGGTCTCCCTTGGCCTTCACGTTGGGGTGCGGAGTTTCGGCAGTCTTATTGGCGTAGATCATTTTGATGCGCACCTGCGGGAACGACGACGCCAGCTCCTCGAGGATGTGCAGGAAGCGACGTGTTCGGTCCAGAAGCTTGGCATTCGTGTGCGGCGCCAGGTCCTTTTCGTCTCGGCTCATGTCCAGCAGTGTCGGCAGATGGAAGTGCAGCTTCTCGACCACCGTCTCCTGGTAGCCCGATGACGTCTTGGCCTGCAGGATCACCAACTCGATCTTGCTGGCACGCGAGGGAAGGTATTGATGGGCATCAGCGGTGACGTAGCGCTCGTCGACGAAGGTCCAGATGCCGTCGATGCCGCAGTCGTGAGCCCCGTCAACGATGCCCGTCCATGATTTCGTCGTTGTCGAGGTCCCAGTCCTGTAGGGCCTTGTCAGCAGCGAAGAACGTGAAGAAGTCATCCCGACTCTTGTCCGGCGCCAACATCCGGTGCTGGTCCTCCAGGATGCGATCGAGCAGCCGCTGGTCGTTGTTTTGTGCGGACGTCATACAGCACCACCCCCCACCAAGGTGTCAAACCCGGACAACGATGTTGGCAGGCTAGTGCTGCCGTGAACACCCCGCGTACTGAGGAGAATTGGGCGTCGTACCGGCACGGTACTGAAGCGTCGCCGACTTCCCGGACGCGGTCCACACCGCGGTCTTGAGTAGCGGCTGGATGATCGTCGCGCTCGGGCCACGAGAGCGGTCGCCGGCCAGGCGGTCGCTGGCCCGCTCAGTGGGCGGCCCCTGAATGGGCGCTAGCACTCGGCGCCACCTTAGGGGCGGGTTCCCAAGGCCGACGACGTCGCACAGGCCCGGTTCAGCGACAGTACGCACCCCCGTGAGCCCGGCCGAGGCCAAGCAGAAACACCGCCATTGGCGCGTACTGCAAGACCGCATAGCGTCCATCGTCAACGCCCTGCCACGATCGGTGGCGAGGCGTCAGCACATCTAATCTGTCACTGTGGGTCCCCCGCTTGCTGCGCACTAGCTGTATTGCCCTGTGAGGTTGGGGACGCGGCTGGCGGGTGGTTGGCCTTTCAGCGCGGTGTGTCCGCGGTGGTGATTGTAGGCGTGCAGCCACTCGGGGAACGCCTCACGTCGTTCCTGCTCGGAGCGGTAGGGGCGGCCGTAGGCCCACTCTTCCAGCAGGGTGCGGTTGAAGCGTTCGACCTTGCCGTTGGTCTGGGGCCGGTAGGGCCGGGTTCGCTTGTGTGTGATCCCGGCCGCTGCCAGTGCGTCGCGCCAGTGGCGTGAGCGGTAGCAGGCGCCGTTGTCGGTCAGGACCCGCTCGACGGTGATCTCGCACTCGGTGAAGAAGGCGTGGGCCCGCTTCCAGAAGCTGGTGGCGGTCTCCTTCTTCTCGTCGGCGTGGATCTCGCTGTAGGCCAGGCGGGAGTGGTCGTCGACTGCGGTGTGCAGGTAGCCGTAGCCGACGTTGGTGCGGTTCTTGCGGCCCGCTTGCCGGCCCAGGGTCTTGTGGCCGGCGCCGTCGGGGATGTTGCCGAGCTTCTTGATGTCGACGTGGACCAGTTCGCCGGGCCGGTCGCGTTCGTAACGGCGTATGACACGGTCGGTCGCCCGGTCCAGGTGCGTGAGGCGGGCCAGGCGGTAGCGGGTCAGGACCCGGTGCACGGTCGAGGGCACCAGGCGGAGCAGGTGGGCGATGCGGGCCGGTCCCCATCGGCGCAGGACGCGGACCTTGATGATCCGGCGTTCGGTACGGGTCGGGGTCTGGCGCGGGCTGGTGTGCGGCCGAGAGGACCGGTCGGACATGCCGGCTTCGCCGAGCAGACGGTAGCGGTCGGCCCAACGCTGGGCTGTGGTCGGTGAGACCTGGAAGCGTTCGGCGGCGCGGCGCAGGGGCCAGCCGTCCTCGACAACGCAGCGGGCCAGGCGAAGACGGCCGGTCTCGGTCAGGAGTGCATTACGGTGGGGCAAGAGGAGCTTCTCGGTACTCGGTGCAGATGTCGCAATCCACACCGAAGCCGGAAGGCCCTCACTCGTTCAAGACCACCCAGCCGTGCCGTCCGTCACCAACCTCCGTGGACAGAACAACTAGCACGCCGTCACGCAGACCTCGCGCACCGGCGATAGAATCAGGCGAGCGGACGGTGCCGAGGTCACTGTCTGAGTAGGTCCAAGACGAGCCCGAGCGAGGTCAGGACCGTTTGCGCGCCCGCGTCGATCAGTGTCTCAGCCTGCTCCGTGTTGGAGGCGTAGCCGAGGAAGCGCAGGCCGGCCCGCTCGGCCGTACGGAGTTCCGTGGGAGTGGAACCGATCATCAGCGTGGCGTCCGGTGGTGTCGACAGGCTCCTCATAACGTTGTGCAGGGATTCGGGGTCCGACGTGGGGTGCGCGGTGCCCGACGTGCGGCTGTAGATGTGCGGTCCGAACACATCCGTCAGGCCGCGTTCTGTGAGGTAGCGCATGACCGAGTCGGAGGAACACTGGGCCAGGACGGCCATTCTGACCCTCCGTGCCCGCCAAGTTCGCAGCAGTGGATCGGCGTACAGGGTGGGCAGGGCCGAGCCCACGGCTCGTAGCTCCGCCTCCGCTAGGAATGCTTCCGCCTCGTCCAATACGGCGCTGTCGGGCACGTCCTCGGACAAGGCGGCAAGGATGGCATAGGGATCACCGGTCGCCTCTTCCGCGACCTCGTCCCGCGCGGGCCATTCCGCGGCCAGCCGCAGAAGCTCATCGGCGAGGGCGGCGCGGCGGCGGTGCGGGAAGAGCCGGCAGACGGCTGGATCGAAAACGAAGATGACGGCCTCGGCGCCTTGGACCAGTTGCCGCACCCTTTCCGTCCAGGCTTCGGCATCTGTCTTTGCCGACTCAGGCGCGGCGTCGACGGTCAGCGCGTCATGGAAGACGCTATTTCCCAGAGGTCCCGCGTCGGGGGCTCGAAATCCGGAGAAGTCAGCTCCATCTTGGAACCGACTTCCGGCGAAACTGACCGTGACGTGGCCTGTTGCCCTGGCGTAGGACACTCTCCCAGCGAACACCGAGTTCGTGAACCGTGCCGGACGGCGGAACTCGGCGCGCGCGAAGGACACTTTGCTGTTGAACGCGCAGGCGTCGAACCTGACCTCACCATGGAAGGAGGTTCGGTCCCAGGTGGCGGCGTCGTCGAAGGTTGCCCCACCGATGCTGAGAGTGTCCTCCAGGGTGGCTCTGTCCATCGACATGGTGCTGCGGAATGCCGAGGAGTCGAACCGCACGGGTCCGTCGAACGCGACTCTGTCGAAGCAGGCATCGCCGTGGAATCCCGCCTTCGCGAAGTTCGTCCTTCCCCTAAATGTGGCACCCGCGAAGGTGCTGGCGGCCGTGAAGTCGACCGAGCGGAAATTACCGTCGCGGAACATAGCCCGAAGAAAGACGGCAGAGCCCAGCAGGGGCGTCCCGGTCTCCGGGTCGCGCAGTGCGCCGAGAAGTTGAGCCAGCAGGGCCGGGGTGAAGGACGTGCCGGAGAAGTCGACCTCCGCCATTGGGGTCAGCGTCGCCAGGTACTGCGTCCGCTGCTCCACGGCCAGATGCGCGAGACACACGGACGACCCGGAGACGGCTCTGCCCAGGCATCCGTGCGGGTCCTGCGGCGTAGAGCCGACGCCGCACAGCGGCCACGGCGGTGCCGACTTGTCCAACGGGCGGTCCAGTCGGGTTGCCTCCGTGATCTCCCGTCCGAGTAGCATGGGATCTTCCGTGCACAGCCAGCCACGCGTGTCCACATCGGCGGCTCGGCCCTGCGCCACGAAACGCGGCTCCCATATCCGGCCGAGCAGGTCCGTGATCTGCCGGCGCACGGACGAGGAGACCGTGAGGGTCGCCTGTGGCAGGTCGGCTCCCGCCAAGCGAGCCAGTCGGTCACGGAAGCCGCGGTCGCGCAGCATGGCCATCGCCTCCCGCACGGCGTGGCCGGTCAGGCCCTGGGTGCCAGCATCTATCACCTCGCCGGTGGTCATCGCGATGCCGACCGTCACCGGGAGGCTCGGCAGCGTCTCGGACCCGGCGAGGATGCCGGGCAGTTGCGAGAGCAGCCGGCCGGCGTTCCACAGGGCGCGCGGGCCGTCCAGCTTCATGAGGACGTCCGGTGCCGGTGGGGCGAGTCCGCGTGTGACCGTTCCGTCCAGTTCCGCCATGGCCATCCGCTGGATCAACGCGTCGCCGATGTAGCGTTCGGCCACGATAGCCCTGTCCCTGGTCCCCGGGTTCTTCAGCAGCTTGGTGTCGATGGCGAGGCACACCGGCATGCGCGTGGCGTCCGCGGGCCACATGGGGACATCCGGCTGATTAATGGTTTGATCCGGCGGTGCTTCTCCGAGCGCCTTTGACCGATCGAGAGCGGTGCGGAAGCTGGTGTCGGTGAGGAGCCTTTTCACGGAGATGCCGGTGAACCGACCAGCGGGCTCTGCTCGGTTGATCAGGCCCACGAGGTAGCCGTTCCTGGACAGCGGAGCGCCCCGCAGTTGCGGCCACCCGGTGGTGGGGTGGGGAACGGTGATTTCTACCTCCAGGCTCTCTCGGGGGCCGGTGAGAGCGCGTCCGCCGAGCTGCACGGGACTGCCTGCTTCGGAGAAGGCGTGAATTGTTACGGGTTCCGATGCAGCGGGACCCGTGGTGAGGGCTGACTGCGCGGTGTCCAGGGCCGTCCACGGGCCGGGTGCGGTGGTCACGGTCTCTTGCGTCAGGATCAGTGCGGCGCGCTCTGGTTGTGGGCCATCGGACCAGATGACACGGCCGGTCACCGACCGGCCACCGGCACTCACGAGGGCGTGCTCTGCCGCGGTGCTCATACAGGTCAGTACCAGCCACGGGGTCAGCAGGATGCCAGCGGAGGGTCCCGCACGGTCGTGGGGCAGGGGTGCAACAGAGACGAGGTGGTCGTGCAGAGCAACGCTGTCCGGCCCGGCGGTGACTTCGGCAGCCGGCTTATGCGTGCCCTGAAGCTGAGCCTGTGGCTGGGGCACGGACTGGAGCTCAGGGCCATCAGCGAAGGGCTGCGCGTCATGAGGGATGGCGATGGCCCGGCGGCCGTCGGTTGTGCCGCCCAGTCTGATCGCGCCGAATTCGCTGACGGCGCCACGTCGGCGGTCGAGGTAGTCCCACACGTTGCGTCTGACCAGCTCACGAACCGTCGCCACGTCCGCGCGCAGCTGCGATCCAAGGAGGACGTCACGTACACCGGGCAGAAAGTCGAACGTCAGGTCGTCGGGAGTAACGTCCGGTGCGACCGTGCTCCAGGGGCGGAAGAGCCCGCCGAGGGCGACTTCGGCGAGATGGCCGTGCTCGGACCCCGGGAGCATGGAGCGGCGTACGAGGGTGATGACCGGGAGGCTGAGCGGTACGGCTGCCAGGTACGCGGCGAGTTGCTGCGCCGTGGGCGAGGCTTCCGAGCGGAACCGCTCGACCGCTTCCAAGGCCGGGGTGGTACGTGCGGTGTCCGGCGAGACCTGTGTGCGGTGTACGGATGCCGGGCGGGTTTCCAGGTGGAGCGCCGCCAGTCTGTGCCAATTGTCGTCACCGGAAAGGAGGCGGGCGAGCCGGGCCAGGCTGCTGGCAGCGGTTGAAATCACCGGCACCGCAGGCGGCGCGGTGGTGGTCGTCGGCCGGTTGCGCCGGCGTCGGGCAGCCGAGCCACGCGTCGCGCTCCGGCGCCAGGACCGTGCCGGTGAGGCTGGCCGGTCGCTGCGGAAGGCCATCGGCGCGGGCTGCACGGCGGCCCGGGCCCACAGCCGCTCGGGCAGGATGTTGAGCAGCGCCACAGAGTTGTGCTGACTCCAGTGGTTCAAGACGCGGTGCAGGTCTCCCCCGCGCCATCCGTCGGCGACGGTGTCGGTGACAATGAGGACGAGCCGGTGTCCGGTGGGATCGGTGATTTCCGAGGTGCTGCGCGGTTCGGTGCCGCGCCGGTGGGCTACGCCCGGTGCGCCGCCGCTCTCGGTGCCGGTCAGGTACCAGGTGCGCACGTCCCGGAAGACGCCGCTGTGGGTCAGCACCTTGCGAATCTCGTCCACCAGATCCGTCCACAGCAGCATCGAGTGGTGTGCGTCGACGATGAACGCCAGGTCCAGCCAGCGGCTTTCGGAGGGCAGGAGCACGGGGCTCGGGATGCGCTCCTCGATGCTGCGCTCGACGGTGGCCTGCTCGTCCAGCCGCTCACCGACGCCGCCGATGGAGCGTCGGCCGATCGCCCGCAGGGCCCGCATCATGTCCAGTGGCGCGTCGAGTGACGCGGCTTTGGCCACGCGCACGGGCACACCACGGCGCCTGGTGCTGTCCCGTTCATCGGTACGTGTGTGGAACAGCTGCTCACTCGGGGTGCGTATGGCGGAAGCGGTGTCGGGGCCGGTGCGGCCCGCCGGTACCGGGTCGTCCGGGTTCGACACATTTTCGGCCGGGGCGGGTTCGGCGGTGTTCCTGGCGTGGCTGGCGTCCACCCGTGCCGCGAGCCACAGGATGTCCGCGATCTCCTCAATGCCGGCGTCCGGACCGTACTCGGCAAAGGCTTGGAGGAGTTCCTCTATCACGCGGGCCCCCTCGTCGGACGGGTCGCCCGAGCCGGTCCAGTCATGCGGGAGGCCCAGTGAGCTGCTGCATCACCGTGTCGAGGAACCGGACGCGGTCCGCGTCGTCCGTCCACGCTCTGCTGAGCCGGAGCTGGATGGCGTTGAGGAGCTGGTCGGTTGCCAGGTCGCCGTCCATGCGGCGGTCGATGAAGTCCTGCAACAGGCTGTGGTACTTGCCGTGTTCACCGGCGTCGACGCCGAGCCGCCGGCGGACGATCCGTGCCAGCTTCTTCGGACCAGGGGGCTCGAGGTGGAGCCGGACGCACCGGCGCAGGAAGGCGGGCGGGAACTCCCGCTCGCCGTTGCTGGTCAGGATCACGATGGGGAAGTAACGGCACCGGACGCGTCCGCCATCGATGCGGGCGAGCAGGTCCGGTCCGTCGTCGGTGGCGATGTTCACAGCCGGCTCGTCCACGGACAGCCGGGCCAGTTCGGGGATCTCGAAGCCACCTTCCTCGAAGAGTGTCAGGAGGTCTCCGGGCAGGTCGATGTCGCTCTTGTCGATCTCGTCGATGAGCAGGACCCGGGGCTGGTCCCGCGGGAGCAGGGCGGTGCCCAGCGGGCCTAGTCGAAGGAACCGGGAGATGGAGGAGGGAGCGGCTTGCGGAACGGACGGCATGGCTGCCGCGCGTGCGGCTGCCTCGTCCGGTGGGGCGTCCGCCAGGGCTGCCGCGGAAGCGGTCGCGTTGGTCGACACGTCGGCACCGGCGGCCGCGTCGGTCCGCAGCTTGTGAAGGTTGGCCTCCTGGAGTCGTCCGATGGCGTCGTACAGGTAGAGGCCGTCGCGCAAAACCGTGCGGCTGGTGACGGGCCAGTGCAGGACCGGGCCAAGACCGAGATCCGCTGCGATGCTGTGCGCAAGCGTCGACTTGCCCACGCCGGGCTTGCCGGTGACGAGCAGAGGTCTGCGCAGGTACAGCGCGGTGTTGACGACGTCCGTCTCCTCGTCGTCGGGTACATAGCCGGCGCCCCGTTCCAGGGTCCGGCTCCATGCCGGGCCCGAGCAGCCAGGCGCTTGGTAGGAGACATCGGATGTCCCGTCGAAGGTTCGCCAGGGAGGCGCGGGCGAGTCCTTCAGCCGAGCGATCTTTTCTGCGTGGTCGCCGGCGCCTTGGTAGAGCCACCAGTCCTTGGCTGTCATCTGGTCCCCCAGCCCCTGGTCATGTCATGAGTGCGACGCTTCGGCCGCCGGTGAGCCCCGCAGGAACTGGGTGCCGACCGTGCAGTCGGGATCGTCCCACAAAAGGACGAGTCGGCCTTCGGCATGGGTGCGTGCCGCGTGGGCGATGCGCAGCCGGTGAACCTGGCGGGGCAGGGCCAGCACGTCCGTCGTCGGCGTGCCGTCGTCGTCCGGCCGGAGTAGGGCGGTGAGTTCACTGAGTGCGGTCCCTTCGGTCGGCGGTCTGCCGTCGCGCCACCACACGGTGGCCGGTACGCCTGCCTCCAGGACGGCGTCGAGCAGGTCGTCCGTGCGTGCTCGGGAAGTGTCGGCGACCACGCATGCCGGGGCCACGTCCAGGCCGAGACTGATGCCGAGTGCCTCGGTCACCTGCGGGTCCCGAACCACGGTCACGGCCTCCGGGTGGCTTCCGCCTTGTGCCTTGAGCCATGCCCACTTGCGTTCCCAGAGGGCGGGGTCGTCGCGGCGTTCGTCCGGGCAGCGGACCACCACTTCGTACAGCAGTCCCAGGGGCCGGTCCTTGCCGGGCCGTCGGCCCGGCATCATCCACTGGTCGAAGGGGGTGCCAAGGAGATCGAACGGCACGTGGAACTCAACCCGCTGCACGTCTCTTGCGAAGACGTCTGGCCCGGAGATGCCTGAGGCGGGGCGCCCTGGCGGGCGGACGCTGGCCATCGGTCTGACCGCCTTGAGTTGCCGACCCAGTTCGACCCTGATCTGCTCCAGCCGCATGGGCCGGCCTGGTGTTTCCCACATGGCAGTGGTGGCCGCGCTGCGTCTCAGCCAAACACGGGCACGATAGGTGTCCTCTTCCTCGGCGGCTGGGTCGAGGCGGACGTGCAGCACGGTGGATCGCGGGGATGGCTTCGGGGGTGGTGGCAACGCGGGCACTCTCAGCCTGCGCCGGGTGTCCTCGACCCAGGTCCCCAGCCGTGCTGCCCAGGTGGCATCGGTTGTCCGGTCGGCGAGGAAGCGCACGAACGGCAGTGTCATCGGTATCTCCGGTCGGCTGCCCTGCCGGTCGTCGAGGTCTCGGGCGATCTCGATCAGTTGTCCGGCGGGCAGTCCCTGCCGCACAGGTGTCGTGCAGCCGGTGCTCTCGAACGCCCATGCGTAGGCGTCGTAGGTGCACGGTGGCAGGCCGCAGGCGCCGAAGGCCTCGCCCAGGGCGTCCCAGGCAGGCTGGTCCAGCCGTCCGGCCTTGGGCGGCAGCGGGAATTCGTCGTTGAGAAACGTGCTTTCGTCCCAGTCGCGGTCCCGCAGGAAACGCGGAGTCTGCCAGGCGTCTCCGCTGGCCCGCATCCGCGTGAACCGCTCACGGACGGCAGTTGCGATCTCGGCCAGGCCGAGGATGCACTCGGTCGTCGGCCGTCGCCCGAACTCGCTCAGCAGGACCTCGGTGAATTGCCCCGTCTCGCGTTCGGGGTCGTTCTTCACCGGTTCGCCGTCCCGCCCGGCGTGTAACTGGAACTGGCGTCTGCCCTGCACGGTCCGGCCGGCTCCGTACTCCACCCGGCCGGGGTTCATGTTGCGCGGCTGATCGACGCGACAGGCGTCGACCACGCTCGCCTGAAGGGGGAAGCGGTCCCCTTTCACCTTGTCGGTACGCCACCAGCGCAGCGCTGAGTCGAGGTTGAGGTGGCGGATCTCACCTGGGTGAGCGTCCGAACACACCAGCACCATGTCGTTCGCCGCGCCGAGAAATCCGTGCCCGGCCCAGTAGATCCACAGCATGTCGCCGTCACACCCGGCGAGTTCGCCCAGCAGGACGTCCTTCACGTTCTGCTCGGTCGCGGGCCGCGCCATGTCCTTGAGGTGCTCCGCATCAGGGATGCCGGACCAGTCAAGCCGCTCCGGTGACAACGGGGACAGCAGCAGTCGCACGTTGGCCGACGGGACCTGGCAGGTGCCGGTGAGCCACCGCGTGAAACGCAAGGCGTCCCCGGCCGGGCCTCGCAGGTCCATCCTCGGGCCCAGTGCATACTTCTCGACCCCCACGACGAGGGCGAAGGTGCGCTCCGGGCAGAACGTCACGGGCAGGAGGCGGTGCCGGTCGATCACGCGATCTCCGCAACAGCGTCCGCGATACGGTCGTACAAGCCGTCCGCCCTCCAGTAGGCGCTGTGGCTCGGCGGGAATGGCTGGCCGCTAGCGATCTCGTGGTCGGTGACCCGGGGGTCGTCGTTGAAGACGGGCCGGGCGACGAAGGAGAGCAGGTCCTGTCGGTCATACACATTCAGCCAGCGCGGGAAGGCACCGGGAAGCGGCTGCCCAGGCTCAAGGGCGGCCAGCGCCCCGAGTTCGTACAGGTAGGGGGCCTGAGAACCGACGGTAACCAGCAGGCGCGGGCCGACCACGGGCTGCCCGCTCATTGCGCTCGAGGCAAGCAGGTCGACTAGGGCGACGCCTCCTAGGCTGTGGCCGATCAGCACCGTCGGACCCGGTTCGTCGGCGATGGCACGGCGCAGCCGCTCCCTCAGCTGCTCACCCCGGACCTGGTAACGCAAGATGTCACCGAGGAAGGGAGCGGCCTTGCCCGTGAGCGGACCGCGCCAGAGATTCAGGGCGGGCTGCGTCGTCACCCGGAGCGCGAGAGTCGCCAGGACGGCCGCGACCCTGCCTCCGGGCATCCGCGCGTCACCACCGAGGCGTGCGGTGAGCAAATCCACCAGGCGGTCACGTTCGCTCCCTAGACACTCGGCATCGGTGCCGGCGGAGGCCAGCGCGGCCGCGATGACGGCCCGGCCCAGCGCAACGGCCACCTCCCGCGCGGCGGAAGCCTCTTCGGCGCCCTGAGCGGCGAGGGCGACCTCCTCTGCGTCGCACGCAGCCCGCAGTGCGCCCGGGTAGTGTGCATCGAGTCCGGTCGACCGCAGCAAGGCGCCGAGTTCATCGTCGGCCGGCGGGTGGCCGGTAAGTTTGGAGAGCCGTTCCGTGACATCGGCTCCCGCTGGGCGTGCCCCTGGCACACCGAAACTGTCGGCCTCGTCCTCGAAGTGGGCGAGCAGGCGCAGTTCGCAAAAGGGATCGGCCAGCAGTAGGGCCCACAGCGCCGCCTCGCGGTCCGGTGGCGCGACAACCGCTTCGTCATCGCCCGCGCGGGTGCGGCCCCGCCCGGGGATCGACCGGCTTCCGGCGGTCAGTGATACCCCGAAATCCTGGCCCCAGAAGCACGACGAGATGGACGCGCCGGGGAACCGATCACTGAGGCGCGAACTGATCCTGCCGAACAGCCTGTCGTGCCGCTCGCGTCGTACCCCGGTCCCGTGGACGAACATGAAACGCACCGCAGTCTCCCCCCTGCCGGGCTTGCGTCCGACGATAGCGCCAAAGCCACGCTCAGGGGGTGGGAAGAGGCCTGTCCGCACACTGCCGCGGGGCCGGCCGTGTAAGGGCCAGCCGCCGCGGACCCTGGACACCGGAGCCTCTTACGCGAATGCGGCGCTGGGTGACGAGTTGTCACATACTGTTGTGTCCAATACGAAGGGGCGACACGAGAGCAGGCCGGGGGAATCATGACGGACGAGTCCCTGGACGAACCCGACGGGGCCGCCCCGACGGACTCGCCGACCCTGGTCGTCTCCATTCCTGATCTTGCGTGGGTATCCCCGGCTTCAGCCGGGGAGGGAAACGCATCCTCGATCGGAGGCGCGTAGCGCTGGAGTTCGCTGCCCGTCTTCGGTGACGGTCAGGTGGGCCGCTTCTGGCCCTCGATGTACTGACGGACGACGCTGAGTGGTGCGCCGCCGCACGATCCGGCGAAGTAGGAGCGGGACCAGAACACGGAGCCCAACCCGATGCGGTTGATGCGGCCGGTGTACTCGGCGCGCAGATAGCGGGAGCTGACTCCCTTCAAGCTGTTGATCAGCTTCGACAGGGCGATCTTCGGCGGGTAGTGCACGAGCAGGTGGACGTGATCGGCCTCCCCGTTGAACTCCCGTAGTTCGGTCTCGAAGCTGCCGCACACCTCCCGCATGATCTCCTCGCATCGCTTCAGCATGTCGTCATCGAAGACGTCTTTGCGGTACCTGGTGACAAACACCAAGTGCGCGTGGAGGTTGAAGGTGACGTGGCGGCCGGTGCGAATATCAGGCGGCGAGTTCGTTCCCAACCCGCGTCACGGCCGCAACGCCGCCGCCAAGCTCGAAGCCGCACAGCAGGCCCTCTCCCGCTTCCCCCGCGTGCGCCGCGACAAGCGCACCAAGAACCACCAGCGGGCCGTCCAGAAGGTTGCCGACCTTCACCGCAAGGTGCGCCGCCAGCGTCTCGACCACGCTCACAAGACCGCTCTTGACCTCGTGCGTCAGCATGACTTCATCGCGCACGAAGACCTCAAGATCCGCAACATGGTCAAGGCCCCCACCCCCAAGCCCGCCCCCGAGACGCCGGGCACCTTCCTACCCAACGGCGCGGCGGCCAAGGCCGGACTCAACCACTCGATCTCAGATGCCGGATGGGGGGTGTTCCTGACGATCCTGCACGCCAAGGCTGAAAGCGCCGGACGAGAAGTGATCGCCGTGGACCCCCGCAACACCTCCCGAACCTGCCCCGAATGCGGGCACGTCTCAGCGGAGAACCGGCCCACCCAGGAGAAGTTCCACTGCGTCTCGTGCGGCCACAGTACGCACGCGGACACCGCGGGCGCTCTGAACGTTCTACGGGCCGGGCTGGTCCGTCGCGACGCCAACCCCGGCATAGCGAGAAGCCCCCACCTTTAGGTGGGGGAGGAGTCACGTCCACTTTCCGGCTCGCCGCCGCCCCAGCCGGGGCTGCCGACGCCGAGGACGACGAAGAAGATCCCCCCGAGCGCAGCGCCTGGGACGACCTGCCGTTCTCCCGGAAGCTGGGCGAGCGGATCTCCCGGCATCTGGCGCCGCTCGTCCCGTCGGCCCCACGCCATCTGCCTGACCTCGACCACGCCACGCTCGGGGAGAGGATGGAGGAGATACGCGCGGCGGTCAGGGCCGGGAGCTGCGTCGTAGTTCACATCGTCAGCCACGGTTTCCTGCGGCGCGGAAGCACGGACGATCTCGTGATCGTGGCTAGCAACACGCGCGATCAGCAGGCGAATACGGCGTTCGACGTGCGGCGGTTCCTTCAGGACGTCGACGACGACGGCACGGGGCGCGTCCTGCTCCTGCTCGACGTGTGCCACGCGGGTGCCGGCATCGACTGGACGCGGAACCTCCCGCGCCCTGAGCGCCGCATGTTCGTCATCGCCGCCTGCCCGCCGGACGCACAGGCCTGGGGCGGCCGCTTCTCCCGGGCGGTGTGCGACGTGCTGGAGGACCTGGCCAAGGGGCACGCGGGGGTCGATCCGAGCGAACCGTACGTGCGGCTGTCGTGGCTGAAGGAGAAGATCTATCGGCGGCTGCTGAGCCTGTGCGAGGACGAGGCCTGTCCGGAACAGGAAGTCGTCGCCAGCGAACTGGAGGGCCCTGACACCCGGTTCCTCGCCAACCCCTGGTACCGCGAGGACCCCGTCGAGCGGTTGGAACTGCGCGACCGGTGGGCACTGCAGGAGTTCATCGACACCGTCCACCCCACCCTCGACCTCCACCATTACCTCTCCCGGGCCTCGGGCCGCGAGACGGCGTCCGGCCTGGACGTCCCCTGCCACTTCTCCGGACGCGATCGGGAACTGGGCGCCCTCGCCGACTGGCTCGCCCGGCCGGTGGGCGACGGGGCCGTGGTCGCGGTTATCACCGGTAGCCCTGGCACCGCAAGTCCGCTCTGCTCGGTGTGGTGGTCTGCTGCGCCCACCCCAAGCTGTCGAAGGCGCTGGACACGGTGGTGAACCACATCCCCGCCCGCAACCGGCCCGATCCGTGAGAGGCCGTCGCCGCCGTCCACGCTCGCGGCATGACTCTGTCCCGGGTCATCGACACCATCGCAGGGCAACTGGAGATGGCCGCGCCGGCCGACGGATGGACCGCACAGGATTTCGTGGACACGATCGCCGCGCTTCCCGTGGAACCGCTGATCGTCCTTGACGCGCTCGACGAGGCCCGGGAGAGCGTGCGTATCACCGTGGAACTGCTCGGGCCGCTCGCTCGCCGGGAGTACGCGGACGGCCCGCGCAGCCGGCCCTGCCGGCTCCTGGTCGGCGTACGGCAGGGACATCAGTGGGCACCAGCCTGGGCACCGCCGACGTCGTGGCACTGGGCGTGCTGCCCCGCGACGGGGGAGGCGTCCAGGTCATTGCCGGGAGCAGCGACGGCAGCGTGATGATCTGGTATCCCGGTAGCCGGCATCCGCTGCGCGAATTTGTCACCGGGCGGCGCAGGACCGGAGACATCGCCTGCCTGGCCGTGGCCGAGACCGGCGGCGAACACCTTGTGGTAACCGGGGACTTCGACGGATACGTGCGGTTCAGATCGCTGCGCACCGCCGACCTCGTCCACACCCGCCGCTACGGCGCTCCGGTCCGGGCTCTGGCCACCGGCACCCGGGGCATCGACCCCTGCATCGCCGTGGGAACGGCCGACGGGAAGATCCGGGTACTCCGGCTCGCCGACGCCGCCGTGCTGCTCGCGCTCCGGGGCCACACCGCGGCTGTGCGTTCGCTCACCTTCGCCCGGCTCGGCGGCGAGGACGTGCTCTTCTCCGGCAGCGCGGACGGCACGGTCCGCGGCTGGGACCTACGCGACGGGTACCAGGCACACCGGATCGACCTGCCTGACATCGTCCAGACCGTCGCCCATCAGGAGACCTCCCTCGCCATTGGATACGGACGCGAGGTGTCGGTCTTCACCCCCGTCACCGCACAGCCCAGGGAGAGCAGGAGCCAGTGAGCCGGATCGTCGCCGTGCACGGCGTGAACCAGTACGACCCCACCCGCGGTGCGGACGCGGCCGCAGCCCGCCTCGGCGCGGCGTGGGCGCGGGCCCTCAGCCAGAATGTCCCGAGCCCCCTGGGCGCCAGCGAGCTGTCCATGACGTACTACGCCGATCTGTTGCAGGCGGCCCACCCGGCACCTGAGGGTCAGGGCCCCGGCGACGATGTGGACCGGCTCGCGCCCGAGGCGGTCGACGCGGTGCTGCGCTGGGGCGAGCTGCTGGGGGTGAGGACACGGGAGGCACAGGGGAGGGTTCTGGCTCCGGTCCGCTGGGTCGCCGACGGCGTGGCCAAGCGCTACGGGTTCGGCCACGAACCGGTCCGGAAGTTCGTGGCCCGATTCTTCCCGGACCTGCTGGCGTACCTGCACAGCCCAGCGCGCACGCGGGTGCGGCAGCGCCTGGCCGACGCCATCGCCCGGCACGAGCCACGCGTCCTGATCGCGCACTCGCTCGGCTCAATCGTGGCCTACGACACGCTGTGGCAGTACACCGACCTGAAGGTCGACGTCCTCGTCACGCTCGGCTCGCCGCTCGCGATGCCGGACGTCGTCCTGCCGTACCTCCGGCACCCGGACGACTCCCGCGCGTTTAGCCGTCCGCCAGGCGCCGCTGCCTGGGTCAACCTCGCCGACCCTGGGGACCTCGTCGCCGTACCGCAGCCCCTCACCGACACCTTCCGTGGCGTGACGGCGTGCGTCTCCACCGGGATCGGCGCCTTCCGCATGCACAAGGCCGGCGGCTACCTCAGCAGCGCCGCGACCGCGAAGGCCGTGCTGGCGTACCTCGAACCGATCGGCTGAAGGTCCTCGACACCACCAGCTCCGTCGCTCAACCGTCGCTGCCGCAAGGAGAGTTCCGTGCCCGAGGGGGGTATGCAGCAAAGCATGGTGGGGATCGGGGGGCGACGGGAAAGAAAGCGGCGCCGCGCAGGAGCCGTGCTCGCCGGGGCGCTGCTGCTGGCCAGTGTCGGCTACGCCGTGTCCCAGCTGGTGCGCGGCGGACTCGGGCCGGCCGACACGGCCGGGCTGCTGGGGCTGCCGATCGGAGTCGCGGGGCTGGTGGCTGCTGTGGCGGCGCTGCGGCGACCGGCGCAGGGCACGGACGCCGAGCTCGTACGCCAGTGGGCGGCGACGCTGGCCGTTCAGGTGCAGGAGAGCGAGGGTAAGGTGCGCCACCAGCTGCTCGGCAGAGACACCCGACGCATCGACCTGCGCTACACGCTGCGGGCGGTACCGGGCCGGGCGGCCCAAGCTCCGGGCGCGGGACGCACCTTCCGCGCCCCCGGCGGCGCCGGCGCTGACCTGGACATAGCGGGTTTCTTCCGGGCCACCCGACCCCGGCGCCTCGTGATCGGCGGAGCGCCCGGCTCGGGCAAGACGGTCCTGGCTCTGGAACTGGCCCTTGCCTTGGCCGCCGACCGCACCAACACCGACCCGGTGCCCGTGCGCATCCCGATGGCCCAATGGGACACCGCCCATACCCTGCCCGAACTGCTAGAGAAACATCTCACGCGGGCACTGGACTGGCCCGAGGAGATGGCACGGCGGCTGGTGTCCCACGGCATGGTGCTGCCCGTCCTGGACGGTCTGGACGAGATGGATCCCCCTCTCGCTGACGGCTCGCCCGATCCGGACGCACCCCGGGCGAAGGCCGCACTACAGCACCTGAACGCCTACCAGAAAGGACTGGAGGCGGGCTCCCTCGTGCTCACCAGCCGCATGGCGAACTACGAGGCGCTGCTGGCGCGCGAACCCCTCGTCGACGCCGCGCTGGTAGTCGTCTCGCCGGTGGCGTCCGAGCCCGCGCTGACCTACCTACGGGACCGTTGCCGCGACCAGGCGCGGTGGCAGCCTTTGCTGGACCACCTCGAGGCCCATCCGTCCTGCGTGCACGCCCGGACCCTGTCGACCCCCTGGCGACTCGGTCTGACCGCCACCGTCTACCGCTACCACGGTGATCCGGCGGAACTGCTCACACTGTACGACAGCGGCGCACTCGACCAGCATCTGCTGGCTCGCTACATCCCCGCCGCTGTCGAACCCGCGGCCGGCGACCCGGGCCCGCCCCTCTACGGGCCGACGCAGGTCCACCTCTGGCTGCATCACCTCACCGGGCATCTGACCCCAACCGGCGCGACGGCGCATCAGACCACCGACATCACCGTGCACGGCCTGTGGCCTTCGGCCGGCCCCGGCAGGGTGCGCATGGCGGACGCCCTGCTGACGTCCGGCACGATCAGCGCGGTCCTGCCCATCGCCTGGCTGACCCCTGAGCCGGGGAAAGCCGCCGCGAGCGTGCTGGTTCTCGCGGTGGCCTGCGGTCTGGCCGCGGCACTCGCCCTCAGCCCCAGCAGGCTGGACTGGCAGAAGCGGCACAAGCCCGGCCTGCGAGGACCGTTCCTCCTGGGACTCGTCGCCAATCCCGTACTCGCCACCTTCGTCGGCGTCGCGGCCGGGCTCGCAGTGGGACTGGCGATCGCGACGGCCGGGCACCCCTCGGCCGCTCTCGCCGTCGGGACGGTCGTCAGCTGGGTCGCCGGGCTCGGCGCCGGATTCCGGTTCAGCGTGGCGGCCGGGCTGCGCGGGGCCGCACCGACTACGGCCGTCGCCCCGCCGGTCGCGCTGCGCGACGACACCGTCTACGGACTCGTCTACGCCGTCTCCACCGGGCTGTTCGGTGGCCTGGCCGTCGGCTGCACGGTGGCTTTGCTCCTGGAGCCGAGCACAGGCCTCGTTGTCGGAGCAGCCACTGCGGTCGCCTCGGGCCAGGCGTCGGGCCTCAGCGCCGCGCGGCGGTACCTGGTCTTCCTGTTGTGCGCTCGCCGGCGGCTGCCCTTCCGGCTGGGCCGCTTCCTGGATTGGGCCTGCTCGGCGGGTCTCATGCGCTATTCCGGCCCCGCGTACCAGTTCCGCCACGCCGAACTGCAGCACTGGCTCGCGGCCCACCCCGATCCTGTGGTCAGCCCTTGACTTCCTCCCCCGCCTAAAGGCCAAGGCCATGAAGTTAGGGGTCGGGTCGTGGCCGCAAGTGAGGGCTGATCTGGAAGGACGCCGGACGCGAGAAGCGGAGCCCCGGTAGAACTGGCTGGTCCGCCAAGACAAGCCGTTCAAGGACCGGAGGCTCCGCTGTCCGGACAGTCTGTCATCACGCGTGAGATCGCGGTAGCCGAAGGCGTCTTAGCCCCGGGACATCTGGGCGAGTTAACCCAGGTCGTGCCGTTCGAGATGGTCGATGCGGTCCTCGCCGAGTGCGGGGCTGTGCAGCAGCGGCTGCGGAAGCTGCCGGCCCGGGTGGTGGTCTATCTGCTGCTCGCGGCCACCCTGTTCGAGGAATGCGGTTACCCGACCGTGTGGCGCAAGCTGACCGGCGCCCTTGAAGCACTGCCTTTGCCGGCGGTGACCGCGACCGCGTTGTGGCACGCCCGCACCCGGCTCGGCGTGCGCCCCGTGCGGGCCCTGTTCGACCTGCTGCGCGGCCCGGCCTCGGCGGTCCGCACGGCCGGCACCCGCTGGGCCGGACTGCTGGTCGTCGCGATCGACGGCACCTACCTGGACGTCGCGGGCCTCGGGGAACATCGGTACAGCGGTTAACGCTAAGCCTCCATGCCTTCGCGTGGGAGGGTTTTGGTCACTCGTCGGCCTCCAGGGGAGTTCGGCGGTGCGGAGGGCTGAGATGAGGCGGAGTGCGAGTAGTTCTTGGAGCGGGTACGGGAGGGCCATCCCTCCGGTGACGGTGTCGAGGGCGAGGATCTCCCGCCGTACGAGGGGCGTAGCGCGGGTCCTGGCGGGCGAGGTGCCACTCGGGCGAGGGCGCGGTCAGGTTCTGGCCGGTCTGCTGGCTGGAGATGACGGCTTCGAGGTCGGTGATCCGCCGCTTCGCGCGGCCCACCGCACGGTCCTATCCGCGCTGGAACGCTGCCTTGTCCTCCTCCTTCGGCAGACGGCGCAGCCAGCCGCGCAGCTCGTGGGCGGCATCGTGGTGTTCCTGGGCCCGGCCGGAATCGTCTTTGGCCACCTCGGTCAGGGGCAGGAAGTCGTACGACCGGCTGAGCTGGTCGGCGAGGCGCTCGATGGAGTCGGTCCTGGAGAGGGCATCGGAGTCCGTGCCCGGGTCGACGTCGGGGCCGTGCTGGGTGGTCACGCTTCTCTCCTTGCTGCTGTCGGCTACAGCTCGAACGCCAGCTGCCCGGAGGCTTCGAGTGCGGTGCGGGCGTGGTGGTCCTGGTCGTAGTGGAGGTGGCAGCCCTGGCACATGACCTTGAGGTTCGCCCGGTCGCACTGCTCCGGGACGTGGTCGAGGTGAGCGGTCGTCAGGACGACGCGCGAGCCGGTGCCGTACGCGGGCTGTCCGTGCAGGTTGGGGCACCGGCCGGGGTGGGTGCCGCAACCGCACTCGCCCTTACCTCGCACCGCCAACCGGCGCGTTCCTTGATGGCCTTGGAGATCTCCGGCCAGTCGTCGGGGTAGCGGTCGCGGTTCTCGGAGCGGATCGGCACAGGTCACCGCTCCGCGGCGTCGAGCTGGGGGACGGCTCCGGCCGCCCGCAGTTCACGCAGGTCGGGGATGTGGTTGTAGAGGGTGCCCGGGGAGACGTTCAGGAGTTTGGCGATCGAGGTGATCGAGCGGCCGGGGTCGGGCAGCAGGTCGCGGGCGGCCTTGATGATCTCCTCGGTGGCGACGGTGGGGCGTCCGCCGACCCGGCCCCGGGCGCGGGCGGCGGCCAGGCCCTCGCGGGTGCCCTGAACGATGAGTTCGCGGATGAACTCCGCCAGGGCGGCGAAGACGTGGAACACCAGGCGCCCACCCGGGGTCGTGGTGTCGAGGTTCTCGTGGAGCGAGGTGAAGCCGATCCCGCGCTCGCGCAGCTCGGCGACCATGTTGATGAGGTCCTGGAGGCTGCGGCCGTAGCGGTCGAGGGAGGGGACCACGAGGGTGTCGCCGGCGTCGAGGAAGGCGTGGCACGCCTTCAGCTCCGGACGGAGCGCGGTCTTGCCGGACTTCTTGTCCGCGAAGATCTTCCGGCACCCGGCGGTGGTGAGCGCGTCGATCTGGCGGTCGAGCTTCTGCCCGCCGCTGGAGACCCGCGCGTACCCGATCTTGATCTCGGTGCGGACGAGTGGTTCGGCGACGAGGAGTTCGGGATGGCCGGACGGCGCCGGGAGGTCACTCATGACACCGGATCATGTCAGAAAACGGTGGTCCGAGGTTCTTGAATGGCCCAGGTTTTTGAAGGGATTTTTGAAGGCTCTGAGGGGGTGCGCGGGCTCCCGCCAGGTGATCTTCAGAAAACGTTCGTTTTCTGAAGGTTGGTTGCTTGGCGATCAAGTAATCGGTCGTCTGTAGAGGATGGTTGTGGATCTACTGTCCACCATGGCTGCCGAGGTGCGTCCACCGCGACGAGATGAGATGAACGCGTACCACCGGCCCTTGCCTTTCGCGAACGGGTTGCCGCAGTGGGAGCCGGCTGATGCCGCATGGCACGGCGGTCCGGAGCCCGGCCCCCGCAGCCACTCCGGCGACCGCCGAGCAGCTGGAGGAGTGGGCAGAAGCTGACGTCAAGGACGAGGCTTTGCACCCGATCGCGACCTTCGCAGACGGCGCGTGCGTAGGCGCATCGGCCACCATCTCCTTCGGCGTAGCGGTTCCTGGCGGGGCGGGTCGCCTAGCGAGAGCGACGCGCGAAGGATCACCCCTGGAGCTGTCGTGGCGTGGCGTGTTGGGTGGCCTGGCTGGGGGTGGTGCCGAACATGCGGCGGTATTCGCGGCTGAACTGTGAGGGGCTGGTGTAGCCGACGGCGAAGCCGACTTCGGCGATGTGGTGGTTGCCGTTGAGCAGGCGCGTGTGAGCCTCGTTGAGGCGCAGTTGTTTCTGGTATTCCAGCGGGGTCATGGAGGTCAGGGCGAGGAAGTGCCGGTGGAGGGAGGCGGAGCTCATGGCGGCGGTCGCGGCGAGGTCGGGGATGCGCAGCGGCTGGTGGTAGTGGTCGCGGATCCAGCGGGTGGCGCGGGTGATGTGGGCCAGGCGGCTGTCGGCGATGCCGATCTGGCGGACGGCCGCGCCCTGGGGTCCGGTGAGCAGGCGCCAGAGGACCTCCCGCTCGGTGCCGGCGCCGAGCGCGGCGAGGTCGGCGGGCTGGTCGAGCAGGGCGAGCAGTCGTGCGACCGCGTCCAGCAGTGCGGGCGTCGCCTGGCCGACGCCGAAGGCGGACGCGGGTCGCGTGCCGGAGTCGCCGCGGGGGAGGCCGGCGTCGAGGAGCAGGGAGGCGATCTTGTCGGGGTCGAGGCGCAGCGTGACGGCCATGTACGGGTCGTCCGCGTCGGCGGTCGCGATGCCGCCGATGACGGGCAGGTCGACGGAGTTGATGAAGTAGTGGCCGGCGCCGTAGGTGTACGTCTCGCCGTTCAGGGTGGTGGTCTTGGCGCCGCCGACGACCAGGATGAAGGCCGGTTCGAGGACGCCGCCGTGCGGCTCGATGGTCCGTGGGGTGCGCAGGACCGACACACGGGGAAGCGCGGTGGCGGTGAGGCCGTCGCGGGCGTGGCGGGTAACGGCATGACGGATGTCGCGGAGTCGGTCCATTGTCCCAGTGAAGCAGGCGCCCGCCCGTTCACCGCGAGCTTGACAGCATCAGGCAAGACCCTGAGGCGATCGTGCTAGGGCCTCGACCGGGGTCGTGTTTCGCTCGAAGCATGACTACACCGCAGCACTCCATCGGATCAGGCTTCGGCGCCCAGAGCACTACGGACGACGTGCTGGAGGGCGTCGACCTCACCGGCAAGCTCGCCGTCGTGACCGGCGGCTACTCCGGCCTCGGCCTGGTGACCACCCGCGCGCTGGCCGCCGCCGGCGCGCACGTCGTGGTCCCGGCCCGCCGACCCGACGCCGCCCGCGAAGCGCTGGCTGGCATCAACGGCGTCGAGATCGACGAGCTCGACCTGGGCGACCAGTCCAGCATCCGGGCCTTCGCCGAACGCTTCCTCGCCACCGGCCGCGAGATCGACATCATGATCAACAACGCCGGCATCATGTTCACCCCCGAGTCCCGGGTCGGACCGGGGTGGGAGTCGCAGTTCGGGACCAACCATCTCGGCCACTACACGCTGGTGAACCTGCTGTGGCCGGCCATCGCGGCCGGTGGCGGGGCGCGGGTGGTGGCGGTGTCCTCGCGGGGGCACAACCGCTCGCCCATCCGCTGGGACGACGTGCAGTTCGAGCGCAGCTACGACAAGTGGGCGGCCTACGGCCAGGCCAAGACCGCGAACGTGCTGTTCGCCGTCCACCTCGACGCGCTCGGCAGGGAGTCCGGGGTGCGGGCGTTCTCGCTGCACCCGGGCGTGATCTGGACCGAGCTCACGCGCCACCTGAGCACCGAGGAGCTGGTCGTGACGGGCCTGGCCGACGAGGACCGCAAGCCGGCGAGCACGTTCGACTACAAGACCCCGGAGCAGGGTGCAGCCACCCAGGTGTGGGCGGCTACCTCCCCTCAGCTGAACGGCATGGGCGGGGTCTACCTGGAGGACTGCGACGTCGCCGGGATGGCTGCCGGGAGCGGCATCAGCGACGGCGTACGCGACTACGCCATCGACCCCGGCCAGGCGGCTCGGCTGTGGGCGCTGTCTGCCAACCTCACCGGCGTGAACGCCTTCGCCTCCGCCGGGCCCGACACCAGCGACTGACGGTCTGCGGCGCCGGCACTGGCCCCGGAGCGGGTCCGCGCGGTCACCGACGCCATGCCCGATCGGCTCCGCACCACCGACCACCGACCGCATCGATCCGCCGTATCAGCACCGGACCGTGCCCGAGGCGCCGACTGAGGACGTCGCGGGCACGGTCAGGGAGCCTCTCGCCGAGGGCAGGCGCGCGCTCCGGGCTGCCGAGACGGCAGCCCGACCATCCGCTGCGCAGCGGCCCCTTTCCACGGCACAGCTCCGGCGAAGCGGTGTCCTGCCGCGTCAGGAATCCGGCCCACCACCCTTTTTTGTCAGAGAGCAACTCCAATGAATGCAAAACCGGGCACCCCTGCGGTCCCACCCACGATGACCGGACCACTGACCTTCCTCTTCGCTGTGGCCGGCGGCCTCGCGGTGGGCAACCTCTACTGGGCGCAACCGCTCCTCGCGGTGATCGCGGCCGACTTCGGCGTGTCCGAGGACGCGGCCAGCGTCGTGGTCACGGTCACCCAGATCGGCTACACGCTCGGAATCCTGTTCCTCGTCCCGCTGGGCGACGTCCTCGACCGCAAGCGCCTGGCCCCCGCCGTACTGGCGGCCTCCGCGCTCATCCTGGTCGCCGTGCCCCTGGCACCCGACTTCGGCGTCCTGCTCGTCACACTCGCCCTACTGGGCTTCGTCACCGTCACCGCACAGATCCTCATCCCGCTCGCGGGCGACCTGGCCGACCCACAGCGCCGCGGTGCGGTCGTGGGCGCGGTCACCTCGGGCATGCTCATCGGCATCCTCGCGTCGCGAACTGTCAGCGGCGTCGTGGCGGGCCTGCTGGGCTGGCGGGCGATCTACGTGATCGCCGCAGTCGCCACCGCGGTCATGGCGATCCTGCTCGCGCGGGTCGTGCCACAACTGCCGCCCCGGCCGCGGGTCTCCTACCACCGCCTCATCACATCGGTCTTCACCGCTGTCGCCCAGCATCGCGCGGCGCGCTGGACCCTCGCCCTCGGCATGCTGAACTTCGCCGTCTTCTCCCTGATCTGGACCGCACTGACCCTGCTGCTGACCGCAGCACCGTTTCACTACTCGGTCACCCAGATCGGCCTCGTCGGACTCGCCGGACTCGTCGGGTCCCTCGCCGCGCGCCGCGCGGGAGTGCTCCACGACCGAGGCCACTCCTCGCCTGCGACTGGTGCGGCGCTGCTGCTGTCGCTGGTCGCGATCGGACTGGCCTGGACGACCAGCACCTCGATCGTGGGCATCGCGATCGCGCTCGTGGTGCTCGACATCGCCGTGCAGACGGTGAGCGTCCTGAACCAGACACGCCTCTTCGACCTCGCTCCGGACGCGCGGTCACGGCTCACCACCGCCTCCGTGACGGTCAACTTCATCGGCGGGGCGATCGGCTCGGCAGCAGCCAGCCTGCTGTGGCACGCGGGCGGATGGAACGCGGTAAGCGCAGGCGCAGCCGGTGCGACCGTCCTCGGCATGCTGGTGTGGGCGCTCGGCCGCACAACCCTGCACGTACCCGCCGCAGCACCCCGAACCAGCGAACTGGAGGGCACTACTCAGTCATGACCTGCTCCGTCGCCCCCGGCTGCTGAACGACTGATCACGGCGGGACAGGGTCAGGCGAGCGCCCCGGACATCCTCATCGCTACTGACGCCGGATACGACGCAGCCCGTCTCGTGCTCCTCCTGAACAGATTTTCCGGTCCAGGTGGCGACAGGGATGCGATCCGTCGTGGTCTGCACAGAGTTGTCCCACCGCGGCTCACGCAATCCCGTAGCCGAGCGGCCCGCTGTCAGGGCGCCCCACTACGTCCCGCCCGGCGGTGTGGGTGGTGTGCGGGCGCACGGATGCCGCGCGCGTTCACAGCGCCTTCGTCAGGGTGTCTCGTGCCGCATCGGTGCCATGGCGGTGAGGGGGGTGATGCGCACGGTGGTCGCGCGGGCCTGGTCGGTGGCGATCCCGCCCGAGGCGGCAGCCCCGTACTTGCGGACGTAGGCGTGGTCGACGGCGTCGTGGATAGCGGGCTCGTCCTGCGGTGCGGCGCGCTGGAAATGCACGGGGACGGTGCGCCCGTCGTAGCGGATCGTGCCCTGTCCGCAGGTCTGGGTGGCCTGGAACCAGCCGGAGGCTGGTCCGCGGTAGGCGCGGACGAACACTCCGTCGGGGGTCACGACGAGGCCGATCTCGACGCTGCCTGGGGGTGGTCCGTCGTCGGTGCGTGCGGCGAGGATGATGGAGAAGGCGGCGTCCAGGGCGGCGAGTTCGCGCGCGGTCCATGGCCTGGTGTGGGTCGCGGTCACGGAGTTGCGAGTCGGTCGATGGTGGCGCGTTCCTGCCGGGTCAGCGTGAGGTCGAGTGCGCCGAGGTTCTCCCGGAAGTGGTCGAGACTCGTGGTGGCGGGGATGGGCAGGACGCCGGGGGCGATGCCGAGCAGCCAGGCGAGGCTGACCTGCGGGATCGTCGCGCCGTGGGCCTCGGCGATCGGGGCCAGGACCTGCTGGAGGTGGGCGGGGCCGGCGGTGTCGGTGGGGTCGCCGGGGGTGGTGAGGGAGATGGGCTGCCATGGTACGAACGCGGTGCCGGAGGCGAGGGTGGCCTCCAGCAGGTCGTGGTTGGCGCGGGCGGCGACGCTGTAGTGGGCGGTGACGGCGGCGATCGGGGTGATGGCCTGTGCCGCCTTCAGTTGGTCGGCGGTGAGGTTGGACAGGCCGATGTGGCGGATGAGGCCCTGGTCGCGGAGTTCGGCGAGGGTGGCGACCTGGTCCTCGAACGGGGCGTCGGTGGCCCAGGCGCTGTGCAGGTAGTACAGGTCGATGCGCTCGACGCCGAGCCGCCGTGCGCTCAGGTGGACGGACTGGCGCAGGTAGTCGGGGTTGCCGACCGGCGTGACCTGCATGCCGGGGCCGGGGCGGACGAACCCGCCCTTGGTCGAGATGACCACGTCGGGGGCGTAGGGGGCCAGTGCGTCGTGGATGAGGGTCTCGTTGCTGTGCGGGCCGTAGACGTCGGCGGTGTCGATCAGATTGACGCCCGCGTCCACGACGCCGCGCAGCAGGTCGACGGCGGCCTTCTGGTCGGGGTAGGGGCCCCAGTGGTCGGCGCCGAACAGGCGCATCGCGCCGTAGCCGATGCGGGAGACGGGCAGGTCCCCGCCGAGCGGGAACAGACGCGGAGAGGTGCTCTGGGGCATGGTCGGATTCCTCCTTGGAACTGCGCGACGGCTGACGGCCGGTGTGTGCGCAAGTGATCCTGGACGGCGGCGGCTTGCGGCGGTGGGCCGGGGTCAGTCGTAGGGGGTGTCGGCCGTGGGCGTCGGGGTGTCCGCCGGGTGGGGGGCGGTGTGCCAGGAGCTGAGGATGCGCAGGGCGTGGTCCTCGGGGGTGCCGGGTTCGGCGGTGAGGACCATGAAGGTGATGTCGGGGTCGCCGGGGCTGGTCCAGGTGTCGCAGTCGAGGGTGAGGGGTCCGACGATGGGGTGGTGGTAGCGCTTGGGGCCGGAGGTGAGGTCGGTGACGATCCGGCCGTTCCACCATTGGCGGAACTCTGGGCTGCGCACCGACAGCTCGCCGACCAGTTCGGCCAGGCGCGGGTCGTCGGGGGTGGCGGCCGTTTCCATCCGCAGGGTCGCGGCGCTGATGCGTCCGGCGTCCTCCCAGTCGGTGAAGAGGCTGCGCATCGCGGGATCGAGGAAGATCAGCCGCGTGTAGTTGCGCTCGGCCGGCTTCAACTGGGCGAAGTCCAGGTAGAGGGCGGCGGCGGCGGCGTTCCAGGCGAGGATGTCGTTGTAGCGGCCCAGCACCATGGCCGGCAGGTGGCCGAGACCGTCGAGCATCCGCTGCACCGAGGGCCGCACCCGCTGCGCGGTGCGGCGGCGCCGGACCGTGGGCGACCGGCCGGCCAGTTCGTACAGGTAGGCCTGCTGCGCGTCGTCGAGCCGCAGCGCTTTCACGAGGGAGGCGAGGACGGTCGCGGACGCCCGTACCCGCCCCTGCTCGATGCGGGTGTAGTAGTCGGTGCTCATCGTGGCCAGGCGCGCGACCTCGTCGCGGCGCAGCCCGGGGACGCGCCGCGCGGTCCCGTCGTCGCCGAGGCCGACCTGCGCGGGCGTCAGTTCGGCCCGGCGAGCCTTGAGGAAAGCGCCGAGCTCGGAGCGGGGTGAACGCGTATCGGACATGACAGCCACTATGCCCCGGACGGCGGCCGGTGAAGGGGGGCAAAAATCTTCCCCGGCACGTCCGTACCCAGGCAGGGTCTTTCCCCTCCCGTCCCTCCGGGACGGAGGGCACGGTGGAGTCATGCGAACCGATGTGACCTTCCCCAGTGCCGGGATCACCCTGGCCGCTCACCTGTACACCCCGGACAGCCCCGCCGACGGTCCCCAGGCCGCGGTGGTGGTCGCTCACCCCGCCAGCGGTGTCAAGGAGCAGACCGCGGGCGCCTACGCCCAGCGGCTCGCCGAGGCCGGTTTCGTCGCGCTCGCCTTCGACGCCGCCTACCAGGGCGAGAGCGGCGGCACCCCGCGCGGCACCGAGGACCCCGCCCAGCGCGTCGAGGACATCAAGAACGCCGTCTCCTACCTCACCACCCGCCCCGACGTCGACTCCGAGCGGATCGGCGCCCTCGGCATCTGCGCCTCCGGCGGCTACGTGATCCCTGCCGCGGTCACCGACCACCGCATCCGCGCCGTCGCGACCGCCAGCGCCGTCGACCTCGGCCTGAACTTCCGCGTCGGCCCGCACGGCGACCAGGACCCCGCCGTCCTGCGGTCGATGCTCGACGCGGCGGCCGCGGCCCGCACCGCCGAGGCAGCCGGCCGGCCCGCCTCCCCCCTGATCATCCGCGTCCAGGGACAGGACGCCCCCACCGACGGCGACCGCTACAACTACGAGGGCTGGGAGTACTACGCCACCGACCGCGGCCGTCACCCCCGCCAGGCCGACGAGTTCACCTTCCCCAGCATCGACAAGATCGTGAACTTCGATGCCTTCCACCTGATCGACCTCATCGCCCCCCGCCCGCTGCTGATGGTCGCCGGCACCGAGGCCGCTACCGCCTGGATGTCCGAGCAGGCGATCAAGAAAGCGAACGAGCCCAGCCGGCTGCACTGGATCGAGGGCGCCAGCCACGTCGACCTCTACGACCGCTACGTTCCGCAGGTCACCGCCGAACTCGTCCCCTTCTTCACCCAGCACCTCGCAGCCCACGCCCCCGCCGGGTCGGTGGTCTGACCCCGCCGCCCGAGTGCGGTTCGACGCAGTGGGCGGGTCGCATGATCGCGGAACCCGCCCGTTCATCACAGAAGGAGAGACGGAAACCCATGACTTCGTTGGACTCGTACATCACGCTCGGGCGCTCGGGGCTGCGGGTCAGCCCGCTAGGGCTGGGCGCCATGACGTTCGGCGAGGACCACGGCTGGGGGTCGACCGTCGAGACCTCCGAAGCGGTACTGACCGAGTACCTGGAGCGCGGCGGCAACCTGATCGACACCGCCAACGGCTACACCAACGGCCACTCCGAGAAGATCATCGGTGACTACTTCGCCGCGCGCCCGGGCCGGCGCGACCGTGTGGTGCTGAGCACGAAGTTCCTCTCCAACCTGTTCCCCGGCGACCCCAACGGCGGTGGCGGCGGGCGCAAAGCGATGATCGGCCAGCTCAACGAGTCCCTGCGGCGCCTGCAGACCGACTACGTCGACCTGTACTGGCTGCACGGCTGGGACCGCGGCGCCCCCATCGAGGAGACGATGAGCGCGCTCAACGACCTCGTCACCTCCGGCAAGGTCCGCTACATCGCCCTGTCCGACGTCCCCGCATGGGTCGCCGCGCAGGCCCAGACCATCGCCGCCTTCCGCGGCTGGGCACCGATCACCGCGCTGCAGCTGGAGTACAGCCTGCTGGAGCGCACACCGGAAGGTGAGCTGCTGCCGATGGCGCAGGCCCTGGGCATCGGTGCAATGCCGTGGAGCCCGCTGCGGGGCGGGAAGCTGACCGGCAAGTACACCCGCGACGGCGGCGGTGAAGGGGGTCGCGCCGCGATGTTCGGCCAGCCCGCCGCACACGAGTGGCCGGTCATCGACGCCGTCGCCCAGGTGGCCCAGGACCTCGGCGTCACCTCGGCGGAGGTCGCCCTGACCTGGGTCCGGGGACGGCCCGGCATCTCCTCCACCCTGATCGGCGCCCGCACCATCGACCAGCTGCACGCCAACCTCGCCTCGCTGGACGTCACCCTCACACCCGAGCAGCGCGCCACGCTGGACGAGGTGTCCAAACCGACCCTCGACTTCCCCGCCGGAATCATCGGCATGAGCGCGGCGGTCGCCTTCGGCGGGATGACCGTCGACGACACCACCTACCCGGCCTTCATCATCAACGGAAAGCAGCGACAGGGAGAGTACTGAACATCCACGCCGGGGTCGGGCCGGGATGCTGCCGCAATTCAGGACCCCGGCAGCATCCCGGCCCGGCTTTGCCCACGAAATGGGCCGGGTACCACGCCCGGCACTGCGGGTGCGTGCGGCCGGGACTGGCTCGAAGCCCATGCCATCCCGGCCGGGTTCGCGGTGATCCCCCGGGGCCGGAGCGGCTACTACGGGCTCGTCGGCCCCGGCCTGACCGAGGGCGTGGACGAGGAGAAGCTGACCACGAACGCGCTGTGGGAGGCGGTGACCGGCAAGTCCGGCACCCAGACCTGGTACGAGTCCGTGCACATCACCTGCCGCAGCCCGGAGTCGGAGGCGGCACGCCTAGCGGAGAACGAGCGGGTCTACGCTCTGCGGCGCGAGCGCGCCGAGAAGGCGAAGACGGAGCCGGCCACCGAGGCGCAGGTGAAGTACCTGACCACGCTGGTGGAGAAGGTCGGCCAGGAGCGGTTCGATGCCGAGTTCGCCGAGGTGGTCAAGGGCAGGGACATCGCCCCGCGCGCTCCCCGGCAGCGGTGCGCGACGGCCGCGAAGCGGCTGACCAAGGCCAGGGCCCGCAAGCTCATCACCGCTCTGGCCGGCCACGACTAGTCCGGCTCGCCCCCGTCGTCGTCCTCGTCCAGCTCCGGCGCGTCCGGGTCCCGCAGCGGGCGCAGGGCGCCGGCGGCCGGGGTCGAGGGGGTGAAGCTGTAGCGGCCGAGCAGGTTCAGGTTGCGGTGCTTGAGCGGGGACAGGCGGGCGACTCGCGATATATAGGACCGGCTCGGAGGCCGGCCTTTGGTGTTCGTCGGGAGCGCCAGGCCGCTCGACGCGCCGTGGTCGGCTGCCGGGGCGGGTTATAAGACACCGGCCGATGCGGAGCTTCACACGGCGGTTCCGGAGCTTGCGGACTCTTCTTATGAGTCACCCTGGTCGAGACCTCAAGGGAGTTGCCGCGGGGGCGGGCGGACCTGGGTGAGACTGGGCGGCTGGAGGGTGAGGCGGGGGCGGATGCTGTGCGTGGTTACGGCTAAGGGGGCATGCCGAGGGCGTACCGGGTGAGTACCCGTCAGTAGCCCGCGCGGCGTGTAGTGATCTCGTTACTCTGGGCAGTACTGAGCATGACGGAATCGGGGGGGATATGACGGCTACGGCGGTGCAGCACCTGTTAGTGGGTGTCAGTTCGTATGAGGATGCGGCGCTCGAGCTACCGGCGGGCACGGCGCGCAACGTGGAGGAGCTGCGCGAGGCGCTGACGGCCACCCAGCATCCCCACGATGAGCCCTCGTCGATGGTGCCGCAGGCCTGTCGGGTCCTGGAGCCCGGTGATGCCTCGCAGGTGCTGGAGGAGGTTGCGGCGGCGGCTCAGGAGCAGCCGTCCTTGGTCGTCTACTGGACGGGGCACGCTGCAATCACGCAGGAAGACGGCGTGCGTCTGGCCCTGCCGCATTCGCGCGTGAACGATCTGAGTACCTGGATGCCCGCAGAGCTGCTCATCGAGTCGATGTCGCCGCGCCTGGACGACCGATGGGACCGCCTGCTGATTCTGGATGCCTGCTTAGGGGCAGGCCAGAACGCGGCAAGCCCGCGGAGCGACGTGGATGTGTCCGAGGTGGTCACGTCGATGGGCCGCCCAGGGGTGGCTGTGTGGGCCGGTCTGGGGCGCACGGCGACGGGATTCGCCGCCAACAGCCGGGACACCTCTGTCTTCACGCAGGAGTTGGCGCACCTCCTGCTGAAAGCTGCGGAGTCGATGACGCCCTTGAAGCTTCAGGCCGCCCACGAGTGGCTGGCCCAGGAGCTCCAGCGCAGCGGCTATCCGCCGCCGTGCCTGGGCAATGCCGATGCCTTCCGCAGCGTCCTGGCCCAGGCCTCCGACCCCGCTCCGCAGCGCAGGCGTCGGCCAGGCCGGCTCGTGCGGCAGGCGCTGGGCCGACTCGTGCCCGCCGACACGCGGCGCTACGCACTGGTGTGCGGCATGGCGCTGTGGGGCGCCCGAGAGAAGGACACTTCTCCTTACAAGAACGCCCTGTGGCTTTACGAGCGCTTGCTGGCCAGTGGATGGGGCTTCACCCGCGACACCACTACCGTGGTCGGATCGGTGACCCGGCAGGAACTCCGCAGCAAGATCAGCGAGCTGGCCTCGCAAGGGCAGAACCTGGTCCTTGTGTACCTCTCCGGCGCTGCGCGTGTCTTCTCCGAGCGTGGCTCCCTCGACGTGATGGTCGCCTTGGCGGGGGAGCAGTCCGTATCGGTCAGCGAACTGGTGGAGATGCTGCGCACCTCGCGCGCAGAACGCGTCACATTGCTGATCGATGCCTACCAGTCGCCTACGCAGACGGCCGTTGCCCGGCGCTTGGCCGCGGCTGCACAGGCTCGCGGCTGGGCGCCTGCCGCGGGGGCCAGCCGCCTCGCCATTACGTGGGCGACTTCCCCTGCCGCGTCCGGCCCCGACCCGCTGGCGCTGACTGCCCAGGGCTCCGCCCCGACTGAGGAGCAGGGCTGGGGCGACTTGGTGTATCCCGTTCCTGGGACTGGCCCCTGGCCGCGGCCATGGAGGTTCTCCTTCCCCGAGGCGGAGATCCGGTACCTGCCCGGATCCGGCCCGCTTGCCGCTTGGCAGACGCTGCTGGGGAGTCTGCGCGAACCGTCCGCCGACACGAGCGTGGCCGAGTGGCTGCTATCCGTGAACCCCGCTGGTGTGGGGGACGTGCCGGGGGACCCTTTTGCGGGGCTCGCTCCGCCTCCTACGGTCCCTCCTGCCTCCTCTCCGCCTCCTGAAGCAAAGTCCTCGGCCCGGCTGCGGGTGGTGGGAGGAACCTATCCCGCGGCAGCGGGCCGCGAAATCCTCCTTGCCTTCGACTACCAGTCCCACCAGCCCGGCACTGTTCCCGTCTGCGGTGACGACCCGCTCGACCTGACGGTTGTGGTGTCGGCCGGTGAGGCCGCTGTCGAACCGCGGCTGTTCTACACCCGTGTCGACCGCAATGCCGGCACCCCCACGCAGTGCATCCGTCTGACACCCCGCACCAGCACACCTGTGAAAGTCCAGCTCAGCGTAATGCGCCGCGGTGACGGGGCCCTCCTGCAAGAACTGACCACCGTTTTACCCGCGGCCACACCGGAGAACGCAGCGCTCTCGTAATGGACCAGCTCAACATCAATCTCGACCTCACGCTCGAGCACGCAGGCCTCGATGAGGACACCTCCGCCACGCCCGACCCGCACAAAATGGCCGATCGCAGCATCTTCCTGCACATCAGAACCAACCGGGCCGGCCATTACAACGTGCTCGCCTACGGCACAGAGTTTCAACGCGACGGCAGCCTCTGCATGGAAGGGGACATCCACCTCAGCAGGGAAGACATCACCGCCGCCACCTCAGAGCTGCTGCGCGGCTGGTCCAAGGACGTCATCCAGCACCAGCCGCCAGGGCAAGAGGCGTTCACCTTCGAAGGATCGCCTGTCGTCGACTTCGGGGAAGACCGCGCACGCACCTACCTCAGCAAGCAGGGCCTCGCTCTGGCCCGCCACGGCAACAAGCTCTTCAAACGCATCTTCTGCAACGGTGACGACGCCCTGCGCCGGCTCGGAGAACGCCTGGAGCACGCCCTACGAAACAGGCCTCAGACCATCACCGTCATATCCGACGACTTCTTCGTCCCCTGGAACATGCTCTACGTCTGCGCCGACCCCGACACGCGGATCTCCGCATCGAACGCCTCATGGGACTGGTCGGGCTTCCTGGGCTACACCCACCTGATCGAACACGTCCTGCCCACCGCTGGCAGGGCCTCGACCCGCCAGCGCATCGGAAACCCGCAGCGCCGGTTACGCACCGGACTGCAACTCGACCTGCGGCTGATCAACCCTGAACGACCCGCCGGACCCCTGGCCCCCGTCCACGCCGTCATCGACCAGCACACCGACTACGCAACCCGCAGCTGCAAGCAGGACGTAGCCGACGCGTTCTGCGACCCCGCCACCGCCGACGAGATCCTCCTGTTCGGCGCGCACGGCACAGCCGAACGCTTCGACGACCAAGGCATGATCCCCGCCCAGGTCACCCTCAGCGACGACGACCCCATCTGCAGCTCCGACCTGGACTTCTGGCGCGACGAACGCAAGAAACCCCTTCCAGAGCCCCTCTGCTTCATGATGGTGTGCGAAGGCGGACGCACGGCCACCCACATCCACGAAGGGCTCGGCCGACCCCTCTTCCAACTCGGTGTCGGCTGCCTCGTAGGCCCGCAACTCGAAGTGCCCATGGACTTCGCCGGCCTCTACACCCACCGCTTCTTCCAAGAAGCATTCACCGGCGCCCGGATCGCCCACATCGCCAGAGAACTCACCCGCGAGTTCCTCATCAAACACGCCAGCCCTCTCGGACTGATCTTCACCCTGCTGCGGGGCATCGACACCCACCTCGCAACACCCGACCAGCAAAAGAGACCATGAGCCAACGCATCACCCACCTCGACCTCGACCACGACGGCAAACTCATCCACCCCCGCACCGGCACCCCGCTCAACGCCGACGAAGTCCCCACCCATATCGAACGGCACCTGCGCCTGGACCCCGCCACCACCGACACCTTCCTCTACGTCCACGGCTGGCGGACCAAGCCCGACGACGCAACCGATGCAGCCCAGCGCCTGGCCGCGCTCATCGACGACCTCATCGACAACCAGCCCCACCACTACCCCCGCCTGACCCCCTTCCGGCCCCGGTACATAGCCATCCGGTGGCCCTCCCGCAGCCTGCCCACCCCGCAGGGCTACCGCACCATCCGCGACCGGGCCGCCGCCATGTCCCACCCCGGGCAAGCCGCCCGCGTCCTGGCCGCCATCCTCGGCTACTACAACCAGCACCGACGCACCCCCGCCCCCGGCCCGCCCCGGCTGAAGACCGCCGGCGGCCAGTACCTGCACGCCGTGGGCCACTCCTTCGGCGGCCGGTTCCTGGCCCATGCCATCGCCCAGGCCAGCACCAAACTGCCCCACAGCCCCCGCACCCTCGCCTGGAACTACCGCAGCGACCAGTACCCCTGGACCCTGGACAGCTTCACCACCTTCCAGATGGCACTGCCCCACGACTCCCTCGCTGAAGCGCCCTACAGCCGCCTGCTCGAGGACAACGTCCTCAACGCCCCCGTCGCCATGACCTTCAGCCCCCACGACCGGGCCCTGGGCCGCTGGCACCGCGCCACGGAAGACGGTAAGGAGGGCATCGGCTACGCCGGCGCCACAGCACCGGAAAGCCACCTGCACACACTCCGCCTCCAAGACACCGGCGACGCCTATATCTTCCCTTCCGCCCGCCTGCTCAACGTAGACGCCTCCCACCGCTACCGCGCATCACCCGCCCGCATCGAAGGGGCGCATTCCGACTACTTCCATCCCGAATCAGCCCACCTCCTGCTCTCACTGGCCAACCAAGCGCGGTGACGAGCGCGGACCGAGACCGGAAACGATGCGCGGGCGCACAGCGCAGTGTCCGATCCGGGCCTCTCGTTTGTCAGCCAAGCGCAAGAGACCACACTCACACGATGGCTGGAGGCAGGCGTGGCGAATGCTTCCCTGTTTGTAGTGCGGTTACCGGTAGTTCGTTAAATCCGGAGGTAGAGGTCAATGCCGTGTCCGGTGGTGACTGCGTCGATCAGGGCCTGGAGTTCGGAGGGTGGGTCGGTGTCCGTCCAGGCTCGCCACCATCGGGTGAGGGTGATGGCGGGGGTGAGCCAGGAGCGGATGGCGCGTAAGGCCCTGGGCCAGCAGGGCGGTTGGGGCTGGTGGGGTATGGCTGGGCCCCCTCTCTGCGCCCTCGTCGGGGCACGGGTCGGGCGCGGTGGCATCGATGGGTCCGGGTGGGGCGAACCATTGTTCCCAGCAGAAGGAGAAGGCGCAGTTGACGAGGGTCTGGTGGCGGCGGATGGCGCGGTCGGAGCGGACTTGGAAGTCGGCCCAGCCGAGTTCGTCCTTGATCTGTTTGTAGCTCTGCTCGATCCAGGGCCGCAGGCCGTAGAGGCGGACGATCTCGGCGAGGTCGGCCGGCGGGTGCGGGTTGGTAGTGGCGTGGGGTGCGTCGGGGTGGGGCAGGTTGGTGGCCAGGTACCAGGTGGCCTTCTCCGGCAGGCTGGCCGGGTCGGTGGTGGCCACGACCAGCCGGCAGGGTGAGTCGGGTCCGTAGCCGCCCAGGCGGGCGTCAGCGGCCCACCAGGTCTCGGTGTGCCCGTCGCGGAAGTGACGCTTCACGGGTGTCCAGTCGCCGGGACGCCTGGCATCGCGCCAGGTCAGGGCGTGTGCGGCTTCGATGGGGGTGTGCGGTTGGTCGGCCGGAGCCCAGGTGCCGCGGTGCGGCTTGAGCGCGACCACGTAAGCCAGGCCGGCCTCGCGTAGTGCGAGGTACCAGTCGTCGCTGACGGAGTAGGCGCAGTCGGCGACCACCGCCCGGCAGCCGAAGCCCGCCTCCTTCCCGCGGGCCGCGAGGGCAGCGGCCAGCTGCGGTTTCGTACGGAAGGCCGGATCCGAGCGGCCGCGGGCGAAGTGGTGGGCGGGAGTGTAGGGAGTCGCGTGCAGCGGGTAATAGACGCGGCCGTCGGTCCACACCGTTGTCACTGTGCCGATGCCGTTGTCCGTCTTTCCCAACCGGCCCAGCCACTGCCGGCCCACGTGCGCGGTGGCCGTGCCGTCCTTGCGGTCCCCGGAGTCGTCGATCACGATGACCCCGCCGTCGTGCGGAGCCGTCGCCGACTGCTCGCGCAGCAGTTCAAGCCGCCGGTCGTTGACCAGCTCGACCTCCCAGGGCGACTCGGACAGGAAAAACTGCAGCCGTTGCACCCCCGGCATCCCCGCACCCGCCACCGGCTCCGCTCCGGCCAGACAGGTGATCGTCTTGTTCCGCTCGCGCGGCGCCAGCAGCCCGGTCAGGTACTCGCGAAACCCTCGCCGCTGGGCGAGACTGAAGAAGATGTCGTCGAACCGGGCCGCATACTCCTCCAACGCCCCCGGCGCAGGCGGACACGGACGGCGAGCAGTCATCTTCAGCCCCCAGCAAGGCACTTGACTCCTCCCACCGGCCTACGACCAACCCGACCTAACCTCGCGCTTTCATGAAGCGGGCTGTCCGACAGGCGGTCAGGTAAGCGAAAAGTGCCTCTGACCAGCGAGAATGAGGATTGCTGAGGTCCTTGTT
>NZ_JBHTVE010000031.1:0-40702 GCF_042793175.1 Streptomyces sp. NPDC056580 | reverse complement strand
CAGGACCCCCAGGTTCGTCATGGCGATCTCCGGGCCCATCCGCCCGGGAATCTCCGGGGTCGTGTGCAGCGCGATCGCCGTCCACACCACGTCGGCGGCCGTGGCCGGGAAACCGCGGTCGAGCATGAACCTGCGTGCGTGGTCGGCGCCATCGACCTCGAAGCGCTGCTCAACGTCGGAATACGGGGTCAACAGGCCGGTGTCGTGAAACAGGGCGGACAGGTAGAGAAGCTCCGGGTCGGGTTGCAGGCCGAGCCTGTGGGCATGCATGGCGCCGAAGACGAACACGCGCCGGGAGTGGTGGTAGACGAGGGGGCTGGTCATCTCCCGCACGAGGCGGGTGGCCTCGGCGACCGCCTCCGTTCCGGGGATTTCCACGCCTGCGATGATCTCGCTCATCACCTCTGCTCCTTCCGAAATCAGTGTGTTACGAATGGACGGTGCGTCCGTCTCCCACACTGCCGACCACCCGGCGTCCGGCGCTCCCTCGGACCGGCCATGAGTCACCCGAATCCGGACATGGGGGCAACGCGGTTGTGGGCTCTACCACGCATCGGATCGCGATCCTCGTCTACGACGGGGTCAAACTTCTGGACGTCGTCGGTCCTGCGGAGGTGTTCGGGGAGGCGAACCGGCTCGGTGCCGACTACGCGATCGCGCTGGTGTCGCCGACCGGTGCCGATGTCACCTCGTCCATCGGGATCCGGATAGCGGTCGACGCCGCCGCCCCCGAGCCCGCTCCTGACACGTTCGTGGTGGCCGGCGCGGACATGTACCCGCGCACGCCAGTCCCCCGTGACCTGGTCGAGGCCACGCGCACGCTGGCGTGCCGGGCCGGCCGGGTCGCGTCCATCTGCACCGGAGCGTTCATCCTCGGCGCGGCCGGCCTCCTGGACGGCAAGCGCGCGACCACGCACTGGAAGGTCGCGCACGAGCTCGCCGCCCGCTGCCGGGCCAGCCGTATCGAACCCGACGCGATCTACGTCCGTGACGGCACCACCTACACCTCGGCGGGCGTGAGCGCCGGCATCGACCTGGCTCTGGCACTCGTCGAGGAGGATCACGGCCCGGACCTGACCCGCGACGTCGCCCGCTCCCTGGTGGTCTATCTGCAGCGTTCGGGCGGCCAGTCACAGTTCTCCGCCCCGTTGCAAGGACCGCCGCCCCGGTCTCCGGCCCTCCGCAAGATCACCGACTTGGTCACGGCTGATCCCGGGGGAAACCACTCGCTCGGCGAACTCGCCAAGCACCTCAATGTGAGCGCTCGGCATCTCACGCGGCTCTTTCGCGAAGAGCTGTCGACCACACCGGCCCGGTACGTGGAGTCGATCCGGTTCGATATGGCGAAAGCACTGCTCGACCAAGGGCATACCGCCACGCGGACGGCGTCCCTTGCCGGTTTCCCGAATTACGAGAGTATGCGGAGGGTCTTCGCGAGGGAATTGTCGCTCAGCCCCGCTGCCTATCAGCGACGTTTCAGTACAGCCCGCCGAGCCGACGAGGCGCAGCAGTAGGACGCAGCCGTGGAGGCACAGGCCTTCCCTCCGGCTCCTCGCTCTGCACACCGTGGAGCGCGTGGCCGCGCAGGGATCACGCTCGCACCCCGGATCCCCGGCCGCGCCGCCTATCCCGCCCGTCCCACCATCGCCTACGCTCACGCCCGTCACGCCACGGCACCGAACGGACGCGCACGGCGCGGCCCCGGCCGGCAGGAGGGCCGGCCGGGGCCGCGGACGAGAGTGTGATCGTCAAGGGCGGTCGCCTACGCGGCGAAAGGCACTGCAGGGCTTCAGCCGAACGATCGTCCCTGCAGGCAATAGGTGAGGCCCGGGGACACTGTCCCCTCCACAACCACGCCCTGCACAACACGGGACACCCGGCAGATGTTCCCGCCTCCCCCGGACGAGGCGCGGCGCCGCGGGCCGGACGACGCGTTATCGGGCGAGTATGACGGTGACCGACACGTTGGGGCAGCCGCTGAGGTACTCCGACAGGGTGGCCCCTTCACCCGAATCGATGCTCAAGCCCCAGCGGAACTTGTCGGCGATCCAATCGGTGACGTACTGACAGCGATACCCCTCGGCAGGCGGCAGCCACCTGGTCAGCCTTCGACCGGGTCAACGCCGCCGACACCGCAATCAGCGCCCGCGTCCCCGAGATCGTCGGCGTAGGCCTCCCGCTCCGCCGGCGACCAGACCGAGGCACCCGAATCCCACGCCTTGATCACCGGGGCCAGAAGCTCTTCCGACATCTCTCCGTCGCCCAAGCCGAGAAGCCCACCGGGGCCCGCGCTCCCCGGCAAAGCTTCCAGACTGCCGCCTGAACACGAGAGGATACGGACATCGTCCCCTCGTGGTAGTTCAGGAGGCCATGATGAGCACTGCCGGTCCGAACCTCTGCCTCTGCGACTGCGGTACCGAGATCAGCGAGAACAGCACCTTCGCGTCCGGACACGACAGCACGTACATGTGGCGGGTCCTCAAGGAGGACTTCGGCGAGGGCAAGGGCGTCAGCGAGCGCTTCCTCGACTGGTACCTGAAGAACCGCCCCAAGAGGTCATGAAGCCGGGCTCTCCGACTGATGCTGCGGGACGATGCCGTTGGCGCTCACCTGCGGAAGAGGATCCGCCGGCTTCAGGACACCGCCCAGCTCGGGCAGTTCAGCAGCGGAGAATTTCAGGATCAGTGCGGCCTGGAGATGGGCTTTGAGGGCCAGGTCATCGACGTCCTTCAGCAGCCGGATCGCTTGACCGGCATCCCGCTCGACCTTCATGTCCTGGCGGAGCGACTGGGTCTGCGACTCCATGTGCTTCAGCGTCAAGTCCGCCCTCCGGTGGAACAAGGTGCCGATGACCGTCATCATGAGGAACGCACGCGCCTCCTCACTGAGGTTCTGGGCGAGGACGAAGGGCCGATCGAGGCAGCTCACGTCGAGATCACCAACCAGAAGTTTGGCGAAGCTGGTATTCGCCGACTACCTTCAGATCGCTGCCCTGTCAGTCGGTACTACGGCGATCGTCGTGATCTTGTGGCGTTTTGTTTCTCGCGTGATCCGGATAACCGTCGATCCCGCCACGGACGACCCCGCCCGTCAACACCCGGCACAGCGGCGCTATCCGCTCCCACGCCGCATCCGTCAACTCACCACGACCCACCACAAGATCAATTATCAGACAGGGCCTAGCGCCCTCCCTGCCGACGCGCACACACGGCTGGGCCTCGACGAGGTGCAGGCCCTGCTGCTCGCCGCGTGGGAGACCGCGGCCGAGACACTGCCCGGCGCCGTCACGGACCCGGCCCGGATGCAGTGGGCCGCGCCGCCCACCACGGAACTGCGCCTGAGCGCCGAAGGCCCCCACGACCAGCGCTCCCCCGGTCTCGGAGCGCTGATTGATCTGGATGCGCTGGGCCCCGGCGACGGCAGCGTCCGGCCGGAGATGGCCATCACGATCACCAGATCGCCCACCATGCAGCGTCAGGAGCGCCAGAAGCTGCTGCGTCGGGCCCTGGTGCACATGGCGCGGCACTTCGGCTACGTGTGGGCGGAGGAAGAAGCGCTGTAGAAAGGGGCGCGGGCCCCGTGTAGTGGTGTCGTCCTCGTCTTCTTCAGCGGGCCGTGGCGCGCGCGTGGTAGCGCTCCTGCGGTCGGCGCAGCATGGTGTGGCAGTGCTCGGCCAGTGGCCGGTGCTGGTCCTCGTCGATGACCAGGGCGAAGGTGTGGACGCCGTCGGTTCCCTCTCTGGCCGCGCGGGGCTGGGAGGCCCTGAGGTTGGGCCAGTAGCGGCCGTGCGCGAACCCGGAGGCTGCCCGCCAGGCGGCGCATACCGTGACGGCGGTGAGGCCGGCTGCGGGGGCTGCGGCGAGCAGGATCTGGTGGGTCTTGGGTGCGGTGAGCGGGGCCAGGCCGAGGCCGTCGGCGATGGCGCGTATGTCCGCCCGGCGCTGCGCACCGGTCGTGCCGCCGCCGGTCGGGAGGTGGCCGGTGTCCTGTTCGTGCTGGTGGCGGTTGCGCATGTCCTCGTCCCACAGTGACAGGGCGCGGCGCCGGCGTTCGTCGCGGCTGGAGCCCTCGAGGAGCCACAGGCCGGTGGCGAAGTTCTCCAGGGCGCCGCACAGGAGGGTCCAGGGGCTGGTGGGGTCGATCTCGCCGGCCAGGATGAGGCGGCGCAGGGCGTCGGCGTGGGCGAGGCCTGCGGTGTAGGAGGTGCGGATCAGGTGCGCGGCGGCGTACGGGCCCAACGGTGCGTCGTCGGCGGCCTGGGGTACTCCCCCACCGGCGCCCGCCCGGGCATCGTCCTGCCGGTCCACCGGGTCGTCGCGCTCTGCGGCGACCACGAGCGGCGCGGGGACGGGCAGGCGCTCACTCAGGGACCGGTGGACGAGAGCTGACGAAGCCGAGCCGGTCGCAGCAGGATCCAGGGCACCGGGCACCGGGCACCGGGCACCGGGCACCGGGCACCGGGCACCGGGCACCGGGCACCGGGCACCGGGCACCGGGCACCGGGCACCGGGCACCGGGCACCGGGGGAGGCTAAGGGCGGCCGTTGATCATCGGGCTGCCCTCTCGCGTTGCTCGAGCCATTCGAGGTACCAGCTGCGGAAGGTGTGACGGTTTCCGTTCGCATCGACGTACGGCTCGTAGGGCGGGTTGACCGCGCAGTCCCGGTCGCGGAGTTCCCCGCGGTGCGGGCCGACGACGATGAGCCAGCCGGTCATCCCGCATCCGTTGTCGCTGATGTGGATCGCACCCCGATCGCGTTCCAGGTGCCAGACCTCGTCGCCGGCGTCTCCGAAGACCTTGCGGTAGTCGTCCAGATAGTCGTCGTCTTCGTCACGGGTGGTGGGTTCGTACCCGGCGGCGCGCAGGGTCGCCAGCTGCTGGGCGGCCCAGTCTTCCGTCTCGACGAACGGGCCACTGGGGTCCAGCAGCCAGGGATGGACCTCGTCGTTCTCCCAGACCCATCCCCACTTCCCGTCGATGCGGCGCAACGATGTGAGCTGGAGTGCCGGTCCGGGGCCACCGGCTTCGACCTCCGTCAGAAACGTGCGGTATTCGTCGGGGAGCGCGACACCGAACTGTGCTTCGACCTCGGCGATCTCGGCGGGAGTCAGGACAGGTTCGAACGTGGGGTAGGGAGACGGACTATGGCCGCGGGCTCTGAGCTCGGCCTCCTCCACGGCGATGACGCGTTCTCGAACTCCGGACCAGTCGGTTTGTGTGTTCACGGCTCTCCCCTCGACGGCGAGCACGGACATTAGTCCCTGCCACCGACAGGCGACCTCCGTCTGTGTGGTGTGCGGCTCGGGGCCGGCCGCACGCCGCTTCTGTTAGGCGGACCGGGGTGCGGGCGTCGACGTTGGCACACGTCCCGGCTCATCTGCCGTAGCAGCGCTCTGGACCACCTCGCCATCCCAGGGCACACCCCAACCGGCCCTCACGCCCCGGGTGCGACCCCGGCGCCTTCGCCGAGTGCCAGGAAGTCCAGGCGCAGAGCAGGTCAATCACAGGGGAGACGTCTGGCGCGACGCCGTCATCCGCGGGATCGGCATCGCCCGAGCCGCCAGGGGTCTCGTAGGGTGGCGGTGGTCCCCCGGCCGGCCCGGATGAGGGCGGGAAGGGAACCCAGCACCGGCTAGTGAGGGGGAGGGCCTGAGCGACGTGCGGCTGACAACGTCGCCTGAGACCGTGGGGTCACCCGCGTTTGTAGTCAGCCCGCAGAGACCACCAGTACCGCACTGCCATCCTTGCCCTGAGCAGGCTCCCCGACCAGCGAGTGTCCTGCCGAGATGACGGCCGTCACGGCCCGCAGGTCCTCCGGAGCAGCCGCGATAACGCGCACCCGCGCCTGGCTCGGACCCACGTCGCTGAGGTCGAACGGGACCACAGGAAGTGCGCTGCGCGCAGCCCGATCGTCCGTGAGTCCGCTGATCCGGAGTACCAGGCTGCGGCAAATCCCTTCCTCAGCGATCTGATCACGCATGGGGCCGGCATAGGCGAACACGTCAGTCAGCGTCTCCGCCACCGCGTCCACCTGACTGAATTCGCGGCCAGTGATGGAGATGAGCGCGATGCCCGCGCCGAGCGTTTCCGTCATGGCGAGAGTCTTGCATCCGCCTCCGACAACACGGCAGAAGGCACCTGCACCCCCTGCCCAGCCGCCGGGGCGAACGTTTTCTGATGCGGCACGTGGCGCCCGTAGGGTGCGGGCAGGACCGACCCCGTCCCGCTCACCGGCCGCCAGGCCAGCCGGCTCATCACCGTTCTCCGGCACGGCCAGGACCTGGACGTCGCGGCCACGGAACTCGGCATCGACCTACGCGCTGTGTGGGCCAGGGCCCGTACCGACACCCGACTGGCGATCGCTCTCGCCGGCCGGGATCCCGACGTACCCGAGGAACGCGGCCACACCCTGCGGGCCGACTACCTCCGCCTCCTGGCCCTCGGCCTCCCCTCGGGCCGGGCAGAGCTGATCCTCGGTATCAGCGGTGCGGAGGCCTGGCCGGGAGACGATCCAACGTTCGCGCCGGCAAGCGACGCGGTCAGCGCCGCCTCACCCCCCTGCGGGGCCAGCAGGATCATCCGGCTCACTCCCCAGCACCTGGCCCGATTCCTCGAGGAACTGAGCAAGCTGGGCACCACCGTCATCGCGACCGCCGCCGCCATCGGCGTGAGCAGCGCAGCGATCTACCAACGGCGCGGCCGGGACGAGGAGTTCGCCACGGCCATGGACGACGCCCGGGCATCCGCCCGACAGGCCACCCCCAGCAGGCCACGTTGAATGCTCGCCAGCCATCGCCTGGACTGGGCGCTAAGGCGTGGTGAGGGTTTGTGCGCGGCCGGCCGACCAACGTCTTTAGGATGCGGGGGCGGGGTTGTGCCGGCCCGCCGCCGGTAGAGCCCCGCACCTCGCACTCCCCCTCCTCGACCCGGTCAGCCCCCGTAGGGCGCCCCGACGGTGTCCCGGCTGGCTCTGTTCACGAGAACCGGGTCTGGCTCATCTTCTGTGGCGGGGGCGGAAGCCGGTCGACGGCCTCATCTCGGACGTCAGGGCCGGGCCAGTGGCTCAGAACGGTGGGACGCCTGCCAGGTGCCCAATCGGCATGCCGAACGTGGCCGCTCGATGCGATCATGCTGTCTGCCGACAGAGCGGGGAGAGCGTATGGCCGGCCTGACAGTGACGGTGTGTCTGTCACCCGGAGCCGCGGATGACATTGACGGGGCCCTCACGGCGGCCCTCGCGCCGTTTGACCAGGACAGTGACAACCCCCTGGACCGCGGCATGTGGGATTCACGCCGCATCCTCGGTGGCAGCAACGGTCGGGGGTTCGCGGTCGTCCGCGGATACGAGGACGACCCCAGGCTGGTTCACGACGAGCCCCGATATGACGGCATCCCCGCTCCCAGCGCTCCAGGAGTCTGTGCCGGAGGACCGCGTGCCCTGCTCGACTTCTCCTCTCCGCAAGCCGCTTCCGAGCGAGTGGCAGCCGCGTCCTGGGACCTGTGGCAGCATCTGTCCGCGGTACACCCGCCGGCACTGCCCCTGACGGTTTTCGCGGGCCGTTGGGAAAATGATCCGTACGCGTTCCCGGGCGGCCCTTGGTCCGACGGCATGGTGGCCGCCTACCAGGCCCAGCCGCTGATCAAGGCTTACATCGATCACCCCTGGAGCCTCGGCCTGGGCCGTCCATTCCCCCCGTTTGATACGGAGCATCCCGTCATCGGCTTCCGCGGCAGCCGTGCCGACTACATCCGTGAGTTCTCTTGGGTAACGCAGGACACGGACGTGCTCACCGTGGACGGCTGGTGGCGAGAGAGCGATGGAAGAGCCCTTCACGCGTACTGCGACCCGGATTCGTGTCCTCATGAACCCCCCGGGCCCGCTGTCTGGCCGGGCAGCGAGGCATACCTGTCGCAGTTGCCCCACGACGTGATCCTGGTACGAGTGCACTGCCACTGCTGATGCCTCACAAAAGCTATGCCAGAGCCCGAGAACCGACAGCAAATGTTCACCAGTTTCGACGGCACGGAGCGGTTCTGAATCTTCGAACGACGGTGGCCTGATGACACCTGTCAGGCCTCGGGCCTAAGGTGTGCCGGTGATCTTCAGAAGGAAGCAGAAGGCCGCGGACCTGGCCGCCGTCATATCAGAGCTGGAGCAGGCAGTGGCCGCTCGCAACGGTGGCCGCACCGAGCGTGCGTTCAACGCGGCGATGAGTGGTCTGCAGTCGGCGAGGGGCACCGAATGCGTGCCGGTGGGACCCCGGTTGGCCGGGCTACTCCCCGCCTTTCCGCCCACCGGTCCGCGCCCGATGCTGGCGACGATGGCCGGCTTCTGCGTGGAACGCGGTGCCGATCCGGCGGCATGTGCGGAGCCGATCCTCAACGGCACCCACCGGGACCTGCTCGATGCCCTGGAGTTCGCCCGCCGCTGGGCCGCCGCCGGCGGTGCCGGGGACGAACTGCCGGAGGCCGACGAGAAGATCATCGACGACGCGCTGATGGCCCGGCTGGGTGGCGAGGCGCACGAGGCGTTGCGGCTGGCGCTGGCCTGGTGCTCGGTCGAGCAGTGGCAGCCCCCCGCGCTGGCCATGCTGTGCCGCAGCACCGAGGTGCGCCGTCGGCATGCTTCCGCGCTCCTCCCCGCCTGCCGCGACCTGGCGGCCCTGGAGCGGCACGACCTCAAGTGCCTGGCCTACGCGCTGGCGATCCTGGACGACGAGCCCCTGGTGGTGTTGCACCGGCCCACCGGGACCGGGTTCGAAATGCGCATCGGCGGCATCGGGGACAACTTCCAGTTGCACACGCTGCTCGCCCACGTCCTCGTCGGCGGCGGCCACGTGCCCGGCACCGCACCGTCGGCGGAGAGCGTCCGCCTGGCCACGGACCCCGAGCCCGCCCGGGGGCGCACCGAGACCGTCGCGACCGGGGCCTTCGAACTCCTCGCCCCGGACGGGGAGCGGATCTGGAACGAGGGGCTGCCCGACGACATCCCCGTTGTGGAGGGACGCCGCCTACTCGTGCTGGACGAGCCGATGTACCCGCGCAGTTGGAACGCCGACCGGTTCTTCCCGATGCTCCCGGGGACGACCGAGCTGACTCGTGTGCTGCCCGCCGACGAGGTCCAGACCTGGTTCACCTACACCTGCTGGTCGTCCTGACCCGGTCGCCGGGCGCCACCGCTCAGCGTCGGCTGCTGCCGCAGCCACCCGACGCACCCCGCCGACAGCCGCATGATCCAGGCAGCTCCAACACGGTGTCGCGCCCTCGTCGTTGCTGCTCAGTGCAAGGCTCTGACCTGCTTCTTTTTGCAAACTGCTGTGCGTGAGGTGATGGTTGGCTAAGCTGCCGCTTACGTGGTGGGTAATACCCCGCTTCCCGTAGTCCGCTCATCCGCTGCCTGCTCCGCTGAGAGCAGCGCGCGCGGAGCCTGCAGCCGCATTCCTCGAAGGCCCTGTCGGTCCTGCTGGTCAGTCGGTCGACGGAGACTACTGCCCGTCAGCTGGGGTCTCCCTGGTTGCTGCGTTTCGCTGTTTTACCGCAGCGGCAACGCAGTTGCTGAGGAGGCGGCGGCACACTGGAACGAGTGACGGGTCCGACAGCCCACGCTTGGGTACAGCGACAGAGGGTTTGCCTGATCGGTCCATCAGGACGAACTGACGGTCGTACTCCACCAGCTCACTGAAAATCGACCAGGCGTACGTGTGCGTAACGCCTTCTGTCCTCACGGTCAGAGCTTCCTCAGTAATCACCTCCTCGTAATGCCGCTGAAGGCCAGGAGAACGGTTCCAGACCCTGCGTGCGCTGCGACGGAGGCCCCAGCGGGAGGAGAGGATGATTACCCGGTAGCTGTAGCCAACGAACATTGCCGCGCAGAACAACGTGATGACCGAGGTGTCCGGCAGATCGTCGGGGATTGTCCCGCGCGCGCCCAAGATCATCGTTAGCGCGAGGCTTACGCCAGAGTTCACCAGCGCTCTCTTACGTGAGCGGCGCCGCGTGGGGGACCTGGCGGCCATTTCCGCGATGTCGTCACTCTCTGGCACGTAGCTCAGCGTCAGCGCCTGCATGCCCTCGCCTTAGTGATCCCAATAGTGTGAGGTAGGGATCATAGGGTGACGCTGGCCGTGCAGCCGCGCGTACCTCCCCCTTCCTTGCCACCACGCTCCTTAACTTCCATCCCGACCGCCGTCGACCGCCACGTCTGTGGAGCGGGCATCTCGCGCACCGTCCTCGCGCAGTCCGTCATCCACCGCGCACGCGGGGATGGTCCCGTGGAACTGCCCCCGCTTCGTCCGGCAGGTCGCTGCTCCTCGAGCCCGCCGGTGCTTGCCACCCAGGACCCCGGTGGCCTTCACCACCTCGCGCACGGCCTCGAAGACGCGGTTGGGCCGGGCAGAGCGGGAAAGGCGGCGGCGGAAGTAGGCCAGCAGAGACGGGTCGAACGCCATGGCGTTCAGGCCCAGCCCGCACGCGGCCTTCCATCGCAGGTCACACCGCAGTTCCTGGACCGTCTCGAAGTCCGACAGCCCGTGCAGGGCCCGCAGCGTGATCGCGGCGGCCAGGATCTGCGGCGGCATGCTCGGCCGCCCGCTCGTCGACGGGTACATGTCCGCGAACATCTCCGCCGGGAATAGCGCACCCCGATGCTCGGCCAGAAACGCGAACACACTCATAAGACGTCACCGACCCTGCGGGAGTGCAGGGTGCCGATGTCGCTGGGCAGCTCCAGGTGGACGCTCGCGCATCGCGATGCGCGGTGGCACCGGGCTCGCCGGCCGACTTGTACGCCGGGCCGCTGGCTCCGCGAAACGGAGCGGGATCCCACCGGCGGGCACAGGGTCGGGCGCGCGCCTACCGCGTGTGCGTGCGTTCCCTGCGGACGGTGGGTCTCCTGCCCTTGATGGTGGTGCCCCGCAGCGCGCGGATGACGTCGTCGGCGGCCGACTCGGGGACCTCGATGAGGGAGAACCGGTCGGCGATCTCTATGCCGCCGATGTCCCGGCTCTCCAGGGCCGTCTCCCCGACAACGGCGCCGAACAGGTCCTGCGGACGGATGCCGGAGGTGCGTCCGGCACCGACGAACAGACGCGTCGTGCCTCGCGCCGGGACCCGGCCGCCGCGGGATGCCGGCCTGTCCCGCCGGTCACGGCCGCCGGGGGCGCGCTGCTGCGGCCTGAAGGATGCCTGGGGGATCTCCTCCTCGTCCCCGCCGTCCATCTCACCGGCTTCGTGGGCGAGCTTGACCGCGGCCAGGGCCACGTCCATCACGTCGAACTCCTCGGTGAGCGGTTCGACCACCCCACGGAAGGGTTCGTAGCCGTCCTCCACGAGGGTCTCGCGCAGCGCGGCCCGGGTGAGCTCCATGCGGTGGGCCCGGAGATCGGCGACGGTGGGCAGCGTCTGCACGTCGATGGTCCGCCGGGTGGCCCGCTCGATCATCTTGAGCGTACGGTGCTCGCGGGGTTCGACGAGGGTGACCGCGACGCCGGTCCGGCCGGCACGGCCGACCCGGCCGACGCGGTGCACATAGGCTTCGGGCGCGCTGGGGAGGTCGTAGTTGACCACGTGGCTGAGGTTCTCGATGTCTAGGCCGCGCGCGGCGACGTCGGTGGCCACCAGCAGGTCGGCTGTCCCGGCGCGGAGCCGGCCCATCACGCGGTCGCGCTGCTCCTGGCTCATGCCGCCGTGCAGCGGCTCGGCCCGGTAGCCGCGGGCGTTGAGCGTGTCGGCGAGGTGGTCGACCTGGTCCCGGGTGCGGCAGAACACTAGGGCCGCCGTGGGCGTCTCGATGTCCAGGACCCGTCCGAGCGCCGCGGGCTTGTGTGATCGGGGGACGACATAGGCGGTCTGCCGCACCAGCGGTGCCTCGCCTTCGGCCGGCGCCGGGCGCTCGATGCGGATGCGCACCGGATCGTGGAGGTGGCGGCGGGCCATCTTCTCGATCCGCGCCGGCATCGTGGCGGAAAAAAGCACCGTCTGGCGGTTCTCCGGCGTGTCGCCCAGGATCGCCTCGATGTCCTCGGCGAATCCCATGTCCAGCATCTCGTCGGCCTCGTCGAGCACCACGGTGGACAGGTGGTCCAGGCGCAGGCTGGCGCGGCCGATGTGGTCCAGCGCGCGTCCGGGGGTGGCGACCACGACGTCGACGCCCCGGTCCAGCGCCCGCAGCTGGTGCGCCATCGACTGCCCCCCGTAGACGGGCAGCACCCGGGTGCCCAGCTCCTGGCCGTAGCGGTGGATTGCCTCAGCGGTCTGAACGGCCAGCTCCCGGGTGGGGACGAGCACCAGTGCGGCCGGGGACGCTCCCCGTCCGTCGGGCGGGGTGCGGTCGAGCAGGGGCAGGGCGAAGGCCGCGGTCTTGCCCGTCCCGGTCGCCGCCTGGCCGATGAGGTCCTGGCCTTCCAGCAGCGGCGGGATGGCCTCCCGCTGGATCGGCGTGGGCTCCTCGTACCCCAGGCCGGACAACGCGCGCAGCAGCTCGTCCCGCAGGCGCAGATCGGGGAAACCAGCCGGCTCTTCGGAGGACCGTCCCTGGGGGACCTGTCCTTCGGACGCCGGTTCTACGGATGCCTGGGAGGCCATGCCCGCACTCCTCACAGTGGCCGGGCCCAGATCCACCGGCGGCAGCGTTCGCCCTTCCTGGTGCTTTCCACCGGTCTGGGACCCTTCCAGCGTAGGGCACCGCGCCCGCACCACGGCGCTACGCCGCCGAAGGCCCCGTCGTGAGCGTCTGCCTATGACACCTCACGCGACAGACGAGCCGGACCCCGCAGGACCGGCTCGCTCGGCAGAGCACGGTTCGCTCGCGGTAAGGCCACCAGCGTCAGCAAGCCTGTCCTGTGACGCCAGCCGAGGAGGAGCGCGGGGAGCGTCTCGCGGTGCTCCAGGCCGCGCTGCCGGAGACGATGGCCGCGCATGGTCTGACGCGGGGCGTCACCTTCCACCACCGCACGATCAAGGCGCGGGCCTTCGCCGAAGGGCTCGCTCGGGCAGCGAAGCGGTTGCACGCCGAGGATCCCGGCCGGCACCCGGAGCGGGTATAAGCCTCCTGGCTGTCCGGGGACTCGGTCCCGCTGCCCTTCACCGCGGCAGCGCACCGAGGCGACCCGCACACTCGCGCTAGTGAGGTCATCCGCTCCAGGGGACTCTCGCGAGAACGAGTCCTCGGACGTCGGCAGCGCCGGTCGCCCGGAGCCGGCGCGCGACGTGTTGGAGCTGAGACCCGCTGGTGAAGACGTCGTCGACGAGGAGGATGGTGGCCGATTTGATGTCGCGGGGGTCTCCGGTCCAGGTCAGGGCGGCGGCGTGGGCGGCGGCGGCAGCGCGCTTCTCGTCAAGGGTGCGGCTTGCGGACCTGGTCGTCTCGGCATGCTTCACCAGCCGGTGGCCGCCTGGCGGGCTGAGGGGGAAGGCTCGGGTCACGTCTTCGGTGTAGGCGGCGTCCATGATCGCCTCGATGTGCTGGAGAGGCTGACGGCCCGTGTGAGTGGGGTTCCCGACGACGTAGTCGACGCCCCGCATCGCCTCGGGGTGGCTCTCCATCCAGCCGACGAGGAGGCGGCCGAAGATCATCGCCCAGCCGGCCCTCCCCTCGTACTTCAGTTTGTGGATCTTGTCGCGTAGGGCTCCGGAGTACATGGCCACCGCGTCGACGCGGGAGAACCCCCGCTCGGCCTCCGGCAGCCGGCACACCCGGTTGCTGCACGTCCTGCCGGGGGCGAGGGCCTGGGAGCAGACCGGGCAGTGGGGCTCGGCGACGGGCTGGAGGGTGCGGCCGGCGCAGTCGGAGCACAGGCGGGCTGTGCCGGTGATGCGGTAGGCGCAGACCGGGCAGTTGGGAAAGCCTGCCGGATCCGGGAGACCTGCCGTCACAGGCCGGCCAGGGCGAGCTGCTGGCGCTGCTGTCCGGCGGCCTGGATGTCCGCTGCCTGGCCGAGGCGGTCGGTGATGTCGCTGGAGGCGGTGACCAGGATCGCCCGGCCCTCCTCCAGCATCTTCATGGCCCAGAGCTGGGTGTCGGCGAGGGAGCGGATCAGGAAGACGAGCTTGCCGTGCTCGGCGGCCAGGCGGGCCTGCATCTTGGCGCCCGATGTACTGGAGGCCTCGATGACGACACTGCCCAGGGTGGTGCCGGACGTGACGACGTTGCGGCGGGGGAAGGTGTACTTCGCCGGTGGGCTGGTGGGCCAGAACTGGCTCAGCAGCGCGCCTCCAGCGGCGAGGATCGCCTTCGCGAGCGGGCGATTCTGCGCCGGGTAGATGGGGGCGGCGATGCCGGTGCCCATGACGGCGAACGTCCGGCCGCCGGCAGCCAGCGTGGCCTGGTGGGCGGCGGCGTCGATGCCTTTCGCGAGACCGCTGGCGATCACGACGTCGTGCTCGACGAGTTCGCGGGCCATCCGGGCCGCCCGGCGCAGCCCGTCCTCGGAAGCCTGGCGGGTGCCAACGACGGCGATGGAACGGGCGTCGCGCTGATCGAGCTCACCGCGGTAAAAGAGGAACGGCGGCAGGTTGCCGATCACCCTAAGGTTGGCCGGGTAGTCCTCGTCGAGGACCGTGACCAGGCGTGCGCCGGCCTTGCCGGCCGCGGCCAGCTCCTCGTCGACGCGCGCACGGGCGTCGTCCAGACCCGCGGCCAGGGCCTGCTGCAGCAGGGGCCGGTTCTTGGTTGCGGCACGAGAGTCCTCGCGCACCTGTCCGTCCATGAGCGCGGCCAGGCCATCGGGGCTCTGAGCGCCGCGGGCGAGCAGGCTCCAGTCGAGGGTGGCATTGCCGGCGCGCAGCGCGCACAGAGTCAGCAGATCGTGCTGCTCAGCGGTGATATCGAAGTCCATCAGGGTGTCCTTCTACTCGTGGCCCCGGGATGTTCGAAGGATGAAGCGAGGTACTCGGGCCACTTCCATCATGGCGTACGGAGCCCCCGTACGGACAGGAAGGGGGGCCTCCAAGCCATTCATCGGCCCTGCCGCCGCTCTTCCATACGGGCGAGGGCTTCGGCGAGCTGAGTGGCCCCGCCGGGCGCCGCGACCGGTTTCCAGATGATCCCTACCGCCAGACAGATGCCGCTGACCAGGCGCTCAGCCTCGCTGGTCTCGTACCAGTGCTCGACTTGTCCTGGCAGCGCGATCCGCCAACTGAGCGGAATATGACACCTGCAGCGGCGGGCCGGGCAGGACGCGGCCCACCGAGCCCTTGCCGTGCGGGGCAGGGTGTCCGGGCGGGGGGGTCGGGGCGGGGGGTCGGGGTGCGCGGGCGGGTGGGTCAGCCGATCGTGAGGTGGACGCGGAGCCGGTCCAGGCCGCTGGCGTTGCGCCACTGCCGGGCACGCAGAGCACGCAGGGCGGCTTCTTTGCGGTGGCTGGCCAGTGGGTGTACTGGGACACGTTCACGGCCAACGCAGCCGTACTGCAGCAGACGGTTCTTACGAGCTGCTGCTCCAGCGCGAGGCATTGACATCCTCGCCCCCCTAAAGGACAAGGCCATGAAGTTAGGGGTCGGGTCGTGGCCGCAAGTGAGGGCTGATCTGGAAGGACGCCGGACGCGAGAAGCGGAGCCCCGGTAGAACTGGCTGGTCCGCCAAGACAAGCCGTTCAAGGACCGGAGGCTCCGCTGTCCGGACAGTCTGTCATCACGCGTGAGATCGCGGTAGCCGAAGGCGTCTTCGCCCCGGGACATCTGGGCGAGTTAACCCATGTCGTGCCCTTCGAGATGGTCGATGCGGTCCTCGCCGAGTGCGGGGCTGTGCAGCAGCGGCTGCGGAAGCTGCCGGCCCGGGTGGTGGTCTACCTGCTGCTCGCGGCCACCCTGTTCGAGGAATGCGGTTACCCGACCGTGTGGCGCAAGCTGACCGGCGCCCTTGAGACACTGCCTCTGCCGGCGGTGACCGCGACCGCGTTGTGGCACGCCCGCACCCGGCTCGGCGTGCGCCCCGTGCGGGCCCTGTTCGACCTGCTGCGCGGCCCGGCCTCGGCGGTCCGCACGGCCGGCACCCGCTGGGCCGGACTGCTGGTGGTCGCGATCGACGGCACCTACCTGGACGTCGCCGACGACGCGGACGTGCGGGCCCGGCTGGGCAAAGGGGCCAACCAGTACACCACCGCCTCCGGCTACCCGCAGGTCCTGCTGATCGCCCTGGTCGCCTGCGGCACCCGCGCCGTCATCGACGCGGTCTTCGGCCCCCGCAAACCCGGCGGGCCCGTCCTGGGACGCCGCCTGCTGCGCTCGACGCAGCAAGGCATGATCGTGCTGCTGGACCGGGGATTTGCCACCAACGCCTTCCTCGAAGCTGTGGCCGGCACCGGTGCCGACTTCCTGGCCCGGCTCTCCGCAATGCGCAAGCCGCCCGTCCTGCGCCGTTTCGACGACGGCTCCTTCCTGTCCCAGATCGGCACGGTCCAGGTCCGCATCATCGAGTATCATCGAGTGCGAGATCACCATCTCCACCACCGCCGGAAGCACCACGGGCGTCTACCGCCTGGCCACCACCCTGCTCGACCCGCGCCGGTATCCGGCATTCGAGCTGGTCAGGCTGTATCACGAGCGATGGGAAGTGGAGTCCGCCTACTTCGCGGTCAAGCAGTCCATGCTCGGCCGCCGCGTGCTGCGCTCCCGCACCCTGCCGGGCATCGCGCAGGAGATCTACGCGCTACTGACCGTCTACCAGGTGATCAGGATCGCCATCGCCGACGCCACCAGCACCGTCCCCGAAGCCGACCCGGACCGGGCCAGCTTCAGCGTCGCCCTCCACACCGCCCGCGACCAGGTCATCCGGGCCGCAGGCGTGATCGCCAGCACCACCATCGACCTCGTGGGCGCCATCGGCCGGGCAGTCCTGGACAACCTCATGCCCGCCCGCCGACTACGCCTTAGTCCCCGCGCCGTGAAACGTCCGATGTCCCGTTACGCCTGCAAGAGCCTGCGCGTCGACCGACGCACCTACAAGGCCACCGTCAGCATCGACATCCTGTTGACAGCACCCAACGGCCCGTAACTTCATGGCCTTGGGCTAAAGGACTCCGTTGGGAAATCCGTAAACCGGATGGGGGCGGGCCTCTATGCGGCCAGGTCAAGTCGGGCCAGATGCGAGGTCCTGGTCTGGCCGAGTGGGGTTTCGGTGAGCCAGGCGTCGAGTCGGATGATGTTGATGGCGGTGGCGGCGAAGACGTGGCCGAGGTGGGTCTTGGGTAGGCCGGTGTAGCGGGTCCGGCGGATGCGGGTGCGCCGCACTGCCTGGGAGATCGTGCCCTCCACACCGGCGCGGATGTTGTAACGCTGCTGCCACTCGTCGGTCAGCTGCTCGCGGCGCCGCGCTTCCAGCGCCTCCTGCTGGTCCCGGGGAAGCAGGGTCAGGCTGCGGCCCCATTTGCCGTTGGGTGCGGATCCCTTCGAGGGATAGCTGAGCTGGGAAGGCGCTGATTGACGTGTGGGCGGTGGCGTCGTACTTCTACCGTGGCGAGGTGGAGGTGGGGCGCGATGGTGTCGTTGCCGGAAGAACTCCAGGCGCGGGAGGCCGCGGCTCGACAGCGAGTGGAAGAACTGCAGGCCGAGGCTGTGGAGTTGGCTGTGCGGCTGGAGAAGGCCCAGGCGGATCTGTCGCGGTTGGAGATCGCGCGGGAGACCGTCGCGCAGGTGCTGGCGGAGTTGTCGGCCGCGGAGAATGCGCCGCAGGCGCGCGGTGCGCCGGAACCCAAGGAAGCGCCGGTGCCTCACGGCATCGGGGTGATGGCAGTGCCGCCGTGGCGGGAGGGCCTGGTCGCTGGGGTGCTGCCGGATGTGTACCGGGACATCGTGGAGATCGTCGCTGATGCGACAGGTCCGTTGCAGGCCAAGCAGATCGTGCCCCGGATCGGGCTGGAGGCCACCACGGCGAAGATCGAGGGGACGAGGGGGAAGCTGAAAGCGTCTGGTGGAGCGGGGCTGGCTGGACGAGGACACGCCGGGCCGGTTCACCCTGGCCCGCCATGACGGGGACGTCGGCCGGGTCAACTCCCCGGTGACCAAGGGGCTCTTCTCCGTAGATTCGAAGGTGCCAACCAAACCGAATCGCAAGAAGAGCCGAAGAAGAGCCCCAGATGGAACCCTATGACGCCTTATCCGAGCCTGATGGGTATGCCGCCTCCCCCTGGTTTCGAAGCGGGTATCCGCAAGGGGCTCAGATGAACGAGAGAATGCTCAGTCTTGCCGGCGCCGAACTGTCCTCGATCCTTCCGGGCGACGTTCCTGCCGCGTATCGTGCGATCGCGGAGGAAGGCTGGACCGTGGACGGGAATGGCGCCTACCTGCTCTCCGCGTTGCAGGCGGGGCACCACGGATACACCGCTGGAGAATTCGAGGACTTTGTTCACTTCGAAGCCACGGTGAACGGGCGCGGCATGATGGACTACGACCTTCCCGCTTCAGGACCCGAAAGGCAGAATCGGCTCCTGCGGCGCTCAATCGCTTACGCCTGCCTGGCCTTGCAGGCTGCCCCCGAGGAAAGCGAGCACCCACTCCTGGGGTACGTTTCCCTGTCGGAGGGCGGTCTGTCGGACGACACCCTCACGGCCAATGTCACCTTCTGTACACGCCGCCCCGGCATCCCACCCTACATCAGCAGCATTCAGGACTACTCCGAGGAATCATTGCTTGAGCTGTCCAGAGATGACGCTTTGAGGGCCCTGAAATGATATCCACCAAGCCGAGGTTACTGACGCTTTCGGCCAGGGGTTCCTGCGGAGTGCCGCGTGTATGAGATACGCAGGGGAGCGGGCTGGCGGACGAGCGGCTGGCCGTCCGGAGAAGCTGCGGATGGAAGCGGCCGAGCGGTTCCAACAGGGCGACGAGAACGCGGTTATCGGGCACGACCTTCGGGTCAGCGTCGGGTCGGTGCAGCGTTGACGCAAGGCCTGGTCCCAGGGCAGGGCAGGCCAAGAGTCCTGGCCTCCAAGAGGCCGGCCTCGCTGCCGCGAGGTGCGCGACTACGTCGTCCGCATCCCACTGACCGCCTACCGCGCGGAGGGCCCCAACGGCCCGACGCCCCCAGGCAGGGTGGGTCGAATGCCGATTCCTCCGGTGAGGCCGAGTAACCGTGGATGTTCTGGCGCCGGGAAGGCGGCCCGGACGCGCGGATGCGCGGCTCGCTGGGTGCAGAAGATAACCGCGCACCCGGCCTGGACATCTCATCGCGATGGATCGGTAACTGGATTGTCAGATCGTTCCGCCTCGGACGGTCATCAGGCGCCGCAGGGGGTGTCGTTGTTGCGCAGGCTGTGGGTGGTGTCGTTGAGCTGGTAGGAGCGCACGTCGCTGATGGAGCCGCCCTCGCGGCCGACGCAGACGTGCCGGCCGAAGTAGTTGTCCTTCTGGTAGATGCGCGCGGTGCGGCTGCTGTTGTTGATGACGGAGCTGCCCTTGCCGCGGATGTAGTCCGGCAGGTGCCGCACGGATCCGTCGACGGCGCGTTTGACGTAGGGCTGCCCGTTGAAGTTGATGTCGGGGTAGATGCACACGAAGCCCCGCGGGCACGCGATCTGGTCCCGGGCCGCGGCGCGTGTGGCTGCGGGGGTCGTGGCATGGGCGGGCGCGAGGCCGATCAGCGAGGCGGCCAGGACGGTCGGGACGGTGGTGGCAAGCAGCGCGGTCAAGCCGGTACGGGGGCGCCGTAGACGCAGGAGTCTCATGACATCCGTCTGTCCTGGTGGAACGGTTCACCATTCCGGTTCATGACGGCGTTCATTCGGATGAGCGAAACGCCTGCAGATCGACGGCCCGGACGTCGCCGTGGCCGGGCAGGGGGTGTCGGTGAGCAGCACGCGGACCAGCCGGTCGGCGACCGTGTGGCGGACGACCCGAGCCGACTGGACTATCGAGCGCACCACGGACGACTGACCTGGTGGCCGGGGTGCATCGCGCTGTCAGTGGCCGCTGCGACTGTGGGGAACATGACGCCCACCGTGGAGGCAGCACCCGAGACACTGGTCGCGGCGCTGCGCATGCCCGTGTGGAACATCCTCACCCAGCGGGCCGACGGTATCCGTCGCGACCTGCCCCCGCGCCCCAAGACCACGGCGGAACGCCTCGCGTGGCTGCGCTCGCTGAACCCCGAGCAGGCTCGTCGCGCTGCTCTGCTCGATCACCTGGACGCCTTGCGTGGGCACGTCACTGGATGTCCCGCACTCGGCTATGCCGTCGACGACTCGATGCCCGATCCGGCCCTGCAGGAGGCAGAAGGGTTCAACCCGCGCCTCACCGCCCTCATTGCCGTCTACCGGGCCGCTTGTTCGGGCGGGTGAGCTGATCAGGTTGGCTGGTCCCTTCGGCAGGCCGGGTGACTTCTGGGCGGCCGGTGGGGGCCGCTTGGGGCCGACTTGGCTGCTCACGGTGGTGGGTTACAGGCTGTCGGTCCACGAGGGGACGGGGTAGGCGTGGACGTCGCCGAGTGCGCGGCGGAGAGGGCTGAGGAGGCGGTGGGCGAGGCTGGGGGCAAGGTCCTCGATGGCGAGGGCCGCGGGGGCGAAGCACACAGTCTTCTGTCCGTCTGAGAAGTCCCGTACCCGTTTGCCGTGGGCGCGGGCTGCTCGAGCCAGGGCTGCTTCGGCGTGCTTGATCAGTGCGTTCTTCAGCTGTGCCCGGTCTGCGGTCGTGGCGACGTCCTGTGCCCCGTACCAGGCGGGGTCTTCACGATCGGCTGGCCATGCCTGGTTGTAGGAGCGGCGCAGGGCGAGGACTTCGTCCCAGGCCAGCTGCTCCAGTCGGACGAGCAGTGCCGCCGCTGTTCGCCCTTGAGGGCCCAGCGCCCACGAGGCCGGTGCCCGAAACCGTTTGCGCTGGCTCCAGGTCCGGCCAGAACGCTCTTCGTTATCGTTCGCCACGAGACTAAAGATCCACAGCCCGAACGGGATCTCGGTCGTGAACGGCAAGTAGGAGGCACCCGCTGCATGCGGTGCCACGGCTGCTTGCGGCGCCGCAGCGGCACGCCGGGTCTCTCCTAGCCGACACGCACGAAGCCTTCCTCAAATTCGCCTGCTGCCTCATAGGGCGGGGTTCGCCTTGCGCAGTGCGGCCAGCAGGTCGGTTCGGGCCTGGCCGGTGGGCGCGGCCGGGATGCCTGCGGCGGCGAGCGGGTCGGACGCCTTAGCCTGATCCTTGCCGGACGACGAAGGGAAAATGTCACCTTTCAGGGTGAAATAAGGGGAATTATATGCTGCGGGGCTGCAATGGCTGAAATCCATGTAGCGGTTGGTAAGCTTTTGCTCTCATAGTCGGTAGACGATGTGCTAAGTCGTGAGGCTCGAAGCCAGAATCGTCATCGCGTGCCGTTAATTCGGCAAGGTGGTAAGAGTCCTGGCCTCTCTCGAGACCCCTCGACATCTGCCCGTACTGCGGATCATCAAAAACCATCGACTGACGTGGGAGCCATGTGATGCAACTCAGAAAGACTCTCGGTGCCTTACTCGCGCTGATGACAGGTGTTGCTCCAATCGCTCTCGCGCCCCAGCCTGCGAGTGCCGCCGGCGGCGGATGCGTTACCAGCGGAAGTTCCTGGAATGTTGGAGTATGCATCAGTACAAGCGGCACCACCGTAAATGGAGATCTTTACATTAACAGCCGAGGGAGTCTTGGTAGTAGTTGTTACGTCTATTATCAAATCAGGGATCAGTCGGAAGGTTTTGTAGTTAGAAGCGCCAATCAATCCTGCTATCTCGGCCACCACCCTGCTATCGGGGTGGGGGGAGTTTCCGGTCATCGATATCTGAACTACGGTTACGTCGTAGTGAATGGGGTAACTGTCTACGGCAGCACGAGCCCGTACGCTTGGCTGTAGTTCGCGGTTGCGGCGGCGGTAAGAGCCGCATTTGAAATCCGCCGTGCCTCGCTGCTGGAGTGGTCGTTGAGCATGCTGTGAGCGGAGCTGAGGGTGGGTATCCGTCGGACTTGACGGAAGTGCAGTGGACGTTGGTGGTGCCGCTGCTTCCGCCAGCGAGGGCGGTCAGGCACCTTCGGCTTGGCGCCTTGTTCAGCTCTGTTCCCGCTCCACCGGAAGCCACAGCTCGGCATCGGCTTCGGCCTTGTCCGGGGACAGGCGGGTGCGCAGGATCTCGGGGCCGGGGCGGCTGAGATACGAGTTGTAGGCACCGCGCCGCCATGCATCCAGCCGAGGCGTACCCGGCTCCAAGTGTCCAGGTCCGCACATAGTCACGATGTCTGAATTTCTACTTGTTGCCATTTCGGTAATCTGACGAAAATGGCCACGTTCGCGTAGTGCGGAATGAACCCGCGCAGCGTCCCATGCTGCATCCCGGCAAGAATCGAGGACGGCTGGCTCCGCTTCAATGCCGCGGTGACGTCCGAGGTGAGCACCGAGGTGTCGAAGACTCCGAGGCTGCAGAAGAAGCCCGTCCCGCCCACCTATCGAGAGCGCCTGCTGGAGCAGCTGGACGCGATCGAGCGGGACTATCTCACCGTGCTGGAAGCCTCCGGGATCCGGTATGTGTACCCGAACATGCCGGGTGACTCCATCTTCATCGTCGCCGCGGCCAAATGGGGGTGGGCACCGAGCAGCCCGGCGCTGGAGTCCCAGCGGATGGACCTGCTGCGCCGTCTTCGGGGCTGGGAGCCGCGGTTCCGGCTGCTGTTCCCCCACCCCACTCCCGAGGCGGCGAAGAAGCTCAAGGAGAGTCTGGAGCACTTGGAGCGCTGGCTGGTCCGCGAGGGCACCTGGTCCGACTGGTCCGTCCCGCAGCACATGCCGGAGGCGGTGAAGCTCCTGCAGGCGTCCGTCCAGCAGCTGCGGAGCCTGACCGACCTGCTGCCCACCGACCCATGGCCGGTGCGGATCACCGTCGACACCAACGCGCTGATCGACAACCCCGACCTCGCCGCCTGCACCGGGCAGATCGGGCAGCGCTACATGGCACACCTGTTGCCGGTCGTGCTGCGCGAGCTGGACGACAACAAGCGCGCCGGCCGTAGCGACGTTCTGCGCGAGGCGGCCAAGAAGGCCGACCGGCGTCTGAAGGGGCTGCGCAACAACGGCGACGTCACCTTCGGGGTCCGGGTCGCCGGCGACGTCCACGCCGTCTTCGAGTACATCGAGCCCAAGTCCGACGCGCTGCCCGACTGGCTCGACCTGGACGTCCCGGACGACCGGTTCATCGCCTCGACCCTGCTCCTGCAGTCCCGCCATCCCGGCTCCGAGTACTCGCTCGTGTGGAGCCGCTCTTCGGGCTGCCGCCTCGGCCGCGCAGGCCGCCGGCAGTTCGACTGCTTCCCGGGCAGTGGCTCCGCTGGCAGTTGAACTACCGGTTCTCCAGCGCCCTGGGAATCCCCGGCTGGTCGTACTGGCTCGGCACCTTCAACATCGCTTATGGCCCCGCCGACCGTGATCGTCGACGAGTGCGGGCCGGTTCGATAAAGCAGGCGGACAGCGCTCAGACCGCTGCTCGTTCCGCTCGGGGGCGGGTGGCGGCGAGGCGGCAGGAGTCGGTGCCGGTCTCGATGATGTTGCCGCCGAAGGTGAGGCGACGATGGCCGCGCAGAGGCGCCTATAGATCGCCTCTGGACTTCGGTAGCGATCGATCCCTTTCGTTGTTGACGCTTTCTGAAAAATTCCAGCGGCGCTCACCTCGTTCGCCAGATGTTACCCACCCGGCGACGGGGCTGAGAGAGGCGAGGCGGGACTGCCCGGCCTCCGACGGCGCGGGACCGCCACGCCGGGTCAAGGGCAGTCTTTGAGCGTCGATCCGCCCTGACCCTCAGCCACCCTGGACGGCCCTCAATCCCACACACGGCCGGTCATTCGCCGCGGATGTGCCACTTGCTGGTCCCGGGATGCCAAACGAGGCGCACCCTGCCCTGGTCCGGTCTACGGACGGTCAGCTCGTCCATGTCGAGGGAGGACAGCGCCCGCAGTGCCTCGTCCGAGGCATTCGACCACACGAAGAGGGTGATCCCCGCCTCCGCGTCGTCGGCGATGAGGAGCCCGGGTTCCTCATCACCAGTGGACTCTCCGACGGGCTCGCCGGTCGGTTCAACCGTCTCGGCGGCAAGTGTTGGCTGCTCGTTCCGGCGTAGCATCCGGCGGACGAGGCCTCTGGCCTGCCCGTAGGCTTCCTCGGCAGCCTTGGAGACGAGTGCCTGGATGAAGGGCACCACGGCAGTGGTGACCAGTGCGGTGACGGCGACCGTGGCAAGCTCAGGAGCGGCGCGGTCCAGCCATCTGCCGCTGCTTTCGCGTTCCTGAAGGAGCCAGTCCTCGTACCTTTTCCGCCAGACGGCGGCCTCCTGGGGCCGGCCGAGCTTCTGCAGTACCGCGGCCAGTTGCCCGGCACCTCCTATTGAGCCTGCCTCGGCCTCTGACCTCACGCACTCTTCCGCCTCGCTCAACCGTCCCTGCAGCATCAGCAGGCAGGAGAATCCGATACGCAAAGAGGACATGCCGTGGGCGATGGCCATCCGGTACCAGTGCTCAGCGTCGTCAGGCCGCTCCCGCCTCTCGGCAAGCGATGCCAGGGAGGCCATCGCCCTTACATCTCCACTCTCCACTGCGCGCCGAAGCCAGAACTCACGTTCGTCGTCACTGATGCCACTCTTTCCGCCCATGGCACTCGCCGCCTCAGGCCAGCCTGCTTGCGCGGCACGCCTGCACCAGTCAGACGCCCTGGCCATCTCAGATGCGCCGTTCGGGTAGCTGCTGACGGCGCGGTCCTGGTAGATGCCACTCAGGCGGTACATGGCCTCGGGATCCCCGGCCTCGGCCGCAGCGAGCAGCCACCGCTCAGCGAGTTCCCGGCTGCCGCGGGACTCATAAAGGTGCGTTCCTAGAGCCTTCATCGCCCCGACGTCACCCGCCTCCGCTGCCAGCTCAAGGAGCGGATCTGGTTCCTCCCACAGCGTCGTCGATACGGCCACCTGTCCCCCACTTTCTGCGTCCCGCCACACGCTTCCTCGCTGGCTGGCCCCGCTGTCTCCATCGGCGGCATGGTTGAGCCCACAACAGGTGGCGCGAAGAGCGGGGCTGGGTAACGTCACGGAGCCCTAACGTCATCGTGCAGAGCACGACCATGGTCCCGCAGCAAGCATCAAGCGCTCCCGCAACTGACCAACAAAGCCAGGCGGCTGTCACTGCCGGACGAGCCCCAGTTCGGTATCCACGCGCAGCGTCTTCTTGCCCACCTGTACGGCCTGGGCCCGCCCATCCACCACGGGCTGGCACAGGATGCGGAACTCGCCCAGCGTGAGGTGTTCCGCCCAGGAGGCGGGCGGCCGGTGGGCGTCCGCGTCGGCACCGGTGAACCAGTCGGCGCGGACCGGGATCGTGCGCCGCATCACGCGCCGCACATCGGATGCCGTCGGCTCGGCCTCTGCTGCGGGAAGGTCTTCCTGACCGGCCGCGTCCAGCGTCACGCGTCCGTCGGGCTGCTGGTGGACGCACAGCAAGCGCACCGAATCGGCGCCCAAGCGGGAGGCGGCCTCCCACTCGTCCTCGGCGCCTTCCAGGTGATGCATCTCGTGCACTTCCCACAGGCTGCGCGCCCGCGGCACGACCACGACATCCGCCACGCCGCGCGCCGCCATCTACCCACCGCGGTACGCGCTCCAGGCGGCCGACTTCGCCGGATCGTCCCAGTGGAAGCGGTCGGCCCGATCGCGGTGCACCCGCTCCACCAGCTGCTGCACGCCGCCGGGAATGGCGATCTTCTCCCCGTCCAGCTCGGCCATCACCTCAGAGGTCTCGATCAGCAGGTGCTCGGCGTAGACCTCGCCCCACTGCACGGGCACCTTCCCTGCGCCGGCCAGCGGGTCGAGCACGACCAGCCGCGGGGCATCGGCCCAGCTGGGCCGGCCACGCCCGCCGGGGTAACCGTGCTGGGCCCACCAGTTCTCGTGCCGCCAGCACCGGCCCGCCCGCTGCAGCAGCAACGCCAGCGGCGCCAGATCGCTGATGACGAGGTCGGCGTCCAGGTCCAGGGACTGCTCCACCACCTGCGTCACCACGACGATCCGCCGGGTGGGGCGCGGCCCGCCGCGACCCATCCCGCCGGTCACCATCGCTGTGCGCTCCTCACGCACATCGCCCGGGAAACGGGCGTGCACCAGCAGCAGCTCCTCGCCGACCAGCGACGGGTAGCGCTCCTGCAGCCGGAGATAGGTCTGCTGGGCTTCGCCGACCGTGTTGCACACCACCAGAGCGCAGCCGCCCTCGCCCATCGCGACCGGCTCCACCAACCGCTCGATCACCGCCAGCCGGCCCGGTCCCCCGGCCTTCGCTCTGTCCGACAAGGACCGCCTCTTGTCGAACCTAACCGCGTTCGGTGTGCGAGGACCCTTGTGGGCGGGCATCCTGCTGATTCTGGCCGCTGCAGTCCTCGCAATCCTCGTCGTCGCGCCCCGCCTGCGAGCGAAGAAGAAGCTGGAAGCGGAGTTCTCCGAGAACTTCATCTTCTTCGGCCACTTGCAGTTCTGGGAGCCCACCGCCCTCGCGCAGAAGCTCCAGGAGCAGGACATGCTCCCGGTTCTCACCCACCAGCTCGTCAACATGAGCAAGATCGCGTGGAGGAAGCACCGCTTCGTCCAGCTGTCCTTCCTCCTCGCCGCGATCGGCGGCGTCCTCGTGTTCATCGCCGGCGTCATCGCGTAGCCCCCGAGCACCGCCCCCCATGTTGGGTCGCGCAGGTTTCTGCGCGGCCCACCCCCGTGTCTACGCGCCGCTCCGCAGCCGCGGACGCAGGGCGCGGGCGATATCGGCGAGGTAAGGGCGTGCCTGGCGGCCGCGCGGGACGGCTTCGGCACGGATGCTCGCGCGGCGGGTCATGCCTGCCATGTAGCCGAGCGAGGCCCGGGGCAGAGCAGCGCAACGGCCACCGGGCGGTCACCGTCACACTCGCCCGGTAACGCGCCGTCCGGCCCGCGACACCCATGGCCGACGACCCCAACGGCACGTACGGTGCGTGGCTGGCCGAGCTGGGGCTGTCGGAGGCGATCGAGCGCGAGATCCTCGCCGGGTTCGAAGATCCCGGCTGTCTGGGGCGCGGCCCTCCGTGCCGGCGCAGGGCGCGCTGGCCGTCGCGGCGGCCGTCACGGGGCGACCCCTCGCCGGTCCTCGGTGAGTCGGAGGGAACAGACGCAGCGACCGGCGCATGCATGTCCACATGCGCCGGTCGGCATGGCGTGTCTTAACCCCGTGGGGTGAAGGGTTACTTGATGTAGACGAGGCCGTCGGTGGTGACGGTGGGACGGCCACTGGTGCCGACCACGACGATCTTGACCGTGTGCTTGGCGCTGCTGGAGAAGGTCTTGGTCCAGATCGCCTGCCGGTAGGACGTGGTGGAGGACTTCAGGTCGACGGTGGAGACCTTGGTGCCGTCGACGTAGACGTATGCCTGGCCGGAGCTGGAGGCTCGGGAGACCACCCAGGCGACCGAGCGGCCGGTAAACGTCCAGGTGAGTGCGGCCCCCTTGGAGGCGCTGGAGTACGACTTGCCGCCAAGGTAGCTGGTCGAGGAGCGGGTGCTCCAGGTGCCGGACCTAGTGGCGGAGCTCTCCTGAAGGATCATCGGGGTGTACGCCGGGGAGGACGTGCTGTAGTTGCCGGCGTAGTCGTAGGCGCGCATCGACCAGGTGGTAGCGGTGGCGGACTTGGCGGTCGTGTTGTAGCCGGTCGTGGCCGGGGCGAAGGTGTTGCTGGTGGGGGACAGCAGCTTCACGTGGCGCAGGGCCTGGTTGTCGGTGGCCTTCCAGCCGAGGGCGACCGGGACGGCGCTGGTGTTGACGGTTCCGGTCCGCAGGGAGAGCTTCGGCGTGGTGGTGAACGTCGGTGCGGTCGTCTCCGCGACGACGGTCAGTGCGGCGGTGGTCGCTGTCTTGCCGGACTGGTGCACGGCACGGACGGCGACGGTGTGGCTGCCCACGGCCAGGGTGGCGGTGGCGGAGGTGGCACTGCCGGAGGTTGAGGCGACGGTCTTGCCGTCGACCAGCAGCTCGAACTTCGAGATCAGCGAAGCTGGCGTGGTGGCTGCCCACTTCGCTGTGAGAGCGCCCTTGGTGTAGTACGTCGAGCCGGACAGGGTGGCGCCGCCGAGCGAGGTGATCTTCAGGCCCTGGACCGGGCCGGCCGCCCAGGTACGGATGGTCGGCAGCTGGTCGTAGAGCAGGCCGCCGGGACACTCGGTGTTGTAGCCGTCGCGGTGGCCGGAGATCCGCTGGAACGTGTAGGTGCTGCCGGCGGTGAAGCTGGTGCCGGCGAGGTTCTTCTGGGTGGCGCCGGCGGTCAGTTGGGTCGTGCTGGTGGGCTGGGCGCCGTACTGGCCGAGCTTCCAGGCCGCGAGGCTGGCGATCGAGGCCAGTGCGGGGTTGGAGGCGCTGGTGGTGGTGTAGTCGCCGAGCACCGCGACCGCGGTGGACTCGCGGTTCCAGCCGTAGGTGTGGGCGCCGAGCACCGGCAGGTCGACGCCGCCCTTGCGGCCCTCGAAGAGGGTGCCGCACTTGTCCACGAGGAAGTTGTAGCCGATGTCCTTCCAGCCGCTGACCTGCACGTGGTAGGCGTAGATGCTGCGGACGATCGACGCCGAGTCGGCGCAGGAGTAGTCGTTCGCCCCGTCGGTGTGGTGGACGAACACGGCCTTCACGTCGTCGTTGTACTCAGGCGCCTCGGGACTGATCGACTCGTCCGCGCCCCAGTCGGCGCGCGCGATTATCGGCGGCCGCGGCACGGTCGAAGGCGGCGCGGACGGCGTGGTGGCCGACGGGCTCGCGGAGGTGCTCGTCGAAGGCGACGCGGAAACCGAGTCGGTGGGGGCGGGCTCGGACGTGGTGTCGGTCGGGCCGGGAGACGTGGTGGTCTGGTCGTCCGTCGGCGTGGCAGGGGCGCTGTCGCTCGGGGTGGGCGAATCGGTGGGCGTCCCGGGATCGGTCGACGCGCTCTCGGTGGCGTCCGGGGTCTCCGCGGGGACGGCGAATCCGGCGGGCTCGGCCGGGGCACCGGTCGCCTTCGTCTCGGCGGTGGTCACCACGCCCGGGTCGACCAGGTTGACCTCAAGTCCGCCGGGCAGCTTGCCGGCGCGGCCGTTCTTGCCGACGACCTGCACCTGCACGCCGTTCGAGGGGCCGACCCACAAGGGCTCCGAGGCGCCGCGCACGCGCTTGCCCGGTTCCTCCAGCGGGTCGACGTCCACCTTGAGCTTCCGCCAGGCGCCCCACTGGCCGGTCTCAAGGCTGCGGGTGCGCGCCTGCACCGTGCCCTCCAGCCGCTCGGCTGCGCCCGTCCAGGAGACACCGAGCAGGGAGAACTCCTCGGTGTCCTTGCGGAGCTCCCGCCTCTCCTGTGAAGTACCGGCCAGTGACAGGTCGTAGATCTTCACCGGCCGCTTGGCACGCCCGGCGCCCGGATCCCCGGATGGGCTGGCGACCGCATAGGTCACGATCCCTCCCCCGCCCAGCACCACGGCACCGAGCGTCAACCACGCCCGTCGCTTCAAGCTCAGCGGTCTGTACGCATGCGACGTACGACGGCTCACCACGTATCCACCCCACAGAAGGCCGACAACGGCCACAGAAGAAAGACAGATCGGCACACCCGTCACACGGATGACCCGTCCACTCAGCGGATGCCAGCCGACAAACGTCACAGGCAAACGAGCGACAGCGGCGCAGATGACAGCGATTGATGAAGTGGAGTAATAGTGAACCTCCCCGGCCTGAAGGCCGGGGCTTCTGTCTTGTGCGCTTCAGGCGACGCGGGCGGGGGCCCTGCCAGCACCCTGACGGGTGGTGATGTCGTCTGGAATGGCAGCGCGGTCGACAGCTACACCCGACACAGTGGTGCGTGTGCGGGTGGCCCGGTTCTGGGCGCTACGCCGTTCTTCCCTGCGCGTCTTCCCACTCGCTCGTCCGAGGACTTGCTGGTGGTAGGCGTGCAGTGACCGCTGGAGTGGGCTCCAGCTGGTCTGGGACCGGCGATACGTGACCTCCACACGGAGGTCTGGATCCAGGACGTACGTCCCGTCGTTGTCGGCGAGCGTAAGGATGTTTACGCCGCCCACGGCGTCCCGATGGCACCGGAACCCGCAACGCGTGTTCTTGCAGATGTACTCGCGGCCGCGGACCTTCGTCCGCGTGCTGCACTCCGGACACGTCTGCGAGGAGTGAGCTTCGTTGATGTGCTCGAGCTTCAAGCCCGTCTTGTACTGCAGGTAGTCTTCCTGCTGGCCGCGGGACCACTGCTGCCGCGTCGACCTTGATGCCCGCCGCTTCTTGTTCGTGTTCTTCTCGATGCCGCGGACGTCGCCGGCGACGAGGCGCACACCGACGACAGTGTCCGGCTCGGACGTCTCCCGGTGGTGTTCAGTCCACGTTGCGTGGACTTCACGGGTGAACTTCTCGGCTTTCGCGGACACCTGGTGGTCGAAGTCGTGCAGCCTGCGTTCCGTCTTTGCTTCGACCTTCTTCTTCGCCGCCATGAGGCGCCGGTGCTTCCGAGAGCCGTTCTTGCACCGGAACATACGGGAGGTCAGCCGGGCCACGACCTTGTTGCGGTACCGCTTCGCCGAGCGTCCCTGCCGGCCGTTGAGGACCTTAACCTGCACCCTGCCGTCGGGCATCTTCGCCGCGAGGGTCATCGGGTTGATGATGCCCTCGTCGATGGCGATGGTGACGGTGGGCCTTCCCTCCGCCGGCGTGGGCAGGACCTCACCTGGGGCAGAGTAGGAGATGTGCAGCGACCACGACCTGGCGTTTCGGTCCCAGCACAGGCGTATCTCACCCCAGTCCTTCGGCGGCACAGGCTGCCCGTTGCGGGAGGTGACCTCGGGCAGCGACAGCACGATCCGGCCGCGACCCCGGCCAAGAGACAGCGCCAGACGGCCTTCAGGGGTGACGCGCCAGCCGAAACCCGCGGTGAACGACAACGGCCGGTACTTCTTCTCCCGCCAGGGCGCCCGCGCGTTCAACCTCAGAGCACGGTTTGCTCGCGACGTCGCGACCGCATCCCACAGGTCGTATGCGACGGCCTGCGCCGTATGGGCGTGGAAGGGCCGGTCCTCGGCCGGGAGTGAGGTGACGAACCTGCGCACGTCCTCCTTGCCAGGGGTTTCACCTGCCTCCCACTGCCCGCGCAGCCACACCACTGAGCGATTCCACAATCCAGCGGCAGCATGGCACGCCGCGTGGACTCGCAGATGGTCTGCCCGGTTCAGCCAGACAGGAACTATCGCGGTACGGCCGACAAGGCCGGAATCCTTCCGCGCTTTCATCGACGCGAGGCGTGCGGCAACCGCCCGCGGAACCTTCTTCTCCGCCTCAATGTTCTTCGACATCGCCACACCCCCTCACCGATTTCCGACGCCCACGGTCCCGGCAGCGGACAATCGCCGCAATCTAGGTCAGCGCACTGCCAGGCAAGTTGAAAGCTACGGCACACCACTGACAACCGGCCGTCGAGCCATAGGAACGAAGCGTGCTCCGCCGCTGCGCGGCTCCGGGCTCCAGATGAGCTAACCCGGGCGTAAACGCCCGGGCTTGCGCTCAAGAAGATGGTCAAGACTTGTGGATCGTGATCAGGGGGGTGGGGGTGCCTGTCGCCGCCGGGGCACCGCCGTCGAGACGTGCCCGACGCCGCCTGCCCGATGGATGTTGGCTTTCGCTGATCAGAGCGCGGAGTCGTCGACCTGCGCAGGTACGGCGTGCGGACGCAGGACCATGAGCGAGTCTTCCAGGGCTGCCACCATGGCAAAGGGGAATCGGTCGAGCTCAAGGCAGAGTGCAACGTCGTCGGGATGCACTCCCTGACGCACCCCCTCTGCAAGCTCGGCGGCGGCGCGCGACTCGGCAGCTCGGCGCAGGAACACAGAGGCATCGGCCGTGGCGTCGGTCGATCTGGAAGCGATGTATTCAGCGCACGCCAAGTCTTCATCGGCCTGTCCGTCTTCGCCGGTGACCACGAACGTGACGCTGTCGCTCTTGCGTGTCCGCAAGAGCCGAGCGGTCGCCTCCGCCACTACGAAGCTGGCGCACAGCACCACCGGTGCATCCTTGACGGCAAGGGCGCCTACCGTCCCTGCGGTGGTCTTCTGCACAACGGTCCGTCCGCGAAGGTCGGCAGCCCGCAGCATGCCCGGAGAGTTGACCATGTCGAACCCAGCCGCGGGCGGACCGTCTTTAAGTGCCACCCAATCCGGGTGGCGGGTCTTCAGTGCCACAGCGTCGTCCAGCGACTCGGACAGAACGATCTTTTCCGCCCCTTGAGCAAAGGCCCAGGCAGCCACGGTGAAGGCCCGCATGACGTCGACCACGACCGCCACGGACGGGGCCTCGACCAGCTCAGCGATACCGACGAAACGAGCGTCCATTTCGATCATGCTGGCGCAGTCTACTCAGGCCACTTGCGTCTCGGTGCGTTCGACCAACCGGCCATTTTCGAAGCGTGCGCCCGCGCGCACGAGTGGCACGAGCTGGGCGCCGGTGATCGCGCGCCAGCGGGCCTGGGCGGACTCGACGAGCTTGAACCAAGAGGGCCGGTGGTGTCACAAACCCCCTGAATATGAGCGGGGCGGAGGGTGGCCAGGGTTCTGTGTACGGCGGGGGTGACGCCCCAGCAGGTGTCCAGGATGCGGGCGTTGGCGGTCAGGGGCCGGTGCAGTTGGCCGTTCGCCCGTACACTCGGCAGCCGTTTGCGTACACGGGGAAGGGACACGGCAGTGAACCAGCAGGACCGCATCCAGCATGCCCGGGGTGATGCACCGATCTACGACAAGCTCGTCGCGGAACGCGGCGACGTCCCTGCCCAGGTGAGCACTGAAGCCGCCCGCATCCTGAAGGACGCGGAGCGCAGCGTCGACTTCGGTCCGCGGCTGCCGTACACCGCGCTCTGAACCGTGCGCCGCGTAAGGGCTCCGGGCACGATGGCGTCCGGCAGCCGGGGGTCGCGGGAGCGGAGCGCTGGTGGAAGTAGGGGCGTCCTGTACACCGCACCTGATGCACGTCACGTTCATGGGATGTGGTCTTTCGGATGCTGCTCGGCTAGCGCGGTGCGCAGCGGGGTTGCTTTGCCGGTGGGGGCGCGGCTGCTTTGTCGGTGGGGGCGCGTAGCGTTGGCCGGCACACCGAACTCGCAGCAGGAATCGCCATGCCAGGTCTTGGAGAGCAGTCCGCTTCCGTCGCCGTGCCGGCCGCGCGGCGGCGTCGGCCGCGGCGGTCGTCGGTCCGTCACGGCCAGGCATCGTGTGCCGACTACGGCTGCACCCGCGCCGAGTGCCGTCAGGCGGCGCTGCGGGCCCGCCGCCGGCGCGAGCAGGACCGGGCGCGCGGTCTGCCCGCGCGTGTCCCACCGCATGCCGCCGCTCGGTGGGCGGTCCGGCTACGCGAGTGGGGCATGTCCGCGCAGGACATCGCCGACCGGGCCGGCCTGTCCGTGACCCTGGTCCGCCGCATACTGCGCACCCCGGCAGACGGCACCACGGTCCGGGACATCGCCCGCACCACCGCCGACGCCATCCTCGGCATCCCTCTCCCCCACCGCCGCGCCCCCGGCGCCCCCGGCCTGACCGACTCCACCGAGGCATCCCGGCTGCTGGCCGACCTGGCACGCGCCGGATGGCCCGCGACCACACTCGCCAAGCGCCTGAACATCAACCCACGCACCATCGGCGAAGTCCGCGACAAACGCCCCCGCCTCCGCCTCGACCTGGCGCTGCGGATACGCCGCCTGCACCGCGACCTGATCAGCCTCGATCCGGCCGGCCACGGCATACACCCCACCGACATCGCCCGCACCCGCGCCGCAGCCACCCGACGCACCGCGACGACAGCCGCCTGAACCGGGCAGCTCCTCCACGCCGGCCACCTCGGCCCTGCCTACTTCCGGTGGGACTCGGACGAGCGACCGTCAGCCGCCGCGGGCGCGACGCGCGGCAAGGGCACGGCCCGCGGGCGGGAACGCCAGGGCCCGCGCCTGGGCACCCGGAAGAGGGTGGGCCAAGGCACGGGCCCTGTGCGGGCGGGTGTCAGTCGGTCCGCATCGGCACGTCGATGTAGGTACGGCTCACCCAGCCCCAGTGGCCCTTGGTGCGCCGTAGTACGGCTTGAGGTAGCCCCAGTTGCCCTTGTAGCAGGCCCAGTAGACGCCCTGGCCCTTGGACAGCAGCCCGAGGCTGCTGTAGTTGGTGCCGGGGCCGGTGCGGAAGTTGACGGGGGCGGTGACCCGGGTGTCGAGCTTGACCTGGTGGGTGCACGCCTTGGAGCCCGTCGCCGCGCTCGCCGGCGCGGCCGCGGCGAGCGACAGTCCGAGAACCGAGGAGGCGGCGACGGCAGTGGCCACTGCCGTGGTCCGGACACGGTGCGCGGGTGCGGTGCGACGGGGGACGGACGGAAACGGCACGGTGATCTCCCCTTGCTCGGTGGTAATGAAGGAAGCCTCGATGCGGGCAGCGGCCCGCAACAGGTGCGGCACCCAGGCGTGCCAGGGCCCGACATGACGACCGGGGGCGGCGTTCCGCACGGTGGGACCACTCCCGCGCGGTAGGCCCACACGGGGCTGCGTCCTGCGGTCACCTGGACACGGCGAAGCCGTCACGAACCCAGCCCCACGTTCCCGATGCCAGGCCGCTCTTGGAGCGGTGGCTGAGCTTGGCGTAGAGCCAGGCCTGGGGGTGGGCGGCGGTGCCCTTGCGGACGCCGCAGTGGGCGACGTACGTGTCGCCCTTGTAGAGCAGCCCCTTGGAGGCGTAGCCGGTGCCCGGGCCGGTGCGGAAGTTGACGCCGTTGACGGTCACCGTCGAGGTCTCCCGGGTGACGTTGTAGTGGCACGCCGATGAGCCGACGGCCGAGGCGGCGGGCGCGGCGACCGCTGCCGCACCGGCGAGAAGGGGGACGGCGGCCGCGAAGGTGGCAAGTCGCCGACCGGCTGTCGACGGGGTGCACGTACGGGGCATCGCAGTTCTCCTTGATCAGCGAGGTGCCGGCACCCGAACGGCACGCCGCCTTCAGTGGTGCGTCCGACTGCGGGCCCGGCGCTGGCAGGTCGGCTGCATCCTGCGCACCGCGATCGGCTGCCGCCCGGCCCACGGCGCCCCGCTCCCGCGTGCCGAGTGCGTGACGTGCCCTGCCCTCCCCGGAGGCGGGATCGGACGTGCGGAAGTGGCGTAACGAGTCAAGGTCGCGCGTTGCCGTTCGGCGGCAGACGCAGCGGTCGTTGTGCGCTGCTTGCTGTCCCCTGCGGCCTGGCGGCTACGAGATGGGACGACACGTGCTGGTCGATGGGTGAGGCCGGTTGGCTCGCCGTACCTGGCAGGTTGAGTCGAGCGCGGTCGTCAGCGGCGTTGCGGAAGTGGTGTCGCAGCGCCACGGTGAAACGGCCCCAGCTATCCCCCGAACAAGCGCCCGAAGAACCCCACCGGCAAGCCCGACAGAGCAACGCCTAGCACGCGGCAAAGAGGATGGCGAGGGTGCCTGCTGGGTCGTGAAGCGAGCGGGCACCATCAGTAACGACGCGATGTGTTCCAGGATCGACGGGATCTACCTTTGCCCAACTGGGCGAGCCGATGCCCATCTCGACTTCCAGGCCGGAGGCCGTGGAATAGCGTCGCTCTGTGATCGCTCCCCACGACTGGGCACGCATCAGCTGGCCCAGCCCGAGCTCGGTGGCCCAGGCATCGCTGTTGAGGTAACGGGACTCGTCTGTGGTGAGCAGGACGAGGTCGACGTCGGAGTCGGGTCGGGCAGCGTTGCGGGCGCAAGAGCCCACCAGGAGCAGACCGACGACGTCTTCGCGATCCTTAGCCCAGCGGGTGATGCGATCGATGACCTCGTCTATCTCTTCGATCCGCTCCGGCGATGCTGCCTGGCTGTCACGGACCACCGGAATGCCCTCGTTCCCATAGCCGGTGCCTGCCTCCCGGCCATGCTACGGCGCGTCCCGACCTGGGGAATCACGTGAACTCAGCCCTGGGGAATTTCGTAAGCGTCCACAGCATGGTCGCCGTCGCGAGATGCCGCGCGCCGCGCCGGACGAGAGTGGCAGCCTGCGGCAGCAGGGCCATGGCCGTGTGCTCAGTGCCGCGTCACGGCTGTATTCCGAGGGTGGTGTTACCGGCCATCTGGGCTTGAGCGTGAGCCTGGTCGGCCTGCGTCTGGTCGTGTCCGCCGGTGCGCCCGCGGTCGGTGGCGGGGCGCGCCATGGCCCGCTGCAGGCGGGTAGTGATGTACTGCGCGTCCAGGACCCGCCGGGGCCGTCGATCTCTTCCAGGGCGGCGCGCGCCCGGGACAGCAGGTCGGCGTCGGTGTCGGTTCCTGCGGTGGTGGGCCGGTCGGCGTGAGGCGGGCGGCGGCGCTGGTAGCTGATCTGTCCGTCCAGGGCCTGGTGGGCGCGCTCGGGGGTGCCGAAGGCGTCGATGACGCGGCGCTGGGTCTGGGCGGCTGCCACGGGAGCGAGGTCGGTGGGCAGGATGGCGGAGGGCTGGGCGGGGTAGGCGAGGCGTCCGAGCGCGTCGTGCAGGTGGTGGAGCTGGCCTTCCCGGGCGGCGAGGTAGGCGGTCGTGGCGTGCAGGAGTTCGGGGGCGGCGACGTAGGGGCTGCTGTCGTCGGCGGTGGTCGCCGCGCGCTGGGTTTCGAGGGCGGTGACGGCGTCCTGCGCGGTGGGCGAGTTTCGGCGCCAGGCGGCGGCCGGGCCGCTGGTCTGCAAGGGCCGGGCCGGGACCGGGAAGGCGTCCAGGAGGTGCTGTGCCTCCGCCTCCCGCCCGGAGTGGGCGGCGGCGGTGTAGGCGCGCACGACGTCACGGGCCTGGGACAGCTGCGTGGCACGCTCCTCATCCAGCGCGGGCGCGCCCGCGTCCGCGCTGTCGATCGAGCGGTCGCGGTCGCGTTGGTAGTCGGTGATGTCGGGTTCGAGGACGGCCCGCAGGCGTTGGGCGTGCACGTCGCGCAGGGCGATCTGGTCGAGGAGCCAGCCGGCGCTCTCCTTGAGAGCCGGTACGTCAGCGGACAGGGCCTCCAACGCCTTGTAGTCCTCGGCGAGGTTGCGGCGGGGCCGGTCGGTGTCCTGAAGCCGGTCCAGGATGTCCGCCACCTGCCGGGTGGTGGTGATGATCAGGTCCTCGGTCATGCATCCATGCCGCAAGGGCCTCAAGGAAGCGGTCGAGGCTCTGGCTCTCCCATTCGTGTCCCCGACGGAGGTAGTCCTGGCGCAGTTCTCGAACGAAGGAGACCAGTTCGTCGCGGCTGCGGACTTCGTCGTCTGGAGTCAGTGACACGAAGTGAAAGTACCTCGCGTCAATCCACGGTGCTCTTCGAAGACGGGTGCGAAAGGGGGCGGCCGAAGTCGCGCGGACGCCGCGAGAACGGACTGCCGGTGCAGGCGGCCGCAACCGGCCACGTCCCGCGAATCCCCGTACGCGGGCGAATGGTGCTGAGTAAGTTGGAGTCGTCGTCCCGGTGGTCTCCCCCCGTGCCACCGGGACGCTCTGCTCGCACCCCTTCCGGCCCACCCAGTGGCACCAACAGCCCGGTGGGCAACCCGAGGGCGCACCTGGGGGCGGCGTCGGCCATCCGGCGCGGGCAGGCCGCGCTCACGTGCCGATGTACGTGCCAATGATGATCCGATTCCGTACGGTTTCAGTTCCCGGCTCTTGACAGGACGACCGGGACTGGGCGGTCCCGCGCGCCGGTCGCACGCCGCGCGGGACCGCCCTCCAGGATCTCAGCGAGGGGCCATAGGCTGGCCGTGCCGCCAGGTGCAACGCCTGGCCCTGTGGGGCCCGGCGAGCTGAGGCTGGCTGGGCCCCACGCCACTTTTTGGGCCAGGGCTCGTCGCGGGCGTCGCCCTACAGCCTGTCGGCCGAAGCCCCAGCCGCTGCCTGTCCCCCGACGCCGGCCGTCCGCTGGTCTGCCTGCTGACCTTGGAACTCAGGCAGCTTCACGCAGGGCGCCACCACGCCGGGGCTCATCCTGACGATTCGGCCTCCTGGCGTTCCTCGTCAGCGATTCACCGATCGAGCTATCTGCTGGACCGCGACCCGGTGGCAGCTCCAGGCAAGCGCGGGTCTCGACCGTGATGCATGCGCGCTGCCCGGACCGTCTGCCGGAGGAGCTGTACCGCCTCGTTCTTGAGCAGCTGGCCGAGCTGTCCCCCTGTCTCCTGTCGTGCAGGCGCTGCCACCTACTGCGGCTCTCGCGGAGCTGAAGGGCGCGCCTTGCGCTACCACGATGCCGGGGGGATGTGGGCCGCCTCGGCCAGATGCTGCGCGTGCGGGTCCTGACCCGTCATGGCGTCGATCTGCGGATCGGCATCGGTCCTAGCATCAGTGTGGCCGCGACCGCATCCGCCCGGGTCCTCGAGCCCGTAGGGGTGCTGGTCGCGGCTCCCGGCCGGGCCGCGGACTGTCTCCCCGGGCTGCCGGTGCAGGCCCTGTACGGCATCGGCTCCCGGCAGACGGACGTGCTCCACGACTACGGCATCCACACCGCAGGCCTGCTCGCTGCCGCCCCCGCCCAGACCGTCCAGCGGCTGCTGGGCGGACGAGCCGGCCGCCTGGCCCGCGAAAGGGCCCGCGGCGCCGACCGCCGTCCGGTCGTCCCGCGCTCCCTGCCCGCCTCCGCCACGGTCAGCTGCACCTTCGCCCGGCACACCCTGGACGGCGCCGACGTGCGCGCAGCCCTGCTCGACCTGGTCATTCAGCTCGGGCGGACGCTGCGCCGCCGGGGCCAATCGCCCCAGGCCCTGACGCTGACGTTCACCGAGACGGGCCTCCACGCACGACGACGACCTGCGCGCCGTCGCCTACCGGCTCATGGATGCCGCGGGCCTGCAGCGCGGACGCCTGACCGGGCTGTCCCTTCGGGGGGGGTGCGCGACGCCGACACCGTCGCCCAGCAGATCACGCTGGACCACTCCCATGAGGCACACCTTGTGGCCGAGGCCGCCGTCGACCGGAGCCGTGACAAGGCCGCACGGCCAGTTATCGAAGCGCACATTTCGCGTACCGACCGCGAGCAGACAGCGTGCCCTCGCCCGGCACATGGACGCCGCCCGCGCCGAGGCGAAGCAGGCGATGGGATGAGGTGACGTGACGCGGCCAGAGCTTTTGTTTTCGCGTCACGTCACCTCACGGTGCATCTTGCTACGAACCCTGCCGCCGCGTGGTGATGACCGCGGTGACGATGCCGCCCACGGCGGTGATGACGGCAGCGATGATGGCTCCCACGTCCTGCGCCTGAAGTGCTCCAAGCCGCGCACGGCACACACGATCACACCTCCAAATGGCCCCCTCAAATACGCGTTTTCGCACGTCGGCAGGGGTGTCCAGAGCTGTTTGAGGCGGTGATTCCTCGCAGAATCGGGCGGCCGTTTCTGCGGGATCTCGGCTACGCGACCTTAACCATCTGTGTGAGACTTGCCGCGTGGATATGGGGCGGGAATCGCGTTGGGAGAAGGACGCGATGACGGTGGAGATCATGTTCGCCCTCGTGACGGCTGGTGTCCTAGCCGCAGCCGTGTTCGGCGTGCTCCTGGTCCCAGCGCTGGTCGTGGGTGTCTCCAAGCCCGTGGGGAAGGGCCTGCTCACGATGGCGTTCGTGTCAGCGGTCGTTGCCGCGGTGTGGCGTGTGGCGCGAGTGCTGCTCCGCTTTGATGCGAGTCGGCGCCAGGGGCGTTGACCCGGCAAGACCAGTCGCCCATACAGCCCGCTCCCGCCTTGCGGACCGGCGGCCGAACCACGTCTGCGACGCCGGCGGGCGGGACGAGGCCGTGGGCACCGCACGGGCCAGCGGGTCCAGGTCGCCGGAGAGAGCGGCGTGCGGGGTGCCTCGGTCTATCGCCTCTGGGATGACACCGCACGGCACTTGGCCGACGAGACAACGCGCGACTGCCCCGGTGACATCACCGGGCACGTCCCGTCGCGCCGGTGACCGTGGGGACAGACAGCGCGCCGGGCTCCACGCTCACCGCGAGGGTGGTGACGGTGCGGAAGAGCAACTGTCGCTCTCTCGCAGTGACTAACATCCGGCAGCAACAACCAGGTACTAGGAGTGCTGTCGTGGCCGATGAGCCCGCAAAGACCCCCATCCAGAACAAGTACGCGCAAAGTTACGCCGATGACCTCGCGGCCAACCGCGAGGAGCAGAGCGAGGTGACCGCTCAGATCGCCGGTCTGCAAGAGCGCTTGGATCAGCTCAAGGCGGAGGAAGCCTGGTTGGCCCAGGCGCAGGGCAGTTTGCCGGGAGCAGCGGTGTCGAGCGCGCCCGAGGACCAGTCCGCCACCGGGGCGGTCGAGGTCCCGCAGGAGGCCACGGCCGAGCAGGCCGACATCCCCGCACCGGCCGAGGAGGCCACCGATACGGCCCAGGTTCCACAGCAGCGACAGGATGAGTCGGTGAAGGAGGAGCAGCCCAAGCAACCTGCCAAGAGGACGGCCGCAGCCAAGAAAACTGCCCCGGCGAAGAAGTCCACACACAAGAAGGCCGCCGAGAAGGCCACACCCGGGACCACGACGAACAAGACGTCGGCCGAACCGGCGAAGAACGCCGCCGCGAAGAAGAAATCGGCCGAACCGGCGAAGAAGAACGTCGCGAAGAAGACGTCGGCCGAGAAGGTCCCGGCCCAGCAGGCCGCCTCCGCGCAGGCGCCGGCGGGAAGGGCCGCGGCCGGGGAGAAGTCGGGGCCGCCGCTGTGGCAGCTCATCCTGGACATCCTGCGCAAGACGGGGCAGCCGTGCGTGGCCCGTGAGGTCCACGACCAGCT
>NZ_JBHTVE010000030.1:0-42879 GCF_042793175.1 Streptomyces sp. NPDC056580 | reverse complement strand
GGTTGATAGGCCGGATCTGGAAGCCAGGTAACTGGTGGAGGTGACCGGTACTAATAGGCCGAGGGCTTGTCCTCAGTTGCTCGCGTCCACTGTGTAAGTTCTGAGGCAACGAACAGTTGCCGGCTTAGAGCTGAACTCATAACACAAGTAAAAAGTGTGCTTGTTCGCTCGAAACCATTAGGGTTTCGGTGGTCATAGCGTGAGGGAAACGCCCGGTTACATTTCGAACCCGGAAGCTAAGCCTCACAGCGCCGATGGTACTGCAGGGGGGACCCTGTGGGAGAGTAGGACGCCGCCGAACAATCTTTGGAGGACCCCTGGTCCCAGCGTTCAGCTGGGACCAGGGGTCCTTTTGTTTTTACAATGCTTGCGGTACCTAAGACAGGAGTCACCATGTCCACCAACTCTCCCGAGGATCGACCGGAACGCGACCAGCGCCGACGGGACAGTGGTGACCGCGGCGGCTATCGCGGAGACCGGGGTGGCTTCCGCCGGGACAACGACCGACGGGACAACGACCGTGGTGGCTACGGCCGTCGCGATGACAGCCGCGGTGGCGGCCACGGCGACCGTGGTGACCGCGGTGGTTTCCGCAGGGACGACAGCCGTGGCGACTTCCGTCGTGATGACCGTCGTGGCGACGACCGTGGCGGCTACCGCCGCGACGACCGGCGTGATGACCGCCGTGATGACCGCCGTGGTGGCGGCCACGGCGAGCGTGCCGAGCGCGGTGACCGTGGCGGCTACGGCCGGCGCGACGACCGCCGTGGGGACGACCGTGGCGGCTACCGTCCCGGCTTCCAGCGCGACGACCGCGACCGCGGACCGCGCAGGGACGACCGAGGCGACCGCGGCTTCCGCCGCGACGACCGCCCCGGGTTCCGTCGCGACGACGACCGCCGTGACGACCGTCGCGGCGACGACCGCGGCGGCGACCGTCGCGGCGACGACCGCAGCGGCGACCGCGGCGGCTTCCGCCGGGACGACAACCGGGGTGAGCGGGGCGGCTTCCGTGGCCGGGACGACCGGGGTGGCCGTGGGCCGCGCCGTGACGACCGGGGCGGACGGCCCGGCGGCTACCGGGGTCGCGACGGGCGTGACGACCGCCGTGACGACCGCCGTGGCGGTGGCCGTTTCCGCGACGACCGCGACCGGGACCGCGAGCCGATCAAGCGGCTGCCGATCCCGGAGGACGTCACCGGTGACGAGATCGACAAGGACGTCCGGCAGGAGCTGCAGAGCCTGCCCAAGGGGCTCGCCGAGGACGTCGCCAAGAACCTGGTGATGGTCGCGCGGCTCATCGACGAGGACCCCGAGGGCGCCTACGGCTACTCCAGGGTCGCCCTGCGGCTGGCGTCCCGGGTGGCCGCCGTGCGCGAGGCCGCCGGATTCGCCGCCTACGCCAACCAGAAGTACAGCGAGGCGCTCGCCGAGTTCCGGGCAGCGCGGCGCATGACCGGCACCGTGGACCTGTGGCCCGTGATGGCCGACTGCGAGCGCGGCCTCGGCCGCCCGGAGAAGGCCCTCGACATGGCGGGCGCCCCCGAGGTGCACAAGCTGGACAAGGCCGGTCAGGTCGAGATGCGGCTCGTGGCGGCCGGCGCCCGGCGTGACATGGGGCAGCTCGACGCGGCCATCGTGACCCTGCAGAGCCCCGAGCTGGCCTCCAACTCGGTCCAGCCCTGGACCGCGCGCCTGCGCTACGCCTACGCCGACGCGCTGCTGGCCGCCGGCCGGGAGGGCGAGGCGCGGGAGTGGTTCGCCAAGGCCGTCGAGGCCGACCGCGACGGCAGCACGGACGCCTCCGACCGGCTCGCCGAGCTGGACGGCGTGGAGTTCGTCGACGCGCTCGACGAGAGCGACGGCGACTCCGCCCAGGGCGACCGGCCCGCCGACGAGGGTCGCGAGGAGACCCGCGACGAGAAGCCGGCCGAGGACGAGGACTGACGTCCGAGAAGGTGAAAGGGCGGGACCCCTGGGGGGGTTCCGCCCTTTCGTCCATCCGGGTCAGATCTCCAGCGCGCGCAGCACCAGCCCCGACGCCGGCTTCGGACCGAAGGACGTGGACTTGCGGGGCATCTTCACGCCCTGCCGTGCCAGTTCGCGTACGACCTCCTCGCGCACCGGATGCAGCAGGACGGCCGTGCTGCCGTCCTGCTCGGCCTTCGCGACGGTGGCCGCGGTGTCGTGGATGTAGGCGATGTGGGCGGGGGAGTCCTCGGGGACGTGCCAGACGTGTTCCAGGAGGGTGGCGTGCAGGACGGTGGCGTCCAGGGAGCGCCAGGCCGCCGGGCGGTCCGCGGGGATCGTCCGGTCCAGCAGGGCGGGGTCCGGTCGGTCCACCAGGTGGAAGGCGCCGTCGCCTGCCAGCAGGAAGGCGTTGCCCGCGCCGGCCGCGTCCGCCAGCACCTCCTGCGCCTTGGGCAGCGGTACGTCGAGGCGCCGTACCCGGAACAGCCCGGTCAGGGCCGCCAGGGCCGCACCGACCGGCATTCCGTGCAGCAGGCGGTGGATGGCGCGCACCCGGAGCGGATAGCGGGCGGTGTCGACCAGCAGGACCAGGCCGTGGTCCCAGGGACTCGGCGACGGGTGTTCCGCGCGCAGCCGCAGGTAGGTGGCCCAGCGGTGGTGGCCGTCGGCGATGAGGGCCTGGTGCTGCGCCAGGTCGGACTGGATGCCGGCCAGGTCGGCGGGGTCGGTGACCGACCACAGGCGGTGGTGGAAGCCGTCCTCGGTGGTCGTCGCCAGCAGGGGAGGGCGGACCACCGTCCGCTCGACCACTTCGGCCGCCCTGCCGTCGCCGTGGTAGGTCAGCAGCAGGGGCTCCAGGTTGGCGCGGGTGGCGCGCATCAGGGCGGCGCGGTCCGCGACGACCGGGGGCATCACGTCCTCGTGCGGCAGCACCACCCCCTCGTCGGGGCCGGAGACGCGCAGGGCGCCGATGACGCCGCGCTGGAGCATGCCGTCGCCGTCCCGCTGCTCGTACACGTACAGGGCGGGGTGCGGGTCGGGGGCGAGCACGCCCTCGGCGAGCCAGCGGCGCAGCGTGTCGGCCGCCTGTTCGTTGCGCGCGTCCGGGGTACCTGCCTGGGGCAGGATCAGCCGGACGATGTTGTGCGGGTCGGCGGACTGGAGGTGGTGCAGGCCGTCGGGACGGACGACGACGTCGTACGGGGGCGAGGTGACGGAGGCCAGGCTGCCGACCCGGTCGGGGTCGTAACGTAGGCCTCGGAACGGGGTCAGTTCCAAGCCCCGGCGCGCCGTTGCTTCCGAGTGACCTGCTGTGTTCATCCCGGCATCGTACGTGTGTCGGCGGGGTGGGGGATGATCGGGGGAAAGACGGTCGAACGAGGAGCGATGCGCAATGAGCGGGAGCGTCAGGACCAGGCCCGAGGGCAGTGGGCAGCCCCTGAGTGAGGCGTACGACACGGCGCTGCTCGACCTGGACGGGGTGGTGTACGCGGGCGGGAACGCCATCGCCCACGCCGTCGGCGCGCTGGAGCGGGCCCGGGCGGGCGGCATGCACCTGGCGTATGTCACCAACAACGCCCTGCGCACGCCGGACGTCGTCGCGGAGCACCTGACGGAGCTGGGGATACCGACCGGGGCGGACGACGTCATCACCTCGGCGCAGGCGGTCGCCCGGCTGATCAGCGAGCAGGTGCCGGCCGGCGCCCGGGTGCTGGTGATCGGCGGTGAGGGGCTGCGGGTGGCGCTGCGCGAGCGCGGTCTGACGCCGGTGGAGTCGGCGGACGACGACCCCGTGGCCGTGGTGCAGGGGTACGGCGGTCCGGACCTGCCGTGGGGGCGGTTCGCGGAGGCCTCGTACGCGGTGGCGCGGGGCCTGCCGTGGTTCGCGTCCAACACCGACCTGACGATTCCGAGCGGGCGCGGGATCGCTCCGGGCAACGGCGCGGCCGTGGAGGTGGTGCGGATCGCTACGGGCGCGGAACCGCAGGTCGCGGGCAAGCCGCTGCCGCCCATGCACCGGGAGACGATCCTGCGGACGGGCGCCGAGCGGCCGCTGGTGGTCGGCGACCGGCTGGACACGGACATCGAGGGCGCGATCAACGGCGGGGTGGACTCGCTGCTGGTGCTGACCGGTGTCACGGACGGCCCGCAGCTGCTCGCCGCGCCGCCGCGGCACCGGCCGACGTATGTGGACGCCGATCTGCGCGGGCTGCTCACGGGGCAGCCCGAGATCACCCGCGAGGGTGACGGTTTCCGGTGCGGAGGGTGGACGGCGACCGCGGCGGACCGGCTGGAACTCGAGGGCGAAGGCGAGGCCCTGGACGGGCTGCGGGCGCTGTGCGCGGCGGCCTGGACCGCGGCCGGGGACGGTTCCTGCGGGCTGGACGGAGAGAAGGCGCTGGCGCGGCTGGGGCTCTGACGGCCTGTTGGCGGACCGCGCCATCGAGATTCGAGGGAGGGTAGGCTAACCTAACCTCGTGTTGGTCGACAGTCCTCCGGAACAGCGCGCGGACACCGCCCCCGCGCCCCCGACCCGCCGGGCGGCGAGGGCCCTTGGGCTCCTGATCTCGGTCGTGATCCTGGTGCTCGTCGCGCTGGCGAGCATCGCCGTCGGCGCCAAGGCGCTGTCGCCGGACCAGGTCTGGCACGGCCTGTTCCACAGCACGGGGACGTACGGCGACGTGGTCGTCGACGAGCGGATCTCGCGCACGGTCCTCGGTCTGCTGGCCGGCGCCGCGCTCGGTCTGTCCGGCGCGGTGCTCCAGGCGCTGACCCGCAATCCGCTGGCCGACCCCGGGCTGCTCGGCATCAACGCCGGTGCGTCCGCCGCCGTCGTCACGGCCCTCACCTTCTTCGGCGTCACCAGCCTCACCGGATACGTGTGGTTCGCCTTCGGCGGCGCCGCCGCGGTCGGCGCGCTGGTGTGGTTCCTCGGCGGCAGCCGGGGCGCCACCCCGGTCCGGCTGGCGCTCGCCGGCACGGCGATCAGCGCCGCGCTGTACGGCTACCTCCAGGCCGTGATGATCATGGACGGCGCGGCGCTGGGCAAGATGCGCTTCTGGACGGTGGGTTCGCTGGCCTCGGCCACCGGCTCGACCATCGCGCAGGTGCTGCCCTTCCTCGCGGCCGGCACCCTGCTGGCGCTCGGACTCGCCCGGCCGCTGAACGCCGTGGCGATGGGGGACGACACCGCCCGCGCCCTCGGCGCGAACCTCGGCCGCACCCGGGCGCTCGCCATGCTCGCGGCGACGGTGCTCTCCGGCGCCGCGACCGCCGCGTGCGGTCCGGTCATGTTCGTCGGCCTGATGGTGCCGCACGCGGTGCGCTCCTTCACCGGCCCCGACCTGCGCTGGATCCTGCCCTACGCGACCGTCCTGTCGCCCGTGCTGCTGCTCGGCGCCGACGTCCTCGGCAGGGTGGCCGCCCGGCCCGCGGAGCTTCAGGTCGGCATCGTCACCGCGCTCATCGGCGGCCCGGTCTTCATCTTTCTCGTACGACGGCGGAGGACGGCCCAGCTGTGAAGACCCGACGGATGAGCCGTGCCGTACGCGTCCCCGGGGGGCTGTCCCTGCGCCTGGACGTCCGCTCGCTGGTCGTCGTCGCCGTGCTGCTGCTCGCCGCGTGCGCCGCCGGTGTTGCGCTGATCGGCACCGGCGACGCCCGGATCCCGGCGGCCGACGTGCTGCGGACCCTGGCCGGCGACGGCACCGCCTACCAGGACTTCATCGTCAACGAGCTGCGGCTGCCGCGGGTGCTGGTCGGGCTGCTGGTGGGCGCCTCCCTCGGCCTCGGCGGCGCCCTGTTCCAGGCGGTCTCCCGCAACCCCCTCGGCAGCCCGGACGTGCTCGGCCTGTCCCAGGGCTCGACGGCGGGCGCGCTGGTCGTGATCGTGCTGATGTCCGGCAGCGCCGCCCAGGTCACCGCGGGTGCGCTGATCGGCGGACTGGTCACCGGGTTCGCCATCTACCTGCTCGCCTGGAAGCGGGGGGTGCACGGGTACCGGCTGGTGCTGGTCGGCATCGGCGTCTCCGCGGTCGTCACCGCCGTCAACGGCTACCTGCTCACCAAGGCCGACCTGGTCGACGCGACGCGTGCGGTGGTGTGGATGACCGGGTCGCTCAACGGCCGTGACTGGGAGCAGGTCCGGCCGCTGCTGTGGCTGTGCGCCGTCCTCGTGCCGGCGGCCCTCGCGGGTGCGCGGGGGCTCAGGATGATGGAGATGGGCGACGACGTCGCGAACGCCCTCGGGGTGCGCGTGCAGCGCGTGCGGCTGGTGCTGATGGTCTGCGCCGTGCTGCTCACCGCGGCCGCCACCGCCGCCGCCGGCCCCGTCAGTTTCGTGGCGCTCACCGCGCCGCAGCTCGCCCGGCGGCTGACCCGTTCGCCGGGCCCCAACCTGCTGCCCTCCCTGTGCATGGGCGCCGCCCTGCTGGTCACCGCCGACTGGGCCGCGCAGCGTGCCTTCGGCGCCGACCAGCTTCCCGTGGGCGTGGTCACCGGCGTGCTCGGCGGCTGCTACCTGCTGTGGCTGCTGGTCGCCGAGCGCAGGGCGGGCCGGATATGAGCGGCACGAAGGGCGGGCCGGACCCGCGTGGCACGCACCCGAACATCCCGAGGAGCACTGTGAACCGCCTGTCCGCCGAGGACGTCACCCTCGCCTACGACCAGCGCGTCATCGCCGAGGCGCTGTCGGTGGAGATCCCCGACAACTCCTTCACGGTGATCGTCGGGCCGAACGCGTGCGGCAAGTCGACGCTGCTGCGGGCCCTGTCGCGGATGCTCCGGCCCAGCCAGGGCCGGGTCCTGCTGGACGGGCAGGTCATCCAGTCGATGCCGGCCAAGAAGGTCGCCCGGACGCTCGGCCTGCTGCCGCAGTCGTCCATCGCGCCCGACGGCATCACCGTCGCCGACCTCGTCGGCCGCGGCCGCTACCCGCACCAGGGCATCCTGCGCCAGTGGTCCGCCGAGGACGAGCGGGTGGTCCAGGAGTCCATGGCGCGCACCGGGATCGCCGAACTGGCCGACCGGTACGTGGACGAGCTGTCGGGCGGCCAGCGCCAGCGCGTCTGGATCGCCATGGCCCTGGCCCAGCAGACCCCGCTGCTGCTCCTGGACGAGCCGACCACGTACCTGGACATCCAGCACCAGATCGACGTCCTCGACCTGTGCGCCGAGCTGCACGAGACGCACGGGCGGACACTGGTGGCCGTGCTGCACGACCTCAACCACGCGGCCCGTTACGCCACCCACCTCATCGCCCTGCGCGGCGGCGAGGTGATCGCCGAGGGCGCGCCGAACGACATCGTCACGGCCGAGCTGGTCGAGGAGGTCTTCGGGCTGCGCTGCCAGATCATCGACGACCCCGAGACCGGGACCCCGCTGGTGGTCCCGGCGGCCCGAAAGGCACGGATCACAGCAGCTTCCTGAGCCGGAACAGGTCCAGCAGGCTCACCTCCAGGCGTACCCGGCCCCGGCCCCAGGCGGTCGCGAAGTTCAGCTCGCCGTCCACCAGCCCCACCAGGTCGTCGCCGGCCATGGCCAGCCTGATCTGCGCCTTCTCGCGGGGCGGCCCGGGATGCGTGGTGTCGACAACGATCCGGCCGCCGGTCATCCGGCCCACGAACGTGACGTCGAGGTCGGTGATGTGGCAGCTCACCGAGCGGTCCAGGGCGGCTGCCGCCCGGACGTCGCCCTCGGCGCCCTGCATGTTGTCCGAGAGCCTTCCCAGCGCCGTGCGGCACTCCTCGATCGTGGCCATGGCCACCGACGGTACCCCAGCGGTTCGCGGTAGCGTCTGGGCATGAGCGAGTCCGTTTTTGAGGCCCGGGCCGAGGCCGTGGCGGAGGCCGAATCCGAGGCGCCGCCCGCGGTCGCCCCGGCGGCCGGCGCCGCCGTCCCCGCGACCGTTCCCGGCGCAGGGGACGGCCCCGGGGACGCCCCCGGAGCCGAGCACGACCCCGCGGCCCCCGCACCCCTGAACGTCCCGCGCACCCCCACCGGCGACGCCGGCGTCGACGCGCGGCTCCAGCGGCTGGCCGACGCCGACCACCTCGCCACCGACGGCCACGTGGAGGTGTACGAGGATGTACACAGGGGGCTGCGCGACGCGCTCACCGCGCTCGACACCCGTCCCGGCCCCCCGGTCCCCGCACCGCCGTACTGACACAGGAGCTGAACCGAACGTGGCAGGAGTCGCACGCCTTCGTCTGGACGCGGAGCTGGTCCGCCGGAAACTGGCGCGTTCGCGCGAGCACGCCAGCCAGCTGATCGCCGCCGGACGGGTCACCGTCGGCAGGACCGTGGCGACCAAACCGGCCACGCAGGTGGACAAGGCGGCGGCGATCGTGGTCCAGACCGACGAGAGCGACCCCGACTACGTCTCCAGGGGCGGCCACAAGCTCGCCGGCGCGTTCGAGGCCTTCGTGCCGCTGGGCCTCGTCGTCGAGGGCCGGCGCGCGCTGGACGCCGGCGCGTCCACCGGCGGCTTCACCGACGTCCTGCTGCGCGCGGGCGCCGCCCACGTCGTCGCCGTGGACGTCGGATACGGCCAACTCGCCTGGTCCCTGCAGAACGATGAACGCGTCACCGTCAAGGACCGTACGAACGTACGCGAGTTGACGCTTGAGGCGATCGATGGGGAACCTGTGGATCTTGTCGTGGGTGATCTGTCCTTCATCCCGCTCGGGCTGGTGCTGCCCGCCCTGAAGCGGTGCGTGAAGCCGGACGCCGACCTGGTGATGATGGTCAAGCCGCAGTTCGAGGTGGGGAAGGAACGGCTGGGCAGCGGGGGTGTCGTACGGAGTCCGCAGCTGCGGGCGGAGGCCGTGCGCGGGGTGGCCGAGAAGGCCTGGGAACTCGGGCTCGGGGTGCGGGGGGTCACCGCGAGTCCGCTGCCCGGACCCTCGGGCAACGTCGAGTACTTCCTGTGGCTGCGGTCCGGCGCTCCCCGCCTGGACCCGGCCGACATCGACCGAGCAGTGGCGGAGGGGCCGCGTTGACACAGAACCGAGCGCGTACTGTTTTCCTGCTCGCCCACACCGGGCGGCCCGCGGCCATCCGCAGTGCGGAGCTGGTGGTCAAGGGGCTGCTGGGGCACGGCATCGGGGTGCGGGTGCTGGAGGAGGAGGCGCGCGACCTGCCGCTGCCGGACGAGGTCGAACTCGTCAAGGAGGCCACCCCGCAGTGCCTCGACGGCTGCGAGCTGCTCATCGTCCTCGGCGGTGACGGGACCCTGCTGCGCGGCGCCGAGTTCGCCCGGGCCTCCGGGGTGCCGATGCTCGGCGTGAACCTCGGACGGGTCGGGTTCCTCGCCGAGGCCGAGCGGGACGACCTGGACCGGGTCGTCGACCGGGTCGTGGCGCGCTCCTACGAGGTCGAGGAGCGGATGACGATCGACGTCGTCGTGCACCGCAACGGGGACATCGTGCACACCGACTGGGCGCTGAACGAGGCCGCCGTGCAGAAGGCCGGCGCCGAGAAGATGCTCGAGGTCGTCCTCGAGATCGACGGGCGGCCGGTCACCGCGTTCGGCTGCGACGGGATCGTGCTGTCGACGCCCACCGGATCCACCGCGTACGCCTTCTCGGCCGGCGGGCCCGTGGTGTGGCCCGAGGTCGAGGCGCTGCTGATGGTCCCGATCAGCGCGCACGCGCTGTTCGCCAAGCCGCTGGTCACCTCGCCCGACTCGGTGCTCGCGGTGGAGGTGCTGCCGCACATCCCGCCGGGTGTGCTGTGGTGCGACGGGCGGCGGACCATCGAGCTGCCGCCCGGGGCGCGGGTGGAGGTGCGGCGCGGCGCCGTGCCGGTGCGGCTGGCCCGCCTGCACCACGCCTCGTTCACCGACCGGCTGGTCGCGAAGTTCGCGCTGCCGACCACCGGCTGGCGGGGCGCCCCCCACCAGTAGCCGCCCGGCGGTCCCGGACCACGCGGGGCCACTCGCCGGGGTGACACGGGCGGGCCATGTGCGCTCCCCGCCCCGGACCTCGTATGGTCTGTTCCGTGTTGGAGGAGATGCGGATACGGTCGCTCGGGGTCATCGACGATGCCGTGGTCGAGCTGTCACCGGGGTTCACCGCCGTCACCGGCGAGACCGGTGCGGGCAAGACCATGGTGGTCACCAGCCTGGGACTGCTGCTCGGCGGGCGGGCCGATCCGGCGCTGGTGCGGCTCGGCGCCGGCAAGGCGGTCGTCGAGGGGCGGATCGCCGTGCCCGCGGACGCCGCCGCCGTCGTACGTGCCGAGGAGGCGGGGGCCGAGCTGGACGACGGCGCCCTGCTGATCAGCCGCACCGTCTCCGCGGAGGGCCGCTCGCGGGCCCACCTGGGCGGGCGCAGCGTGCCGGTGGGGCTGCTCGCCGAGCTGGCCGACGACCTGGTGGCCGTGCACGGCCAGACCGACCAGCAGGGGCTGCTGAAGCTCACCCGGCAGCGCCAGGCGCTCGACCGGTACGCCGGGGACGCCGTCACCGTGCCGCTCGCCAAGTACACCGAGGCCTACCGGCGGCTGCGGGCCGTCTCCGCCGAGCTGGAGGAGATCGTCACCCGCGCGCGTGAGCGCGCCCAGGAAGCCGACATGCTGCGGTACGGGCTCGAGGAGATCGCCGCGGTCGAGCCCCGTGACGGGGAGGACGTGGAGCTGGCCGAGGAGGCGGAACGGCTGGGGCACGCCGAGGCCCTGGCGTCCGCCGCGGCCGCCGCGCACGCCGCTCTCGCGGGCAATCCCGAGGACCCCGAGGGGATCGACGCCACCACCCTCGTCGCGGGCGCTCACCGGGCCCTGGAGGCCGTACGCTCGCACGACCCGGCGCTCGCCTCCCTCGCCGACCGGATCGGTGAGGTCGGCATCCTGCTCGCCGACGTGGCCGGAGAGCTGGCCGGCTATGCCGACGACCTGGACGCCGACCCGCTGCGGCTGGCCGCCGTCGAGGAGCGCAGGGCCGCGCTGGGCGCCCTGACCCGCAAGTACGGCGACGACGTGGGCGCCGTCCTCGCCTGGGCCGAGCAGAGCGCCGCCCGGCTCACCGAGCTGGAGGGCGACGACGAGCGGACCGGAGAGCTGACCGCCGAGCGGGACGCGCTCCGCACCGAGCTGGGCGGACTCGCGCAGGCCCTCACGGACGCCCGGACCGAGGCGGCCGAACGGTTCGCCGCCGCCGTGACCGCCGAGCTGGCCTCGCTGGCGATGCCGCACGCGCGCGTGTCCTTCGACATCCGGCAGACCGAGGACCCCGAGGGCGTCGAGGTCGGCGGCCGGACCGTGGCGTACGGCCCGTCCGGCGCCGACGAGGTCGAACTGCTGCTCGCCCCGCACCCGGGCGCCCCGCCGCGGCCCATCGCCAAGGGCGCGTCCGGAGGTGAGCTGTCCCGCGTGATGCTGGCCGTGGAGGTGGTGTTCGCGGGCACGGACCCGGTGCCGACGTACCTCTTCGACGAGGTGGACGCGGGTGTCGGCGGCAAGGCCGCGGTGGAGATCGGGCGGCGGCTGGCCAAGCTGGCCAGGACCGCGCAGGTCGTCGTGGTCACCCACCTGCCCCAGGTCGCCGCCTTCGCCGACCGCCAGCTCCTGGTGGAGAAGACGAACGACGGCTCGGTGACCCGCTCCGGCGTCAAGGTCCTCGAGGGCGAGGAACGGGTCCGCGAGCTCTCCCGGATGCTGGCCGGTCAGGAGGACTCCGAGACGGCCCGCGCCCACGCCGAGGAACTCCTGGAAACGGCCCGCGCCGATCTCTGACCCCGCCGTTCGGGCCCACAGGGCCGAAGCTCACCCGTACGGGTGAGCGTGCTCCGGCGCAGCGCTCCGGGCCCCCGCGGTGCGCTCCTCGCGGGGTTTCGCCGGAACAGCCGTACGCCCTGGCATGCTTGGCGGTGAACGCGGTCCGCGCGGGAGGCGCGCGGTCCGGCCTTCCGGTCCTGCCGGCCCGCTACCTTCGGTACGTTCCCTCGTGACGCCCGCCCCGAATCAGGAGCCCCCGGCCCCGTGAGCCCCGTGAGCAGCAACGCACCGCACGGCCAGTCGCCGCTGCGCACCGTGCAGGTGCTGGGCGGGGGCGACGCCGGCAGCAGCGCGCACGTGCGCTCGCTGGCCGAGGGGCTCGTCGCCCGGGGCGTGCGGGTCACGGTGTGCGCCCCCGCCGAGGCCGACCGCGTGTACGACTTCACCGGGACCGGCGCCGACCACGTGCACGTGCCGCGCAGCAGCGACCCGGCCTCCGTGGCCGCGCTCCGGGCCGCCTGCGCCGACGCCGACCTCGTGCACGCCCACGGTCTGCACGCCTCCTTCCGCACCGTGCTCGCGCTCAGCGGGCGCGGCACCCCGCTGGTGGTGACCTGGCACAACCGGGCCCGGGCGGAGGGTGCGCGGGCGCACCTGCTGCGGCTGCTGGAGCGGCGCGTGGTGCGGGCCGCCGCCGTGGTCCTCGGCAGCACCTCCGACCTGGTGGACCGGGCGCGCCGCGCCGGGGCGCGGGACGCCCGGCTGGCGGCCGTGGCCCTGCCCGGGCGGCGCCGGCGCGCCGATCAGGACGAAGCGGACCAGGAACGGCCCAAGCTCCGTGCCGAACTCGGCGCCACCGGACGCCCCTTGCTCATGGCCGTCGGCTCCCTCGACCGGGAGCGCGGCTACGACGTGCTGCTGGACGCGGCGCGTGCCTGGCGGGGCCTCGACCCCGTCCCGCTGGTCGTCGTCGCGGGGGAGGGGCCGCTCCGTCCCGGACTGCAGCGGCGGATCGAGGACGAGGAACTGCCGGTACGGCTCGTCGGACGCCGTGACGACGTGCCCGAGCTGCTCGCGGCCGCCGATCTGGCGCTGCTGACCAGCAGGTGGGAGTCCCGGTCCGTCCTCGCCCAGGAGGCGCTGCACGCGGGCGTGCCGCTCGTCGCGACCCGCGTCGGCGGCGTCCCCGACCTCGTGGGCGAGGCCGCCGAACTGGTCCCCTACGGCGACGCGGGAGCCCTCGCCACCGCCGTCGTGCGGCTCCTCGCCGATCCCGCACGCCGTGAACTGCTGCGCGAGCGCGGCCCCCGGCAGGCCGCGACCTGGCCCACCGAGGACGAGACCGTCGCCCAGGTCCTGAGCGTCTACGACGAACTCACCCAGCCCGCACCGCTGCCCTGAGGGCCTGTCTGACGCTTCCCGCCGGGCCGGCCACGTCTGGCACCGCACCTCGCCGCGTTGTCGGGTACGCCCAGGTAGATCCAGTACGAGGGCGACCCTCCGCCTTGCGATGCACGGCACCGGACGCCGCGGGCTGATCCGACGCGAATCGTCAGACGGGCCCCAGGGCCGGGTTACGGTGACTGCGCGACCGAGCGCCACCGCCGGCGACGGCTTCGGCCGCGCCACCTGCGCCGGCGCCCAGCCCCGCTTCGCCGCCGACCGGGCCGCGGCGGGCCGACGCCACGCCGGCCACACGGGTGTCCAGGGCCGGCAGGTCCCGCTCCACCGTCTCCGGCACGCGGCACCGCCGCGCCGGAGATGCGGCCGGGAGCCGGGCCGCCTAGGAGGTGTGCCGGCGGGCGCGCAGGGCCAGGCTCAGGGCCAGGACCGTCTGCGGGTCGTCGAGGTCGGTGCCCAGCAGCTCGCCGATGCGGGCGAGGCGGTTGTAGAGGGTCTGGCGGTTGAGGTGCAGCTCGCGGGCGGTCTCCGCCTTGCGGCCCGCGTGTGCGAGATAGGTCTCCAGGGTGGGCAGCAGCGGCGGCTTGGAGCGGTGGTCGTGATCGCGCAGCGGACCGATCGCGCGGTCCACGAACGCCGCAAGGTCCGGGTGGTCACGCAGCCGCCACAGCAGCAGGTCGATGTCGAGGCGGCGGGCGTCGTACCAGGGCCGGTCGGTCAGGCCCTGCGCCGCCGTCGCCGTCTCCGCCGCGTGCCGGAGCCCGGCCGAGGCGGCCGCCCAGCCGCCGGCCACCCCGACGACCACGACCGGCGGAGCCGCGCCCGGCCGCCGCATCCCGGCCCGCTCCACGCCCGCCCGCAGCGCCGCCGCCACCCGGTCCGCGACCGACGTTCGCTCCGACTCCGAGCGCAGCCCGACCAGGACCAGCACCCGGCCCTCGACCGGCCGGACGCCCAGCAGCACCGGAACCCCCACCGCGGCCAGCTCCTCGGAGACCGCGCGCGCCAGCACCGCCCAGCCCCCGGACGGGGACAGCGAGTCCCCGGCCCGCATCACCACCGGCAGCAGCGGGCTGCCGCCCGGCTTGAACCCGAGGACGCGGGCCTGTGCCGGGGCGTCCTGCGCCGTGATGCGGCCCTCCGCGAGGTCGGTGAGGAAGTCGCCCCGGCCGCGCGCGGCGAGCTCCTCCTCCTGCCGGGCCTGCATCAGCACCACGGCCAGGATGCCCGCGGCCCGCTCGGCGGCGATCCGGTGCACCGGAGCCAGCGCCGAGCGGACCGGCAGCAGCACCAGCCTGGCCCGCACCGACCCCGGCCCGGGCCCGCCGCCGGGGACGTCCACCAGCACCGAACCGGTGGGCGGCGGCGCGTCCTTGTGCGGACCGCGCAGCCCCTCCCACACCTGCAGCGGGTCGGCGCCCTCCGGCCCCGGCCCGGCGGCGTACAGCAGCCGGCCCTCCGCGGTCTCCAGGAACACCGGGTTGGCGCAGAAGTCGGCCAGGATGCCGAGCACTTGAGGGACCCCGCCACCGCCCAGCAGCGCCTGAGTGCACCGCCGGTGCACCTCCTCGGCGCGCTGCAGCAGCGCGTAGTGCCCGTTGACGATCTCCGTGTGGATCTCCTCGGTGACCGCCACGAAGGGCACCTCGCGGTGGAGCTGGACCAGCGGCAGCCCGGCGGCACGGGCGGTGTCCACCAGCGCCGCGGGCAGCCGGGCGAACCGCGGCCCCAGCTCGACCACCAGCGCGGCGATGCCCCGTTCGGCGAGGGTGCGCACGAACGCCCGCTGCTCGGCGGGCCGGGTCCCCAGGCCGTAGCCGGTGGTGAGCAGCAGCTCCCCGCCCTTGAGCAGCGAGGCGATGTTCGGCACCTCGCCCGCGTGCACCCAGCGCACGGTGCGCCCCAGCCGGTCGCCGCCCGCCAGGATCTCGGGGAGCCCGCTGCGCAGCCCTGGCAGTTCCAGCGCCCGCTGAACGGTGATCCCGGCGCCCTGAGAGGCGAGTCTGCTGTCCGTACCGCTGTCCATGCAGCGGACGCTACCTGCGCAAACGCCCGGACGACAGCGTGCGCCCGCGCTACACCGGGCCGGTCGCCCCCGCTACACCGGGCGGATGTTGTGGTTGAAGCGGAACACGTTGTCGGGGTCGTAGGCGCGCTTGACCTTCTCCAGCCGCAGCAGGTTGCCCTCGCCCAGTCCCGCCCTGACCCGGTCCCGGCCCTCGTCCCCGATGAAGTTCAGGTAGACGGCGCCGGTGCTCCACGGCCGGACGTCGGCGCGGACGTCGCGCACCCAGGCGACCGCCCGCTCGTCGTCGGCCGGGTCCTGCCAGATGGCGAAGGGGTGCACCGCCCAGGCGGCGTCCCGGTAGGGCACCGGGTACCCGTGCGGACCGGCGGCGATGGCGCCGCCCTGCGGGAACAGCAGGTGCTGGGTGCTGGTCGGCACCGGCATGCTCTCCGCGCGGGCGCAGTAGACGGCCACCAACTCGTCGGGCATACCGGTCACGTACTCCGCCGACCAGTAGTTCCGCTGGCCGGGCGGATCGTCCAGCATGCACTGCACGTCGGCGTACGGCATCGCCCCGGCGATCTCCGCCTCGTGGGGCAGCGCCCGCAGCGGCTCGGCGAGCCCGCGCAGGTCCTCCTCGCCGCCCGCGTAGGTCAGCAGTGCGACGCACACCAGCTTGCCCACCAGCTCCTCCGGCACGAACTCCTCGGGCGGGCCGGTCAGGTACAGCACGGCGCCGCTCACCTCGTCGGGGCCGGTGGCGACGATCTCGCGGAAGATGCGGACCACGTCCCGGCCGAGTTGCGGCAGGTACAGCAGCAGGGCGATCGAGAACTCGGGCATCTCGTGCAGCCGCAGGGTGAGCGCGGTGGCGACGCCGAAGTTGCCGCCGCCGCCGTGCAGGGCCCAGAACAGCTCCGGGTTCTCGTCGGCGCTCGCGTGCACCCGCTCCGCACCGGCGGTCACCAGCTCCACGCCGAGCAGGTTGTCGCAGGCGTAGCCGAAGGCGCGGTCCAGCCACCCGGTGCCGCCGCCGAGGACGAAACCGCCGACGCCGGTGGTCGAGGCCCGGCCGCCGGTGGTCGCGAGGCCGTGCGGCTGGGTGGCCCGGTCCAGATGGCTCATGGTGGCGCCGCCCTCGACCCGGACCGCCTCGGCGGCCGGGTCCACGCTCACCCCGTGCATCCGGCGCAGGTCCACCACCACGGCGCCGTCGCCCAGGGCCGTGCCGGCCACACTGTGCCCGCCGCCGCGCACCGCGACCGGCAGATCGAGGTCGCGGGCGAACCGCACGGTGCGGACCACCTCGGCCGGGCCCGCGCACTGGGCGATGACGGCCGGCCGCCGGTCGATCATCGCGTTGAAGACGGACCGGGCCTCGTCGTAGCCCGGATCCGAGGGGGCGAACACATCGCCGGTCAGGTCTTCGCGCAACGCGGCGAGGGCCGCGCCCGCCTTCGAAGGGGAAGCCATGGCCGCCCCCTTCCGGAGAGGGGCAATAGTCCGCTCCAAGCCTAGGCGGGCCCGCGCGCCCGGTCGCGTTCAGCCGCCGTAGGCCCCCGAGGCCGTCAGCCGCAGGGCGGTGTCGATCAGCGGCACGTGGCTGAACGCCTGGGGGAAGTTGCCGACCTGGCGCTGCAGCCGCGGGTCCCACTCCTCGGCGAGCAGGCCGAGGTCGTTGCGCAGCGCGAGCAGCTTCTCGAAGAGCTTCCTGGCCTCGTCCACGCGGCCGATCATCGCCAGGTCGTCCGCCATCCAGAACGAGCAGGCCAGGAAGGCCCCTTCGTCGCCGGGGAGGCCGTCGACGCCCTCGTCCATGCCCTCGGTGGGGTAGCGCAGGATGAACCCGTCCGAGGTGGACAGCTCGCGCTGGATCGCCTCGATGGTGCCGATCACCCGCTTGTCGTCCGGCGGCAGGAAGCCCATCTGCGGGATCAGCAGCAGCGAGGCGTCCAGCTCCTGGGAGCCGTAGGACTGCGTGAAGGTGTTGCGCTCCTTGTCGTAGCCCTTCTCGCACACGTCCCGGTGGATGTCGTCGCGCAGTTCCTTCCAGCGCTCCAGCGGGCCGTCCGCGTCACCGGACTGGATCAGCTTGATCGTGCGGTCCACCGCCACCCAGGCCATCACCTTGGAGTGCACGAAGTGCCGGCGCGGGCCGCGCACCTCCCAGATGCCCTCGTCCGGCTCCTGCCAGTGGTCCTCCAGGTAGCGGATCAGCTTGAGCTGGAGCAGGGACGCGTAGTCGTTGCGGGCCAGACCCGTCATGTGGGCCAGGTGCAGGGCCTCGGTGACCTCGCCGTACACGTCGAGCTGGAGCTGGTGCGCCGCGCCGTTGCCGACCCGGACCGGGGCCGAGTGCTCGTAGCCGGGCAGCCAGTCCAGCTCTGCCTCGCCCAGCTCGCGCTCGCCCGCGATGCCGTACATGATCTGCAGGTTCTCGGGGTCGCCGGCGACCGCGCGCAGCAGCCACTCGCGCCAGGCTCGGGCCTCCTCGCGGTAGCCGGTGCGCAGCAGCGAGGACAGGGTGATCGCCGCGTCGCGCAGCCAGGTGTAGCGGTAGTCCCAGTTGCGGACGCCGCCGATGTCCTCGGGCAGCGAGGTGGTGGGGGCCGCGACGATGCCGCCGGTGGGGGCGTAGGTCAGCGCCTTCAGGGTGATCAGCGAGCGGACCACCGCCTCGCGGTACGGACCGTGGTACGTACATTGCTCGACCCAGTCGCGCCAGAAGTCCTCGGTCGCCACCAGCGACGCCTCCGGCTCCGGCAGCTGCGGCGGCTCATTGTGCGAGGGCTGCCACGAGACGGTGAACGTGATCCGGTCGCCCGGCGCGACGGTGAAGTCGGAGTAGGTCGTCAGCGCCTTGCCGTAGGTCTCGGCCTCCGTGTCGAACCACACGGAGTCGGGTCCGGCGACCGCCACCGTACGGCCCTCGTGCCTGTGCACCCAGGGCACGACCCGGCCGTAGGAGAACCGCATCCGGAGCGCCGAGCGCATCGGCACGCGGCCGGTGACGCCCTCCACGATCCGGATGAGCTGCGGGGCGCCGTCACGCGGGGGCATGAAATCGGTCACGCGCACGGTGCCGCGCGGGGTGTCCCACTCGGACTCCAGGATCAGCGAGTCGCCCCGGTAGCTGCGCCGGGCGGCCGTGGGCGGCTGCGAGTCGGCCGCGTGCGCCGGGCCGAGCCGCCAGAAGCCGTGCTCCTCGGTGCCCAGCAGGCCGGCGAAGATGGCATGCGAGTCGAAGCGGGGCAGGCACAGCCAGTCGACTGTGCCGTCCCGGCAGACCAGGGCAGCGGTCTGCATGTCTCCGATGAGTGCGTAGTCTTCGATGCGCCCGGCCACGTGCAACTCCAGTCGAACGGCCACGTCACCCCCGCGCAGGGGGCTGTCGCTAGTGCGGTCAAGGGGGGTCGTTGTTGTGCGTCGTTGAGCGGTGAAGCAAAGCAGCCCGCCGAGCCCTGGGGCAAAACGACAGTCCTTGCTCAACGAACTGCCGCGCTCTCGTTGTTCCGGCTGGTGCGGGCGGGGGTGTGCCGTCTTTACCGGACGGGCTCGGCAGGTGAGTGTCCGAGCAGGATACGACGCACGTAGATGATCTGCGCGCCGCTCCCGGCAACCCGTGTGGGCCGAACGAGTGAGCAACGGGTGACGGGCGTGTGACCAGAGCGTACGTGTGCGCGCCGGTGCCCCGTGAGCCCCCCGGCGAACCGGACCGCTGCGTACCGGCCCGGAAGCGGAGCGTGGCCGGGAGCCATCTCCTCCGGGCGCTGTTACGCTGGTAGCCCGTGGACCGGTGGGAGATGAACCCCCGAACCGCAGCGACGGCGCCCCCGGAGGAATCCGGTCCGGCGGCCGTACCGCACGACAGCCAGCGACCACGGGAGCCCCCTCTTGGCCATGCCGCCGAAATCTACGACGACCAAGCACATCTTCGTCACCGGGGGTGTCGCCTCCTCGCTCGGCAAGGGCCTCACCGCCTCCAGCCTGGGCATGCTGCTCAAGGCCCGCGGCCTGCGCGTCGTGATGCAGAAGCTCGACCCGTACCTGAACGTTGACCCGGGCACGATGAACCCCTTCCAGCACGGTGAGGTGTTCGTCACCAACGACGGCGCCGAGACCGACCTGGACATCGGCCACTACGAGCGCTTCCTCGACCGGGACCTGGACGGCTCCGCCAACGTCACCACCGGTCAGGTCTACTCGACCGTGATCGCCAAGGAGCGCCGCGGCGAGTACCTGGGCGACACCGTCCAGGTCATCCCGCACATCACCAACGAGATCAAGCACCGCATCCGCCGCATGGCGACGGACGAGGTCGACGTGGTGATCACCGAGGTCGGCGGCACGGTCGGCGACATCGAGTCGCTGCCGTTCCTGGAGACCGTCCGCCAGGTCCGACACGAGGTCGGCCGGGACAACGTCTTCGTCGTCCACATCTCGCTGCTGCCGTACATCGGCCCCTCCGGCGAGCTGAAGACCAAGCCCACCCAGCACTCCGTCGCCGCGCTGCGCAACATCGGCATCCAGCCGGACGCCATCGTGCTGCGCTGCGACCGCGAGGTGCCGACCGCCATCAAGCGCAAGATCTCGCTGATGTGCGACGTCGACGAGGCCGCCGTCGTCGCCTGCCCGGACGCCCGCTCGATCTACGACATCCCGAAGGTCGTGCACTCCGAGGGCCTGGACGCCTACGTCGTGCGCAAGCTCGACCTGCCCTTCCGCGACGTGGACTGGACGACCTGGGACGACCTGCTGGACCGGGTCCACAACCCCGACCACGAGATCACCCTCGCCCTGGTCGGCAAGTACATCGACCTGCCCGACGCCTACCTGTCGGTCACCGAGGCGCTGCGCGCCGGCGGCTTCGCCAACAAGGCCCGCGTCAAGATCAAGTGGGTCACCTCCGACGACTGCAAGACCCCGGCGGGCGCCAAGGCGCAGCTCGGCGACGTCGACGGCATCTGCATCCCGGGCGGCTTCGGCGACCGCGGTGTGCTCGGCAAGGTCGGCGCGATCCGCTTCGCCCGCGAGAACAGGATCCCGCTGCTCGGCCTCTGCCTGGGCCTGCAGTGCATCGTGATCGAGGCCGCGCGCAGCCTCGCCGACATCCCGGACGCCAACTCCACCGAGTTCGACCCGGCCACCGCCCACCCGGTCATCTCCACCATGGCCGAGCAGATGGACATCGTCGCCGGCGAGGGCGACATGGGCGGCACCATGCGCCTCGGCATGTACCCGGCGAAGCTGGCCGAGGGCTCCATCGTCCGCGAGGTGTACGACGACAAGGAGTACGTCGAGGAGCGGCACCGGCACCGCTACGAGGTGAACAACGCCTACCGCGCGGAGCTGGAGAAGAAGGCCGGCATCCTCTTCTCGGGCACCTCGCCGGACGGCAAGCTCGTGGAGTACGTGGAGTACCCGCGCGACGTCCACCCCTACCTGGTCGCCACGCAGGCGCACCCGGAGCTGCGCTCGCGGCCGACCCGTCCGCACCCGCTCTTCGCCGGGCTGGTGAAGGCCTCGGTCGAGCGGAAGATCTCGAAGTAACACACCGGTTGTACGGTGGCCGGGGTGCGAACCTTCAAAGGTGGGCACCCCGGCTTTCGCGGGAGGCCGTGATTTTGCGTGCGCGTGGGGAAGGACAGGGCATGACGATCAAGGACACCCCCGAGGAATGGGAGATCCGGGCGACGGAGACCCCCTTCACGGGCAACAAGACCTCCGTGCGCACGGACGAGGTCGTCATGCCCGACGGCTCCGTGGTCCGCCGCGACTACCAGGTGCACCCCGGCTCGGTCGCCGTCGTCGCCCTGGACGAGGAGGACCGGGTGCTGCTCATCAACCAGTACCGGCATCCGGTGCGGCACAAGCTGTGGGAGATCCCGGCCGGCCTGCTCGACGTGCCCGGCGAGAACCCGCTGCACGCCGCCCAGCGCGAGCTGTACGAGGAGGCGCACGTCAAGGCCGAGGACTGGCGGGTGCTGACCGACGTGTACACCTCTCCCGGCGGCTGCGACGAGGCCGTGCGGATCTTCCTCGCCCGTGACCTCTCCGAGGCCGAGGGTGAGCGGTTCGAGGCGGAGCACGAGGAGACCGACATGGAGCACGCGCGCGTGCCGGTCGGCGACCTGGTGCGCCGGGTGCTCGCCGGAGACTTGCACAACAACTGCCTCGTGGTGGGCGTGCTCTCCCTGGTCGCCGCCCGCGACGGGGACGGCCTGGACGCCCTCCGCCCGGCCGACGCGCCCTGGCCCGCGCGTCCCTTCGAGTCCTGAGCCGCGGGACCCGGCCCGGGCAGCGGCCCACGCACCGCTTCCGGACCCGGACGGACAGCCACGCAACGGTTCCGGGCCCAGGGCCCCGGCAGGGGCCCTGACGGCCGTCGCGGACCCTGTCGCCCCCGCTCCGGGCCGACGCTCCCCGGGGTCCGTCCCGCCCGTCCGCGCATTGATGTGACGATCGCCTGATCCGATCGGGGGACGTGCCCGCCGCGCTCCCACCGGAACGTCGCAGAGCGTGAACTAGGCTCTGGAAATGCCTGTTCCGGGAGGACCCGGCGGGCTTGCGCGTGCGGTGGGACGGGAGTGTGGCCCGTGACGGACCAGGCGGTGGACACAGGCGGCGCACGGCTGCCCGCGCACCCGGCCGCGGAGGACCACTTCCTGGGCCGTACGCGGGAGTTGAAGGGACTGCGCGCCGACATCGAGCGGGCCGGCCTGGACACCCTCTCCGGCCGCAAGGCGCCCCGAGCGCGCGTGCTCCTCATCGCGGGCCGCCCCGGCTCCGGCCGCACCTCCCTGGCCCGGGAACTCGCCCGGCAGGTCGCCGAGCGTTACCCCGACGGGGTGCTGCGGGCCCGCCTCAGCGAACCCGACGGCACCCCCGTACCGGTCGCGCGCACCGCCCGCGAGTTGCTCGCCGCGCTCGACGTGCCGGCCCCCGCCGGGGCCGGCGAGGACGAGCTGACCGAGGTGCTCCGCGCGGCCCTCGCCGGCCGGCGGGTGCTGCTCCTGCTGGACGACGCGGCCGGCGCCGAGCAGGTCGACGCCCTGCTGCCGGACGCTCCCGACTGCCTGGCCGTCGCCGTCGCCGGCGGCCCGCTCACCGGCATCGCCGACGTCCGCCCCTGCACCCTGGGCGGCCTCGACACCAAGTCGGCGGTGGAACTCCTGACCCGCTACACCGGCTCGGTCCGCATCACCGTGGACCCGCGCTCCGCCGAGAGCCTGGCCGAGGCCTGCCTCGGCCAGCCGGCCGCGCTCACCCTGGCCGGCGGCTGGCTCGCCTCCCGGCCACAGGCGGCCGTCTCCGACCTCGCCAAGCGGCTGCACGCCGATGCCGGCGACGGAGCCGAGGCCACCCCGCTCGCCCGGGTCTTCCGACTCGTCCACGACCAGCTCCCCGGCCAGGCCGCCCGGATACTGCGCCTGCTGTGCCTGGCCCCGGCGGGCCTGGCCGACCCGCACACCGCCTCCGCCCTGGCCGGCTGCTCGGTGAGCACGGCCCGCGCCGCGCTGGAGGAGTTCGCCGCGCTCGGCCTGGTGCGGGCGGTGGACTCCCCGCTGCCCGAGTACGAGGTCCCCGGCTGTCTGCACCCGCTGCTGCGCGCCCGCGCCGAGAGCCAGGAGCGCCCGGGCGAGCTGCAGCTCGCCCGGGCCCGCATGCTGGAGCGCAACGTACGGCTGCTGCAGTCCTGCCGGGTGATCACCGAGACGGACAGTCCGCAGGCCCGGGAGAAGCTGCGCGAGATGCCGCAGGCGCTGCGCTTCCCCAGCCCCCGGGCGGCCGCCGAGTGGCTGAGCGTGCGCAGGGCCGCCCTGCTGGCCGCCGCCCGTGTGGCCGTCGCCGACGGCGAGCTGGACACCCTGGCCCGCCGGCTGATGTCCCAGCTGGTCAGGGCCATGGCGGCGCACTTCGGCGCGCAGGCGGCCGCGCCCGACCTGTACGAGGTGCACGGCCTCGTCCTCGACGTCGCCGAGCGGCGCGGCCTGCACCGGGAGCGGGCCGCGGCCCTGCTGAACCTCGGCGACGTGGACGCGCGGACCGGGCGCACCGCGGTCGCGCTGGCCCGGTACCGGGCCGCGCTGGACGCCGGACGCGAGGCGAACGACCCGTACGCGACCGGCCGCGCGATGGAATCCGTAGGCGGCGCCCACCAGGAGCTGGGGGACTACGACCGGGCCGCCGACTGGTTCGGCCGGGCGCTGGCCGAGCGGCTGGCCAGGGGCGAGCGCGCGGAGGCCGCCCGGCTGTACGGACGCACGGCCACCGCCCACACCTACGCGGGCCGCTACGGCGAGGCGCTCAGGAATTGGCGCGCGGCGGCCGCCGGGTACCGCAAGGAGGGCGATGTGGCCGCCCACGCGCGGGCGTTGAGCGAGCTGGCCCGGGTGCAGGAGTACGCGGGGCGGCCGGAGGAGTCGCTGCACACCTGCCGGGAGGCGGTGGACTGGGCGCGGCGTGCCCAGGACGCCCGGCTGCAGGCCGCGCTGGAGCTCAGACTGGCCGACACCCTGGACCGGCTCGGCGACCCCGCCGCCGCCCACCTGCACCGGGCCGCGGCCGAGCGCATGCTGGGTAAGGAGGCACAGGAGGACGACGTCCCGTCGAAACACGGCGATGACGCCTGCGAAATCCGTAGTGCCGCGAGCGAAGATTGATGCAATGAAAGGCTAGACAGCAGGAACGCCTTCATTAAACTGGCTCTGCCGCTCGTTCTCCTGCGGTGTCTCCCGGTATGCCCCTGCATGTCTGGGTACGTCTTGCATTGCACCCCCATACCCTCTGAGTCAAGGACCGTGATCGACGTGAAGGTCGGCATCCCCCGCGAGGTCAAGAACAACGAGTTCCGGGTGGCCATCACCCCCGCCGGTGTGCACGAGCTGGTGCGCAACGGCCACCAGGTCGTCGTCGAGCGGGGCGCCGGTCTCGGCTCCTCGATCACGGACGAGGAGTACGTCTCCGCGGGGGCCTCGATCCTCGGCACCGCCGACGAGGTGTGGGCCGCCGCCGATCTGCTGCTCAAGGTCAAGGAGCCGGTCGCCGAGGAGTACCACCGCCTCCGCAAGGACCAGATCCTCTTCACCTACCTGCACCTGGCCGCCTCCAAGGAGTGCACGGACGCGCTCATCGAGTCCGGCACCACGGCCATCGCCTACGAGACCGTCGAGCTGCCGAACCGCGCGCTGCCGCTGCTCGCCCCGATGTCCGAGGTCGCGGGCCGGCTGGCCCCGCAGGTCGGCGCCTACCACCTGATGCGCCCGGCCGGCGGCCGCGGTGTGCTGCCGGGCGGCGTGCCGGGCGTGACCCCGGCCAAGGCCGTCGTCATCGGCGGTGGCGTCTCCGGCTGGAACGCCACCCAGGTCGCCGTCGGCATGGGCTTCGACGTGACCCTGCTCGACCGCGACATCAACAAGCTGCGCGAGGCCGACAAGGTCTTCGGCACCAAGGTCAAGGCCATCATGTCCAACTCCTACGAGCTGGAGAAGGCCGTCCTGGACGCCGACCTCGTCATCGGCGCGGTGCTCATCCCGGGCGCCAAGGCCCCGAAGCTCGTCACCAACGAGCTGGTGTCGCGCATGAAGCCCGGAAGTGTCCTTGTCGACATCGCGATCGACCAGGGCGGCTGCTTCGAGGACTCCCGTCCCACCACGCACGCCGAGCCGACCTTCCGCGTCCACAACTCGGTCTTCTACTGCGTCGCCAACATGCCCGGCGCGGTGCCGAACACCTCCACCAACGCCCTCACCAACGCCACGCTGCCGTACATCGTCTCGCTCGCCAACAACGGCTGGGTGGAGGCGCTGCGCCGCGACGCCGCGCTCGCCAAGGGCCTCAACACCCACGACGGCAAGGTGGTTTACAAGGAGGTCGCCGAGGCGCTCGGCCTGGAGCACGTGGAGCTGGAGTCCGTGCTCGGCTGACCCACGCGGCCTGGCGTGTCGCCAAGTCGCCAACGGGCGAAAGACGATTCGTCAACACGCCCCGTCAACACCGAACGCCCGGCCGGACCTTGCCCGTCAAGGTCCGGCCGGATGTGTGTATGGTCACTTTGCCGCTTGCGGTCAACTCGCCTCGAACGTAACCCTTCGACCGATTCGCACACCGGTGAAACCTGCCGTGCGACGCCCGTACGCCCTTGACAGAGGGATGTTTCATTGCCGACACATCCTGCCGGGTCCGGCGGATTGTGTTGCTGCGGACCGCCGACACGCCATAGAGTCGCCAACCGTCGGCATGGTGCCACGCTGACCTTGTCTAGAAGTTTCCTGGTCACCAAGGAGGTAAGACGACTTGTGAATGAGTCGACATTTACTCCCGGGGGTGGTCAACCAGGAATGCCGGTACGGGGCCAGGCCGGTTCCGCGGGATTCGAGGCTGTCGGCTCCGTAGCTGTGCGCACCTTCGCAGCCCATCAGACTCCGGGTCCGCAGACGGTCCGGACAGCACACCAGAGCATGGATGGCCATCACGTGAACGCCATGGCCGGCGACGGAAGTGGCGCGCCCCACAACCAACTCGCCGACTACGACGAACTGCCCGAGGGGCACTTCTACGACCCCGACGCCGAGTACGAGCCCGATCCCGAGTACGCGGCCACGCTCGCGCCCGACGCGGCCCGTCAGCGCCGTGAGCGCATCGGCCCGACCGGGCGCCCGCTGCCGTACTTCCCGATCCCGGGCCCGCTGACCGACCACGGCCCCGCGAAGATCATCGCGATGTGCAACCAGAAGGGCGGCGTCGGCAAGACCACGTCGACCATCAACCTGGGCGCCGCGCTCGCGGAGTACGGCCGGCGCGTGCTGCTCGTGGACTTCGACCCGCAGGGCGCGCTGTCGGTGGGTCTCGGCGTCAACCCCATGGAGCTCGACCTCACCGTCTACAACCTGCTCATGGAGCGGGGCATGTCGGCGGACGAGGTCCTGCTGAAGACGGCGGTCCCCAACATGGACCTGCTGCCCTCCAACATCGACCTGTCCGCCGCCGAGGTGCAGCTGGTCTCGGAGGTCGCGCGCGAGTCGACCCTGCAGCGGGCGCTCAAGCCGCTGATGGACGACTACGACTACATCGTGATCGACTGCCAGCCCTCGCTCGGCCTGCTCACGGTCAACGCGCTGACGGCCGCCCACAAGGTGATCGTTCCGCTGGAGTGCGAGTTCTTCGCGCTGCGCGGTGTGGCCCTGCTGACCGAGACCATCGAGAAGGTCCAGGAGCGGCTCAACCCCGACCTGGAGCTCGACGGCATCCTCGCCACGATGTACGACTCGCGCACCGTGCACAGCCGTGAGGTGCTGGCGCGCGTGGTCGAGGCGTTCGACGACCACGTGTACCACACGGTCATCGGCCGCACGGTCCGCTTCCCGGAGACCACGGTCGCCGGTGAGCCGATCACCACGTACGCCTCCAACTCCGTCGGCGCCGCCGCCTACCGCCAGCTCGCCAGGGAGGTGCTCGCCCGGTGTCACGCCGAGTGAGTCTGCCCGGGGCCGACGAACTGTTCCGAACGACAGGGGGGATGGCACTCCAGCCGTCCACGCCCCGGCGCGGGGCCAACGGCGAGGCCCGGGTGCCGGCTCCCGCGGGGGAGAGCGACGAGGCGGCCGCGGAGGACGCCCCGCCGTCGGTGCCAGTACAGGGTGGTGACGGGGAGGGCGCGGAGCACGTCGCGGCCGACGCGGACCCGGCCGAGGCCGGCGAGTCCCGCACCCGGCCCTCCCGGCGCCAGCCGCCGCCGGAGGGTTCGGCCGCCGCCGCGGCTGCCGCGGCCGCCCAGCCGCGCAAGCGCGGCCGGGCGGCGAACCGGCGGCCCAGCGGGCGGGAGCGGCACGACGAGAAGATCACGGTGTACGTGTCCGCCGAGGAACTGATGGACCTCGAACACGCGAGGCTGGTCCTCAGGGGCGAGCACGGCCTCGCCGTGGACCGCGGCCGCATCGTCCGCGAGGCGGTCGCGGTGGTCCTGGCCGACCTGGAGTCCCGCGGGGACGCGAGCATCCTGGTACGGCGGCTGCGGGGTCGGTAGTCGGCCACGCGGGCGCCAGACGATAGCCTGCGACGGCCATGACCCCGAACGACGCCCCCGCCTCCGGCCCCGGTGCCGGCCGCAGGCGTGCGCTGGGCCGTGGACCCGGCACCTCCCGCCCACAGCCCCCCGAGGCCCCCGCAGCGCCGCACACCGCGCCCCCGCGAACGGCTCCCGCCACCCGGGCGCGGACCGAGCCGGGCCCGCCGGCCGCGGAGGGGGCCGCCCCGCCCGAGCCGCGGGCGCCCGGCACCGAGCACGGCCCATGGGCGGCCGCCCGGGACGAAGCCCAGCCGCCCACGAGCACCGAACCCGGGCCGGCGACTCCCAGCGAAGCCTCGCCGCCCGCCCGGGAACCGACGACCGAGCCCGCACCCGAACCGCCCGGGCAGACCGGTGCCGAGGCGGCGGCAGGGGCAGCGGCGGCAGCGGGAGGCGTGCTGGAACCGCCTGCCGGGATCGGGCCGGGCACTGGGGCCGTGTCGTCGGCGGGAGCCGCTGTCGAGGCGCCGGCCGGGACCGGGACTGTCACAGCAGACGCGCCGGAGTCGTTCGCCGGGGCCGGGTCGTCGGCTGAGGGCGGTGCCGGTGCCGATGCCGCGGCCGGTGATGGCTCCGAGGCCGCCGCCGGCGGTGTCTTCAAGGTGCGGCTCGCCAACTTCGAGGGGCCGTTCGACCTGCTGCTCCAGCTCATCTCCAGGCACAAGCTGGACGTCACCGAGGTCGCGCTGTCCAAGGTCACCGACGAGTTCATGGCGCACATCCGGGCCATGGGCCCCGACTGGGACCTCGACCAGACCACGGAGTTCCTGGTCGTCGCCGCCACGCTGCTCGACCTCAAGGCGGCGCGGCTGCTGCCCGCCGCCGAGGTCGAGGACGAGGCAGACCTCGCGCTGCTGGAGGCCCGGGACCTGCTGTTCGCACGGCTGCTGCAGTACCGCGCGTACAAACAGATCGCCGACATCTTCAACGGGCGCCTGGACGAGGAGGCCCGCCGCCACCCCCGTACCGTCGGCCTGGAACCCCAGTACGCCGAGCTGCTGCCCGAGGTCGTCATCAGCATCGGACCCGAAGGGTTCGCCAGGCTCGCCGTCAAGGCGATGCAGCCGAAGGCCAAGCCGCAGGTCTACGTCGACCACATCCACGCCCCGCTGGTCAGCGTGCAGGAGCAGGCGGGGATCGTGGTGGCGCGGCTCAGGGAACTGGGCGAGGCCAGCTTCCGGGCGCTGGTCGAGGACACCGACGACACCCTGACCGTCGTGGCCCGCTTCCTGGCGCTGCTGGAGCTGTACCGGGAGAAGGCCGTCGCCCTGGAGCAGGAGGCCGCACTGGGGGAGCTGCTGGTGCGCTGGACCGGCGGGGACGGGGACGCGGCGCCGATGGTCACCGACGAGTTCGACCGGCCGCCCGAGGAGCCCAAGGAGGAGAAGAAGGCGTGAGCGAGACCACCGGAGCGCCCGCGGACCGGCCAGAGGCGCCCGCGGACCGCCCAGAGGCATCCGCCGCGGTCACCGGCCTGCCCGCCGGAACCGCCGGAGCGACCGGCGGCGTGCCCGCCGGACCGGGCACGGTCGCCGGGCTCGACCTCAAGCCCGCCCTCGAAGCGGTCCTGATGGTCGTGGACGAACCCGCGACCGAGGAGCACCTGGCACGCATCCTCGAGCGGCCCAGGCGGCGGATCGCGGACGCGCTGCGCGAGCTGGCCGACGACTACACCGTGCAGGGCCGCGGCTTCGAGCTGCGGTTCGTCGCCGGCGGCTGGCGCTTCTACACCCGCGCCGAGTACGCCCCCGCCGTCGAGCGTCTGGTCCTGGACGGCCAGACGGCCCGCCTCACCCAGGCCGCGCTTGAGACCCTCGCGGTCGTCGCCTACCGCCAGCCGGTCAGCCGCAGCCGCGTCTCCGCGGTACGCGGAGTGAACTGCGACGGCGTGATGCGCACCCTCCTGCAGCGCGGTCTGGTCGAGGAGGCGGGCACGGAACCCGAAACAGGTGCGATCCTGTACAGGACGACGAACTACTTCCTGGAGCGGATGGGCCTGCGCGGCCTGGACGAGCTTCCGGAGCTCGCGCCCTTCCTCCCGGAGGCGGAGGCGATCGAGGCCGAGACCCAGGAGGGAGTCCCGTCGTTCGACCCGGACGCGCCCGACGCGCCCGGCGGTCAGGACGCAGACGACTAAGACGGAAACCTTGATGCGAAGCAGCGGCAGCGGCAAGAGCGGCGGGCGCGGTAACTACCGCGGTGCCGGCAACGACAGGGACCAGAAGCAGGGGCAGGACCGTCCCCGCAAGCCCCGCCCCGAGGAGCGCCGCTACGACGTGGGCCCCGGCGCCTCCCAGGACGGCCCCAAGTCCGGGCGCGGCGGTGCCGCCCGTGGCGGCGCCAAGGGCGGCCCGAAGAGGCCCCAGCAGGGCGGCCGTAGCGCCCCCGCGCGGTCGCGCGAGTACGAGACGCGGGTCGAGGAGCGCAACCGGGAGCGGTACGCGGGCGAGAAGGACGTCAAGCTGCCCAAGACCTTCCCCGGCGCCGAGCAGGAGGGCGAGCGGCTGCAGAAGGTGCTCGCGCGCGCGGGCTACGGCTCCCGCCGCGCCTGCGAGGAGCTGATCGAGCAGGCCCGGGTCGAGATCAACGGCGAGATCGTGCTGGAGCAGGGCCGCCGGGTGGACCCCGAGAAGGACGAGGTCAAGGTCGACGGCCTCACCGTCGCCACGCAGTCCTACCAGTTCTTCTCGCTGAACAAGCCCGCCGGTGTCGTGTCCACCATGGAGGACCCGGAGGGCCGCCAGTGCCTCGGTGACTACGTCACCAACCGCGAGACCCGGCTCTTCCACGTCGGCCGGCTCGACACCGAGACCGAGGGCGTCATCCTGCTCACCAACCACGGCGAGCTGGCGCACCGGCTGACCCACCCGAAGTACGGCGTGAAGAAGACGTACCTCGCCGCCATCGTCGGGCCCATCCCGCGCGACCTGGGCAAGCGCCTGAAGGACGGCATCCAGCTCGAGGACGGCTACGCGCGCGCGGACCACTTCCGGGTGGTCGAGCAGACCGGCAAGAACTACCTGGTCGAGGTGACCCTGCACGAGGGCCGCAAGCACATCGTGCGCCGCATGCTCGCCGAGGCCGGCTTCCCGGTCGAGAAGCTGGTGCGCACCTCCTTCGGTCCGATCACCCTGGGCGACCAGAAGTCGGGCTGGCTGCGCCGCCTGTCCAACACCGAGGTCGGCATGCTGATGAAGGAGGTCGACCTCTAAAGAGGTTGTGCTCCCGGACACCCCCTTTTATAGTCGCAGTGACTATAAAAGGGGGTGTCCGTGCTGCAGGGCTACGACAAGCACGCCTACGAGCCTTTCGCCGTCACCGTCGACCTCGCCGTCCTGACCGTCCGCGAGGGCGCCCTGCACGTGCTGCTGGTCCAGCGCGGGCAGGAGCCGTACGCAGGTCACTGGGCGCTGCCCGGCGGCTTCCTGCTGCCGGACGAGTCGGCGGAGACGGCGGCCCGGCGCGAACTCGCCGAGGAGACCGGCCTGGTGGACGTCTCCGGGCTGGACCTGGAACAGCTGCGCACCTACAGCGAGCCGGACCGCGACCCCCGGATGCGGGTCGTCTCCGTGGCGTTCACCGCGCTGCTGCCCGAACCTCCCGAACCCCGCGGCGGCGGCGACGCGGCCCAGGCCCGCTGGCTGCCGTACCGCTCGGTGGGGCCGCTCGCCTTCGACCACGACCGCATCCTCGCCGACGCCCACGAACGCGTCGGCGACCGGCTGGAGAACACCCGCGCCGCCACCGCCTTCTGCCCGCCCGAGTTCACCCTCGGTGAGCTGCAGCAAGTCTACGAGACGGTGTGGGGCACCGCCCTCGACCGGCCCAACTTCCGCCGCAAGGTGCTCGCCACCCCCGGCTTCGTCCAACCCGTCCCCGGCGCCGCCCGGCTCACCGGGGGCCGCGGCAAGCCCGCCGCTCTCTACCGCGCCGGCCCCGCCACCGTCCTGCACCCGCCCCTGCTCCGGCCGTCCCGGGAAGGAAGCCCCGCATGACCACCACCCGACCGGGAAAACGCGCCGCCACCGGCTCCCTCGTGGGCCTCGCCCTCGGGGACGCCCTCGGCTTCCCGACCGAGTTCAAGACCGTGCCGCTCATCCTCTCGGTGTTCGGGCCCTGGCGGGAGATGGAGCTGTCACGGCGCGCCCGCGTCTCCGACGACACCCAGATGACCCTCGCCGTCGGCCGCGGGCTCCAGGCGGCCCTGGAACACGGGGAGCCGGCGCCGCGGCGGCTGGAGCGGACGCTGCGCGAGGAGTTCGTGGCCTGGTACCAGTCGCCGGACAACGACCGCGCCCCGGGCAACACCTGCCTGACCGCCTGCGGCCTGCTGAAGGAGGAGGGCCGCGCCTGGCAGGACGCCAGCCAGGCCGGCTCCAAGGGCTGCGGCGCCAACATGCGCGTCGCCCCCGTCGGACTCGTCCCCGGCCTGACCGGCGAACAGCGCGCCGGCGCTGCCCAGTTGCAGTCCGCGCTCACCCACGGACACCCCACCGCCCTGGCCGCCTCCGACCTGACCGCCCACGCCGTGCACCTGCTCGCCCGCGGCACCGACCCGGCCGGACTCGTCGGACGGCTCCGCAGCTACGCCTACGACAACCGCACCCGCTACCACCACACCTGGCTCGGCGACCTGTGGACCCGCTCCGAGGACCGCACCCCCGAACAGTTCATCGCGCGCGGCTGGGACGAGTGCCTGGACGTGCTCGGGCGGCTCCAGGAGGCGGTGCGCACCGCCTCCCCGGAGACCGACCCCTGCCTGGCCACCGGTGAGGGCTGGATCGCCGAGGAGGCCCTCGCCACCGGGCTGCTGTGCTTCCTGCTCTTCCCGGACCGGCCCGTCACCGCGCTGCGCAGGGCCGCCTGCTCCTCGGGCGACTCGGACTCGATCGCCTGCCTCACCGGGGCCTTCGCGGGCGCCTGGCTGGGCGCGGAAGCCTGGCCCGCCGACTGGGCCGGCCGGATCGAGTACCGGGGCGATCTGTCGGCACTGGGAGCGCTCTGGGACGCTTAGGCCCATGATCGACGACCTCGACATGGACCTGACGCCCGTGATCGCCGAACAGCCCCACCCCCTGCTGTTCACGACCGTCTCCGGAGCCCACCTGTACGGGTTCCCCTCCCAGGACTCCGACCTGGACCTGCGCGGCGCCCACCTGCTGCCCGCGGCGGACCTGGTCGGGCTGCGCGAGCCGGAGGAGACGCGGTCGCGGACGTGGGTGCGGTTCGGTGTCGAGATGGACCTCGTCACCCACGACGTGCGCAAGTTCGCCCGGCTGATGCTCCGGCGCAACGGCTATGTGCTGGAGCAGCTCCTGTCGCCCCTGGTGGCGCACACCTCCGAGGCGCACCGGGAACTGGCCGCGCTCGCGCCGGGCGTCCTCACCGGCCACCACGCCCACCACTACCGCGGGTTCGCGGTGACCCAGTGGCGGCTGTTCGACAAGACCGGCGAACTCAAGCCGCTGCTCTACACGTTCCGCGTACTGCTCACCGGCATCCACCTGATGCGCAGCGGCGAGGTGCAGGCCCACCTGCCCACCCTGCTGGAGCAGGTCGACGCGCCCGCCTACCTGCCCGAGCTGATCGCGGCCAAGGCCGAGCGCGAGCACGGCACCGCCGACGTCGACCACGCGCGCGTGGAGGCCGACGTGGAGCGGCTGCACGCGGTGCTCGACGAGGCGCAGGCCGCCTCAGCCCTGCCCGACGCGCCCAGCGCGCACGACGCCCTGCACGACTTCGTCGTACGCGTCCGCCTGGCGGGCTGAGGCGCGGCGCGCCCGGAACAGGAAGCCGGCCACGCGCGCGTGGTCCGGCTCCGGCGGCAGCGGGGTGCCGCGCAGGGCCCGCTCGGTCTCCGCCGCCAGCCGGGCCATGCGCGCCTCGACCTCAGGCCAGGGGACCTCGCCCCGCTTCACCGCCAGCAGCGGCTCCCGCTCGTCCCCGGCGCCGATCCGCAGCTCCCCGGTGCGCAGCAGGTCCCGGGCGCTCGTCAGCAGACGCAGCAGGTGCATGGCGTGCTTCCAGCGCGGGGCGCCCGTCGTGCGGATGCCGGCGTCGAGCTTCCTGCGCTGGCCCAGGGCGTAGCCGGTGAAGGTGTCGTACACCCGCCGGGACAGGAAGGCGCCGCGCAGGGCGAGCAGTTCGCGGCCGGTGTCGTCCACGTGTTCCACCAGCGGGGAGTGCAGGCACTCCAGGATGTTGGGGTTGCCGCGCAGCGCCAGCTCGCAGAACCGCTCCAGCTCCCAGGAGAAGCGTTCCTCGCCCGGCCCCTCCACGTGCGCCGGCGGCTTGTCGAAGTGCCAGTACAGGGGAGTGGGAGCGAGGAAGACACCCCGCCGGTCGGTGTCGCTGGCCTCGGTGGCCAGACCGAAGGCCCGCGAACCCATGACGCAGGCGTAGATCGTGTGGTCGCGTACCAGGTCCTCGGGCTGCATTCCCGGAGCGTACGCGGGCCGCTCACGCCAGGCGGATCGAATTTCCCTCCACCTTGATGGTCTCGGCGGGCAGCGGCCGGGTCGCCGGGCCGTGCACCACCGAGCCGTCGGTGATGCCGAACCTGCTGCCGTGGCAGGGGCAGTCGATGGTGCCGTCGGCCACCTTGCTCACCGTGCAGCCCTCGTGTGTGCAGATCGCCGAGAAGGCCTTGAAGTCGCCCTTCGACGGCTGGGTGACCACGACCTTCTGCTCCGCGAAGATTCTGCCGCCGCCCTCCGGGATGTCGCTCGTGCTCGCCAGCGCCCGGCCGCTGGGCGACGGGGAGGATCCCGCCGAACCGCCGCCGCCCCCGCAGCCGGTGGCGAGCGCCGCCGCGCCCGTCGCGAGAACCGTGCGCCGCGTCGTGCTGTAGGTCATGTCGTCACTCCGCACATCGGATGGAGGAAAAGCAACATTTTCGACATCTTCGCACCAAAGCCGCCCCCGTCGAGGGAGGAGGCGGGAGGGCGGACACGCCCGTCACCGGGTCGGCCCCGCGTCTCAGCGGGCGGGCGCCGCGCGCCCGGCGGCCCGGCCCTGACTAGGCTGGAGGGCCAGCAACGAAAACGCACGTCAGCGAGGAGCAGCGCCGTGGCGGTACGAGCGGTCCGGGGGGCCGTCCAACTGGAGCGGGACGAGGCCGGTCACATGGACGAGCAGGTCGGAGCGCTGCTCACCGAGGTCCTCGAGCGCAACCGGCTCACCGCTGACGACCTGATCAGCATCTGGTTCACGGCCACCCCCGACCTGCACAGCGACTTCCCGGCCGCCGCCGCCCGCAAGCTCGGGATCGTCGACGTCCCCCTGATCTGCGCGCAGGAACTGGACGTCGAGGGCGCCATGCCACGGGTCGTCCGCGTGCTCGCGCACATAGAGTCGGACCTGCCCCGCGCCCGGATCGCCCACGTCTACCTCGGCGCCGCCGCCGCCCTGCGCAAGGACATCGCCCAGTGAGAACCGCACTCGTCATCGGCACCGGGCTCATCGGCACCTCCGCCGCGCTCGCCCTGACCCAGCGGGGCGTCGTCGTCCACCTCGCCGACCACGACCCCGAGCAGGCCCGCACGGCGGCCGCGCTGGGCGCGGGCACCGACCAGGCCCCGGACGGCCCGGTGGACCTCGCCGTCGTGGCCGCACCGCCCGCACACGTGGCCGGCGTCCTCGCGGACGCCATGACCCGCGGCGCCGCCCGCGGCTACGTCGACGTGGCCAGCGTCAAGGGCGGCCCGCGCCGCGAGCTGGAGGGGCGGGGCCTCGACCTGTCCGCCTACATCGGCACCCACCCCATGTCGGGCCGGGAGAAGTCGGGCCCGCTGGCGGCCACCGCGGACCTCTTCGAGGGCCGCCCCTGGGTGCTCACCCCGACCCGCGACACCGACACCGAGGTCCTCAACCTCGCGCTGGAGCTGGTCTCGCACTGCCGGGCGGTGCCGGTCGTGATGGACGCCGACGCCCACGACCGGGCCGTCGCCCTCGTCTCCCACATGCCCCACCTGGTCTCCAGCCTGGTCGCGGCCCGCCTGCAGCACGCCGAGGAGGCGGCCGTGCGGCTGTGCGGGCAGGGCATCCGGGACGTCACCCGGATCGCCGCGTCCGACCCCGGGATGTGGATCGACATCCTCTCCGCCAACCCCGGCCCGGTCGCCGACCTGCTCGCCGACGTCTCCGCCGACCTGGAGGAGACCGTCCGCGCCCTGCGCGCCCTGCAGTCCTCCGACGAGGAGAAGCGCCGCGAGGGCGGCACGGGCATCGAGGATGTGCTGCGCCGCGGCAACGCGGGCCAGGTGCGGGTACCCGGCAAGCACGGCAGCGCGCCGCGCCGGTACGAGACCGTCGTCGTCCTCATCGACGACCAGCCCGGCCAGCTCGCCCGCATCTTCGCGGACGCGGGCCGGGCCGGGGTCAACGTCGAGGACGTCCGGATCGAGCACGCGACGGGGCAGCAGGCCGGTCTCGTCCAGCTCATGGTCGAGCCCAACGCTGCGCCGATGCTGAAGGAGGCGCTGCGGGAGCGGGGCTGGGCGCTGCGGCAGTAGGCGGGCGGGCGTCCGCCGGGGTCACCCGAACCCAGTAACCTTGTGCGGGGCGCCCTCGCGCTCCGGCCCCCCGCCCCCGCACCGCACCAGGAAGGTGTCACCCGTGGAAAACGGCGCCCCGACCGCCAAGCCCGTCGTCGTCGCGATCGACGGCCCCTCCGGCACGGGCAAGTCGAGCACGTCGAAGGCCGTGGCCGCCAAGCTCGGCCTGAGCTACCTCGACACCGGCGCCCAGTACCGGGCCATCACCTGGTGGATGGTGACCAACGGCATCGACCTGGAGGACCCGACCGCCATCGCCGCCGTCGCGGGCAAGCCGGAGATCGTCTCCGGCACCGACCCGTCCGCCCCGGCCATCACGGTCGACGGCGTCGACGTCGCCGCCCCGATCCGCACGCAGGAGGTCACCTCCAAGGTCAGCGCGGTCAGCGCGGTGCCCGAGGTGCGCACCCGGATCACCGAGCTGCAGCGCTCGCTGGCGGCCGGCGCCGAGCACGGCATCGTGGTCGAGGGCCGGGACATCGGCACCACCGTGCTGCCGGACGCGGACCTGAAGATCTTCCTCACCGCCTCCCCTGAGGCCCGCGCGGCCCGCCGCAGCGGCGAGCTGAAGGGCGCCGACGTCCACGCCACCCGCGAGGCCCTGATCAAGCGGGACGCGGCCGACTCCAGCCGCAAGACCTCCCCGCTCGCCAAGGCGGCCGACGCTGTCGAGGTGGACACCACCGAGCTCACCCTCACCCAGGTCATCGAGTGCGTCGTCACCCTGGTCGAGGAGAAGCGGGCCGGGAAGTGAGCCTTCCGTCGGAGCGGGGCGCCGAGGTCGGGCGGCGCATCGGCGTCGGCCTGATGCACGGGCTGTGGCGGCCGCGTGTGCTCGGCGCCTGGAAGCTGCCCGCGAGCGGCCCGGCGATCCTCGCCGTGAACCACTCGCACAACATCGACGGCCCGATGGTCATGGGCGTCTCGCCCCGGCCGACGCACTTCCTGATCAAGAAGGAGGCGTTCGTCGGCCCGCTGAACCCCTTCCTGACCGGCATCGGCCAGCTCAAGGTGGACCGCACCGCCGCCGACCGCGCCGCCATCACCCGGGCCCTCGGCGTGCTGGAGGCCGGGGGAGTGCTGGGCATCTTCCCGGAGGGCACCCGGGGCGAGGGCGACTTCGCCTCGCTGCGGGCCGGGCTGGCCTACTTCGCCGTGCGCAGCGGTGCGCCGATCGTGCCCGTGGCCGTCCTGGGAAGTTCCGGGCGGCCCGGCAGGTTGATAAAGCAACTGCCACCGCTGCGCTCCCGCGTCGACGTCGTCTTCGGCGACCCGTTCGACGCGGGCGACGGGTCCGGGCGGCGTACGCGCAGGGCGCTGGACGAGGCCACCGAGCGCATCCAGAAGCAGCTCACCAGCCACCTGGAAAACGCAAGGCGCCTCACCGGGCGCTGAGCGACACTTGAGTAGTGGATCAGCCCACCAGGGCCGCTCCACCGATCACCACGATGAACGACGAGGTACGGACTTCATGAACGACCAGACCCAGCCCGGCGACTCGGCTGAGCACGAGTACGACCACGGGGCTCTCGGCGACGCCGAGTACGCGGAGTTCATGGAGCTCGCCGCGGAAGAGGGCTTCGACATCGAGGACGTCGAGGGCGCCATCGAGGCGGCGGGCCACGGCCCGCTGCCCGTGCTCGCCGTCGTCGGCCGTCCCAATGTCGGCAAGTCGACCCTGGTGAACCGGATCATCGGCCGCCGTGAGGCCGTGGTCGAGGACAAGCCCGGCGTCACCCGCGACCGCGTGACCTACGAGGCCGAGTGGGCGGGGCGCCGCTTCAAGGTCGTCGACACCGGCGGCTGGGAGCAGGACGTCCTCGGCATCGACGCCTCCGTGGCCGCGCAGGCCGAGTACGCGATCGAGGCCGCCGACGCGGTCGTCTTCGTCGTGGACGCCAAGGTCGGCGCCACCGACACCGACGAGGCGGTCGTACGGCTGCTGCGCAAGGCCGGCAAGCCCGTCGTGCTGGCCGCCAACAAGGTCGACGGCCCGAGCGGCGAGGCCGACGCCACCTACCTCTGGTCCCTGGGCCTCGGTGAGCCGCACCCCGTCTCGGCCCTGCACGGGCGCGGCACCGGCGACATGCTGGACGCCGTCCTCGAGGCACTGCCCGAGGCGCCCGAGCAGACCTTCGGCGCCGTGGTCGGCGGCCCGCGCCGCATCGCCCTCATCGGCCGCCCGAACGTCGGCAAGTCCTCCCTGCTGAACAAGGTGGCGGGCGAGGAGCGCGTCGTCGTCAACGAGCTGGCCGGCACCACCCGCGACCCGGTCGACGAGCTCATCGAGCTGGGCGGGGTGACCTGGAAGTTCGTCGACACCGCGGGCATCCGCAAGCGTGTCCACCTCCAGCAGGGCGCCGACTACTACGCCTCGCTGCGCACCGCGGCCGCCGTCGAGAAGGCGGAGGTGGCCGTCATCCTGATCGACGCCTCGGAGAACATCTCGGTCCAGGACCAGCGCATCGTCACCATGGCGGTGGAGGCGGGCCGCGCGGTCGTCCTGGCCTTCAACAAGTGGGACACCCTGGACGAGGAGCGCCGCTACTACCTGGAGCGGGAGATCGAGACCGAGCTGGGCCAGGTCGCCTGGGCGCCCCGGGTCAACGTCTCGGCCCGTACCGGCCGGCACATGGAGAAGCTCGTCCCGGCGATCGAGACCGCCCTCGCCGGCTGGGAGACCCGGGTGCCCACCGGCCGGCTGAACGCCTTCCTCGGCGAGCTGGTCTCGGCCCACCCGCACCCGGTGCGGGGCGGCAAGCAGCCGCGCATCCTGTTCGGCACCCAGGCCGGCACCAAGCCGCCGCGGTTCGTCCTGTTCGCCTCGGGCTTCATCGAGGCGGGCTACCGGCGCTTCATCGAGCGCAGGCTGCGCGAGGAGTTCGGCTTCGAGGGCACTCCGCTGCACATCTCCGTGCGGGTGCGCGAGAAGCGCGGCAAGAAGAAGTGACCTGCCCCCTCGCGGCATGACGAAGGGCGGCCCTCCCGTGGGAACGGGGGCCGCCCTTCGTCATGCCTCAGGCGCCGCGCCGCGGGGCGGGCGGCAGCCCCGCCGGGACGTGGTGCATCCCGGTGTCCTGCTGCCGGCCCAGCGTGCCGACCCGCTGCCACTGCGGCTGCTGCTGGCCGCCGCTCTGCCGTGCGCTGTACGCCCCCGCGCTGTAGGCGCTGTAGGAGGTCATGCGGTACGAGCCGGTGCTGTGCGGGGTGGTGCCGAAGGCGGTGAACCCCAGCTCCTCCTCACCACTGCGGTCACCCGGCAGCGTGCGGAAGGCCTTGACCCACTCCGCGTAGAGCGAGTCGTAGATCGGCGTGGCCGATGAGGCGACCGGACTCTCCCCCGACCGGGCGGACGGGACGGAGGCGAAGGCGGGCCGGCGGGGAGGAGGGGTGTCATATGCGTGCACGTATGTCCAAACGACCGGAACCCCGAAGGGATGCGGTCGGACGACTCGGGCGTGCTCCCGGCCCGCGGGAACGCCTCTCAGGTGCCGGCGAGCGGCAGCGCGGCCGCCACCAGCTTGCCGCTCGCCGCGGCCCGGTCGAGGGAGTCGCGCAGCAGGTCCTCCCGGGGCTGCCGGCCGATGGAGCCCACCGGCGCCGCGAACATCAGCACCTGCTGGTGCTTGTTGGCGGCGGCCCGCCAGCTGTCCGTCACCTGCAGCGGCTGGTGCGCCTGCCACCAGGCGACCGGCTGACCGCCGCCCACGCCCGGCTGGAGCACCGCGTGCAGCTGGCCCATCGCCAGCAGCACCGACCAGCCGTGCAGCACCGGCGGGACCGACGTCAGCTCCATCACCGGCATGAAGCCCTGCTCGATGAGCAGCGGCAGGAAGTCGTCGCCGGAGCCGTAGGAGCCGGGGCGCACGATGGGCGCCGTCGGTTCGACGACGAGGGCGGGGTGCAACTCGCCCTCGATCAGGACCAGTCCGCTGGTCACACCGAGCACGGCCTGCTCCGGCACGGACCGCTGCGGCTCGCCGTCCACGGCCGGACGGCCCCCGATGGACCGGACGGCGCCCTGCAACTGCTCCTCGGTGACCTGGACGACCTGCGAGGGCAGGCAGCCGGCGTGGGCGAAGGCGAGGACGGCCGTCTCGTCGCCGACGAACAGAACGGTGCTGGTGCGCTCCTGCTCGGAGTCGCCCGGGGTGCGGCAGGAGGTGCAGTCGTAACTGCCCGGGGCGTTGTCTCCGGCGAGCAGCCGGTCGGCTTCTTCGTCGCCGATCTCGGCGCGTACTGCGTCACTGACGTCGAGCATGCGCGGCACGGTGGCTCCCTCGGGATGCGGTGCTGGGTCGGCCGGGTGGCTCCCGGCCGATGAGCCCCGGGGTTCCGGGCTCATGAAGAAGACAACGGGCGTCCTGTGGTGGGGGTCACGCCCCCGGGACAACGGAATCGAACCATCCACCGCGCAGGGTCACGGCCGGTGCGGAACCGGACACTCACCGTCAAGTGCGCGCCGCGTCAAGGAACTTGAACGGGTGAAGTGGGTCACAGATCGGCCGAGCGGGTGGCCGAAAAATCGTGAAATCAACGTATGAATGGGCTGGCCGAAAATCGCCGATACCCGAGGTAACGGCGAACTGGCCTGGAAGGACGGCGAGTTGGTTGAAACCGTCCGCCCGTTCTCTCTACATTCCTCCGCCGTGTGCAACGAGCACCGCTCGGGTACGTCCGCCGGCCGGCCAGGCAGAGCACCAACGCCGCACCGGCCGCGGCGGACGGGGCGGGCGCGAGGAACCGCGGTCCTGCGCGGGGAGGCGCGCTCCGCCCGGGGGAGCCCGGGTTCGTGGAGAGGGAATCACATGTCCGAGTGTGCCGATACCACCCGCAACACCGCCCGTCCCGAAGGCGCCCGCAAGGGCCGTGCGACGGCCGCCCTGGCCGGAGCCGCGCTGCTGGCCCCGCTGGGCCTCCTGGCCGCCACCGGCAACGCGGCCGCGGCCGACAACGGGGTGTGGGACCGCATCGCCCAGTGCGAGAGCGGCGGCAACTGGCACATCAACACCGGCAACGGCTACTACGGCGGGCTCCAGTTCTCCGCCGGCACCTGGCGCGCGTACGGCGGCGCCGCCTACGCCCCGACGGCCGACCAGGCCTCCCGGGGCGCGCAGATCGCCGTCGCCACCAAGGTCCAGCAGGCCCAGGGCTGGGGCGCCTGGCCGGTCTGCTCGGGCCGGGCCGGCGCCTCCGGAACCGCGCCCGCGGCCGCTCCGGCCGCCGGCACCGCGAGCGGCGCGACGACGAAGTCCGCGCCCGCGCCGAAACCCGAGCGCACGGCGGCCCGCACCGAAGGCCACGCGGCCCGCGGCGGCTACACCGTCCGCGAGGGCGACACCCTGAGCGCCATCGCCGCCCGGCACGGCACCACCTGGCAGCGGATCTACGCCGCCAACCGGAACGTCATCGGCGACGACCCGAACCTGATCGTGCCCGGCCGGCGCCTGGCACTCTGAGCCGCCCGCGCACGCGCAGCCGCTGTCCCGTCGAGGACAGCGGCTGTCCGCATCGTCCGGCAGACTCGGCCCCATGTTGGAGACCTCGGCACGGCTGCTGCGCCTGCTCTCGCTGCTCCAGTCCCACCGCGAGTGGTCCGGCGCCGAACTCGCCGACCGGCTCGGCGTCACCCCGCGCACGGTCCGCCGGGACGTCGACCGGCTGCGCGAGCTGGGCTACCCGGTCAACGCCAGCCCCGGCACCGGCGGCGGCTACCAGCTCGGCGCGGGCGCCGAACTGCCCCCGCTGCTGCTGGACGACGACGAGGCCGTCGCCGTGGCCGTCGGCCTGCGCACCGTCGCCGGGCAGGGCATCGAGGGCATCGGCGAGACCTCCGTGCGCGCCCTCGCCAAGCTGGAGCAGGTGCTGCCAGGCCGGCTGCGCCGCCGGGTGGGCGCGCTCAACGCCTTCACCGTGCCGATGCTGCGCGGCGGTCCGCCGGCCTCCCCGGTCGACCCGGCGCTGCTCACCGAGATCGCCCACCTGTGCCGGGACGCCGAGCGGCTGCGCTTCGAGTACCGCACGCACGACGGCGCCGCGAGCCGGCGCACCGTGGAACCGCACCGGCTGGTGTGCACCGAGCGCCGCTGGTACCTGGTCGCCTGGGACGTGGACCGGTCGGACTGGCGTACCTTCCGCGTCGACCGCATCACCCCCAGGCCGCCGCACGGCCCCCGCTTCACCCCGCGCGAACCGCCCGCCGTCGACCTGGCCGGGTATGTGTCCGAAGGCGTCTCCACGCGCGCGTACGCCGAGCGGTCCGCGGTCCGGCTGCTGGTACCGCTGCACGAGGCCGCCGAGCGGATCTCGCCGTCCGCCGGGACGCTGGAGGCCGACGGCCCCGACGCCTGCGTCCTGCGCAGCGGCGCGCCAAGCCTGGACGTGATGGTGATTCACATCATGATGACCGGCTTCCCGTTCGAGATCCTGGAGCCCGTCGAGCTGACCGAGTCGGTCAGGAGGATCCGCGACCGGCTCGACGGCGTCCTGGCCCGGTCGGCGCGGACGCACGCCGGTGACCCGCCGAATCCCTGAAATTCCCTGTGGTGTCGGCCCACCCGGCGCCGCGGCGGATTCGGCGCGGAAACGCGCCGCGGACCCGGCCCGACGGGTGCCGCGGCGCGTTTCCGCCGGCCAATTCGGCGGGGTCCTCCGACGCGCGGAAATTGTGTTCGAATACCCCGGCGAACGAGTCGGAAACCCCCGATCGTGTGAAGGAGTTCAAGAAAGAGCGGCGCCCGGAACCTGTGACAGAAGCGTGACAGGAGAGGGGCCGGAGCGGGCCGCCGCCGCGGCTTCCGTCGCCGCCCGATGCGGCCTAGCGTGGCCGCATGGCACCGATTCCCACTCCGCCAGCGGAGCCCCAGGACAGTCCGGACGGGTACGTCGGCCTCGAAGCGCCGGACGCCGAGCGGCTCGCCCGGCAGCGCGGATGGTCGGCGGTACGGTCGCTGCCGCCGGGCGCGATCATCACCATGGAGTACCGGGTGGGCCGGCTCAACTTCGAGGTGCGGGACGGCCGGGTGACCCGCGCCTGGAAGGGCTGAGCACGCCGAAGGCCCCGCTTCCCTTCTTCCGTTCTAGTGGTCGTCGCAACACCCCAGTTCAGGGGATGCGATGGACTTCGAGATCCGGAAGAGCCGCAAGGAGCAAGGGCCCCGCAAGCT
>NZ_JBHTVE010000029.1:0-47225 GCF_042793175.1 Streptomyces sp. NPDC056580 | reverse complement strand
CCCGGCCTCGTCCCGGCCCCGGCCTCGTCCCGGCCTCGTCCCGGTCCCGGCCTCGCCCCGGCCTCGGCCTCGTCCCGGCCCCTGCCTCGTCCCGGCCCCTGCCTCGCCCCGGCCTCGTTCCGGTCCCCCTGGGACCCGACAGCGCGGTCCCGCTTCCCAGCCTCGGCCTCGTTCCGGTCCCGGCCTCGGCCTCGGTCCGGCCCCGGTCCCGGCCTCGGCCTCGGCCTCGGTCCGGCCCCGGCCCCGGCCTCGTCCCGGTCCCGGCCCCGGCCTCGTTCCGGTCCCGGTCTCGGCCTCGGTCCGGTCTCGGCCTTGGCCTGTGGGCGCGGGTGGGGGGTGGGTGTTTTGAGGGCTGTCCGGGCGGGCGGGGTGGTCCTGGTGTCCCGGGGGTGTGGGCGTGGTGTGGTGTCTGGCGGGTGTGGTGTGGTGTCTGGTGCCGTTTTGGTGTCTGTCCTGGAGGGTCGGGTCCTCGTCGCCGGTTTGGTGGGGGCGTTGTGGTGGGTGGTTGGGGTGGTCGTGGGTCGGGTCAGTGGGGTGTCAGGGTGGGGTCAGGGGCTGCTGTCAGTGTTGTTGCTGTGACCGGCGGGGAAGTGGGCCGGGAACGAGGAGAGGTGCCCGGAGTGGTTGATCGGGGACCAGCGAGCTCGCCTCATGGTCGGGCCCTTTTTGGGGGCCCACGCAGGTTCGAATCCTGCCCTCTCCGCCGCAGGTTCTTCCGGGACCGCGGTCGGCATCCGGGATGCGGGGGTGTCGGCGGGGTGCTGTCCGGTCTTTCTTCCCGAGGCGGGGGGTGGGCCGGGGCGGAGGTGTTCACGGGTGCCCTGCAGGGTCTGTGAGGGACGGTCCGCTTCCTCGGGCCCGCGCGGCCCGCTGGGCCAGGAGCGAGCCGTGCCCACCACCCGCCGCACGGTGCCCACCGCCTGCCGCTCTCTGCTCGTCGGTGGTGCCTGCCGCCTGCCGCTCGTCGGCGGTGCCTGCCGCCTGTCGCTCGTCGGCGGTGCCTGCCGCCTGTCGCTCGTCGGTGGTGCCTGTCGCCTGTCGTTCTCCGTTCGCCTCCTGGTGGCGAAAATCCATCTGATCGCAGACTGGAATGGACTGTCTTTGTCGCTGGGTTTCTCCGGCGCCACCATGGACGACGGTCTCGGTCTGAAGCTGCTGGTCCGTGGGATCGCGCTCGTCCGTTCCCGTCGCGGTTCGTGTTGCCGGCGTTCCGCCAGGCTCCGTGCCGCGGCAAGGGATACGGCTGGGATCACTTGCGGCGATGGCTGCGCAAGAGGGGCATCCGTCACTGGATCGCTCGCAAAGGGCGTCGAGTCCTTGGGATGCCTGGGCTGTCATCGCTGGGTTGTCGAGGGAACCGTGTCCTGGCTTGCCGGATGCCGATGCCTGTACCGCCGCTACGAGCGCAAGGCCGAGCGCTTCCTCGCTTTCGTCGGCATGGTTGCCGCCCTCTTCGGCTGTCGCCGACTCAGCAGCTGAGTGGGCCCATGCCTGCTCTGTCGGTGGCAGCCCGTAAGGTGCGCGCAACGTCTGCGAGGAGGAGGGTTCGTGGGATTTTCGGGTCACCTGGTCTTTGCCCGTAGCAAGCGTCCGTTGCTGGAAGCACCCGTGTTCGACAGCATCAGCCAGGAGCTGAAGGACACCGTGCGTGCGTGGTGGCCGCGACCGGGTGGTTGGCAAACCCTCCAGTTCGATCATGGGCTATGGGAGGACGGCTACCTGTCCGCCCTGGTCGGGTGGACCGGTGCACCGGCCTGCGTCGCAGACGTTTTTGATAGCGACATGGCCCTCGTGGTCGGGCTGGGAACCAATGGGCAGTGTTGGCGGGCGTGGCTCAACCTGGATAACGCTGCGGCACTCCTCAGCGAGGAACCAGAGGACCTGGACGACGCGGGCCTGTGGGTGGGTACACCCGGGTTCAACGAGGCTGTGAGGCGCAAGCGCGCGGATCTCGAGGTGGATGTTCCAGCCAGCGCTGAAGGCGCCCTCGTGTGGGCTGCAGCGGCTGGCATCCCAGCCACAGCGCAGCAGTCCGGGATCGAAGAGCTACTGTGCTCGCGGGGCGCCTTTGCGGAGGACCTCTTCAGCGTGCTGCTGGAGCAGTTGGGCTTTCCCCGGGCCGCGCAGCCCTCACCAGAGTCATAAGGAACGGCGTCTAAGAGGTCGTTTTCCTCTTGAATGTGATGCTCTGTGTTGGTTTGTTCCATCTGTCGATGTGCTGCTGGTGAGGCTGTGGTGGCGGTCCGGCATGGTGGTGCTGGCGGTGTCACGGATGGGGTGAGAATTCGCTTGCGCCTGTCTCATTCCAGGACGCCCGGGTCTGTTCCGTGCTTCGGCACGGCATGATGCGCGCCTGGGCGCACGCCCCCGGCCGGCAGTATGCCCAGGTCATGGTGGAACGGCGTGCGTATCCGAGTGACCTGACCGATGCCCGGTGGGAGCTGATTGAACCGGTCCTGGCTGCCTGGCGGTTCGAGCGACGTGGCCGGGCCCTCGACTTCGGCCGGCCACCCGAGCATGACCTGCGCGAGATCATGAACGCGATTCTCTACGTGGACCGCACGGGCGTGCAGTGGCGCTACCTCCCGCACGACTTTCCGCCCTGGAACACGGTCTACGGTTACTTCGCGAAGTGGCAGCGGGAAGGCGTGTTCGCACAGCTCAACGGCTTACTCAGGCGGCTCTTACGGCAGAAGGAAGGCCGGGACGCCGAACCGTCGGCCTGCGTGATCGATGCGCAGAGCGTCAAGACGTCCACCAGTGTTCCCGCCTCGAGTCAGGGCATCGACGCGGGCAAGAAGATCGTAGGGCGGAAGCGGAGCATCATTACTGACACCCTCGGCCTCCTGCTGGCCGTCCTGGTCACCGCGGCCGGCGTCCAGGACTCCGCCGCAGGCCAGAGACTCCTCGACCAAACAGCATCAGCCCATCCCAGGATCCGCAAGGTCTGGGTCGACGGCGGCTACCGCAAACACTTCGTGGAGCACGCCGCCACCCTCGGCATCGACCTCGAAATCGTCCAACGCACCCCCGGGACCAGAGGTTTCACACCAGTCCCGAAACGCTGGACCGTCGAGCGGACCTACGGCTGGCTCATGCTCCACCGCAGGCTCGCCCGTGACTACGAAACCCTTCCCGAACGCTCCGAAGCCATGATCCACCTCGCCATGACCGACCTCATGGCCCGCCGCCTCACCAGCGAGAACACCATCTCCTGGCGCGACCCGACACCACCGGACCAAGCCCGCATCACGGGATAAAACACCGGGATAAAACGACCTCTAAGCAAGCAGGTTGCGCGGCCGGCGCAGGTGTGCGACGGCGTCGGTGGACGGGTCGTCCATCAGGTCCGCGGCCTCTGGCAGTCCGAAGCCCAGCCGCCGGTGGGCCAGCGCCTGTCGTAGTCGCTCGATGTCGGCGGGTGCGTGGGCCCGGTCTCCGGTCGCGGTCCGCGCCGACGGGCGGAGGAGTCCGATCTGGTCGTAGTGGTGCAGCGTGCGGACGCTCACGCCGGCCAGGTCGGCTACGCGTCCCACGCTCCAGTGGTCCTTCACGGCACCGACTGCGCCGCCTGACGCCACGTGGGGGTAAAGGGCTGCCCCCACCCGAATCCGCGGCCGCACCCGAAGCCACGGCCGGACCGGGAGCCGGGGCCGGACCGGGAGCCGGGGCCGGACCGGGAGCCGGGGCCGGACCGGGAGCCGGGGCTGGACCGGGAGCCGGGGCTGGACCGGAGGCCGGGGCAGGACCAGGGGCCGGGGTCGGGGCCGGGCTCGGGGGCCGGGGCTGGGGCCGGGGGCCGGGGCTGGGGCCGGGGGCTGGGGCAGGTCCGCGGACGGGGGCTGGGTCCGCGGACCGGGGCAGGACCGCGGGCCAGGACCAGGGGCTGGGGCAGGACCGTGTGCCGCGGCGGGACCAGGGGGCGGGCCCGAGGCTGGGCTCGGGCTCGGGCTCGGGCTCGGCTTGGGGGCTGGGGGTTGGGGGTGGGGGGTTAGCGGATGTGGCGGTGCATGGTGACGGTGGGGGTGAAGTCGGCGAGGGGGTCGGTGGTGCCGCTGGTGCGGGGGGCGTGTGCTGCTTCGCGGTCGAGGATGGTTTTGATCTGGCGGGCGAGTTCGTCGGCCTGGTGGGTGATCTGGTCGATGGGCAGGCGGGATGTCTTGAGGGTGTCGACCTGGCGGTTGATGTTGTTCAGTTCGTTGCGTGCCTGGCGGCTCAGGGTGAACTGCCGGGGGGTGGCCATGACGAACTGGTAGGCGGCGGAGAGGGTCTGGCAGGCGGGGCAGTGTTCGTTGACGGACCGGCTGATGTTGGTGGCGTTGATCAGGCGTGCGTTGTGGCCGGCTGTGGTGACGATCTGGTAGGAGAGCGCGACGGAGCGGCAGGGGTTGTCGGGGGTGCAGCCGGCCGAGACGGCGGTGGCCCGGTTGTTGGCGGTGACGGCGATGGTGGGGCCGTACTCGTGGATGGCGAAGGTGGTGTCGGACTGGTTCACGTGGGTCCTGTCTGCGTGGCTGAGTGCGGTGTCGACGGCGATGGCGACGTGGCGGGTGATGCCCGGGTGGCCGGTGGTGGCGCGGGCGGCGGTGGCGGTGGCGGTGATGGCGAGGCCGGCGGTGACGGCGGCGCCGAGGCGGACGGCCCGGTGGCTGGGCGTGGGGGTGCGGGGTTTGCGGTGGTGCATGGTCTTCTCCCTGTGTGTCGGGGCCGGGGTGGTGTGGTGTCAGGACTGGCCGGGTTCGGAGGGCGCGCTCGGTGAGGGCGTGGGCCCGGTGGGGCCGGGTTGTGAGGGTGAGGAGGGGGTGGGGGAGGGGGTGGGGCTTGGGCCGGTGGTGGTGGGCGCGGGACGGGTGGGGGTGGGGGTGGGGGTGGTGGTGGGCTGGGGTGTGGCGGGGGCGGCCGGGGGCGGGGTGGAGACGGTGGCGGTGGGGGTGTGCCGGGCGGCGGCGGTGGTGCGGGTGTGTGGTGCGCGGCGGCTGCCGGGTGCGGTGCCGGGCAGGCGGGGGGTGGCCGGGGGTGTCGTGGTGGGGGGTGGGGAGGCGGGGTGCGGGGTGCGGGGGGCGGGGGCGCCGGGTTGCAGGGCGGGGGTGGCGGGGGCGGCCTGCGGCAGTGGCTTGGGGGTCAGGCCCTGGAGCCAGGCGGTGGCGAGGACGGCGCAGGCGGCGACGGCGGCGGCGGCCAGCGCCAGACGCACCGCGGGTCTGCCCTGGCTCGCTTTCGCGGCGGCGCGCCACAGGCGGGTGGTGAGGCGGGCGGTGAGGTAGGCGCCTCCTGCCATCGGGCACAGCAGCATGAGGGTGCCGACGGCCGCGGCCAGTGCGGCCGTCGGGTGTCCTTGGGCGAACGCCGTGAGGGTCCGTGCGGTCTGCTCGTGCAGGCCGCGGGCCGCGGTGGTGAGCAGGCGCGGCAGGTTCCACAGGGCGTAGGCCGCTTCGGCGAGCAGCAGCGGGACCATGGTCAGGACCCACACGGTCACGATGGTGCGGGCGGAGCGTTTGAGGTCCGCGACCTGCGCGGCGGCGCGGTGGCGTCCGGGCAGCAGGCTCAGCAGGATCGGTTTGATCTTGCCGTACAGGTCGGGGACGCCGGCCAGGTCGCCCAGGATGTAGTAGCCGTCCAGCCTGAGGGCGGGCATGAGTTGTTCGAGGACCTCGAAGTGGGCGAGGTAGACCGCGGCGAGGAGGAAGGACTGGCCGGTCAGGAGGTAGGCGGCGGTCAGGGCGAGCATGAAGACGACGTTGAAGTAGACGCCGCCCAGCCCGGTGCGCAGACGGCCGGCCTTCCCGATCCGGTACACGTCGGTGACGTCGGTGTACATGGAGGGCCAGATCAGGAAGATGCCGCAGCCGATCTTCCCCGGCACCGCCCCGCTGTACCGGCAGGCCGATGCGTGCCCGAACTCGTGGAAGAGCAGGGAGGCCACGGTCAGCAGGAAGATGATGAGCATCCACAGGGGCTGTTCGAGGACCTGCAGCACGGCCGTCATCGCCCCGTGGACGGCGAAGAGCCAGACGTCCATGACGACCGCGCCGGCCAGTGCCGCCGCCACGACCGGGGGCCGGTGCAGCCAGGCGAACGCGGCGGCGATGCGGGCCACGTGCCCCTCGTGGAAGATCACTTTGTGGCCGCGCAGGGCCAGCAGCAGATCGGAGCGGGGCGCGGCCGCCTCGCCGGGCGGCCCGTGCAGGGGGAGGGTGATCCCGAGCGGGGTGAGTTTGTGCTCCACCAGGTGGACGATGTTCTCGGTGGTGACCTCGGCCCCGTAGCGGCCGCTGACCCGGTGGGAGATCGCCTCGGCGTCGCGGACGCCGTCGGCGCTCGCCACGACCAGGTACAGCAGCCGCGACAGCTGGATCATCTGCCCGTCGCCGCGGCGGACGATGTACCGGCGTTCGGTGAAGCCCGACCCCTTGTACTCGCCCAGGGTCTGCAGACCGCGGGTCGGCTGCGGGACGGGCGCGGGGGTGAAAGGCGCCGGGGCGCCGGCCGCCTGCCGGACGGGCGCGAGGGTGTCGGCCGTCACGGCAGGTGCCGGGTGCGGGTGGCCGCCGGGCGCACCGGTGGCGGCCCCCTGCCCGGAAACATGCCCGGAAACATGCCCGGGGACGTGCCCGGGGACGTGCCCGGGGACGTGCCCGGGGGCGTGCCCGGGGTGGGGAGCGTGGGCGGGCAGCGTGGTGAGGCCGCTGTTGTCTTCGGACGCCGGCATGGTCTTCTCCAGAAGCGGACGTGACGGTTCGCCACAGGTGCGCGGTGTGCGGTCGAAGGGCGCTGGAAGGGGGTGTCCGCATCCCGGCGGCCGGCCGCGAAGGCCGGCGCCCGCATCGGGGACGGCCGCAGGTGGCGGGTGCGCACTCGACGCGCGAGAGCGGCCCCCCAGCCAACCGCGCGCGCCGACCGGGCTCTTGACGGCCGTCAGAACAGCCTCCTGACGAGCCGTCAGGGTAATGAGCGAAAGCGTGGTTGGGTGTCTGCGAAGGTGCGGGTGCGGCGAAGTGCCGGGCGGGGCCGGGTCCGTGTGCCGGTCCCGGCCCCGCCCGGCTCCCGGGCTACTGCTGCACGCTGATGCTCTGCGCCGCCTCGGACTGGGCGACCGCGTACGGCGAGCACTGGTTCAGCGCGGCGGACTCGTTGTGCGCGTCCACGTGCGCCACCTTCTTCGTGACGGTGGTCAGCTTGGCGAAGTTGAACGAGAACTTGCCGAGCGCCTCACGTCCGGGCAGCAGTTCCGCGGTCTCGGCCTCGAGCTGGTCCATGTTCATGGAAATGGGTTCCTTTCATCCTTCAAGTGATCTGTGCATCGCAGGAGTTCCGCAGCGCTGCGGCCCGGCATGCCGTCGGGCCGCCCCGCGGCCTCGTTCCTCGAACCCGCCGGCGCGTTCCGGCTGACAGTGAGCGAGCAGCAGGCTGTCCGCGCGGCGCGCCGGGAGGATCGGCGGACGGATGACGACGTCCCTCCCGCCGCGGCCGGGTCATGCGGAAACCCGGCCGCGGGGTCGGGGCACGGCGGAATCCGGGGGAGAACCGCCCAACCGTCCGAAGTCTCCGAACAATTCGTCCGGAGGGCCTGGACAGTAGCTGAAGCCGAAGGAAAAGCGCAAACGATCCAAATGCGACATTCGTTCAAAGTCGCACGGCTGTTCCTCCGTGCGGTGGGACCAGGGCCGGCCGCGCGGCGCGGCACCGCGGCCCGCAGGTGCGAGCGGTTCCCGGCCGGATACGCCCGCGGCCCCTGCAGGGGCGGCACCGGACGCGCCGGGAGAGCGAGGCGGTGGCCGCGGCCGCCGGCGCCGCCGCCCCCCGTGCCAGGAGATGCCCGCCCGCCCGGAGCCCAACAGGCGTGCCGCCGCCCGGAGCCCAACAGGTTTGCTGCCGCCCGGCGTTCAGCATGCGTGCCGCCGCCCGGTGTCACCGGGACGGCCAGCCCTTCGCCGCTCGTCCGGACGCCGCCGGCAGCGTCCGGTGCGCTTGTTCACCCTCGTCTCGGGGCGGCGGCCCGGGACGCCGGACACGGCCGGGTGCTGGACGCATGCGGCGAGGACCTGCACCTCATGCGAGCGCACCGAGGAGACGGCAACACCCCCCGCGGCCGCGGCCGTGGCCTATGGCTGCTGGGGTGCCGTGAGGGTCCCGGCCGGGTCCTGCCGCGTCACGCGGTAGCGCAGGCAGACGACTCCCGATGTGAAGGTGCGGGTCTCGACGCGTGCGAGATCCACCCGGCGCTCCTCGCGGGGGAAGAGCGGGATGCCGCCGCCGACGCGTACCGGGTGGACGACGACCCGGTATTCGTCGATCAGATCAGGCGCGGCCGCCTCGGCGGTGAGCGTCGCGCGGCCGGTCGCGATGTCGCCCTGCCCCGGCTCGGCCCGCAACCGCCCGATCTCCTCCGCCACGCTGCCGGAGGCCAGGCGGGCGCGGGCCCCGCACCGACGGCGGCGTGAGGGAGGACACCACCTTCACAAGCGGCTTCCACGGCGCGGTCCACTCCAGCTGCGACTCCTCCGGCGAGGGATCCTGGCCGGCCCTCTCCCAGTACGGCAGCGCCTCGCGCAGCCGGCGCCCGGGCGGGTGGACGCCGACCTCGCGGATCTCCCCGATCCACAACCGGCGAGACCTCCTCGTCGGGCGCCGCCCGGGTGAAGCCGCCGTCCGGCCCGACGGTGCAGCCGTCCAGCGAAACGCTCACCGGACAGGCCACGCTGCGCATGCCAGGTCCTCCTCGTCCTCCCCGACGGCCGGGGGTCGGACCGCATGAGCGCAAGGCGCCGCGGAACTCATCGCGGCGCACGCCGTCCCCCGGAGCAAAAGTCACTCCGGGAGGAAAGGCCGCAGGGCCGCTCTCAGCGGACGGTCAGCCGGTAGACCGTCAACTCCGCCCCGTCGACCTGGACACGGAAATCCGGCGGGCCCGTGCCGAGCATGGCGACGGCGTTGTGCACGGTCTTGAGTTCCGCGGCGCTGAGCACGGCGGAAGCAGCCTCGATCATGTCGGTGAACGTCTTCTCCGGCACCTGCCCGAGCCAGTCGCCGGACAGCAGAACCACCGCCTCGCCGCTACTGCCGCGCACGACAGCGGTCATGGGGGCTCCCTGTACGACAAGCACCTGATACCCCTCTCGGCGTGGCCCTTTTCGGCCCGCGGGATGCCGGCACGGCAGGAGGATTCCTCGCTCTCCCGGTGACCGTGATCCGCACGAGGCACTCGATATCGGGAGGATTCCGCCGAGCTTAGCGGGAGAGGCATTGCCGAGGGGGACGGACCCGGCGGGCGTGCATGTGCTCGAATTTCCCCGGCCCGCGCATCCGGCGACGCCGCCTGCACCCCTCCCCGCACCCTTTCCCTCCCGCACCCCCCTTCCCGCGCCCTCGTTCCCGCTTCTTCAGGGCATCCGCCTCCGAGGGGCCCCGGCGCCGGCGGTGTCACCCGCGGCTGCGCCAAGCGCCCCTGTCCCCCTCCCGCCCGGCCCCGGACCGTGCGGCCGCATCGATCTCCGCCTGCAGTTCGATCGCGTGGACGATGCTCCCGTTCAGTGTTCTGCGGATGATGGGATCGGTGATCCGCCAAGCGGTCATGGCCTCGTCCGGTGAGAGCGCCGCCGCGCCCGGACCCCGCCGCGGTGAATGAGGCCCCCGCTGCTCGGGAATGAGGCCGATCTCCATCAGAACCCTTCCGTGGTCGAGATTGAGAACGGTCGCCCACGTCGTCAATTGCGAGGAAAGCGGCAATGTCTTGCCGTCCAGCGTCCGGCTGATCGTGGTCAGGCTCAGCCCGGTCGCGGCCGCCAGCTGCGCCCGGCCGCCCTTGCGCCGGCGGACGTCATATCCGGCCGCCGTCGCGGCCTGAGTGAGATACGCGCCGACCCGCTGCGCCTGGGCCTGCCGTTTGGCCCGGCTCTCGTGGGGGGAATCCTTCGCACTCCGCATGGTCGGAGGGTAGCGCGCAGGCATGTCGCCACATGCTGGTTGCATGCGTGCACCTTTGCAGGTCAAAACCTAGATCCGTATTCCTGCAGGCCACATCCCGAATGTCGTATTCCTGTGCGAATCAAAATACCCTTGCGTCACTCATATCCGGCAACTTGCATATGTTGCGCGCGTGTGGGTTAGCCGCACGGCTGCACGTTGCTGAGGGGGTCTTCTGACCATGCTCCGCCTCCACATGGCCACGCTCCTGCTCAAGGCCGGGGAGCTCGGTGACGCAAGCGTCGCCGACATGGCGCAGCGCACCGGTATCAGCAGGTCGACGTTCCACCGGCTCGCGACCGGAACGATACAGCCGAGCCTGGCCACCCTCTGGACGCTGCGCGACACCTACAGCGTCCGGCTCGACGCGCTCGTCTACGACGACCCGCAGACGATGCAGCGCAGGCGTCCGCAGCGCCGGCGGGTGCCCGCCCAGGACCGGCACCGCGTGCGGCAGGACCAGGACCAGGGCCCGGACCGGCGTGCGGCCGACTGAGAACCGGCCCGGCCCCCACCTCGGGCGAAGACGTGCGGCCGCGGGGGCGGCCTCACGCACACCGCGCCGTGCGTCCCGCCGGCGCCCACCCCACCTCTTCACCTCTTCCCATACGACCAGGAGCGATCCTTGACCACTCAGGCTCACCCCGCTGCCCCCGACGGCGGCGCCACGGGGGAACCGGCCCTCATCACCCGTGCCCAGCAAGGCGATCGCGAGGCGTTCGCCGAGCTGTACCGCATGCACCACGGCATCATCGCCACACTCATCGCCCAGCGCGTCAGATCGCATACCGCCCTGGCCGAGGACCTCACCGCGGACGTCTTCATGAAGGCATGGCTCAAGATCGACACCTTCACGTGGAACGGCACGTCGATCCGTGCCTGGCTGTGCACCATCGCACGCAACGTGGTCGCCGACCACTTCAAGACCGCCACCACACGCCACCTCACCTTCGTCGACCACATCACCCAGGTGGGAGACGCCTGGGCCCCCCTGGCGAGCAACCCTGAAGAAACCGTTCTGTCCTCGCTCGCACTCGACGACCTGCACCACGCCCTGTCCGAGATCACCCCCCGTCAGCAGGTCGTCATCCGGCTGCGGTTCCTGGGCGAGATGTCCGTCCGCGAGACCGCCCGCACCATGGGCACCACCGACGGCGCCGTCAAGACACTCCAGTGGCGCGCGCTCGACTCCCTCCGCAAGGCCTACCCGGGAGCAGTGGCATGACCGACGCCTACGGCAAGGACAGCGACGTCGAGCGGGAACTCACCGCGCGGCTGCGGGAACTCGCCCACGCCTTCATCGCCGATCTGAACGCACAGGGCCGCCTGGTGGAGACCGGCGGCGCCGACACCCTCAGACGACTCAGACAACACAACCTCCCGCCGCACCATCCGCCGCGGGCGGAACCCGGCGACCCCCACGCCACCACCGCCGAGGCCACCCGGACCGACGCGCACCCCGCACCGGACACGCCGCCCCGGTGGGAGAGGGTCATAACGCCCCGCGCCGGCAAGGACACACCCGGCCTGCCCCTGACGCCCCGCCCGCTGCGCATCCTCGACGAACCCGAGCCGTGCCCCCCGAACACGAACACGCCCGACCCACACGACGCACCGGCCGCCGCCCCACAGGCTGTTGCGCTCGAACCGTCCCCCGCCGGGCAGCTCACCACACTCGAACCGGTCCCCGCCGGGCAGGCCGCCATGAGGACACCGACCCTCGCCGGGCAGGCCGCCATGAGGACACCGACCCTCGCCGGGCAGGCCTCCGCGCTTCAACCGGTTCCCGTCGGGGCCGGCACGCCCGTCCCGGCTCCCGCCCCGGAGGCCTCCGCGCTTCAACCGGTTCCCGTCGGGGCCGGCACGCCCGTCCCGGCTTCCGCCCCGGAGGCCTCCGCGCTCCAACCGGCCCCTGCCGGGGCCGGCACGCCCGTCCCGGCTCCCGCCCCGGAGGCCTCCGTGCTTCAACCGGTTCCCGTCGGGGCCGGCACGCCCGTCCCGGCTCCCGCCCCGGAGGCCACCGCGCTCCAACCGGTCCCCGCCGGGCAGGCGGCCGCGCGCGGGCCGGTTCCCGGACAGGGCCCCGGCGCCCGGGAGCCGCGTACGGCCGACGCGGGACAGGCGCAGTCCCCGGCCGCGGTGACGGCGGCCAGGCTGCGGGCCGAGAACGCCGCCCGGCTCGAGGTCACGCAGATCACCGCGGATCACGAAGGCGTCAGCGTCCACATCCACGCCGTGTCCCTGGGCGACTGGGAGTACTGGCTGACCGCGATCGGTGCCCCCCTGAACGCGCCGACGCACCGCAGCGGATGGGTCCAGACCGCCACCGGACGCCTCGACGGGGTGGAGGTCCGCCTCACCGCGGACGCCGTGCCCCGCCTTCTGCAGGAGGCGGCACAGCAAGCCACCGATCCCTTCCTCCTGGGGGGCCGCGTCTACGACCTCGCCCTCGGCCACACCGACCGCCATGGTCAGACCTGGCACTACCAGGGCCGGCGCCAGGAGGACGACACCCCCCTCGTCACCCTGAGCGCTACCGGCGGCCCGTCCTACCCGCTCACCTCCATCGTCGTGGCCAACGGCCCCCTCACCCCCGCCGTCGCTGACCCCCAGCCCCACGAGCGCCGCTGACCACACGTCACACCGCAGGCCGCCCCCCTCACCGCCCCCGGTCCATACGACCCGGTACCCCGGTACGCGGCGCCGCGGGGGCGGCCTGCGGTGTGACGACGGCCGCGCAGGCTCCGAGCGGCTGACGAACGCCCCTCTCGGCCCACACGGCCCTGCCCCTTCCTGCCTCCCGCGGCCCCGTCCTGCCTAATCCCGCCGCCCCGTCCCCTGCCCTGCGCCGCCCCGTCCCCCTGCTCCCGCCGCCCTGTCCCCCTGCTCCCGCGGCGCTGGCCCCCTGCCTCCCGCGGCCTCGTCCCCCTGCCTTCCGCGGTCTTGATCCGGGCACGTCCCGGCGGCTTCGTCGGGGAAGTGTCCCGGCCGCCGCGCCCGGTGTCCTGGAACAGCGCGTCTCACGCGGGCGTCTCACGCGGTGTCGTGGGCATTCGAGACGAGTACGGCGAGTCGGTGCAGGCGCTCTTGACATCCTCGCCCACCTAAAGGAGGGCGATTCCCGTCTGCCGCACCGTTGTCGGGTGCGGGGCCGGGTGGGTTCCCGCTTCGCCGCGCTGTGCGGGGACGGGTCCTCGTCTTACCTGCGCTCCACGGGCTGTCACGGCCAGTCCGGCCGCCGTGGCGACGTTGACCGCCGCGTTGATGTCCCGGTCCAGGACGGCCCCGCATGCACCGCAGATCCACTCTCGGACGTTAAGGGGCTTGGGGCCGTCCTTGACGCCGCACCGCGAGCACACCTGCGAGGTGGGCTCGAACCGGCCGATCTTCACGAAGGTGCGCCCGTACCGGGCGGCCTTGTACTCCAGCATGGTCACGAACGCCGACCATCCGGCGTCGTGGACGGACTTGGCCAGACGTGTGCGGGCGAGCCCTTTCACCGCCAGGTCCTCCACGGCGACCGCTTGGTTCTCGACGATCAGCTTGGTGGAGAGCTGGTGGTGGAACTCGCGGCGCGCGTCCGCGACCCGCGCGTGTGCCCGTGCGACGCGGATCCTGGCCTTGTCCCTGTTCTGGCTGCCTCTCTCCTTGCGGGACAGGGCCCTCTGCGCCTTCTTCAGGCGTTTCTCGGCCCGGCGCAGGAAGCGTGGGCTGTCGACCTTCCGGCCGTCCGAGAGGACCGCGAAGTGCCCGAGCCCCAGGTCGATGCCCAGTTCGGGCGTCGCCTTTGGCAGCACCTCTGATGTGCCGGTCTCGACGACGAAGCTCGCGAAGTACCGGCCCGCCGAGTCCTTGACCACGCTCACCGTGGACGGCGTCGAGGGCAGCGTCCGCGACCACGTCACCTTGAGATCGCCGATCTTCGGCAGACGCAGCTTCCCACTCGCCGTGATCGACCAGCGGGCGTTCGCGGTGAACCGGACGGCCTGCCGGGTGTCCTTGCGGGACTTGTACCGGGGCGCGCCCATACGCGGACGCTTGCCCTTCAGCGCGTCGAAGAAGTTCCGGTACGCCGCATCCAGGTCCCTCAGGGCCTGCTGCAGGACGACCGCCGACACCTCGCAGAGCCAGGACCGTTCCGGGGTGTCCTTCGCCTGAGTGATGAGCTGCTTCGACAGATCCCCGGTCTTCGGAAACGCCAGCCCCTGGCTGCGGGCGGTCTCCCGGACCCTGAGAGCGTCGTTGTAGACCACCCGCGCACACCCGAACGCCCTCGCCAACGCCGTGCGCTGACCGGCACTGGGGTACAAGCGGAAGCTGTACCGAAGCTGCACGCGGATCATGATACGTACTGGCAGGCGCAACGCCTATGGACCGGCTCGTACTTCGCCGGGTCGGTCGGCGGCGCTCAGCATCGTGAAGCAGTACATGGAGCAGCAGAACCGGCCGCTTGGACGCTGGCCGAGGTGACCAGTTGCGGATCCGTGCCCAGAGCTGAGGTCAGAGCAGGCTAAAGATTCGCTTCACCACCGGGCTGAAGCCCGGTGCACTGCGAATAGACCCGGTAGCAGTGACGCCCTGACGGGTCGCTGATCCGCGGTGTCACACGGTTCAGGTCTTCCATACAGGTCCGCGGGATGCGGCCGCGCTCCGGGGCGAGGACGCCGCCGTCGCGGATCCAGGCGTGGACGCGGCCGGCGGTGTACGCGTCGGGCATCACCGTGTCGATGCCTTCCACCTCGACGCCTCGCGGACGGGCGGGGAACTCGCAGGTGCGGTGTTCCCGTCAGAGGCGGGCCGCGTTCCGCGTTCGCTCAGATCCCGCTCACCCGGCCATACTCCGGCATCCGCCGCTGTCGTGGGCGCAGGTCCGTGGGCGCGAACGCCCCGGGGGCCGATCATGACGTGAAGTCGGCGGGCAGCGTAGCGCAGGACGCCGGTGGAGAAGAAGGGGCAGAACGCCCCGGCGGCAGGGCCGTTAGACTCATCGACAGGCGGTCACTCCCTCTCCACAGGAAGAACCGGCGTGCCCAACACACTGCAGGAAATGATCAAGCACAAGCTGGACCTGAACGGCTGGTCCTACAGCGATGTGGCGCGCCGCGGCGGCATCTCGCGTTCGACGGTGCACCATCTGGCGACGGCGGAGCGGCTGGCGCAGATGCCCCAGCGGACCACGCTGGAGGGCCTGGCCAGGGGACTGGGCATCCCGGTGGCGCCGGTGCAGCGGGCCGCCGCCCAGGCCGCGGGCGTCAACCTCTACCTCGAGGACGCGCCCGAGGCCGCGGATCCGGAGGTGGCGATCCTCATCGCGAGCGTGCACAAGCTGAGCCCGGCGGACCGCCGGCATGTGGCGGTCCTCGTGGAGTCGCTGCTGCAGGCGGACGGCACCCGGTAGGCGGAGACGGCCAGGAGGGTGCGCCCCCGGCCGTCGCACGTGCGGGTGCCGGCCGTGCCTCAGGTCGGGTGCGGAAGCGGTGCGAGCGTTCGTGCCGTGTTGATCCAGTCGATGACGGCGTGCACGGTGACGCAGTCGAGTTCGGCCAGTTTGAAGACGGCCTGGACGTCGGCGGCGGCGAGGGGGACACACACCGCGTCCAGCGCGCCGTACAGGCGTAGCCGGTGGGTGTGGGCGGTGGAGGTGTCCTGCCCGGTGTGGAGGTCGGGCCCGGCGCCGCCGGCGGCGGGCAGAGGTGGTGTGGTGTCCAAAGTGGTCCGCCTTACGGGGTGGATGGGCGCGCTGCTGCGGCGGCCGGGACCTGCCGGGCGAAGCGGTCGAGGGTCGCGGCGAGCCGCTCGCCGGCGCGGTGCGGGTCCGGCCGGGAGCAGGGGCCGTCGAGTTCACGGTGGACGGTGTCCCAGAAGACGGCGACGGCCGCGTGGTCGTGGCAGTCGCCCACGGTGGCCCCGGCCGGCGCGCAGCCGAGCGAGCCGGCCCGCTCGGTGAACGAACAGCCCGGCAGGGGCTCGTACACGGCCGGGGCGGCCGGTTCGGTGCGGGCGGCGCGGGCGGCGGCGGCCATGAGGGCGTGGTGGACGAGGGCGCGGTCGGCTGTCGCGGCGGTGCTCCAGCCGGCCAGGGCGCGCGAGGCGGCATCGAGGACGATGGCCGCGTACACGGGGCCCGGGAGCGTGGTGAGGGCCAGCACGTCGACGATCCAGCGCCGGCCGGGCGTGCGGGCGCCTTCCCGCGGGCCCGGCCCGGGCAGCCGTCCGGCCCGGCCGCGCAGCCCGGCCCCCTTCATGACGGCCTCCACGGTGGTGTGGCCGACGGTGATGCCGTAGCGGCGCAGGAGTTCCTGCCTGATCCTGCGGGCTCCAAAGGCGCAGCCGGACTCCTGGTGGATGTCGCGGACCAGACGGGTCAGCCAGGCCCGGCGCAGGGCGCCGGGGGAGGGGGCGCGTGAGCGCCAGGCGTAGTAGCCGGACTCCGAGACGCCCATGAGCGCGGCGATCCGGCGTGCCGGGAAACCGTGCGACGCCATGCGGTGGATCACCTCGTAACGTCTTTTGGGGGCATCATCTGCCGCATCGTGGCGATGACCTGGCGGCACAGAAGGACTTCCCGCTCCAGTTCGACGACGCGGGCACGCGCCTGTGCCAGGTCCGATGCGGGCCCGGCGGAGCGCCGCCAGCGGTAGACGGTGGCCACGGAGACGCCCAGTTGCCGTGCCACTTCCTTCGCCGGACGCCCTTCACCGAGCAGTTGCTCGGCACGGGCGCGCGGTGCCGCGGGGCGAGACTTGCTCAACTGGATCCCACTCGTTCGTGCCGCCGCCTGTCGTCCCCCCAACGGGTCGGCGCCGCAGGGCCGCCGGTGCCGGCCGGCAGGCAGTGACCGTCCGGTACCCGCACGGAACACCGGAACACCGGCTGCCCGGCCGTGCCCATCACCCGGCCGGGCTGTGCCGGCGATCCGGTCCCTGCGGCGCCGCGGGGGCACGCCCGGTGAGGGCCTGCCCCCGCGTCAGGGGCCCTGCTACTGCCGGACGCTGATGGCCTGGGAGGCCTGGGACTGGGCGACCGCGAACGGCGAGTACTGGTTCACCGCCATCGACTCGTTGTGCGCGTCCACGTGCGCGATCTTCTTCGAGACGGTCGTCATCTTGGTGAAGCTGAACGAGAACCTGCCCAGCGCCTCGCGGCCGGGGAGCAGTTCGGCGGTCTCGGCCTCGAGCCAGTCGTTGTTCATGGGAAGCCTTTCATGAAGGAAGGGATGTACGCGAAATCAGGAGCCCGCGCCGGGCGGCGAACGAACCCGCCGCTGCCGCCGGCCGCGCTCCGCCCCCGGCCGGCGCCGCCGGCCACCAGGTCTGCCGGCCACTGCAGGAGCCGCAGACCAGACGCGACGGCATCGCACGGATCCCGTACGGAGGCGTCACCCCGGGCGGCCGGGGCCATGCGCTAACCCCGCCGTCCGGAGCCTCTGGACGATTCGTCCGGAGAGCGTGGACGGTAGCCGAAGGGGAACGGTCAGCGCAAACCGCCTATTTCCGACATCCGTTCAGAAGCGTATGCCTGTTCCAATCCATGCCGCCGCCCTCAACCGCGCCCCGCCTGACCCACGTTGCGGCCACCGTCCCCCCGTCCCCCCGGCCACCGTCCCCCCGCCCCGCCGACCGCCGGCCCGCCGGCCGCCGTCCCGGGCCGGTGGCGCGCCGTACCGCCCGGGAGGCGCCCCGCCCCCCTTGCGCGGCGGCTGTTCGGCGGGCGGGAGGCGGAGGCGACACGCCAAGCCGTCGAGCGGCCTTCCGTTTACGGGCGGCCGGCAGACGACTTTCGGCGGGAAAACGCACTCCACGAAATGCAGGGCAGTACCGAAAACCCCCTCACCGGCCTTCACGCCGGGCTGCCCCGCATTTTCTCATCGCGCGACTCCGAAAAACCCGGGGCATTTCGAGCCGCGCACTCACACCGTCGGCCCCGACCTGTCGCACCCTTGTGAACCACCCGCGCATGCCCGGGAGTTCACCTGGTCGGCCGTCTCTTCCCGAGGCCGCCCCCAGATTTCCCGAAGCGGCCGGAAAACGCACGCTGAGCTGCCGTCTTCTCGATATCCCGCAGGAGGAGCCTGTGAATTGACGAACACTCAGCGGGCGTGGAATTGCGGGTTATGTGAGGTAGCGTCAGCTCAGTGCCAGGGCTAAACCAGCCCTGATGTTTGAAAGGAGATCGGGTGAAGACCATTGCTAAGGCAGTAGCGGGCACGCTTCTGGCGGCCGGCGCTGTCATGGCGCCTCTGTCGATGGAGGCAGCCGCCGCCCCGGCGGCGGTCCACACGACGGCGGTGGCGCCCTCGTTCCACCCGGGCAACCACCACGCCTACGGATACCGTGACTTCGGTGACTGGCGCCGGGGCTGCGACGACGACCGCTACGACCGCTGGCACCACCGCAACCACTGCCGCGACGACCGCGACGACCGCTGGGACCGCTGGGACCGCTGGGACCGGTTCTACCGGTACGGCAACCACCACCGCGCCTCCTACTGGGACTGCGACTGACGTCCTGAGCCCTCACCACATCCGCGCCGCCCGCGGTCAGCGCCCCTGACCGCGGGCGGCGGCCCGCATGCACGCCCCCAAGCGCCGGCCGATCGCGAAGGGAGCGCGGCTCCGCCCGCCACCGCTCGCGCGGTGTGCCGAGCGGCGGGGCACGGCACACGAACCGGGGGAGCGGGGGAGGGGGGTGCGGGGGGGGCGAGGGAGCGCGCGGGCACCGCGGGAGCGTGCCGGACGGCCGCCCTCGATCCGCCCGGCCCAGGTGACCGGATCGGTCCGGTCCCGGCCCCGATCATGCCTGTCGGACCCCGGTACGCCCTGGTCAGACTGGTGGACATGAGACGAGCCCTGATCGTGATCGATGTCCAGGAATCCTTCCGCGCCCGCCCCTCGTGGGAGCAGATCGCCAACCCCGAGATCGCCGAGCCGGTGAACCGGCTCGTGCGCAGCGCACGGGACAACGGCGACCTGCTGATCTGGGTGCTGCACACCGAGCCCGGCAGCGGCGGCGTGTTCGACCCGCGGTCGGGGCACGTGCGGCTGCTGGAGGAACTGGAGCAGCCGCTGCCGGGCGAGCCGGTGCTCCACAAGACCTCGCACAACGCGTTCACCACCACCGACCTGCAGCAGCGGCTCACCGCGGCCCGGGTCGGCGAGCTGTGGGTCTGCGGGATCCGGACCGAGCAGTGCGTCGAGACCACCGCCCGGATCGGCAGCGACCTGGGATACGAGGTCGTGTTCGTGGCGGATGCGACCACGACCAACCCGATCGGCGACCTCAGCGCCGAGGCGATCACCGAACGCACCCTGGCCGTCCTGCGGGGCCGCTTCGCACGGATCGCCACGGTGGACGAACTGGCAGCATCACCGGTATGACCCGTGTCGTCTTCGTCCTGCTGCCCGAAGTCCACCTGCTCGACCTGGCCGGCCCCGCCCAGGTCTTCTCCACGGCGGGGGCCTTCGGGCAGCCGTACGTCCTCGACTACGTCGCCCAGGAGCCCCGGGTGCGCAGCGCCCAGGGCCTGCCGCTGACCGCCCGGACCGACTGGCCCGAACTCGGCCCGGACGACCTGGTCGTGGTCCCCGGCTGGAGCGCGCCCTCCCTGCGACACGGCCCCCGCATCAGCCCCGAGACCACCGGCCGGCTGCGCGCCCACCACGCCGCGGGCGGCACCGTCGCCAGCGTCTGCGCCGGAGCACAGGCCCTGGGCCAGGCCGGGCTCCTGGACGGCCGCCGCTGCACCACACACCACCAGCTCCAGGACGAACTGGCCGCCCGCCACCCACGGGCGACGGTGGTCCGCGACGTCCTGTTCTCCGCCGACGACCGGGTCGTCACCTCCGCGGGCATCGCCAGCGGCATCGACCTGGCCCTGCACCTGCTGGCCGCCCGCCACGGCCCCGCCCTGGCCGCCCGGGTGGCACGCGAGATGGTCATCTACGCCCGCCGCAACGGCAACGAACCCCAGGCCAGCGCCATGCTCCGGCACCGCGGCCACGTCGACGACACCGTGCACCGCGTCCAGGACATGATCGACACCCACTACGCCCAGCCCCTGCCCCTCACACGCCTGGCCGCCCACGCCGGCGTCAGCGCCCGCACGCTCACCCGCCAGTTCTCCCGGGCCACCGGCGGCCTCACCCCGCTGCGCTACCAGCAGACCCTGCGCCTGGAACGGGCCGAACACCTGATCAGCCAGGGCGCCACCATCGAGTCCGCGGCCCGGGAAGTGGGATTCGAGGACGCCCGCATGGTGCGCCGCCTGCGATCGAGGCCCTCCTGACACGCCAAGCCCCACACCACAGGGCACACCACCGGTCAGCGGCGCCGGCGTTCCGGCCCACGGATGCGGTCAGCGCGATGTCAGGGTGCGGTCAGCGGCTGCTGACACCGTTGTTCCTGTGACCGGCACCAAAGAGAGCCGGGAACGAGGAGAGGTGCCCGGAGCGGTTGATCGGGGACCAGCGAGCTCGCCTCACGGTCGGGCCCCCCTTTTCGGGGCCCACGCAGGTTCGAATCCTGCCCTCTCCGCCACCCGTCCCCCCGGGGGACACCACAAAGCCGACCGCGCGAACGGCGCGCCCCGAGCACCGACATCCCGGACACGCGGGCCCGCAGCGGCACCGCCCCGCCCCCACCCGGCGGGCCGGCCCGGCACGACGTTCGACGTCCAGGAAGCCGGCAAGCCCCCCACGGCGGCTGTCCGGATCCCGGCGCCGACCTGCGCCGGGAGCAGCGCCCCGGCGCGGTCTGCCGGCCACCGCCCCCCCGGTCTGCCGGCCACCGCCCCGGCGCGGTCTGCCGGCCACCGCCCCGCCCCGGTCTGCCCGCCGTGCACGCCGGCGGCGACTGCTGTCCCCGTGCTCCTCACGAGGAGTGGGGTGTGCCGTGTGCGCGGAGGTGGTCCAGGGCCACCCGGGCCGCGGCGCCCAGGACGTCCTCGCGGGTGGGTGCCCCGGGCGTCAGGGGCCGGGTGAGGACGGCGATCGCTTGACATCCTCGCCCGCCTAAAGGAGGGCGATTCCCGTCTGCCGCACCGTTGTCGGGTGCGGTTCCGGGCGGGTTCCCGCTTCGCCGCGCTGTGCGGGGACGGGTCCCCGTCTTACCTGCGCTCCACGGGCTGTCACGGCCAGTCCGGCCGCCTTTGCGACGTTGACCGCCGCGTTGATGTCTCTGTCCAGGACGGTCCCGCACGCCCTGCACGTCCACACGCGGACGTGGAGGGGCTTGGGGCCGTCCTGGACACCGCAGGCCGAGCACACCTGGGAGGTGGGCTGGAACCGGCCGATGCGCACGAAGGTGCGCCGGTACCGGGCGGCCTTGTACTCCAGCATGCCCACGAAGGCCGACCATCCGGCGTCGTGGACGGACTTGGCCAGACGCGTGCGAGCGAGTCCCTTCACCGCCAGGTCCTCCACGGCGACCGCTTGGTTTTCGCGGATCAGCTTGGTGGAGAGCTGGTGGTGGAACTCGCGGCGCGCGTCGGCGACCCGCGCGTGCGCGCGGGCGACGCGGATCCTGGCCTTGTTCCGGTTGCTGGAGCCCTTGACCTTGCGGGACATGTCCCGCTGCGCCTTCTTCAGGCGTTTCTCGGCCCGGCGCAGGAAGCGCGGGCTGTCGATCTTCCGGCCGTCGGAGAGGACCGCGAAGTGCCCGAGTCCGAGGTCGATACCCAGCTCGGGCGTCGTCTCCGGCAGGATTTCCTCCGGACCGGTCTGCACGACGAAGCTCGCGAAGTACCGGCCGGCCGAGTCCTTGACCACCGTCACCGTGGACGGCATCGAGGGCAGCGTCCGCGACCACTTCACCCCCACGTCTCCGATCTTCGGCAGGCGCAGCCTCTGCCCGGGGGTGATGGACCAGCGGGCGTTCGCGGTGAACCGGACGGCCTGCCGGGTGTCCTTACGGGACTTGTACCGGGGCGCGCCCACGCGCGGGCGCCTGCCCTTCAGCGCGTCGAAGAAGTTCCGGTACGCCATGTCAAGGTCCCTCAAAGACTGCTGCAGCACGACCGCCGACACCTCGCCGAGCCACGCCCGCTCGGGCCGCTTCTTGGCCTCGGTGATCAGCGCCTTGGACAGGTCCCCGGTCTTCGGGAACGGCAGCCCCTTGCTGCGGGCGGTCTCCCGAGCCCTGAGAGCATCGTTGTAGACCACCCGCGCACACCCGAACGCCCTTGCCAACGCCGCGTGCTGACCGGCACTCGGGTACAAGCGGAAGCTGTACCGAAGCTGCACGCGGATCATGATACCCAGTTGGTTTATGGGTATCGATGAGAATGTTCGCACAGGTCGTCACTGCGTCTTCCGGATGCATGTCCATTTGGTTTTCGTGACGAAGTACCGGCACTCCGTGTTCACCGACCGGCATCTGACGCGGTGCGAGGAGATCATGCGAGCCGTGTGTGAGGACTTCGAGGCCGAGCTGGTGGAGTTCAACGGCGAGGCCAACCACGTCCACCTGCTCGTGAACTTCCCGCCCAAGGTCGCCGTATCCAGGCTGGTCAACTCCCTCAAGGGCGTGTCCTCGCGCCGGCTCCGCCAGGAGTTCCCCGACCTCGTCCGCCACTACTGGCGGGCACAGCGCCTGTGGTCCGGCTCGTACTTCGCCGGGTCGGCCGGCGGTGCGCCACTCAGCATCGTGAAGCAGTACATCGAGCAGCAGAACCGGCCGCTCTGACCTGAGCTGAGGTGAACAGTGCGCATCCGTGCACACAGCTGAGGTCAGAGCAGGCTAAAGATTCGCTTCACCACCGGGCTGAAGCCCGGTGCACTTCGAATAGACCCGGTAGCGCCGCCCGTCAGGGAAGGCGACCACGCCGGCGTCGTTGCTGACGCCACCCGGCACGGTGCCGGACTTGGACACGACCAGCACGTGCGGCCCGAAGCCGGCGGCGATCTTCCGGGTGAGCCGCTGCTGTCCCATCATCCGCCGCAGGTTCGAGCACGCCTCGGCGGGCCCGGCCTCGTCCCGCCAGACCGCGCGGAGCAGGGCGGCCAGGTCGTCGGCGGTCGCGCTGCTGATCCGTCCCGGCCGCATCCCCGGCGACGCCAGCACCCGCCGCCACATCGCCTCGCCCTCCTGCGGCGATCGGGCGTCCCGGACCCTCTCGGCCATCGCCTCCCAGCCGGCGAACCCGGCGGCGCGGGCCGCGCTGTCGAGCTCGTGCCGGATCGTGCCGGGCAGGTGGAAGCCGGTGAGGCCGAGCCCGGCCAGGCGCGCCCTGACCCGTCCGATGCCGACCCGGCGGATCAGCACGTCGGTCGCGGTGTTGTCGCTGATGGTCAGCATCAGCCGGGCGGTGTCCCGCAGCGAGATCTCCACCGGGTCCTCGGTGATGCACAGCCCCTGACCGCCCGGCGAGGCCTGGGCCGGCGAGACGGCCACTCGCTCGGCGGGGTCCAGATCTCCCTGCGCCGCCTGGCAGAAGAACTCCAGACCGATGGCGATCTTGAACGTGGACGCCGCCACCGCGAGCTCCCCGCCCGCCACCGACAGCCGCCCCGGCCCGTCGATCTCCCGCACGCTCAGGCTTCCTAGGCAGCCGCCGGCCGCGAACACCTCGTCAATCGTCTTTTCGATCATCCGCTCACCGTGGTGCCCGGCGGTCGCCTCGGGCGGGGACGTTCGCCATGAGCGTGCAGACCGGCGGCCGCCCGGCCACAGGCCGCTCTCCTCCCACCGGCCCGCACCGGGCACAGGCACCCGCCGCGCCCACCGCCGCCCCCGGGTTCTCCCGGCCCGGACGTGTTCTCGCTGCTCGTGGGGCTGCGGCCCGGGCCGGCGGGGTGCGCGGCCGACCCGGGCTCGGCGCCGGCGGTGTACGTGCGTTGCCGTATCGTCAGTGCGGCATATCCAATCGAACACATGGCGGGTTTAGTGGTGAACGAGGACAACGCGCAGAAGTTGGTCGACACGCTGGCGGCCCGTCATGACGACTTCATCGCGCGCTGGGTCAGGACCGTGGGCGAGTCGCTGCAGGGGCGGCTGAGCACGGCCGAGATGCAGCGCGAGCTGGCGGATCTGTACGGGGCCATCTGCGAGGCGCTCAAGGTCGGCGGTCTGGACGATCCGGGCGAGCACTTCGGCGAGGTCCGCAGCCTGCTGATCGAGCTCTCCCGCAACCGGGCCCGGCAGGGCTTCACGCCCAGCGAGACCGCGCGCAGCGTGCTGGCGCTCAAGGAGGTCCTCGAGCCGGAGCTGGTCAACGGCGAGGACGGCGCCCGCGTCTACCTCAGGCTGGCCCGGCTGCTCGACGACCTCGCCCTGCTGACGACGGAGGCGTACGTCAGGACACGCGAGGAGATCATCGCCTCGCAGGCCGAGCAGCTGCTCGAGCTCTCCACGCCCGTGGTGAAGCTGTGGGACGGCGTAGTGGGCGTGCCCCTGGTCGGCACCCTGGACTCGGCCCGCACCCAGGTCGTGATGGAAAAGCTCCTGCAGACCCTGGTCGACAGCGACTCCACGCACGCGATCATCGACATCACCGGTGTCCCGACCGTCGACACCCAGGTCGCGCAGCACCTGCTGAAGACCGTCGTCGCCGCCCGCATGATGGGGGCGCAGGCCACCATCTCGGGGATCCGGCCGCAGATCGCGCAGACGATCGTCGCCCTCGGTATCGAGTTCGGTGACATCCCCACGAACGCCTCGCTGTCCGACGCCCTGCGCCAGGCGCTCAAGGAGATCGCCCAGGACGCCGAGGAGAACGCGGGAGCCCTGCTGTGACCGACCGCGTTCCCGTACTGAAGATCGGTGACACGCTGCTGGTCTCCATCCAGACCGATCTGGAGGACCAGATGGTGATGGACCTGCAGGAGGACCTCTCCAGCCGGATCGTCGAGACGGGCGCCAGAGGCGTGGTCATCGACATCTCCGCCCTGGAGATCGTCGACTCCTTCGTCGGACGGATGCTCGCCACCAACGCGTCCATCTCCCGGATACTGGGGGCCGAGACGATCGTCGTCGGCATGCGGCCCGCCGTCGCCATGACGCTCGTCGAACTCGGCCTCTCCCTGAACGGTGTCCGCACGGCACTCAACCTCGAGCGCGGACTCAGGCTCCTGCGGCGGCTGACCGCGGGCCGCGCATGAGGAACTACGCGCAGGAAGCCGCGTGCGAGAGCGTGCCCGTCGCCAGCAGCACCGATGTCGTCACCGCACGGCAGATGGTCCGCGCCCTCGCACAGCGCAGCCGCCTGTCGCTGGTCCACCAGACCAAACTGGTCACGGCGGCGAGCGAACTGGGCCGCAACATGCTCATCTACGGCGGAGGCGGCGTCGTCCGGGCGGCGGCCGTCGGCGAAGCGGGCCGCACCGGGATCTTCGTGGAGTTCGCCGACCAGGGGCCCGGCATCCCGGACATCGACCTGGCCCTGACCGACGGCTGGACGTCCGGCAACGGCATGGGCCTCGGGCTGAGCGGCGCCAAGCGGCTCGTCGACGAGTTCGACATCGAGTCGGGACCGACGGGCACCACGGTGCGCATTGTGAAGTGGGGCCGGTGAACGCAACCCCGGTCTGCGAAGCCGGCGACGTCACGTGGCTGCGCGCGGACGTCGCCCTCGCGGCGGCCGCGCGCCGCACGGGCGGACACCTCGCCCGCAGCATCGGCCTGAAGGCCGAACGCGTCGCGCAGGTCGAACTGTGCGTGACCGAAATGGCCACGAACATCCTCAAGCACGCGGAGGACGGCGCCCTCGCCCTGCACGTGGTCCGCTCCCGCGACCGCGCCGCCGTGGAATGCCTGGCCCTGGACACCGGACCCGGCATGAGGGACGTCGGCGCGGCCCTGCGCGACGGCACCTCGGCAACCGGAACGCTGGGCATCGGCCTCGGCGCCATCGCACGGACCGCCGACAGCTTCGCCGTGCACACCCTGCCGGGACGCGGCTCGGTCGTCCACACCCGTTTCTGGACCGCCGACGGCCCGCCGCTGGACGCCGGCCCCGTCGAGGCCGGCGGTCTGACCCGCCCGATCGGCGGCGAACAGGTCTGCGGGGACACCTGGGCCGTGCGCACCGTGGCACGCGACGACGGTGAGGCCACGCTCGTGCTGATGTGCGACGGCCTGGGGCACGGGCCCCTGGCCGCCCGCGTCTCGGACCTGGCCCGCAGCGCCTTCCGCGAGAGCAGGGGCACCAGCCCCGGCGCCGTCCTGCAGGACGTGCACCGCGCACTGCAGGGAACCCGCGGTGCCGCGGTGGCGCTCGCGCTCATCGACGCCCGACGCCACCGCGTGGAACTCATGGGCGTCGGCAACATCAGCGCCCTGGTCACCGCCGAGGGCGGCCGCACGGGACTGCTGTCCCTGCCCGGCATCGTCGGCCTGCAGCTTCCCCGCCCCCGCACCTTCGACGCGGCGTTCCCGCCCGGCGCCGTGCTGGTCATGCACTCCGACGGCCTCAGCGACCGGTGGAAGCCCGCCGACTTCCCCGGTCTGTTCGCCCACCGCCCCTCCCTCGTCGCAGCCCAGCTCCTCAACCAGGCCGGCGTCCGCCGCGACGACGCCGGCATCGTCGTGGCCGGCCACAGGCGGCCGTGAGCAGCGGGCACGCCGCCCGGGAGCTGGTCACGATCGCCCTGCGGGAGGACCGGGACGTCTTCGCCCTGCGCCGGTTCAGCCAGTCCGCGTGCCGGGTCACGGGCATCACGGGCCCCCCTCTCGTCCGCCTGGCCACCGTGGTGAGCGCGGCGGGCGAACACCTCCTGGGCGCCGTGCGGCCGACCGCACGGCTCTCCCTGAGGACACCGGCCACACCATGCTGTCCGTACGCTTCCGCTGGCACGGACCGGCGCGTCCCCGGCCCGGGCCATCGACACACCGGCCGGCCTGGTCCTCGCCGTCGGCGACGTCGCCGGCCACTCCCTGGACGCCGCCATGGGGATGGGACAGATCCGCCACGCGCTGCGCGCCTACGCCACCGAGGGCCACCCGCCCCAGGCGATCCTCTCCCGCCTGGACCGCCACCTGACGACCGTCCAGCCCGGGGCCACCGTGACCCTGTGCGTCATCCTGGTCGACCACCGGTCCGACACCCTCCACATCGCCAACGCCGGACACCTGCCGCCCCTGCTGCGCGCCCCCGACGGCACCACCGCGTACGACACCGAGCACGGCCCGCTGCTCGGACTCGGCCTGCCCCACCCGCCGGCCCACCAGGTCACCGCACCGCCCGGAACACTCCTGCTGCTCGTCACCGACGGCCTGATCGAGCGCCGCCACGAGGACCTCCGGACGTCCCTCGCTTCCCTGGCCGACGTGACCGGCGAGGACTCCGCCGACCTCGAGGAGACCTGCACGCGCCTGCTGCAGCGGCTGTCCCCCGACGGAAACGACGACGTGGCCCTCATGGCCGTACGCCTCAACCCCGCCACCACCGCCTGACCGCGCCCCCCTGCCAAGACCGGAAGGGGCAGCCCCGTGGGCCGAGGCCGCCACCCGGCGCCGGCGTCCTCCGGGGGCGGCCGGGCCGCCCGATATAGCGCCGCGGATCGCCCAGGCGCTGGAGATGACCGGCATGACCGCCGACGCCGTCGTCCTCGGCCGCCCGACGGGCTCCGCCCCACCGTGCGCCCACGGGCCCCATGCGCTATAGTTGATCTTGAGGTCGCCGCCGGTACTCCGGTCGGCCGCCCGTGCGTTGGTGGTCCAAGGAAAGACGTCCCGCTTCCTGCGGGGAGATGCAGGTGCAAGGCCTGCCCGGCGCTCCACACCGACCCCGCCTCCACACACTGGAGGCGGGGTTTTCGCATGCCCGGCGCCCGGCAGCGGGCCCCGCCGCACGGGGGAAGGGCCGGCCGCGCCCCGGCACGCCACAAAGGCACCGCCCATGTCACTGAAGAAAATCCTCCCCGGACGGCTCGGTTTCGCCGGCCGCGCGAGCCGGGGTGCCGAAGAGGAAGAAGAACTCCCGCCGCCGGCCGACCGCCCACAAGCGACGGCCCGTGGAGTGCCCGGCTCCCATGGCGGCCGGCGGGCGGCTGGTGGTTTTCCCGCCCCGGCCGGGGCAACGATCGGACCGGTTCGGCAGTCGTAGGCAGTGATACACACCGGCCTCCCGCACCCGCCACCGACTGCCCGCGTGGGCGGTGGCCGGCAGCAAGGCCTGTCATCCCCGGGGAGGATCCATGAGCCGTTTCGCCGCACCGCCCAGCGACAGACAAAGGCACGGGCGTGACATCGTCCCGCTCACCGCCGCCTCACCTGCCGTACCGCGCAAGCCCGTCGGCCGCGTCACAAGCCGCGGCGTCGTGGTGGGGGCCGTCGCCGTTCTGCTGACGGCAGGGGGCGCCTCGGCCGGTGCCGCGCCCAGCGACCCGGAGGTCAGCGGCGCCACCGTCAACTCCGGACATGACGTCATCGTCGGCATAACGCACGACGTGCGGTTCCCGGTCACGGTCACCGGCTCGGACGACCCCGGCCTGGCTTTCGCCGACGTGGATCTGAAGGGGCCGCACGGCGGTTTCTACACCACCGACGCGTTCTGCGAGACCACGACAACATGCACGACGGTGTTCACCGTCAACGCCCACCCGGCTCCGGGCAGCGACGACCCGGTGGACCTGGCCAACGCCAACGCGGGAACGTGGTCGGTCGACGCCTTGGCCGATCTCAGCAACGGCGATTCCGTTTTCGCCCCCGGTGTGGGGTCGTTCGGCCTCAAGCGGGCCGCGTGGCTCACGGTCGACGCCTCACCGGAACCGGTGGCCAAGGGCGCTCGTATCACCGTCACCGGCAAGCTCGTGCGGGCCGACTGGGACACCTACCGGTATGCGGGATATGCGGGCCAAGCCGTGAAACTGCAATTCCGGCCGAAGAACAGCAGCACTTACACCACGGTGGCCACGGGGAACACCAGCGGCACCGGCACCCTTCGCACCACAGTCAAGGCAGTGAAGGACGGCTACTGGCGGTGGAACTTCACCGGCACCCGCACCACCGGCCCGGCCAAGGCCGCCGGCGACTACGTCGATGTGCGTCCCTGATCCGCTGAGCACACCGACCGTGCGCCCCCTCCTCGCGCTCCGCCTCGCCCCCTGCCTCCGGCCCGGGCCTCCGCCCTGTCGCGCGGAGCGCGCCTTGCCGCTCAGCCCGCCGAGCGGGTGACCGCGGCACCCTGGCGCAGGGCGCGGGGGATCTCGGCGACCTCGTCGACGGTCGCGATCAGTGCCTCGACGAGTGCCCGCGGCGCGTCGCTGTCGACCTCGACGGCGTAGGAGATGCCGGTCGACCGCCATCGGGAGGTGTCGAAGCCGCCCTCCGCCCGCACCCGGACACCCCGCAGTTCCACCCCGCCGGCCTCGGCCTCGCGGTAGAGGTCGTTGAGCACGCACGCCGCCACCGCCAGGTTCAGCACGTGGCCACCGGTGAACGCCGACCGCACCCCGACGCCGCCGGGCGTCCACCGGTGCGGGAGCCGGACGTCGTCGCCGTCTTCCGTGCCGTCTTCCTTCAGGAACGACCCCGCGCTCGCCACCACCGCGAACCGCTCGTCCATGACCTGCCTCCTGTGGCCGTTCGCCCAGCTGCAGCCCGCCCCGGACCCCTCCACGCATCATGGCGCAACCCGAGGTGATGAGGCGGGGACTTCGGATTCCCGGCGCCTGCCCTCCGCCGTAGGGGTCCGGCCGGTGAACCGGCACCTCGGACGCGGACGACGCAGCGCACACCGGTCACTCTTCGCGTTCACTCGGGTGGGTGACGTGAAGGGGCAGGGGCGGTCAGGCACGGGTGGCATGAGGAGGGGGCGTTCGCACCCAGAAGGGTGCCCCCCGGAAGGAGGACCTCGTGTTCCGCCATTCGACACGTACGCTCATGGTCGGTCTGTGCGCGCTGGCCGTGGCCGTGGCCGCTCCGGCGACGCCGGCCCTGGCCGGAGGCCCGCAGCCGGCGCCGCACACCGCCGGCCGGGCTCTCAACACGCAGACGTTCGCCGACGTCACCACCGCGATGAAGGGCGAGGCGTACGCCTACGCCGCCTACAACCTCTTCGCCGCCGAGGCCGACCGCCAGGGCCTTCCGGCCGTCGCCGGACTCTTTCGCAGCACGGCCCAGACCGAGCTGAACGAGCACCTGCGCGAGGCGGCCGCTCTGGCCGGGACCGTCGGATCGAACGCAGCGAACCTGCGTCAGGCCATCAACGGCGAGACCTACGAGCACCAGGTGATGTACCGCAGCTTCGCCGAGCGGGCCCGCGCCGACGGAGACCTCGCAGCCGCGAAACTCTTCAGCGAGATCGCCGCCGACGAGGGCCGTCACCGCGACGCCTTCCGCGCGGCCCTCACGGCCGTCACCGCCGGCCGCAGCACCGTCCCGGCGCCGCCGAAGGCCGACATGGTGCCCGTGCCCGCCGGGACGGCCAAGGTCAAGGCCGCCCGCACCAAGGCCAACCTGGACACCGCCCTGCACGGCGAGGCGCTCGCCCACGCCAAGTACATGCTCTTCGCCGCCTACGCCCGGCAGAGCGGCAACACCGCGCTGGCCCGCCTGTGGGAGGGCACGGCCAAGGTCGAACTGCAGGAGCACCTCGCCGGCGAAGCGGTCCTGGCCGGCCTGGTCCACACGACGAAGACCAACCTGCGCACGGCCGTCACCGGGGAGCACAACGAGGCGACCACGGTGTACCCGCAGTTCGCCCAGCGGGCCACCGCCGTCGGCGACACCGCCGCCGCCCGCTACTTCCGCAACACCGCCGCGGACGAGGCCAAGCACGCCGCGGCCGTCCAGAAGGCGCTCAACCAGCTGCGCTGACCGCCCCGGACCCGGGACCGGCCGCACGCGACAGGGCAGGGCGGTGGTCCGGCCGACCGAAGCCGCACCGGCGGGGCGGCGGCGCCGCTGACGGGGCGCGCCCGCCCGGCCGGACCACCGCACCGTCCGCCTTCCGTGCGGATGGCGCACGGAAGGCGGACGCGATGCGTTCACTCTCCGTGCCGCATCAGGCAAGGTCCGCACTGTCGCCGGGGCGGCGGATCGGGCCGGTCAGAAGGGCGGAATCCGTTCGGGCACGAGTCCGGCCTGGCGGAGGAGGCCGTAGAGGTCGGTCTCGCCCCCAGAACTCGGCGATCCGCCCTTCTCGCAGCCGGTAGGACTTGACTCCCGTCATCGTGAGGTCCCGGCCGCTGCGGTCGTGGGTGTAGGTGAGGGTGAAAGCCACGGTCACCCGGTCGCCGGCGGAGAAGAGGTCGTCCACCTGCACGCGGCAGTCGGACAGCCCCGCAGTCAGCACTGCCGCCTCGGGATGGCGCCGGCCCCGGCCGTGGAAGCCCGCGCCGTGAACGAGGACGTCCTCGGCGAGGAGTTCGTCGAACTCGGCGACGTCCTTCGTCTCGAAGACCCGGAGATAGCGGCGGACGACCTCGGCGTTGCGCTCGGCTTCGGCTGACTCAGGCATGGAGGGACCGTATCCGTCGGCCGATGGGACTCGCCAGGGCGCGCCCCCCTTGCCGGCCTCCGCTCGCACACACCGTGCCGGTGTGCTGGGGCACCACAACGGACCGGACGGGACGGGCGGTCCCGGGCACCGCAGGCGGGCCGCCGACCACGCCGCGGGTGCGCAACTCAACGCCGGGCGTGGCGGATCTTCAATCGTCCGAATCCCATGGTCTCGGAGATTCGGGGTGCGGACCGAAAGGCGGGCCGGTCTCGGTCCTAGCGGCCGGCCGTCGGCGTGGCCGTCGGGTGCCACTCGCGGCGCAGGAGGCCGAAGACCCAGGAGTCGGAGACGTCTCCGTTGACGACGCAGTCCTCGCGGAGGGTGCCTTCGCGGACGAAGCCGAGCTTGTCCAGGACCCGGGCGGACGCCGCGTTGCGGGTGTCGGTCTCGGCCTGGACGCGGTTCAGGTCCAGGTTGTCGAACGCCCACCGCAGGACGGCGTGCGCGGTCTCCGTGGCATAGCCGTGACCCCACGTGGCGGCATCGAAGACGTAGCCCAGGGACGCGCTGCGAAAATCCGGGTTCCAGTTGTTCAGGCCGCACCAGCCGATGAACCTGCCGTCGCAGACGCGGTCGACGGCCACCCGCGCTCCCGTGCCTTCCTCCTCGATCGTCCGGCAGGTCGCGATGAAGCGCTGGGCACGGGCCGGTTCGGTCCACGGCGGGGAGTCCCAGTAACGCAGCACGCGGGCGCTGCTGTGCAGCGCGTAGAGCGGCGCCGCGTCGGCGTCGGTGAACGGCCGCAGCCGCAGGCGGGCGGTGTGCAGCTCGGGGGTGGGCAATGCCATACGGGGCATCCTGCCGCGTCACGCTCGCCCCCGGCCATCCGTTTGTCCGGCCGGCCGGGGGCGCGCGGGTTCCCGGTGACGCCGGACGCGCCGCATGGGCGGTGGGTCCGCGTCCGGCGCCCGCGTGATCATCACTCTGGCGGCCTGGGGCGACTCCCGCCTCACCCCCGAGCAGCGCAGCATGATCCTGATCGGCTCTTCAGCCACCGATCCCGTCCGCCCGCCACGAGCGGCCGGACGGGCACACGCATCCACGACCACGCACACTGGCCGTAGTGGTGGAACATTTCAGGTCACTGAGGCGCCTGCACGCTGCTGACGCACACTCTCGGGGTGCCTCGCCGGGCAGGAGGAAGGGGGTTACCTCCCAATGCCGGAACACACCGTGACAGCGCCCGGGACCGGCTGGGTGGCCAGATGGGCAGGAGCGCTGCTGTGCCTCGTGGTGGCCGGGATCCATGTCGTGGACCAAGGCGGCATCACCACCACGCGGGACCCCTATTACCTCGGCATCGCCTACCACGTCCTGGAGGTCGCGGCCGTGGTCGCCGCCGTGCTGCTCCTCGCCAATCGTGTCCGAGCGGGATGGCTGCTGGCGGCAGGGGTCGCCGCCGGCCCCCTGCTGGGCTACGTCCTCTCCCGGGGACCGGGCCTGCCCGACTACCGCGACGACATCGGCAACTGGACCGAGCCGCTCGGACTGGTCAGCCTCGCCGTCGAAGGCGCCCTGCTCCTCCTGGCCGTTGCGCTTCTCGCCCGCAGCCGGCGCCGCGGGCCCCGCTGACGACGCCGGCCGGCCCGTCCCAGCCGTGGCGAACGCTTCGGGGCGGCCTCGGCCGACCGGGACTGTCCGGGCCCGCGTCGAGCAGGCCATCGCGCGACGACACTGGCGGAGAGGGCAGGATTCGAACCTGCGTGGGCCCCGAAAGGCCCGACCGTGAGGCATGCTCGCTGGTCCCCGATCAACCGCTCCGGGCACCTCTCCCTGTGTCCGGCCCCGGGGTGTTTCCCCGCGCCGTTCACGTGAACCACTTTGGCAGGGCCCCCTGACGCATGCCTGACGCCTTGCTGACGGGGGCGGCTCGGTGCCGCACCGGAGCGAAGGACGGCCGGGCGGGAGCGAAGGACGGCCGGGCGGGAGCGAAGGACGGCCGGCCCGGTCGCCTCCTCGCCCGGGCGGCGGGGAGAGGACACCGAGCAGGCCCGGCGGACGCGCGCCGCCAGGCCCACCGGGACGAGCGGCTACCGGTCGTGGCGGCGCAGAGCGGCGAGCGCCTGTGCGAAGGCCGGGTCCTGCTGCCTCAGACCGGGCTTGATGACCTGGCTCACCGTCTCGTCCAGCACGGCGCTGTTGCGCGCGTAGGCGGGGCCGGCCTCGTCGTAGCCGCCGAAGCCGGAGATCCGCAGGTAGCCGGTGCCGTCCGGCAGCCGGGCGTAGCCGATGCGGCCACCCGCGACGTTCCGCAGCCGGGTGCCGCCCAGATCCCGCTGTTCGACGTACCGCTGGGCTCGCTGATCGAGTGCGGGGGAGGGGACCGTGATGCCGGGCCGGCCCTGGGCGAAGAACCCGGTGCCATCCGCGTCGAGGAACACGTGAAGCGTCGCGCGGCGGCAGCGCCAACGACCGCAGCAGCGCGAAGAGTTCGGCATCCGTCATCCCGTCACGGACCTTCGGCCGGTGACGGTTCCTGACCGCCCGCCAGTCGATGCCCTTGGCGGTGAGGAAGGGATGGTTCTCCTCGAAGGTCCGCCAGAAGGTGTCGAAGGTCGCCCGTGCTCCCACCGGTGCCCTCTCGGCGCACCGGCCGGGCAGCTCCGCAAGACGCACGCCGCTGCGCCCGGTGCGCCGTAAGCCGCCGACCCTCGCGCGGACGTCCATGCCTGCGTGAAGCACCGACCGGGCTGTGCGGCCTGTCGGCGGGCTCCGGCGCGGCCCCGCCCTAACACGGCTCAGTCCATCGGGTCTGCAGCGACGCGCCGCAACGACACGAGTGAGAAGGCGTCAGAATGTCACCTGGAAAGCCTAATAGTATGTCAATCAGCCTTTTTGCTAACTAATGTGATGATTCGTCAGTTCGTGTCAAGGGCCGGAAAATACCCTGTTCGGAGCCCAATCGCCAGTATTCCGATATGCCTGTCATGTCGCTTGTGGGTAAATTCGCTCACGAGTCGGCCGACGGGTCGGCGTCTCTCTGTACGACAGGAGATGGTGAGATGAAGCTTCGTTCGACTGTGGTCACGGCCGCTGTGTCGGCCGCCGCGGCCCTGGCCGCGACCGGTATCACCTATGCCTCGGCCGCCTCCGCTCCGGCGCCCCAGGAGGCCCCGGCCGCCGTGGCCGCCGCAACCGGCAACGGCAACGGCAACGGCAACGGCAACGGCAATGGCAACGGCAACGGCAACGGCAACGGCAACAACAACGGCGGTAAGGGCAACGAGGGCAACAACAGCAAGGGCAACGAGGGCCGGGGCAACGAGGGCCGGGGCAACGAGGGCCGGGAAGAGGGCAACGAGGGCCGGGGCGAGAAGAAGGAGGAGGGCCGTATCCAGGTCAACGAGCGGACCTACTGGGCCCACCCCGGTGACTGCATCACGGTGCTCAGCGGCCTGGGCGCGAAGACCCTGAACATCCGCAACGACAGCCGCAAGACCGTCGAGGTCTTCCGCGGGGCGGTCTGCGACAACGGCGCGCCCATCGCCACCGTCGGACGCCACAGCTCCGCCTACGGCGTGCGCCCCGGCCACATCGAAGACGTCGAGGTCAAGGACGGTGTGTTGGCCAGCTTCCGCGTGGTCAAGCGTCACCACGGCGAGGACGAGTACTAGATCGCGGCCCGTCGTGTGACTGTCAAGGCCCCGGCCCGCCGGAATCGGGCCGGGGTCCCAGTTTGGCCCATGTGCGGGGCGGTCACGTCCCGCACAGCCCTGCCGGCGCCGGATGCCGGGCATGCGGCATCCGGCGCCCGCGCGGCCACCCTTCCCCTTCACAGGTGCGCCCACCTGCGGTTTTGTGCCCGCCGACGGGTGCCCCGGGGCGGCCGCCCAGGCTGTCCGGCCGGTGCTTTCCCGGTCCGCAAACGGGTGAGGAGTGACATGAGCATCCGCCTGGTGGAAGACGTCAGCGACGGCACCTGCGTCCTGGACGGCCTCACCGTCACGCTGACCCCGGCGCTGCCCCGGCTGGGACACCAGGCCTGCTGGGAGATGAAGGGCCACCTCAAAGAGCCCGTCGACCTGACCCGGGTCACCTGCAACGTGATCATGAAATTCGGGCCGGTGAAGATGCTCGAGAGAAACTACGGGCTGCCCGACCTGCTCGAGAGCCTGGGCGCGAGGCTCTCGGGTGACCTGAGGCCGGCTGCCGGACCGTGGCAGCAGACGTGGAACCTCCAGCTCCCCGAAACGGTACCGGTGGCCGAGCACCGCATCCTGCTGCGCGCCCGCACGGACAGCGGGCAGAACTTCCTCGCACTGGACATCGCCCTGGACTTCAGTCACAGGTTCCGCCCGTTCCCGGCGAGCGGGAGAGAAAGCTCACCCGTGCTGCACGGCTCACACCGCCGCTGACTCAAGACGGCCGGGGCGCGCACGTCGAGCGCGGCCCTGCGCGCGGCGGGGGAGTGACGGCAGCGGTGACCACGATCCCCGGCTCTGCCCGGGCCCGCGACGGTGGCGCTGGACGCGTCCGAGGGCCGAAAGCGGGAGGGCGCCCGCTGCCCGCTGCGTCAGAACGCATACCTGCCTGTCGGGCCCGCCCCGTCTCACATCCGGGATCTCAGCACGTCGACCTCACAGCCCGGCGCGAACGGGTCGAAGCCGTGCTCGACCAGCCAGCGAACTGTCAGCAGGCTCCGCAACGACCACCACGCGTGGATCACGTCGAGGTCGATGCCGGCGCCGTAGCCGGCGACGACGTCGTCGAGGTGCTCCTCGTGGCCGAGCGTGAAGGTGGCGAGGTCGTACAGGGCATCACCCTGGCCCGCCTCGGACCAGTCGATGATGCCCGTGACCTCGTCGCCGTCGACGAAGACGTGATCGATCTGCAGGTCGCCGTGCGTGAACGCCGCAGTCCACGGCCGGAGCGCCGCCTCGGCGACCCGGCGGTTGCGGGTGACCAGACCGGCGGGCAGGACGCCGTTCGTCACGAGCAGCTCGCACTCGGCGTCGAGTTCCGCCGCCAGCGCGAGGATGCTCCGGCCGGCCTGACCCGGACGGGGCGGCAGCGGCGCGTCGTGCAGCTTGCGGATGACGGCGCCTGCAGCGGCCCACGCTTCAGGCGAGCCGGTCGACGGCCCGCCGAGACGCCCGAGTGTCGTCCCCGGGAGCGCGGCGGTCGCGAGCACGGACGGCTTGCGCCACAGAACCCGCGGAGTCGGGACCGGCGCCGAAGCCATCGCCTCGAACTCGCCATCGAGGCGCCCCGGATCGGCGTCCACCTTCAAGAACACGTCACCGACCCGCAGAGTCGCCCGCTCGGAATGGGCGACGACGACCTCGACCTCATCCACGGCCGACCAGTATCCCGGGGACGACCGCCGACGTCGCCGGATTTATCGCGCGCACCGAGATCGGCGATGGGGACCACCTTCTGCGGGTCCCCGGTCAGTTCGACGAGCTCGCGGATCACGCCCGAGCCGGCCAGGTCGAGGGCTGCGCCGACGCGGCCGAGCCGCCGCACCCGCTCGGCCCAGCCCTCGCCGTATGCCGTGGCGAGGGCGCCCAGGCCGCGCAGACAGTCCTGGCTGGCCGCCCCAGCGGTTGCGATCGTCGTGATGCCGCGGTCGCGGGCGATCCGCAGCACCGCAGGGACGAGACGTGACCGCCCGGGCGGTCAGTTGGTGAAGGTGAAGTACTTCCAGGCGCCGTGCGTGGTGGAGTTGACGCTGTCGCCGGAGGAGCCGTTGACGTACGACGAGCGCATGCGGGCGCGGACGCCGGCTGTGCCCGCTGCCTCCAGGCGCACGGCCGACTTGCCGCCTGCTCCCAGGGCGAAGTACTCCGCGCCGGAGTCGTGCCAGGAGCCCTGGTAGTAGACCTGGAGCTGGAAGCGCTGCTTGCGGCCGGCGTAGTAGGTCATGGTCGTGGTGAACACCGGATCGGTGTTCTTGTGGAAGTAGTAGTAGGTGGTGGAGCCGATCCGGCCCGTCTTGTAGTGCTTGGAGACGGTGGTGGAGACCTTCACCTGGGCGTACGCCGTGGATTTCACGGTCTTCGACGCATAGCGGGCGTCGCCGGCGAAGACCGCGGTGACGGCGGTGTCCCGGGTCATGTCGACGGTCGCCGACAGGTTGCCGCTGGAGTTGACCTTGGCGGTCTTCAGCAGCTTCTTCGGCTTGTCGGAGCCGAAGGGGTCCGCGTAGAGCGAGACGGTGCGGTTCTTGTACGTCGTGCCGAGGTGCGCGGTGAAGGTGACGTCCTTGCCGTACGCGTACAGCTTGCCGTTGTTGTTCAGGGTCAGCGACGTCGCCTTGCGTGAGACGGCCACCGCGTCCGAGCCGGAGGCCGGTGCGTGCGTGGCGTCGCCCGCGTAGGAGACCTTGTAGGTGACCTTTCCGCCGGCGGGCGGGGTGTCGGTGAAGGAGAAGCCGCCGTCCGCCTTCGTCGTGACGGCGGCCAGTGCCCTGCCGTTCGGGAAGTCGACGTCGGTACGGGTCACCTTCAGGGCGGTGCCGGCGGCGAGGGGGGTCCTCGAGGTCAGCTTGCCGGTGACGGTGAGCTTCTTGCCCCGTTCCGACGTGCCGGGGGCCGACACCTTGAGGGTGGGCAGCTCCTTGGTCGGGTCGGTCAGGGCGCGCAGGGTGTACGTGCCGTAGGTGTTCTCCGAGACGGCGAAGACCCGGCTCGAGTCCGGCGCCCAGGCGAGCGCTCCGTCCACCAGGGTGTCGGCGCCGCTGCTGTTGCCGGTGTTGGGGAAGTCGTACTCCCGCACCGGCACCGGGTCGCCGGGCCGGTGGATGTGGACGTCGGGCTCGTACCAGGAGGAACTGCCGCCCGCGACGCTGCCGTCGGGCGCGACCCGCACCGCGTTCGGGTAGGCGTCGATGGGGTAGCCCGGCCGCTCGGTGAGATCGGTGGCCGAGTAGGCGCCGAGACCGTAGCCGTACTCCGGGTCGCCCCACGAGGTGAGGACCTGCTCGCCGTCGGGCGTCAGGTCCAGCTGCCGCACGGCGGTGTCCATGCTGCCCTTGACCCGCAGTACCGCCCCCTCGGCCGAGACGTCGTACACGGCCAGGCGGCCACCGTTGCCGGCCACCAGGACGCCCGGCACGGCCGGGTCGGACGCCAGGAACATGCCGAAGGCGCCGGAGAAGTCGACGTCGCCGCGCTGGGCGAGGTGCACGACGGGTTCGGGGCCGGAGACGTCCAGCGAGCCGAAGTCCGTGCCGTGGGCGAACCAGATCCGGCCGTCCACCACCTCCAGGTCGCCGGGAGCCGCGCCCACCGGATAACTCGCGGTCTGCGTGTACGTGCTCGTCTCCACCGAGATGATCCGATTGCCGTTCTTGACGGCCGCGTACACCTGTCCGGAGTCGGCGGACAGCGCCAGGCCGCTCACGCCGGAAAGGCCGGTGAGCGTCGCCTTCACCGTGCCGCTGTAGTCGGTGACGACGATCTTGCCGCCGGCCGGATCGGAGACGTAGACCCGCTGGTGGGCGCCGTCCACGATGATGTCGCCGACCGCCTTCACCGGAAGGACCTTCGCCGAGTCGGCCGCCGCCGGACCCGCCACGCCCGCTGTCAGGGACGCGGAACCGAGGACGACCGCGAGTGCCGTCGCGATCGAGATGCTGCGCCTGCGCACAGTACTGTGACCCCCCACAGAAGAAGCCCGGTGGTGTCCGGGCGGTAAGAAACGGGCGGCGCGTCCCCCTGCCCCCTGCTACGGGCGCCCGGACGCTGCCGGAGACGAAGCGTATGGCATGCCAGCGACAACCGGGTGCCCATGGTGCTCCCGCGTCGCCTGGAGACCGGCCGGCCGGTCTCCAACGGGAGTCCTCCCGGACGGGGCGGCCGTCGGTGAAGCAGGAAACCCAGCGGGCGACCGCTGGAATCCCCCGCCTTTAGGCGGGGGAGGAAGTCAAGTCTGCTTCCTGTGCGCGGCGGCGGCGGCGGCTTCGGCTTGCGCGGTGGGGCGGTCGGGGTGGATGTGGAAGACCTGGTTGACGCCGGTGAGGTCCAGCAGGTTCTGGACGGGCGGGCTGGGTGCGATGAGATCGATGGTGCCGTCGGTGCCGTGGACGGCTCGCCTGGCCTGGAGCAGGCAGGTCAGGCCGGTGGAGTCGATGAAGGACACTCCGGACAGGTCCAGCAGGAGAGCCGGGCGTGGTGGGCGCAGGAGTGTGTGCAGGGTCTGAGTGAGTTGGTCGCTGGTGTGGTGGTCGAGGGTGCCTTTCAGTGTGAGCAGGACGGTCTGGTCGGGCAGGGCCTCGGTGTGCAGGGTGAGCGTGCCCAGGGAGTCCGGCGGGGTGCTGTGGTGGTTGGGCATGGTCTGTTGCCTCCTTCTCCGCCGTGGGCCTTGTGTCTCGTCGTGCGCGGGGGTGTGGTCGTCAGGGGGTGAGGTTGTCCTGGTCGGGGTCGCGCCATTCGGCGAGCAGGACGGTGGCGTCGTCGTCGAGGTGGCCGTCGTGGTGGTCGAGGACGGAGTGGATCAGCCGGCGCAGTGTCTCGTGGACGGTGAGGCGGTCGGCGTGGTGTCGTACGAGGTAGTCGGTGAACCGTTCCAGGCCGAACTCCCGGCCGTGCGTGTCGCGGGCTTCGATGATGCCGTCGGTGTAGAGGACGAGCCGGTCGCCGGGGTGCATCTGGTCGTGGCTGACGGTCACCGGCAGTCCCAGGGCGACGCCCATGGGCCCGGCCGGCGGGCAGTGCAGTTCACTGGGCCAGCGGCCCGAGCGCAGCAGCAAGGGCAGGTGGTGACCGCGGTTGATCCAGGTCAGACGTCCGGTCGTCATGTCGAGATCGGCGAGGATTCCGGTGACGTAGCGGCTGGTGCCGAACTGCTCGGTCAGGACGTCTTCGATCGCCTGGGAGGTCTGCACGAGGTCGGCTCCCTGGCGGCGGGCGTTGCGGCAGGCGGCCACGGCCATGTTGGCGGTCAGGCCCGCTCGGGCGTCGTGGCCCATGGCGTCGAACATGCTCAGGTGCAGCACGTTGTCGGAGACTGCGTAGTCGAAGGCGTCGCCGCCGACCTCGTAGGCCGGTTCCGAGACCGCGGCGACGGTGGTGTTGCGGCCTGCATAGGCCGAGGGCGGGGTCAGATGCCACTGCATCTCGGCCGCGACAGTCATCGGTGCGGTGCGGATCAGACGTGCGTAGGAATCGCTGAAGTCCCGCTTGCTCAGCAACAGCAACGCCACCATCGATGCCAGTACGCGCAGCGCGTCCCCGGTGGCCTGATCGCCCTGGCCGGTGTCCACGCGCAGCACCCCGAGCCGTTCCACCCCGTCGGTGACGGGCACCCACCAGCGGCAGCGATGACGCCCGGATGCGGCTGGGGGCTCGGTGATCAGGTCCACTCGCCGGAAGGCCATCCCGGCCAGGGTCGCGTCGACGGCCAGCTCCGTGCCACCGCCACCGGCGTCGGCGCCCCGGCCGGTGACCTCACGCAATACCTCGCCCTGCACGTCCACGAGGAAGAACGCCACATCGTGCAGGCCCACCGGTTCGACACTGTCGACCACCATGCGGGGCAGTTCCTCCAACGCCGCCAGATGGCTGGCCAGCATCAGATCGGTCAGCGCACTGCTCACCTTCACAGGGTCGATCACAAGAAGACCCTCCCAAGCGCCTTCCGGCCGCCCACTCGCAGGACCGGGATCTACCGACTACCCCGTAGCGGCAACGCGGAGCACCGCCGGCCGGGCTGCGAGTCACGCTTCGCCTGATGCGCGCTGTCCTCGAACACCACGGCGGCCGCTTCGACGACGACGCCGTTCTGATGGCATGGCGCGGCGGCCACCAGCACAAACTCAATGCCCTGAGGGTGGTGGCCGCGGCCACGCGCCGGACCGAACGCATTGCGTCCATCTTCCGTGCGGAATGCGTACGGGACGCAAGTCCTCGGGTGTCTCGGCGCGCTGAGCGCCAGGCGGCGTCGGCCACACCGGTCCGGACGGCACCGGCGAGTGGGAGTTCACCGCCGACACCAAGGGCACGGCCACCGTCCGTACCGACGATCGCCTGGTCGGCTCCGCGGTCGGCTCCGCGGTCTCCGTGTGGGTACCGGGCCGGCGGGTAGCCGGTGAGCGTGACCGCATCCGCCATCGCCGTCCTCGACATCGACGGGACACTCATCGACTCCACCTACCACCACGCCCTCGCCCGGTACCGCGCACTGCGCCCGGTGGGCGAGATTCATCCGGTGTGGCGGCCGCACCGGATGATCGGGACGGGCGGCGACTCGGTGCGGGACGTTGAGGAGGCCAAGAGAGCGGGGATGCCGGCGATCGTCGTCCGCTCCGGCGGCTTCGGGGACGACGAGCTGCGGAAGGCCGGCGCCATGGCCCTCTATGACACCCCCGGCGAGCCCGCGAAGGCACTGGACGACACCCCACTCGCCTGACGCCCCCACCGTCGCCGGGCCCGCCCGGTTGCGGTGCCCGAGACCGGCCGCGCGGTGAAAAGCATCTACCGTCCCACCCCCAAGGGAGTACCGCCACCGATGACCGCCCATGAGGCAGACCCCGCCACCGAGGCGAAGAGCACCCGCCCCGAGGCTCCCGCCGAGGCCGCGAGTGACGCACCCACCGGCAACCCCTTCCAGCCGCACCCCACCCTCCCTGAGGGGATGGGCGATCTCGACCGCCGCGCGATCGACACCGTGCGCGTGCTGGCGATGGATGCCGTACAGAAGACCGGCAACGGCCACCCCGGCACCGCGATGAGCATGGCCCCCATCGCCTACCTGCTGTTCCAGAAGTGGCTGCGCCACGACCCGGGCGATCCGAACTGGGTCGGCCGTGACCGCTTCGTGCTGTCGATGGGGCACTCGAGCCTCACCTTGTACATCCAGCTCTTCCTCTCCGGCTACGGCCTGGACCTGGCCGACCTTCAGGCGCTGCGCACCTGGGGCTCTGCGACCCCGGGCCATCCCGAGGTCAACCACACACCGGGGGTGGAGACGACGACCGGCCCGCTCGGCCAGGGCGTCGGCAACGCCGTCGGCATGGCGATGGCCGCCCGCCGCGAGCGCGGTCTGCTGGACCCCGACGCCCCCGAGGGCGAGAGCGTCTTCGACCACACGATTTGGGCGTTCGCCTCCGACGGCGACCTGGAGGAGGGCGTCAGCGGCGAGGCGTCATCGCTGGCCGGCACCCAGGAGCTGGGCAATCTGGTCCTGGTCTACGACGCCAACCGGATCTCGATCGAGGACGACACCGACATCGCGTTCACCGAGGACGTCGGCAAGCGGTACGAGGCTTACGGCTGGCACGTGCAGCACGTCGACGACGGCGAGGACCTGGCCGCGGTCGACCGCGCGCTGGCCGCTGCCCGGGCCGAGACCGGCCGCCCGTCGATGATCGTGCTGCACACGATCATCGGCTGGCCCGCGCCGAACAAGCAGAACACCGGCGCGGCCCACGGATCCGCGCTGGGCGAGGACGAGGTCCGGGCGACCAAGGAGATCCTCGGCTTCGACCCCGACAAGACTTTCGAGGTCGACCCGGAGGTGCTCGAGCACGCCCGCCGGGTCGCCGAGCGCGGCGCGCAGGCGCACGCGACGTGGCAGCAGCGCTTCGACGCGTGGCGGGCCGCCAACCCCGACGGTGCCGCGCTGCTTGAGCGGCTGTCCACCCGTCGGCTGCCGCAGGGTTGGGCGGACGACCTGCCGGTCTGGGACGCCGATCCGAAGGGCGTGGCGACCCGGAAGGCTTCCGGCGAGGTCCTCGCCGCCCTGTACCCGGTCCTGCCGGAGCTGTGGGGTGGTTCGGCCGACCTGGCGGAGAGCAACAACACCGCGGTCAAGGGGGAGGCTTCGTTCCTGCCCGAGAACCGGCAGACCAAGATGTGGTCGGGCGGCCCGTACGGGCGCACGCTGCACTTCGGCGTCCGCGAGCACGCCATGGGCGCGATCATGAACGGCATCGCGCTGCACGGCGGGACCCGCGTCTACGGCGGCACGTTCCTCACCTTCTCCGACTACATGCGCGGTGCGGTGCGGCTGGCCGCGCTCATGCAGCTTCCGGTCACCTACGTGTGGACGCACGACTCCATCGGGCTGGGCGAGGACGGCCCCACCCACCAGCCCATCGAGCACTACGCGGCGCTGCGGGCCATCCCCGGCCTGGACTTCGTCCGCCCGGCCGACGCCAACGAGACCGCGGTGGCGTGGCGCACCATCCTCGAGCACAACGACCGCCCGGCCGGACTCGCCCTGTCCCGGCAGAACCTGCCCGTCTTCGACCGCACACAGTTCGCGTCGGCCGAGGGCGTCGCCCGGGGAGGCTACGTGCTGGCCGAAGCCTCCAGCGGCAGTCCTGAGGTCATTCTGATGGGCACCGGCTCCGAGGTGCAGATCGCCGTCGCCGCCCGGGAGACGCTGGAGGCCGACGGCATCCCGACGAGGGTCGTGTCACTGCCGTGCTGGGAGTGGTTCGCGGCCCAGGACCTGGCCTACCGCGAGCAGGTGCTGCCGCCTGCGGTGCGCGCCCGGGTGAGCGTCGAGGCTGGCGTGCCCATGGGCTGGCGGGAGTTCGTCGGCGACGCCGGCCGGATCGTCGGCCTTGACCACTACGGTGCCAGCGCGGCCTACACCGTGCTGTACGAGCAGTTCGGGCTCACCGCGGACGCGGTCGTCGCCGCGGCCCGGGAAAGCCTTGCCGCCGCCGAGGCACCGCCGCTAGCCCCCGTCGGCCCGGACAGCGCCGGCGTCCTGCAGGCCCCCACCGGCGATCGCTGACCCGCCCGCCCCGCCCCGCCGTGGGCGGGGCGGGCGCGGCGCACAGCGCCGACGGGTCGCCGCCGGCGTCGAGCGTGCGCCGAGCCGGTCGGACCCCCGCAGCAGGTCGCTGAAGCCCCCGGAGCCTGCCCCGGCACCCTCCGTCGGTGCCGTCCGGTGCCGTCCGGTGCCGTCCGGTGCCGTCCGGTGCCGTCCGGTGCGGTCGGCGGTCGCGGGCGTCGGGGTGTTCGGCGAGGGCGCGATCCACGGCAGACCGGTGGGCCGGCGTCCATGGCCCGCCGCGACGCCGTGACGGCGGTGGCGTTGTCGGACCCGTCTGCAAGGGTGGTCGGTGTGCGTGATGCGCCACCACCGCAGGTCCCGGTCGGCCCCCCTCGCCGGCGAGGCGCCGCGCGACGAACCGCAGGGTCCGCTCCGCCGTCTCGGCGGAACCTGCTGCCGTGGATGAGGCCGGCGTCATCGAGTCGGTGCAGCACCGCCTCATGCAGCCAGCCCCTGGAGCGGTTCCAGTTGCCGACTTATGCCCCTGATCTCAATCCCACCGAAGGGATCTGGTCACTGGTCAAGCGCGACATCGGCAACCTCGCCGCGGCCAACCTCGCGGAGATCACCCGGGCGGTGAAGCGCCGACTGAAGACGCTCCAGTACCGGCCGACGGTGGTTGACGGCTGTCTGGGCGCCACTGGGCTCAGCTTCCAGGAGGGCCTTGCTCAGTCCGCGGCCTCGTCCTGCGACGTCGCCGTCACGCGGAAGCCATGCAGCTCAACGCTCCAGATGTCCACCACCGGCTCGGGGGCGTCCTCCTCGTCCGAGAAGCCTTCGACGTAGAAGCCGAAGAACTCCAGCAGCGCTCGCTCGCCCAGCTCCAGCGGATGGAACGGCAGCGGGTATGGCTCCTCGTCCTCGAAGGGCGGAAAGGGCTCCACCGGGTGCCGGCCCTCCCAGTACGGCAGCTCGAACGGGAGCCGTTCGCCGATGTCCTCGATGACGCCGCTGTCCGGGGACAGGCTCAGTGAGCGTACGAGTTTGCCGTCGTCCCAGACTGCGAAGGCCAGCCAGTCGACGACGCTGTGCATAGCGTGGAGATAGAGGCGTCGGCCCCGGCCGCGACCAGGTGTTGCGGAAGTTCCGAGGGCCGGTCGAGCATGACCTCCTGGTCGCAGACCAGGTCAAGGCCCGACGCCGACAGCGCGCAGACGGTCCCCTCGGGCGGGTAGAGCGCGTCCGCCAGTTCCCAAGCCTCTTCGTCGTCCGCGTCTACGCGGTGACCGAGGCGAACCCGAGCAACCAGTGCCATAGCCCCGTCGATCTCACTCGTTGATACGTCTTGGAGCAGGTTGGCAATCGCATCGTCTGCATAGGCCAGCACTGCGGTCTTCGCTCCCATGCTCCCCGTCCTCGGTCTGTGTGAAGTCCTGCCGGGAGGCTACCGATCACCTCCGACAGACGACGAGCAGTCCACCCGATGCCCCGGCCGACATCACGAGTTCAAGTTCAGAAGCGCGCCAGGAGTCGTCTCTCGGACGCCGTTTTGCCGGAGCGGCAACAGGAGTGGCGTGACCGGGCCACGATGGGTGACGTTGGGCCCGTGACCGACAACATCACAGCGGGATCGCCCGCGTCCGACACTTCCTTGCCTGGCGACGGATACGTCGGAGACCCCGCGGTGCGGGCGGAGTGGGACAGCCGATACGCCGACCGACAACAGCTGTGGAGCGGCCGGCCCAACGGTGCGCTCGTGGCCGAGGTCGCCGGGCTCACGCCCGGGCGGGTGCTCGACGTCGGCTGCGGCGAGGGCGCGGACGCCGTCTGGCTCGCGCGCGGCGGCTGGGACGTGACCGCGCTCGAGGTCTCGGGCGTGGCGCTGGAGCGGGCGGCCGGGCACGCACGGGACGCAGGCGTCGCCGTTCGCTGGGTACACGCCGCGCTGACGGAAGCGGCGCTCCCGCCGGCCTCCTTCGACCTGGTCTCCGCGCAGTATCCAGCCCTGCTGCGCACCCCCGACGCCGCAGCCGAGCGAGCGCTGCTCGCGGCCGTCGCGCCCGGCGGCGTGATCCTGCTCGTCCACCACGCGGGGATGGACACCCAGCAGGCGCACGACAGCGGCTTCGACCCGGCCGACTACGTCTGGCCCTCGATGGTCGCCGCCCTGCTCACCGACGACTGGGAGGTGGAGGTGAACGAGCAGCGACCACGCGTGGCACCCGACGGCGGCGCCGGCGCGCACCACACCGACGACCTGGTGCTGCGTGCGCGACGGCTGCGCTGAGCCTCTTTCGCTCACAGCAGGCCCGACACCGGCCACCCAGGTCGGGCGTGCGGGTACCCGGGGCGTCCCTAGCGGTGCGGAGCGCGCACGATACTGTCCGCCGCGCTGTGCGAGCTGCTTACCGCCGTGGGGGAGATCGCCGGCCTCGCCCCTCTCGACGAACGCCTCCACGCCTTCGCCAACGGCCTCGAACGAGACATCGCCGCCGTCACCGCCGGCCTCACACTGCCGTGGAGCTCCGGTGCCGTCGAAGGCCACGTCAACAGGATCAAAATGATCAAGCGTCAGATGTACGGCCGGGCCCGTACCCACGCGCAGGTCCGTGACGTCCCCCGCACCCCAGCCGTTCCCCCCGCCCGCACCGGCCGACGGCCCGCAGCCCTCGACGTGCTGCACCACCGATATTGCCGTCACCTGCTGATCGCCTCGGTGATCGGACGCCTGTCGCTGGGTATGGCGCCCGTCGCCCTGATCCCCAGGCGGACGGCGACTCCCTGACGAGCGCCGGCCTGCTGGCCGGCCTGCGCATCAGCATCCCGCCCCCTGGAGAGGGATGGGCCGATCACGTGTACGCATTTCCGGGCTGCGCTCTGCCCCCCGTTCCGGGTGGAGCATGCCCGGCGGGAAGGCTGATTTTCCGGCTCTCCGCGTGACGCCACCCACGAGAGGCAGGTCACGTCCTAAGCGGGATCGTAGGGCCGCAGAGCGGTCTGACGCGCAGGAAAGCCACGGAATGACCGAATTGCGCAGTTTCTACGCTCTTGGGTAGTAGGTCACATTCTTGCTTCCTGTTTTCGCGGTCGCTAACCATGTCTCTCGTCGCCGCAAGCAGCGGGTCGGGCCGGGCGGGACCGCCGGGGCCGTCCTT
>NZ_JBHTVE010000028.1:0-47231 GCF_042793175.1 Streptomyces sp. NPDC056580 | reverse complement strand
TGCCGAACCCCGGCTGACCAGCGGATTCACCTGTCCCTACGAAAAGAGGGCCCAGCCCGGAGCAGTGGAACCCGGCGCCCACCCGACGCGACACTTGGGCCGTCAGCATGCCCACCATCCGCCACAGAAAGCGAAACGGTCCACCGACTCCGTCGGCGGACCGTCATGCAAGATCGAGGCTAACGTCAACCCACACCACCACCGGATTTAACGAACTACCGGTAACGCGTTTCTTGCCCAGACAACGCCCTACCCCCCGGAACCGGGCGTTACTGCTGTGTTTATGGGTGTGCAGGAGCACCGCTTCGGGTGGGAGTTTTGGTATCAAAGCTCGACGTACGCGCAGACGGGTGATCCCCGAGACATGTGGGTCGGGACCGGGCCCGTTGTTGTGGACCGCCGTGACGGACACATTGAGGAACTCGGTGGCAAGCAGTTCGGTGACACGGTCGCCGAGTATCAGCACCAGTACGACCAGCAGACGTCTACCGATACGGTCCGATAGCCGCGTCACACCCGTGCCAGATTCAGCGGGGAGCCACGGGGAACCGCAGTGGCCAGTGGGTGACTGACCCACAGCTCGCCCACGTGGACAGTTCGCAGGTCAGAGCGACACTCACCTCACCTCGCTCCTAAAGTGGTGGCTTCCTGACAAGCGGCAGCGGCCAGCCGGCGCAGGCCACTAGTGCGCTGCCGCCCTCGGTGAGGAAGAGCAGGGTGGTCCACGTCCGATCGGCAGAATCGATCATCCCTGTGCGCACGGGCCGGCCATGTTCGCGGACGAGCTGCACTGCTCGTTCCAGCCCAAGAGGTTCGAGTCCGTGCATCCGCATGCGCTGAAGTCGGCCCTTGAAGACTCCGGCATGCTGCCCTGCGGGTTGCGCCCGGTCTGTCACCCAGTAGGTGGCGCCGCTGCGGAGGGTGGCCAGAGCTCTCACGGACGCCTCATCGTCACCGGTCAACAGCGATTCCAGCACATGCCGTTCCATGGTCACCCCCGCCGGAATCCTGCGGTACAGCAGCCAGGTACCGCAACCCCAGCAATCGCCCGCGTCCGGTAGCGTCCCTCCGGGGCCTTGTAGCGGCCGGTATGACCGTCGCTGACCGATCCGGCTAGAGCTACGGGTCAGAGGGGCGTGGGTTCCGGCGGGGTCTGTGACATCAGCGGGTGGCATCAGCACCCCTGTGTGGTGCTGTTCAGCTTGTTCTTTATGGTCTGAGTCGGTTTCGTTCGGTGATGCTCTCGGGTCGTTTCACGGTTTTGCCCACGTCGTAGCGGGTGGCGGGCCGCCGGTTCCTCGAGCCAAGTGGCCTGCCAGGGCCTGGGGTTGAGGGTTTCGGTGCTCGGGCCGGACAGTGCAGAGGCTGTCGCACGACCTACTCCTTTCGGGAGTCAAGAGCGATTCGATGTTCGCTCCCAGTTGTTGCGGGACGTTGGCAGCCTGGACCGGTGGGGCGGAACTTCCTGTTGTGCGACCGCGAACGTGATTTTGAGATGCCGAGGAGTGCTCGGGAGTGGCTGCCGCCGGGGCACTTGTGTTGGAGAGTGCTTGAGGTGGTCGAAGAGCTCGATCTCTCAGCGTTCGAGGACGGCTATCGTGCCGATGGGCAGGGCGGCGCCGCCTACCCACCGGCCGCCATGGTGGCACTGATCTTCTACTGCTACAGCAAGGGCATACGCTCCTCGCGGGGCATCGAGCGGGCCTGCTGGGACGATCTGGGGTGCCGGATCATCACCGCGAACCGCGCAGTGGACCATTCCACCGCCGCGCGGTTCGTCCAGCGTCACCGCGACGCGCTGACCCAGCTGTTCGTGCAGGTGCTGGCCCTGTGCGGCAGCCGGGGGCTGGTCGATCTGTCGGCGGTCGCGCTGGACGGCTTGCCGATGGACGCGAACGCTTCCCGTGACTCCAACAAGCAGTTGCCACGTCTCGAAGCCGTCATCGTCCGGTGCGAGGACGAGATCAGCGCGCTCATGGACGACGCGCGCGACCATGCCCGGCGCGTCGAGACCGGCGACACCACGGACGCTGACGACGAGCCGCCGCGTGACGACTGGCCGAGGCTGTCACGCCTGTGTGATCTGCTCGCCCGGGCCCGCACAGCCCGGGACCGGCTCCAGCAGCGGGCCCTGCCGTCTGCCAACGAGATAAGAATCAAGGTCGAGGCCGCTGAACGCATCGTGGCCCGCGCGGAGAAACGGCTGGCCACCGAAACCGCGGCCCATCAGGAGAAACTGAGGAAGTACCAGGCCCGGACCGAGGACGACCGGGCAGCGGGCCGTCGGGCCGCCAACGGCCGACCGCCTGTGCCCATGGAGAACAAGACGGTCCTGGTCCGGCAACGGGCCCGACTGGCGAAGACACGCGCTCACCTGGAGCGGGCACGCAGCCCTGAGCCGGTGCCCTCCCCAACCGCCGTCGCCAGCCTGAGTGATCCGGACTCACGGCTACAACTGGGCAAACGAGGCGGCTACCTGCAGGGATACAACCTGCAGATCGTGTGCGCACGCTGCCAGATACTGCTGGCCGTCGACCTGCACGACAACCCGTCGGACCGGACGGCACTGATCCCGATGGTCAGGAAGACCCAGGAGAACCAGCACGCGGCAGGTCTTCCGGGCGACATCCTGCTCTGGCTCGCGGACAGCGGATACGCCAGCGCCGCCTCCTTCGAAGAACTCGCCGACCTGCCTCTACTGGTCTCGGTCACCAGCGAGGCTAACCAGGCAGGACTCCCCGCAAAGCGCCAGACCGCCCCCGCCGGCCAACAGGCCATGGCCGACCGCCTCGCGACCCCGACCGGCCGGGCCCAGTACCGCCAGCGCAGCGCGCTCGTCGAGCCGGGCTTCGCCCAGCTCTTCCAGCGATTCGGCCGACACCTCAACTACCGCGGACGCCGGGCCGTCGACACCGAGATCAAGCTCCTCGGCACCGTCCACAACCTCAGCAAGCTCCTCGCTAGCACCGCAAAATCACGCCCTTGACTCCCGAAAGGAGTAGGTCGTGCGACAGCCTCTGCAGGTGCGGGCGGAGGTTCCGAAACCCCCGGCGGACTCGGGCCGGGGTGAGCCGGCCGGGCTCGGCGGGCTTCTCCCACGGCCGCCGCAAGTCGGCGGCGGCCTCGCGCAGAAGGCGGATCTGGGTGTGCGCGGCGATGATCAGCCAGGTCCAGCGCTCGCCAGCCTCGGGGGTTCGCAGCTTCGGACGGGTCCACCCGAGAGTCTGTTTCATCAGCCTGAAGAGGTGCTCGATGTCGAACCTCCTTAGGAACGCCTGCCAGCGCACGTCGACGTCCTCGCCGCTCAGGCCCGTGGCGGACGACCAGAGCCAGAGCGGGAGCGGGTCTCCGCCGCCGGGCAGGCGATCGACCTGGAGGCGGATCAGCGTGCCCTCGATGATGGGGAGTTCGCCGGTGTGGTCGATCCAGGCGGAGCGGGTGGTCAGGCGGGGGTGGATGCGGTCCCAGGCCATCGCGCGGGCGGTGCCGTACCGGTCGGTGACCTGCAGCGTGGCTGCGTCCGGCTCGCCCCAGGTCTCCGGCTTGGCGAAGCGGGGCTCCTTGCCGTGCTTCGGCGGTCGCCCGCCCTGGGGATAGGACAGGGCGTACTCCTTGAGCGAGGGCGTCGGCCGTCGCATGACGCGGTCGGAGCGCATCCGTCCCAGCACCTCGATGGGGAGGCCGTCGAGGAGATAAGCCATGCGCGGGGCGTCGTAGCCAGCGTCGAAGACGATGAGGATGTCGCGGTCGCCGAAGTGCCAGCGGCCCATCTCGATCAGGTCCGTGACCACACGGCGGAGCTGGGCGGCGGTGACCTCGGCGACGTCATCCTCGGGCCCGAGACGGACAGCATCCAGCAGCTGGCACCAGGACGTCCGGCCCGACTCAAGGGCGGCGACGAAGGAGTACGGCCAGCCGGGGATGAACTGATCCGAGGACCGTCCGCTGCGGCCGTAGACGTGGCAGAACAGGCGGTCCGCGCTGGTCGGCGCGTCGGGGCGGAGCCAGTTACTGACGTCGACCGCCAGGACCAGACGCCCGTCGGCGGCCCGCGGCATCGGCAGACCGGCCAGCACCTGCCGCAACCGGGGCACGTCCACGCTCCCGCGGTTCAATGCCTCGTACATCGCGCCGTGCCCACGCCGGTGCTCGGCCACCAGCGTCAGGTCCACCGGCGACGTCACCGGACCGTCCGCGCACAGCAACGCGTCCACGAGCTCGAACAGCTCGTCTCCGCGCGCGGTCAGGCAGTCGAATAAGTCCTCCCGGAAGCGTGACGCTTTCGCGAACGCCTCCCCGGGACCGGCGTCAGGCAGCAGACTCACCCTCACGGCCTTCGTCTCGATCGGTGCACCTTGGTCGGAGCACATGATCAGACGAAGGCCGCCCCAGCGTCCGGCGAACGCCATCCGTACGATCAAGTTCGACGACTCGTTCGACTGCGACAGCGAGGGGCGTAATGCCGGAGATCGTTCAATGGCTCGTGGATTGGCACTCCGCACAAGAACACGAACTCCGCTCTCGCGGGATCAGCCCCACGGTGAACCAGCCAGCCCCTGGCACAGCAACCAGAGGGCGCCCGAAGGCAACGGCCGTGAGCCTCACTCTGGAGTCGGACGAGCGCCTGGGGAAGCTGTTCGTATGGGAATCGGGAAGCGCTTCACTGCTCTTCATCGACGCCCAGACCGAGTACACCTGGCAAGACCAGCAGGTGATCACCTCGGAGAACGACCTGCCCCGGATCCTGGCTCCGCTCATGAAGCTCGTCGAAGGATCCGCTGACCAGGGTTAAAGAACAAGTTCAGTGCCTGTTCCTGATGCGCCCATGCCATGACAGTGTTGGTGGATCCTGGGTTCGTTGCGCGGGCCCCGTGAGTCGTGTTTGGCTCGCCCGATGAACTTTCTGTTGACGGCGAGTGGCCTGCGTAACGAGACGCTGCGGGATGCACTGCGGGACATGCTGGGTAGGCCGTTCGGATCGGCGAACGTCGTGTACATTCCCACGGCATCAGTCGCCGAGTCCGGGGATCATGGGTGGTTCCTCGCGGACATGAACCGGTTGCACGGCCTCCGCTGGCGGGAGTTCGACGTCCTGGAGCTGAATGGACTGCCCCGGCAGATGGTGCTCGACCGGCTGCTCCACGCCGACGTCATCTATGTTGGGGGCGGCAGCCATTACCACCTCGCGCGCAGCATCACCGGCAACGGCCTGGCCGACGGCTTCCTGGAGGCTCTGGAGAGCCGGGTCTATGTGGGGTTCAGCGCCGGATCAATGATCTTCAGCAGTGCTCTCACCGAACACTCTGCCGACGTCATCGGGGACACCACCGACCTCCACGTGCTCGGCGCGGCGACCGTGGAGCCGCCGTTCGGCCTCTTCGACTGGTATCTCAAGCCTCACCTGTACTCGCCGGATTTCCCCGATCGAGACGACGCCTGGGCTGATCGCATCGCTGCGCGGGCGGACTTCCCGATCTACTTCATCGACGACGAGACGGCCGTTCGAGTCAGGGAAGACGAGGTGGATGTCATTTCTGAAGGCCGGTGGCGGTTCCATCCGTGACTACGGATCAGAAGGTCACACAGCTCACGAGACGGCTCAGCCACAGACCGGGCCGTCTCAGTTCCCGTCTCATTCAGCCCCGTACAGGGCCGTGTAGACCGGGCCGTGAGCGAGGCTCGTCCCGGCACCCGGTTAGCCATGAACACAGGTGAACGACCCTGTACGAGGCTCACCACCCCGCCAACACAGTTGAGAAGCGTGCGCCCTCGGGCAACCTCCTTGGGCCGCCGTGCACCCGCTGCGCGGAGCAGTGCGCCTTCCAGTTCGCGTCGAGAAGGTCACCAGCGCAGGTCCCCGTGCCACTCTCGTGTCAGAACGGGCGGGGACTCAGAGAGAATCAGGGGCCCCGGGGGGACACGCCGCCGAATCTGCCCAAGGCAGTGAACCCGCAGGTAAGGCTTGTGACCACCTCACCTCGCTCCTTAAAGCGGTGATGGGGGGCAAGAGGCACGGGGTTGCGGCATCAACCGCTACGCCCCGTAGGCGCTGGCTAGAGTGGCCGCCATGTTCAATGCTCTGACCGCTGCTTTTCCCGTGACGGACCGGTGTGAGGCCGGGGATGCATCTCGCCTCTCTGAGCCGGTCCGCGGAGTACTGGCCAAGATGGGCGGTGTCACGTTGGCCCGGGGGTTCTACCGCTTTCACACGGCAGACAGCGCGGTTGCGGCGAATGCCGCCTGTGCGGAGCTGATCCGTGGCTTCGCCGGCCGGTACCACGCCTTCGCCTTCGACTGGCTCGGGCGAGAGCTTGCGGTCGACGTACGAGCGGGACAGACCGACGGCGCTGTAATCGTGGTAGACCCGGGTGGGGCGGAGTACCTGGAAAGCGATCTCCCGCTGTCCGCTTGGCACGACGTGGTGGCCAGCGAGGAGGACGTGCTGGCGTACCGCTTCTACATGGCGTGGCGCGTGGCGAATCCGGAGGCTGGTGGTCTCGGATTCGATCAGGTCATCGGGTACAAGCACCCGCTGTTCCTGGGAGGCGCTGACGAGGTCGAGAATCTGGAACTGAGTGGCCGTGACGTGTACTTCTCCCTGTGCACCCAGATAGCCACGCAGCTTCGCTGAGCGCCGGAAGCTCCGACTGCGGCTAAATGCCCCTGCGGCCAGGACTTCGAAGACCCCATCGGACGGGCGACCGTCCCACTGCCAAGGTTCTCCGGAGCCAACCGGTCGTGCCATTCGCGTGCCAGATCCTGCGGGGAACCACGGGGAACAGCGGGGACTGCCCGAGGGCGCACCGCCGCAGGTCAGCGCAGCATCAGCCACCAGAAGACCCAAGCTTCCCAAGCTCAGGGCTCTGGCCACTGGATATGCGGTGGCCGCCTGACGCGGCACTCTGTACCGTGCCCCCGTGACCGACAACCGAAGGGGCAATGCCGCGTAGGCGCCCGTCAGCCCTGCGGGGCGATCTCCCTGTCCGTTCCCTGAGGCGGCGACGGTACCCGTTCATTGATCGCCTTTCAGGATCTTGTACATCTGACCTGCGCCGGCTAGAGCGGACCCGTTTCTGGCCCGAAGCCACGGAAGAAGCGTTCTGGCACTGGAAGGCCCTTGCCCATGGCCCTCTCAGGCAGCTTCCAGACCCACTCGCAGGTGCCGATTGCGGCATCCTCGAGTGTGGGTGTTACGGCGTCGACTTCCGCGGGCACCTCGAAACCGTGCTTCACGCACTGCCCAGGAAGAGCGCGCGTGAGTTGCGTGCGCTCGTGTGGGCTCTTGACAAGAAGATTCTGGCGAGGGCAAAGGTCATCCCGGCTGACAGCCTGGACGGGCCATGGTGGCGAGGTCAGCTCTAGGACCATGGACGACCGTCTCAGTTTCCGTCTCATTCAGCCCCGTTCACGGCCGTTCAGACGAGACCCGGAGCCGTCCCCGCACCGGCGGCCAACCACCCATGAACCCAGGTGAACGCCCTCGAACGACGCCCACCGCCCCACCACCACAGTCGGAAAGCGTGGTGGCAGTCAGCAGGTGTCTGGTCCTTCCGGGCCCGAATGGGTCTGCCGGACGCCGGTACAAGCAATCAGCGTGCTGCCGTCCTCGTCGAGAAACAACATGAAGATCCACGACCTATCGGCAGTCGTGATCTGTCCCAGTCGAACCGGTCGGCCGTATAGGTCGAGGCGTTGCACAGCCTGTGCCAAGCCGGAGGTCTCGATGCCCCTCCGAAGGGTGTGACGGAGTCGGCGCCTATAGATCGCCGCGAGCGACTTGGACGACGTCGTTCCGTCCCAGATGACATAAGAGGTCATCTCATTTGGCGAGCCGGCGGTAGCAGATCAGGGTGCATGCGAGGCTCGTGAAGGCGAGGAAGTGCTCGGCTTTGCGCTCGTAGCGACGGTGGAGGCGACGGCATCCAGCGAGCCATGCCATCGTGCGTTCGATGGTCCACCGGTGCCGGCCGAGCCGCTGTGAGGTCTCGACTCCTTTTCGGGCTATGCGGTGCCGGATGCCCCGCTGGGATAACCATCGCCGCAGGTGGGAGTAGTCGTATCCCTTGTCGGCGTGCAGTTTCTCGGGCTTGCGCCGTCGGGGGCCTCGCCGGGATCGGATCGGCGGTATGCCCTTCACGAGCGGGATCAGGGCCTGGCTGTCGTGAACGTTGGCGCCGGAGATGCCGACAGACAGGGGCAGACCGGTCCGCTCGGTGATCAGGTGGATCTTTGAGCCGTACTTGCCCCGGTCGACAGGATTCGGACCTGTCAGGTCCCCCTTTTCAGGGCCCGCATGTTCACCGAGTCGATCGCGCAGCGGGACCAGTCCAGGTCGCCGCGGGCGCCGAGTTCGTCGAGGACCAGGCGGTGCAGCTTGGCCCACACGCGGGCCTTCGTCCACTCCGTGAAGCGTCGGTGGGCTGTCGCGCCGGACGGCCCGAACGAGGCGGCCGGCAACTGCTGCCACGTGCAGCCCGACGTCGCCACGAACACGATCGCGGCCAGCACCTCACGGTCGCCGTGACGACGCCGGCCACCACCCTGAGGTCGCGACGGTGCCTCCGGCACGACCCGCTGGAACAGCTCCCACAACTCGTCCGGCACCAGCCGCTCAATGATCCCCACCACGGCCGACAGCCTACTCAGCCAAATGAGATGACGTCTTAACCGCGTGGTGTCGGCGTTCGTATTCGTTGGGGCTGAGGTGGCCGTTGGCGGAGTGCCGGCGGCGGGTGTTGTAGCGGGTCAGCCAGGCGAAGACCGTCCTTCTGCAGGTGGCGGCGTCGCCATAGTCGTGGGCGCCCTGGAGGGTCTCGCGTTTCAGAGACGCGTGGAAGCTTTCGCAGGCGGCGTTGTCCGCACTCGTGCCGACCGCGCCCATCGACCGGGTGACCCCGAACTGGTCGCAGAGGTCGGCGAAGGCTCTGGAACCGTATTGCGCCCCGTGGTCGGAATGGAACGTCGAGCCGTCCAGGCCGCCGCGGGTCCGGGTGGCCATCCGCAAGGCGTCCGACACCAGGCTGGTGCGCATGTGGTCGGCGATGGACCAGCCGACGACCCTGCGGCTGAAGCAGTCCAGGACGGTCGCGAGGTAGAGGAACTTCCCGCCGGCGAAGGGGAGGTAGGTGATATCGCCCATGTATTTCAGGCCGGGTCCTGCAGCCGTGAAGTCCCGCTGGAACAGGTCCGGGACCAGCGCGGCGGCCGGATCGGAAACGGTGGTGCGGACGCGTCTGCGCAGACGGATGCCCGTGATGGAGAACGCTCGCATCACCCGGGCGACGCGCTTTTCATTGACTGGCAAGCCCTTCGCGCGGAGCTCGGCGGTTACCCGCGGGGAACCGTAGGCGCCGCCGGACTCGCCGTGGACCTCGCGGATCCGCTCGGCCAGGAGCCGGTCCTCGCTCTGCCGGGACACCCTCGCCTTCCTGCCGGAGAGCCACTTGTAGTAGCTCGAACGGTTCACCTCCAAGACCTCGCAGAGCCGCTTCACCTCGTAGGCGTCCCGGTGGTCGTCGACGAACTGGAAGCGGCCCCTCACCAGTTCGTCTCCCCGGCGAAATACTTGGCCGCCTTGCGGAGTATGTCCCGCTCGGTAGCCAGCTTCCGCTCACTCGCCTCGAGCTCGGCCACCCTGGCCTCGAGCTGTCGGATCCGCTCGTCCGGATCGGCGGACGGTGATGCCCCGGTCCGAGTCGGCGTCTGCCCGGCCGGCGCCGGGCCAGCGGTGACGCCGCGGCGTTCGCGGTCCCGCAAGACCCACTCGCGCAGGGTGGCCCGGTTGATGCCCAGGTCGGCGGCGATGCTCTTGTAGGTCGCCCCGGGTGTGGACTCGTACAGGGCCACGGCATCGGCCTTGAACTCGTCCGAGTAGTCCTTCATCGCCATCGGCGGTGGTCTCGCTTTCTCCGGATCAAGCAGATCCAGTATCAGCGTGTCCACCACTCAGGGGGAGGCTCCATCCCAAGCCACGAATGCCGTCTACATGGGCCGAGCCACGCCGCGGACGGTCAAGCTGCTCCCGAACGGCGTGGTACTGAACGAGCGCATGGCGCAGAAAGTGCGCCGCCAAGAGCAGGGGCACGAGTACGCCGAACGGTTGGGCCTTGGCGTCACTCACCACGTCAGTCATCAACTGTCGCTTTCAGCTCGGGAGTTACACCAGTGACCGTACAGTCCCGATCAGATAGCTGTGTTCATGGATAGACCGGGTGTGTTGCCCAGCAGCGACGTGCCCTGGCAACACACCCGGGATGGGTCACTTCCAGATGGATGCCAGTCGCCATGCCTGCAGGCGGGACAGTTTGGCGGTTCCGTTGTCGGCGAAGGCGTCGACGCCGGTGCTGGAGGGATCGGGGAAGATCTGGTCGGTGAGGACGACTTGTTCGCCGCGCGCGTTCTCGGCGTAGACCTCGATAGATGAGGTGTCGACGAGGACGTGCAGGCGCAGGGGCTTGCCGTCGAGTGCGAGTGGGGCGTGTTCGGTGCTTGAGAAGGTGGGGTCGAAGTCGGTCGCGCCTGAGGCGGTGCGGTCGAGGTAGACCTCGCCGGTGGTGGTGTCGTAGCCGATCCGGGTGCGCTGTCCGGCGGCGCCGGTGCGGACGTCGAGGCCGAACTTGGTGGCGGTGCCCGGGGTGAGGTCGGCCTTGAGCTCCAGGGTGCTGCCGTGGACGCCGAGCGGGATGGTTTCGTTGGTGACGGTCTTGGCCGGGAGGGCTGTGCCGGCGCCGCGGAGGGTGTTCAGTTCGCCGACCGGTTGCTGGAGCAGCTGGGTCTTGCCGTTCACGGTCCGGAGGGCGAGCTGGCGGGGGAAGGTGTCGGCGCTGCGCCAGGGGCTGGTGGGGATGTTCCCGCCGTAGTTCCAGCTGTTCATCCAGGCGATCATGACGCGCCGGCCGCCAGGGGCGTCGTTGAAGGAGTTGGCGGCGTAGAAGTCCTGGCCGTAGTCGAGCCAGTGGGCGCGCTGGGTGGTGGACAGGGCGGGCTTGTCGGCGGCGGTGAACTGGTCGGCGAGGACGTGTCCCCAGCCGCCGGTGTTGGCGTCGACTATCTGGAGCTGGACCTTCTTGCCCTGGTAGGCGGTGGTGTTGAAGGAGGCCCAGTCCAGATTCTCGGAGTTGGCGCCGGTGGCGCTCTGCACGATCTTTCCGTCGACGAGGAGGTTGACGCCGGTCTCGTTGGAGTGAGGCTTGGTCTGGGTGTCGGAGAGGACGATCTGGTCGACGTTGATGTGTCCCCAGCCGCCCGTGTTGGCGTCCACGACCTTGACCTGGGCCTGCTTGCCCTGCAGGTCGGACAGGTCCCAGGAGGCCCAGTTCAGGGCCTCACCGTTGGCGCCGGTCGTAGAGCGCACCACCTTGCCGTCGACGACGAGTTCGACGGCGGTGGGGGCGTCGGAGCTCGCGGCGTGGTAGCCGCCGCCGATGAGGAAGTCCAGGTACTTCTTGTCGATGGTGAAGGCCGGGGAGGTCAGGGTGCCGGTGGTGGCGTCGCCGTTGAGGTAGCTGTTGACGAGCCCGCCTCCGAGGTAGCCGGTGACCTGCTGCTGGTTGGGGAGGGTTCCCTGGGCCGGTCCGGTGCCGAAGGCGTCGCCGGTGGCGGTCCAGTCGCCGATGGGGCTGGAGTAGGTGCTGCCCTCGAAGTCGGCGAGTGTTTCGCCGGTGGGTGTCGGCTCGTCGCCGAGGATGTCGCCGGGCTGGTACGGGTGGTTGCCGCCGCCGACCTTGAAGTTGATGTAGTTGCTGGTCACGGTGAACGCGGGCGAGGTCACCGTGCCGGTGGTGGCGTCGCCGCCGTGGAAGCTGTTGGCGAAGTCCTTGCCGTCGAAGCCGATGACCGCGCTCTGGCCGTCCAGGGGCCCGGTGGCCGGCGCGGTGCCGAACGCGTTTCCGGTGGTCGTCCAGTCGCCGAAGGAGCCGGACTCGAAGTCCTGCATGACGGTGCCGGTCGGCGGGGTGTAGGTGCCGTCGTCGTCGGCGGTGAACTTCTTGCCGTCGAAGTCGCCGACGAAGTACTGGGCACCGGAACCGCCCGCGATGGAACCGGGGTTGAGGTTGACCGCCAGCACCCACTTGGTCTTCTTCGGGTTGCCGTCCACGGGCAGCGGGAAGATGTCCGGGCACTCCCACACCCCGCCGGTCGCGCCGGCCGGCCCGAAGTCGCTCTGGTGGGTCCAGTGCTTGAGGTCGGTGGACCTGTAGAAGGCGATCTTGTGCTGGTCGGAGAGGGCGACGGCCATCAGCCAGCTGCGGGTGGGGGCGTACCAGAAGACCTTCGGGTCGCGGAAGTTGGCGGAGCCAAGGTCGAGGACCGGGTTGCCTGAGTACTTCTTCCAGGTGGTGCCGCCGTCGGTGCTATAGGCCAGGGACTGCCGCTGGACGCCGGTGGACTTCACCAGGCTGGTGTAGACGGCGACCAGCGCCGGGTCCTTCTTGGTGCCGAAGCCGGTGGTGTTGTTCTTGTCCAGCACCACACTGCCGGAGAAGACCATCTCGTTGTCGTCCTGGGGGATGGCGACCGGGAGCTGCTTCCAGTGGACGAGGTCGGTGCTGACGGCGTGGCCCCAGGACATGTTGCCCCAGCTGTTGCCGGACGGGTTGTACTGGAAGAACAGGTGGTACTGGCCCTTGTACCAGATCAGGCCGTTGGGGTCGTTCATCCAGTTCTGGGCCGGGGTGAAGTGGAACTGGGGCCGGTACTGCTCGCGGTAGAGGGTGTCGGCGGCGGCCGGCGTGGCGGCGAGCAGACCGAGTCCGGACAGGACGGTCAGGGCCGTGAGAAGTCTGCGGCGGGGACGGGTGGTTCTGGACATGGCGCTCCTTGTGCGGGGATCGGGTGGTGCGCGTGGGGGGAGCCTTGGGGTGCGGTGCCGGGGACGGGCTCCGCGGGGGCGGCGAGATTCCATGCCTGGACGGTGAAGTCGACGGACCGGGCCTGCAGCGACCAGAGAGCGTCGGAGACCGGGTAGAAGCGCAGGGTCAGGGCTTGCCCGGTGCTGAGGAAGAGTTCGACGACGGAGCGGTCGACCACCATGCGCAGCTCGACCGGTGCGCCGGAACGGGCCACCGGGCAGGGGATGCGGTACGTGCCGCCCACGGCCCGGGGGTCGCGGGAGGCGTGGGAGCGGTCGACGACCACTTCGCCCGCGTCGGTGTCGACGGTGACGTCCAGGTGTTCGCCTGCGTCGGCCGAGGTCACCAGCCGGAGACCGCCCCGTTGGCCCGGCGCAGGCGCGAGCCGGGCGGTGAGGTCGAACGTAACGCCGACTTGGCCGAGTGCGGTGGGGTCCGCCTGGGCGCGCCCGGTGGCGTACAGGCGTTGCTCGCCGCGCAGTCCGGCGACTTCCCGGGCGGGCTGCTGGTGGACGGTGCCGTCGGCCGCGAGGGTGATCTCACGGGGAAAGGTGAGCAGTCCGGCCCAGCCCGCCTCTCGTACCCAGGTGGATTCGCGGGCTTCCCATGACCAGGCCCACAGCAGCCAGCGCCCGTCCGGGGCGCGCAGCAGTGCGGGGGCGTAGAAGTCCGGGCCGTGGTCGAGCCGGACAGGTGCGGAGGGGTGGAAGGCGCCGTCGGCGGTCTCGCGACCGGGGTAGGCGGCAGTGGCCTGGGGGCCGGCGTCGGTGTCCCAGGTGCTGACGATCAGCAGGCCCTGCCGGTCTGTGCCGTCGGGCGTCGGCCAGAAGGCGTACTGGGGGCACTCCCAGCCGGCGCCGGTGTCGGTACCGCCGGGCAACGGCCTCCGGGCGTCGGCGGCGAAAGGGCCGAGGTGCTGCCAGTTGTCCAGGTCCGTCGACTCGTACAGCTGGGCGGCGCCCCGGCCGTCGGCGAGCGCGGAGCCGACCAGCATCCGCCAGCGGTCTTCCTCCTGCCAGACGTAGGGGTCGCGGTACATCGTGGTCCCGGCGGGCGGCTGCGGGATGAGCAGCTCCGGCCGCTGGGTCCAGGTGTGGCCGCCGTCATGGGATTCGGCGGTGGTGACCGGCTGCCACCAGCGGTCGTTGCGGTGGGCGGAGTAGAAGGCCACGATCCGGCTGTCGACGGAGACGGCGTTGCCGGAGAAGCAGCCGTCGGCGTCGTCGCCGCCGGGGGTGGGGGCCAGGGCGACCGGGAGCTCTTCCCAGGTGGTCAGGTCCGGGCTGCGGAAGTGGCCCCAGTGCATGTTCGCGTGCTGCGGGCCGTACGGGTTGTACTGGAAGAACACGTGGTAGTGGCCGTCGTGGAAGACCAGCCCGTTGGGGTCGTTGATCCAGTTGCGGGGCGGGCGCAGGTGTACGGCGGGCAGGTGGGGGTCGACGTGCGGCGTGGACACACGGGGCCTTTCGAAGGGTGCGCGAGGCACAGGGGGGTGGCAGAAGAGGTGGGGGTGGGCGCCGGCGGCTTGGCGGAGGTCAGCCCTTGACGCCGCTGGAGGCGATGCTGCTGACGAAGGCCCGCTGGAAGGCCACGAACAGCGCGAGCACCGGCACGGTGATCATCGACGAGTAGGCCATGATCTGGCCCCACGACGGGTTGAGCTGGAAGAAGTACTGGATGCCGACCATGACCGGGCGCAGGTTCTCGCTCTGGACGACCATCAGGGGCCACAGGTAGGAGTTCCAGGCCGGCAGGAAGGTCAGGATGGCGACCGTGGCGATCGCCGGTCCGGACAGCGGCATGACGATGCGCCGGTAGATGCCGAACCAGCTCGCCCCGTCGATGACGGCGGCTTCGTCGAGCTCCTTGGGGATGCTCTGGAAGTACTGGTGGAACAGGAAGATCGAGAAGGCGTTGGCGACGAAGGGCAGGATCTGCACCTGGTAGGTGTCCAGCCAGCCCTCGGTCAGGGTGAGGTGGAAGCCGTTCACCTGGAGCCAGGGCAGTTGGTTGACCCACCACACCAGCGGCAGGGCGAAGGTCTCGAACGGCACGATCAGCGTGGCGATCACAGCGGTGAGCACGATCTTCTTGCCGCGCCAGCGCATCCGGGACAGGGCGAACGCCGCGAGGCTGTTGACGAAGATGCCCAGCACCACGGTGACGGCGGAGATCCCGATGGAGTTGAGCAGGAACCGGGCGGCGGGCACCCGGTCGAAGACACCGCTGTAGTTGTCCAGGGACAGGTGTCCGACCGGCAGGAACGCCCTGATGCCGTCCAGGTCGCCGAAGATCTGCTGGTCGGGCTTGAGCGACGACACCAGCATGAACACGATCGGGAACGCGAAGAACAATGCGAGCGCGATGCGCGCCGCCTGCACGGCGAGCGAGCGCAGCAGCGACCTCTGACGGCCCGCGCGTGCGGGGGCGGGGGATGCGGAGGTCATGTCAGCCCTTCTCCCGGGTGAGGAATCGCTGAACGAGGGAGACGGCCAGCACCAGTACGAAGAAGACGAGGGAGATCGCGGACGCGTATCCGGTCTGCTGCTGCTTGTATCCGGTCTGCACGGCCTGGTAGACGACCGTGGTGGTCGAGTCCAGGGGCCCGCCCTGCGTCATCACGCTGACCTGTGCGAACAGACTGAACGCGGCGATCGTGATGGTGATGAGCACGAAGGTTCGGGTGGTGCGCAGGCCGGGCCAGGTCACGTACCGGAAGCGCACCCAGCGGGTGGCGCCGTCGATATCGGCGGCCTCGTACAGGTCCTGCGGGATGGTCTGGAGTCCGGCCAGCCAGATGATCATGTGGAAGCCGACGCCCTGCCAGACGGACATGAGGATGATGGCGGGCATGGACGTGGACGGGTTGTTCAGCCAGTCCGGCCCGTGCACGAGGCCGAGGGTGAGGTGGGAGATGAGCTCGTTGACCAGCCCCGTCTTCTGGTACATGAACGTCCACAGGATGGACACCACCACCATGGAGGTGACGACCGGAATGAAGTAGACGGTCCGGAAGAAGTTGACGCCTTTGACCTTGGCGTTGACGAGCAGCGCGAGCACCAGCGCCAGGCCGCCCTGCAGCGGGACGACGACCGCGGCGAAGTAGAAGGTGTTGCGCAGCGACTTGTAGAACAGCGGGTCGTCCAGCAGCGTGCGGAAGTTCTGCAGGCCGGTGAACTGCGCCGGGACCGGGGAGACCAGGCGGGCGTTGGTGAACGCCAGCGCGAAGGCCAGCACCACCGGGATGACGAAGAACAGCAACAGGAGGAACACGGCGGGGCTCACCATGCCGAGAGCGGCGAGGCTTTCCCTGCGCCGTGCACGCCCCTGCGTTGCACGTCGAGTCGATGGGACACCGGCGGCGGATCGAGTGGACATTGGGGTCATTGTGGTGGCCATGGGACATCCAGGCAGGTACGTGCCCCGGCGGAGGCGGAGGGGGGAACCGCGTCCGCCGGGACGGGCGGAGGCGGTCAGCTGCCGCTGGAGTAGTTGCTGGTCGACAGGTTGTTGTCGATCTGGCTGACGGCCTGGTCCAGGGCGCCCTTCACATCGGCGCCGGCCAGGATGTCCATGGCTGTCTTGGAGAACACCGTGGAGATGTAGGGGTAGCCCGGGGTGACGGGCCGGACCACCGCGAACTTCTGCGCTTCCTTGAGGAAGATGTTGAACTCGCCGCCCGCCTCATAGCCCTTCACCTGCTGCGCTGACGCGTTGGTGGCGGGGATGGTGCCGGTGGCCTTGGCGAAGTCCACGAAGTACTTCGTCTGCCGGGAGAAGTTCAGGTAAGCCTGCGCGCCTGCCTTGTTGGAGCATGTCGAGCTCATGGCCCACTGCCAGGACGCGCCGCCGATCTTCGGTCCGTTGCCGAAGTCGACCGGCGGGAGGATCGCCAGGTCGCTGCCGAACTTGTCGATGTTGGCCTGGGCCGACCAGCTGCCGTCCCACTGGATGGCGGTCTTGCCGTTGCGGAAGTCGTCGCCGGGGCTCTTGCCGGACTTCTGCGGCGCGTAGCCCTTCGTGACCATCGAGCGGAACCACTTGCCCCACGCGACGGCCTTGTCGCCGTTGAGCGCGCCCTTGGCGCTCTTGTACGTGGAGCGGTCGATCAGGTCGCCGCCGAAGCTCTGCAGCATCGGCGAGTATGCGTACGGCCACCACTCGCCGGGGTCACCCGTGCCGAGGTCCAGCGTGTTCTTGAACTTGCCGCCCGCCTTCAGCTTGGCGAGCCCGTCCATGAACTCGGCCTTGGTCCAGGGCTTGTCCAGGGTGGGGACGCGGATGCCGTACTTCTTCAGGACCGACTTGCGGGAGTACATGGTCAGCGCGACGTCGTAGAAGCCGGACGCGTAGGTCTTGCCGTGGTACGTGCCGACCGTGCTGGGCAGCTGGTCCTTCACGGCGACCTGACCCTTGGACAGGTCAAGCGGTGCGAGGTACCCGCCCCAGGCCCAGTTCGGGACGTTGGGGCCGTCGACGTCGAGGAGGCACGGCAGCTTCTTGGCGGAGGCCGCGGCCACCACCGAGTCGTTGTAGGAACCCTGCGGGAACGCCTGGATCTTGACCTTGTACTTGCTCTGACTGGCGTTGAAGTCCTTGACGACCTGCTTCACGACGCCGTACTCGGCGGCGTTGCCGGCGTTGTGCGTCCACAGAGTCAGGGTGTTGCCGTCGGCGCCCGACGAGCCGCCACTGCCACTGCCGCTGCCGCCGCAGCCGGCCACGAGCGCCGCCGCGGCAAGGGCGGCTATGCTCGACACCGTGAGGCGCCTGGTTCTCGATTCCACTGGGTTCCTCCAATTTCACTGGGCACGGTCCTGGCAGACCGTGCCTGGCGGCCGGTGATGACGGCCGCCTGTATCGGTGGTGCTTCGCCGCTCCGAGGTCAGATTCGGGGCGGCGAAGCAACCGACGCCCGTGCCACCAGCGGGCAGGGCAGCATTTCCTGAGCAGCCGGACCCGACTCCGGGCCCGGGGCGCCCGTGAGCGCGAGCAGCTGTGCGACCGCCCGCGCTCCCATCTCGTAATGCGGCAGGGCAACGGTGGTCAGCCCGGGGAACAAGCCGTCACAGATCAGTTCCTGGTTGTCGAACCCGATCACCGACAGGTCTTCGGGGATCGACAGCCCCAGTTCGGCGGCGGCGCGGTAGACGCCCATCGCCACCCGGTCGGCGAAGCAGAACAGCGCGGTGGGCCGCTGCTCCGCCCGCAGCAGTCGGAGGGCGGCACGGTACCCGCCGACGGCGTCGGCGGTCTCCGTCACCACCAGCCGGGGGTCCTCGGCGATGTCCGCCTCGGCGAGAGCGCGCCGGTAGCCCTCCAGGCGTCCGTGGGTGGCGGGGATGTCGTCGACGTTGTTGATGAAGCCGATCCGGCGATGGCCGTGGCGGACCAGCTCACGCACCGCCGTGTGACCACCCAGGACCTCGTCCGGTACGACCGAGAACACGCCCGGGTCGTTGGAGCGCGCGTCCAGCAGCACCGTGGGAACCGACCGCAACCGCTCCGGCACCTCCACGACCCGGTGGTACATGGACGCGTACAGCACGCCGTCGACCTGGCGCTGCAACAACAGGTCGATCTCCTTGCGCTCCAGCTCCGGATCGCCGCCCGTGTTCAGCATGAGCAGCAGCAGATCGTGCTTGGCCGCCTCCTCCTGGGCTCCCAGGATGATCCGGCCGGCGTGCGGAGTGGTGGCGATCTCGTCGCTGACGAAGCCGATCGTGTTCGACCGCTTCAGCCGCAGCCCTCGCGCCAGTCCGTTGGGCGCATACCCCAGCTCCTGGGCCGCTTCGAGGACGCGCTGCCGGGTCTCGGAGTTGATGCGCTTGCCCTCGACCTCGTTGAGGATGTGGGAGACGGTCGTGGCCGAGACACCGGCGGCTGCCGCCACGTCCTTGATCCCGATCCGCCTGCCCATGTCGTGCCCAATCGTTTTGGCAAGTGAGTGCGGGATGAGATTGCGCCCCGCCAGGCGCCCGTGTCAACGGCTCGTTACGAACTCGTGGCCAAGCAATGGCACGGGTCCCGCGGGGGTGCGGGGGCGCGCGCACCACACGCGGCGGCCCAACTGCAAGGCAGCAGTGGGAACACGGGCCGTCACCGGCGCCGCGGGGGTGACGGCCGCACGGGTTTACCTGAACGGGAGCTCGACACAACGCCTTCGGCCGGATGCCGCGCGCCCACGGCGCCACCGAGGGAGTCCCCACCTGGCGGTCGCTCGGAAGGGCACATCCAGGGCACATGAGCCTGGGAAACGGCGTTGACCCGTGAGAACTACCGAGAGGAGTTTCCCAGGTCAACGCGCATTTCATCGAGAAACCCCAGGTCAGCGCCCCGCCGCCCCCAATCGCTGCACGAGTGGCAGGGCACGGTCCGGAGGAACCCGGCAGCGAGCGGGGTGGAGCACGACGCCGCATGGTGCTGACCAGGCGCAGCGTTCACTTCCCTTGCCACGCATATTGGCGGTGCCTCGCGGAGGCCCGGAAACGGCACCGCCGGCAAGGTCACCGAGCCGACCGCGCGCTCCACCGGCTACTCGGCGCAGACGTCGATGATCGGCGATCAGGTCGCGGCCACGGCGACCGAGGTCATAGCCATGAACGAAAACGTGATCACCGGGGCAACAGGTCGCGCTACCGGGCACCTGGCTCGTATCGCAGCGTTCCCGGATTACGTTCGGCGACCCCGTGAGCAAGGACCCAACGAGCGTCGCCCAGACGCTCTCACTGCTCCAGCAGGCGGAGGCAGTTCGGGCTCGTGGCCTCCGGGCCGATATGACTCACTGCTTCCACCTGGCCTTCACGCAAAAGAGCCGAGCGAGGCGACTGGGACGTGGGAGGGCGTTGACGACGGCGACGCGAGAGAGTGACCAACCCCGGCACATGCTACGCAGATGCGCGCACGGAACGAATTCAGCACACATGAGGCCGGGAGACCCCGCGAACACGTGAGAACTACAGAGGGGAGTTTTCCCAGGCCAGACGCACCACAGTCAACGTTTCCGCAGGTCGCAGCCTCGCCCAGGGAAAACTCCCGAGGCCCGTATCTTCGCGGTGCGCCGACCCGCGCCGCGGCTGGTCGGCAACCCGCGCGATGCCGGGCGGCGCCTGGGTGAGGCGGTTGCCGAAACCTGGTACGCCTCCAACTGGGCGGGCTCCCGCATCGACATCCCCGTCAGCATCATCGGCGGCCTGGCCCTGTTCCCGATCAAGGGCCACGCCCAGGACGTCACCCGCATCCTCACCGAATCCAGCGACTACGAGCTCCTGCAGGGTTACCGCGAGGTCTACGCACACACCTGGGCACGCCGACCCGACCTGGGAGCTCGCATGGCCCCGCTGATGAGCTGGCTCACCGAAGACGGCGTGGAGGAGAAGGCGTACGCGGTGCGCCGGGTGACCGAGACGGCCTTGCGGTACGGCATCCTCCAACTGACCGGTGACCCCGACCCCTACCACCGTGCCGACACCGACGTGATGTCGTGGACGATCACATCACTGCGCTCCCACGGCGCCCGCCAGGGGCTCGGCGAGTACCACACCCCGCCGGAGGTGTGCGAAATGATGGCCGCGCTGATCGTCGGCAACGAACCGCCGCCCAAGGGCCAGCGCTTTCACGAGCCCGCCGGCGGGACGGGCGGCATGTTCCGCGCACTGGCCCAGCACCTGCGCCACCTGCATCTGGACCCCGCCGACTACGTGTGGGCCCTGAACGAACTCGAACCGATCGCGGCAGCGGGCGCAGCCGTCAACGCCGTGGTCTGGGGCTTGGGCCCGAACGTGGTGATCGCCTGCGGCGACAGCCTCGCGCAGGGCGACCTGCACGAGCAGGCCGCCCGGGAACGGCGTGCCCTGTACGAGGAGCGCGATCAGCTCCTCGGCTATCTCTCGGTTGTCGAGGCAACACACGCAGCGATGGCGCTCGTTGACCGAATCGCGAGCGCACCATCCGCCTGAAACCGTGTCCCGCCACTGGCCCCGGCACCCATCCCGTGGGGCGCCGGTGCCGGTGTCTGCGATCCGCGCCCCGGCTTCCAGCCGAAGTCCAAGACGCCGTGTCCGCCGGACGCGGCCCTGCCGACCCCGCCCGCCAGCCGGTGTCTTGCGGGCCTTGCCCGTCAACCCGCAAACCTGTCCGCCACCGCAGGCGCACGCCACCGGCCCCCGCCCGCGGTGAGCCCAGCGATACATCCGACTTTGGAGGTCCGCCCGTGACCACTGCTCCAGCCACCCAGCTGTTCTGCTACGGAGCCTGGCTGTTCAACATCGACAAGGCCCAGACCCTCCTGAAGAAGCACCCCCGCGACGCCGAGCCCACTTCCGTCGCCGACTGGTCCGCCCACTACCACCTGCACCAGCTCACTCCGGACTACGACGGTGCACCCTGGTGCCCGGTGTTCGGCCCGGACCACTCCGCCTTCAACGCCGAACACGCCCTGCAGACGGACCTCGACAAGCCGGTCATCATCGCCACGATGGAGTTCGACGGCCGTCCGTCCATCCTGCTGATCGACGGCGTCCACCGCATGTACCGGGCGATGATCGAAGGCCGGGCGACGCTGCCCGCGCACATCCTGACCGCCGCCGAGACCGCAGCGATCCGCGAGCGCTGACCACCGCTACCCGCGCCAAGGCCCACCCCCTGGGGGGTGGGCCTTTCGCTTTGCTCCGCCTGCCGCCTGCCGCCTGCCGCCTGCCGCCTGCCGCATGCTCCGGCCGGGCGGCCGCCCGCCGCCCCGTCGCGGTGGCCGTGCCTCGGCGACGCCGCCCGTCCGCCACCTGTGGTGGCCGCGCCTCGTTGCGGGGGGGGGTGCCTCTATGTCCTTCGTCAAGCGAGTCGTGGGCTCCTCGGCTCGTAGAAGGTTCCGTCGCGGAGCATGGCGAACAGGACGCTGATGCGGTGGCGGGCGAGGCGGAGGAGGGCCTGGGTGTGGGTTTTGCGGCGGGCTCGGCAGCGGTCGTAATAGGTGCGGGAGGCGGGATCGTGCAGTGCGGCGAACGCGGAGAGGAACATCGCGCGTTTGAGCTGGCGGTTCCCGCCTCGCGGAGCATGTTCGCCGTGGATCGAGGTCCCCGACGATCTGGTGGCCGGTGCAAGGCCGGCGTAGGAGGCCAGGTGGGCGGCGCTCGGAAACGAGCTGCCGTCACCGACCGTGGTCAGAAGGACTGCGGCGGTCCTGACGCCGATGCCGGGCATCGAGGTCAGGACCTGGGAAAGAGGGTGGGCCTCCAGCAGGGCCTCGATCTGGGCTTCCAGTGCCCGGCGTTGTTCGTGGACGGCGGCCAGCGACTTGGCCAGCGACGGCACGATCACGTCCAAGGTGTTGGTGCCCGGGACGACCACGGTCTGTTCGTCGAGGGCGTCGAAGACATCGTCGACGAGCCGCTGGGCCATGCGCGGGGCCTTTGGCCGTATCACCTCGACGAGCTTGCGGCGGCCGGCTTTGCGCAGAGCGGCCGGAGATCCATAGCGCTCCAGGAGCCAGGTGATGGCGGGGTGGTCCAGGCGGGGTCCCAGGACGCGTTCGAGGCTGGGGTGGAACTGGGTGAGCAGGCCGCGGATGCGGTTGGAGGTGCGGTTGGCCTCGCCTGCCAGGTCCTGGTCGAAGCCGACCAGCATGGTCAGCTCGGCGGTGATCTCGTCGGCCAGTTCGAGGGAGCGCAGGGTGTGGGGCATGGTGCGGGCGGCGTCCGCGATGACGGCCGCGTCGCGCGCGTCGGTCTTGGCCTCACCTGGGTAGAGGTCGGCGATCCGGCGCATCGCGAGTCCGGGCAGGTAGGCGACCTTGCAGCCGGCGTCGCGGGCGACGGTCAGCGGCAGGGCGCCGATGGAGGCGGGCTGGTCCACGACCACCAGGACGGTGCCGAACTTGGCCTTGAGCTTGTCGAAGACGGCCCGCAGCTGGGGTTCGCCGTTCGGCAGGGCCTTGTCGAAGACCTTCTTCCCGGCCGGGGTGAGTCCGTGGCCGTGATGGTTGCTCTTGCCGACGTCCAGGCCGAGGAAGACGCCCGTCTCGTCGATGTCGATCACCGTGCCCCCACATGCTCGATACCGTGCCGGCCTCGGCGGTGGGGCCGTTCGCGCGCATCCACGTTATGCAGACCTGCCGCCCGCGAGCTGCCCGGCATTGCGCCGGGCCGGACGGTGGCCGGACCTCTGATCAGCGTCTGTGACGGCACCCCTCGGGCCCGGTGACACCACCCCCCAGGTCATCCGATCGACAGGGGGCAACAGTCATGCCGGGCCCGGAGGCCAGCGGCCCTCTTGCAGGACCGCGAAGAAGATAACGGGGTGCGTGGCTTGGCCAGTCCGAGGTCAGTGTGCGGGGCGTCGAGGACGCGGCTCCCACCCCACCGGCCCCTGGCCGGGGGTGGTCGAGCCCTTCCGGTCCCGAACTGGCGATGGCCCGGTTCTGGCTCGTTCTCGCATTCGTCCCGCCCCTCTCCCGTAGCCAGGAGTCGTCATGCCCGCGTCCTCCCAGGTGGTTGCCACTCTGCTTCCCGTCCCGCTCCCGCCCGTCCCGCTCCCGCCCGTCCCGCTCCCGCCCGTCCCGCTCCCGCCCGTCCCGCTCCCGCCCGTCCCGGTCGCGTCGACGCCGGTGGTGTCCGCTCCGGTCGTGTCGACGCCGGTGGTGTCCGCTGTGGTCGAGCCCGCTTCCATGGCGCCGGTCGATGTGGTGCCTTACGGAGGGCCCCGCATCGCCGCTGCGGACTTCTTCACCCGGGCCAGGCGGGGGCGTGCGGTGACCGCGCTGCCGGTCTTTAGGGACGGGGACTGCGTGTTGTGCCCGCGCGGCACCGAGTGGATGCGCCGGTCCGGCCGGTGGATCGCCCCGGGGCAGCCGGATGGTGTGTTCCTCACCGATGGGGAGGTGACCGGCTGGTGGCGGACCAGGATGATGCCGGGCAGCCGGTTCACGCTGGTACGCCGGCTCACCCCCACCGAGACACGCCGGATCCCCGGCGACCGCTACCTCAGCCGGGTGCGCTGCCTGAGCCTGCGCAAGGGCGCGTTCACCTACGACGAGGAGGTCTGCGGAGACTAGCTGCGGTCGATCGCCTGGCAGGTGGCCCACACCCGCACCGTGAGCGTCCACCTGGAACTGCCCAGCGGCATCGTCACCCTCCACTCCAGCGAGGTCGGTGACGTCTTCTTCCACCCCACCGCCTAAAACCCACACCCAGCCCCGCCTAGCGCCCTCCGGTCCCGCATCCGAGGGCGCGTGGCCGGGGCAGGCACGCCCCCACCGCGAACGACAGGAACCCGCATGAAGCCCGACCTGAACGGCCCGCTCGTCCGGCTGCGGTTCGTGGTGAGTTGCGGTGCTTGGTCTGGGGGCGGTCATGGTCACGGTGCCCGCCGCGCCCCGCCGATCCAGGGGCTTTGAGGCGGCCTACTCCCACCTCGCTCCGTGAAGGAGACCAGCGCTATGACCAGTCCTGCTCTGTCGAAGACGCGTGCCGCCCGGATAGACGTGGCGCCGCTTGAAAGGGCGGACCACGCCGACTATCTCGCTCTGCTCGCCCTGACCACCTCCGGTGAGGGCCTGCCGCCGGGAGCCGAACAGATCATCACTCTGCCCCCCTTCCGGCGGCCGTTCACCCACGGGCCCGCTCTGTGCCTGACCGCCCGGCTGCGCCGCAGTTCGAACCCGCGACCGGTCGGAGCCGTGTTCGCGTCGTTCCCGGACTGGGCCCACGAACACCCCCTCACCCGTGACAACCCCGCCCTGTCCGAGCTGATCAGCCGCACCGTGATCCTCATCTACGGCCTGGCCGTCACCCCGCACCGCCGCCGACAGGGCATCGCCCGCACGCTGCTCACCGCGGCGGAGGAGAAGGCCCGCAGCACCGGCTACCGGATGGCGACCTTGATCCACAAACCCGAACTCGCCCCCTTCTACAAGCGGTTGGGCTACACCAGCGCGCACCACGTGACGATTCCGATGCCGCACGCCGCGCTGGGACTGAACCAGCCTCCGGCGTACATGACCGCCGTCAAAGCCCTCCACCCCGGCGTGCAGGTCCGTACGGTGCCCGGCGCTCCGGGGCCGGTCGTGACCGGTCTGCTGCCCGGCTGGGACATCCCCGCCACCGCCCGCTTCGAAGAAGGCGAACTCATCGCCTGACCCGTAGCCCGCGCATCTGACGGCTCGCCCCCGGCACCACACCGCCAGGGGCGGGCCGTTCCACATCGCCAGCCACCCGCCGCCCCCGGCGTCGCCGCCCACCCACGCTGCGGACGCGTCCCCCAGTCCTGCGACCCGTGAGGCGAGGGCCGACGCACACCCCACACCCGCCGCCGCTTGCCGCGCTAGCACCCGAGCCCTGGACCGTGTGGCACCGCCGCGCCCCGCGCCGGCACACCCACCACCCACACGAGAGGCCCCACGCCGTGACCACTCCTGACCCGACCACCGCGCCCCCGAAGACCAACGGCCCGGCCGCCGGGGCCGACGTCCTGTGGCATAACCTCACGGACGCGCTGAACGCTCTCGCCAGCGCCGGACAGTTCCCGCACTTCCACAACCTGTACGGGCCGCGCAACGACTGGCAGCACCAGCCCTACATCACCAGCGCGCACCCCTACGCCCCCTGGGTCCTCTACGACCTGGCCACCGGGAAGTTCACCGTGTCCGACCGGGAGAGGGCCCTCAGCGGCGAGCACTCCCAGCGGCCCCGGCGCGGCCGCCGCTGACCCTCCGCCAGCGGCCACCCGCCCCAACACCCCGCACCGCACTCCGCACGCCCCGCGCGGCCTGCGCCGCCGCCCCGGCCACAGCACCCCAGCCCCCGACCCGGAAGAAGCACCCCGATGACCAGCAAGCCCGACACCGGCCCCCTCACCAACCTCACCAGCAACCCCGACCCGGACACGGGCACAATGTCCACGCCGCCGGCCGAGCCGCCCCTGTGGGACGAATACGGCAACTACACGGCCGCCCCCGGCACGGAATACCCGTTCAGCGTCTCCGACATCGCCCGCGCCACCGCGCGGCTCCTCGGCCCCGGCTGGATGTCCGAGGCCGGGTTCTGGGGCGTTACCGGTGTCGTGGAGGCGCCGCGCACGCAGGGGGCCGTTCGAACTCACCGTGGACTACGAGGGCGACCTGTGCATCGTCTACGAGGCGCACCCCCGCGACCGCTTCCCCGACAGCCCGACCCTGCCCGAAGGCGTCACCAAGTACGACCAAGGCGTCTACCTCGAGCACGCCAGCGCCGCCGACGGACTCGATGCTCTCGCCGAGCGGTCCGCCGCCGCGATCCGCGCCATCACCGGCCGCCATCCGGCCCCCACCCCCAGGTGAACACCCTCCCGCCCCGCCCGGCGCCGGGCCTCCCGACCGCGCCGGCCGGGAGGCCCCACGCTGCCGGTCTTCAGGGACGGGCCCTGCGTGCTGTGCCCGCGCGGTACCGAGTGGTTGCGCAGACTCGGCCGGTAGATCGCTCCCGGACAGCCGGACGGTGTGGTTCTCACTGACCGGGAGGTGGGCTGATCGGGTCGCCCACACCGTGCGGCACGAGACTGAGCACACCGCTGCACTGGTCACAGGAGACGACGCCACCGGTACCGAGCCCGGCTCAGCCACTGCCGCTGCGGCCCCCGACCGCCATATGGACGCTCACGTAGTTCACATGATTCTCCAGCCGCTGACATGAGCTGAAGATCAGGCGGTCAGTGTCAGTCCCACCAGAGCACAACGAGGTGCTGCCGTGCCGGGCCGCGCCGGGTGCAGGGCCCCCGGCCCCGCGCGCGGCCCGCTCTAGATCTCAACCGACCCCGAAGGTGTCGCTGATGATGTCCCACACGCGTCCGCCCACACAGCGCCGCATCACCAGCATCAAGACCGCCGCCACGCTGGCCGGGCTCCTCACCCTAACGCTCCTCGCGCTCGCCGCGTCCCTCGACCGGCTCCCCACCTGAACAGACCGCCCCGCCCCCACGCCGGCCCGCCCGCGACGCCCCGACAAGCCCGCCGCACCGCCCCCGAGCCCCGCGCGCGGCACCCCCACCACCCGCCCCCGCCGGTACCGGGGCCGCGCGCGCATGGCCGCAGCCCGGGGCCCCTTACTTCCCGACGTCGAGAGGCGAGAACCACCCAGATGAAGGCCGCCAGCAAGGCTTTCTTCCCCCAACCGGTCTCAACCGGTTCGCTGAGCACCGGCACAGCTGCACCGTGTGCACACCGCCGCGGCCTCGGCCACGGTCGCCGCAGACATCGAACACCGCTGCCCCGAAGGCCAACGCCTGTCCGCACGGATCGGCACCCGCCACATCCGCACCTGGATCGGCCCCTATCCGCCGTCACGGCCCAAGGACCCCGCATCTTCATGTGGTCCCAATGCACTCAATGCGACTGGTACACGTGCCTCCTGGAGGACCAGCAGGGCCATGGAACACACCATGGCCGTCCAGGACCACGCCCGCGACGCCTGCGAAACGGACGGTCAACTGACATTGCCTACCGAGGGTGCGTGACGCTGTCGGCCCCTACGTCCGCCCCGTCCCGCTGTACGGCCCTGCACCCCCGGAACTCCCGAGTGCAGGACGTCCGCGTCCGGCTGCCCGTGAGCGGGACGTGGCATCGTCACCGTCGGTATCTCGAAGGTGGCTCTTTTGTGAGCGATCGATCAGTGATATCCCTAGTCACAGCCGTTGTAACGGCGACCGACCGGGCTGCACGAGGGGGGAACGTGTCGGATCAGACGCGTGCGCCACAAGGCCATCCCGCCGAACCGCCGCTGGTGCTCAAGGGCCCGGCGATGCAGTTTCCGTACATGCCGAGCCCCAAGAAGCTCGTCTTCGGGTACGACCCGGACGAGTTCGAGGAGTTTGTCAAGGAATGGGTGCCTGCCCTGCAATCGGAGTATGTGCGTGTGGAGCGGCAAGGCGGGAGCGGAGACCACGGCATCGATGTGGCCGCGTACCGCAGTGCGCAGGGTCTGGAAGGGCCGTGGGACAACTACCAGTGCAAGCGCTACAAGAGCGCCTTGAACTGGAGTACAGCCGCAGGTGAGATCCGCAAGATGTTCGTCGGGGTGGTGCTGGGTCATTTCGTCTTGCCCGTCCAGTACGTCTTCGTCGCCCCGGCGTTCGCCCGTAATCTGCGCACGGCGCTGGCGAAACCGGCTCAGACCCGTACGAAATTCCTTGAGGAGCTGGCCGAGACGAATGATGAGGTCATCACTCGTCTGACGGCCGATCAGCAACAGGAAGTGGCCCAGCTGGCCGAGCAGACGGACTTCTCCATGTTCGTGCCCGTCGACATGGACCTGATGCTCGAACAGCACAAAAGCACCCCGCATTGGGCCACCCGGTTCCCCGACGAACCGCGCGAACGCCCCGCCGTCATGCTGCCTCCTGACGAACACAATCCCGAGGAGGCCCAATACGTTCAGCAGCTCGTGCGGGTCTATGCCGAGCGGTGGAAGGCCGACGCCGACACCCTGGAACTGATCGCGCAGCACCCTACGGCCGGCGCTCACATGCGCCGGCAGCGCGAGGCGTTCTACAGCGCCGAGTCGTTGAAACGCTTCGCTCGCGACGCCTATCCCGAAGGACACTTCAACGCGGTCGTGGACGACGTCCACGCCCATGCGGTAGAGGTGGCCGACAAGCGCTTCGAACTCGGCTGGGACCGGCTGCAGGCGGTCCTGGAAGCGGCTGGTGCCGTGGCGCTGACGGAGACAGTTCTCACCCTGTATGTGAGGCCCCTGGACCGCAAGGGGGTATGCCATCACCTGGCGAACGACGGCCGACTGAAATGGTGTGAGGAAGGGGGAGCCGCGTGAACCCGCTCAACAGCCCGCTGGAGATCGGCGTGCGGGCACTGGTACTGCTGGCCGAGACCCACCCTCAGCCGCTCGACCTGGCACAGCTGGCCGTCCTCGACCACGCCGTACTTCACAGCGGCGACCTTGATGGGCCGCCCTCCCTGCACCCTTCCTTGCCGGGGCACTCCGGTGAACTGGGCATGAAGCGCACCGTGCTGGAACAAGCGCTGCTGGTCCTCATCCGTGCCGGACTCGCCGACGCCGAAGCCGACGAGACAGGACTGGTCTACCGGGCCACCGAACGCGGGCCCGCTTTCATCGACATTCTCGAGGCCCCCTACGTGGAGCGGCTGCGCGAGCGCGCCGAGTGGGCCGTGCACCACTGGGCCCCCAACACCGACGTACGCCAGGCCACCACGGAACTGCTGGGCGGCTCCCTGTCCGCATCTACGCCATTCGAAGGCCGCCGTGAGTGAACTGCAGCTGACCCATCTCACCTACTGCGGGGCCAACCTCCCCCCAGCGCAGATCATCTTCGGCCGGGAGCTGACCGTCATCTACGGGACCTCCAACACCGGCAAGTCGTTCATCGTGAAGTCGATCGAATACATGCTGGGCGGCGCCGACCTGGCGATGGTCCCCGAAGGCGAGGGCTACACACAGATCCTTCTGGGTCTGCTCATGCCGGACGGCAGCCCGCTGACGCTGCTGCGCGCTCCTGACAGCAACAGCATCTTCCTCTACCACGCGGATCTGCGTGCATTCGTGATGGACACGCCGGACGCGTCGGTCACCGCGGTCCACAACGCCCGCAGCCGCAACAGCCTCTCCATCCATCTGCTGCGCGCGCTCGGCCTGGACGAGGTACTGATCCGTAAAAACGAGGCCGGCGGCACCCGCCCCCTCGCGCTGAGCGATTTGCTGCACCTGTCGCTGGTCACCGAGAACCGCATGGTCGGTGACGTGCCGCCGGTGCTGCGTACCGGGACCGCCACCACGCGGACCGCGGAGCTGTCCGTCATGCGGTTCCTGCTCACCGGGGAAGGCGACCCGGCCGTGGACACCGGCCTCAATGCCGGGCAACGCCGCGTCCACAAGGGCCAGATACAGCTGTTGGACCAGCTCGTCCTCGACCTGTCATCCAAACTAAGGACGCAGGAGAACGAGCGCCAACTCCGCGACCGGCTCATCCGGATCCGCACCGCGCTGGACGAGCAGTCCGCACCGCTACGCCAGGTCAACGAATCCCACCGCGAAGCGGTCGACTCCCGCATGGAAACCGCCCGGGAGCTGGCCGCTCTTGATGAGCGGCTAACCGAGGTCAGTGACCTGCTGGGCCGCTTCAAATTGCTGGAGGCCCAGTACCGCTCGGACCTGGAACGGCTGGCCATGGTCAACGAAGCGGGCAGCATCCTCGGCTACTTCAAGGTCGGCACCTGCCCCTTCTGCGGCGCCGAACGCGAGCACCAGCGGCCCAACCACGGGGTGGAGGAAACCACCCAGCTCCACACCGCCGTCGAGGCAGAAGCCGCCAAGACGACCGCACTGCTCGCCGACCTGCTGCCCACCATCGCCCACCTGGACGGCGAACATACAGCTCTGATCAACCGCCGGGTGGAGGCCCAGTCCGACATCGGCGTGTGGGACCAGATCATCGCCGACCTGGAAGGCGGCATCGCCGCGGTGCGCTCCGACGTCGAAGAGCTGGTCGAGGAGCGGTCCGTCGTCGAGCGGGAACTGGAGCTGCAGGCCCGCATTGCGGAGCTCGACGACAAGAAATCCCGCCTGGTCGGTGAAGGGGCTGTAGCCACTGCACGCCCGACCCAGCACATCCCGACCGCCACGGTGGGCGACTTCGACTCCATCCTCCAACAGACCCTCAAGGCCTGGCAGGTACCGGCCGCCGACCACGCCGAATACGACCAGTACTACGCCGAGATCCGCGCGGGCGGCCGCAAGCGGATAGAGTGCGGCCAAGGGATGCGCGCGGTTCTGCACTCGGCGTTCACCACGGCACTGGCCCGCTTCTGCATGGATCGGGACCTGCACCATCTCGGCTTCGTCGTCCTGGACTCACCCGTGGTAACCTACCGCGACCCGGAACCCGACGACATCGACGACGTGGAACTGACCTCCACCGTCGTGGACCGGTTCTACAAGGACATGCTGTCCTTCCCCGGCCAGGCCATCATTGTCGAAAACGGCGACCCGCCCACCAAGGTGCTCTCCGAAGCCGTCACCTACCACTTCACCGGAACGGCAATCGGCAGAGCGGGCTTCTTCCCCTCACCCATTCACTAGCACCGAACCAACTCATGCAGCCTGGCATCTCCTTTTCGGGGGCGTGAAGCGGTTACTGCGGTGGCCGCGCCGGTGGGCGGCGCGGTCATGTATGCAGGTCCCTTCCAGCCTTTCGCCGCTGCCTGTTCAGCGCAGCAAGCCGCGCAGCGCTGCACCGACTTCACCCGCGCACAGACCGGCCTCTCACCTCGGACATCACGTCCCGCGCGCGGGGCCGTGCCCCCACCCCCGGGCACCACGCACCGCGCGGAGCGAGCCCCGCCGGTCACGCCCACCACTCCCGCAGCCGACCCCTCTGCCCCTGTTCCTCACACCCAGCCCCCGCCCGACTGCGCCGCCCCGCGCCGGTCCGCGCCCGGACCTCGGGCTCCCGGCGGCTGCCCGCGCGGCCGGCAGGCACGAAGCGTTGCGGCGGTAGCAGGGACGCTGAGCACGCTCCCCGCACCACCCATCCCCGGCCACCGACTACCAGCCGCGGGGAACCCGGAGCCCGCCCCCGCATCACCCACCTGGCCCCGCACTTCTACGCCCCGCGCACCAGCGAAATGCTCGGTGTCGACGCCGGCCAGGCAGTAGCAGTCGGCCCCGACGGCCATCTGATCACCGCCGCTGAGTCGGCTCTGGCAGACACAGCCTTCCAACGACGGGACCCCGACCTGTACGGGCCCCTCGCCTGGAACAACGAACTCGTACTGCCCGAAGGAGAGACCTTCGCCGACCCCAAGCCGGGAACCGTCCAGCACTGGGCCGCCACCGTCTACACCACCTGGCAGATCATGCAGCAGACAGGCACATCCCAGCTCACCGAAACCAAGCGACACCCACTGCCGCCCGCCGCTCGCAAGAAGGCAGGCCAGAAGGCAAAGAGGTCGGGAGCGCCAAGAAAGTCGGTGACGGCTCCGTCCGGGTGATCGACCTAGCAGCCCCCTCCCGCCCGGCGTCCACAGCGGCCGCCCGCGACGCCGCCGCGTCCGACGGCCGCCGCACGGTTCAGTGGTCATGCCGCTGGCCCGTACCGCCCTACCGCCGCAGCACCTGCCTCAACCCCTACCTGCACCACAAACTCAACGACACCGCCCTCGACCACCACGAACACCGCGAGGAGATCATCCCCCTCCGCATCAAAGGCCCCGCGGACAAGCCACTGCGCGTACCAGGGGGAACAACCTTCAAGTTTGACGCCCCTGCGCCCTGACGACCGGTCCCGCGCCCGGATGACAGACCCCACTCGGGGCACGTGGTGACAGCGGGCATCGGACGGCCTTGAGCTGGGTGCCCAGCCACGTCACGGTGTCCTGGGTGAGGCCGAGGTCCTCCGGCGTCCGGCCGGCGGCACGCAGTACCCCGCCGATGCTCGTCTCCTTGCGGTGTGTGCTGATCAGGTCTTCCAGGACCGGGTCGGCTGCCTCGATGCGTCGAGGAAGGCCAGGTCGTCGTTGTGGCGGTGATCTGCGGACGCGCATCCGCCCGGACCTGGGTGAGGCGCTTGTTCTCGGTGCTGGCTCTTCGCCGCCGAGCAGCGCCGCTGCTGCGGCCTCCTGTGGATCACACCGCCCACGTCCTCGCCAAGCGCCGTAGGACCTTTCTCCAGGTCACTCGCGAGGTACCGCCCAGACGGCGGTGACGATGATGGCGCCGGGCAGCAGGAGCGAGGCTTCGCCGAGGCCGTAGACGAGCCATGGCGGCATCACGGTCCAGTGGCCGTACGGGATGCCCACGGCGACACCGCCCGCGATCGCGAGCACACCGCCCACGTACAGGGTGGTCCAGGAGGCTATGCGCACGCGCCGGTCGAGGACGACATCGTCACGCCACTGCTCGGGAGTCTCCTCTTCGGGCCGGCTGGAGGGCGCGGAGGGCAGAGGTTTTCGCCAGAGGTAGAAGACGGCGGCGGCGACAACGACCCAGCTGCCCCACACCAGGGCGTCGGACCACCCGGAGGCTCGATGGTGCAGGACGGAGTTGGTGAAGCCGGAGGCGGACACGACGACCATCAACATGGAGAACTGTGCGGCGAACTGGATGAGTCCGCGGAAGAAGCTGACCGTACCGTGGGTGTTGCGGCCGTAGGCGGGCAGCAGCCAGGCGAGCGCGACGATCACCACGACTGCGTCACCCGCGAGGATCGCCCCGGAGAAGAGCTGCTCAGTGATGGCGCGGTTGCAGACCAGTTCGCCGGAAGTGAGCGCGTACAGGTACGAGGCAGTGGCCAGCCCGACGAAACAGGGCAGCAGGAGCCTCAGTCCGCGTGAGGCGTGGCCGTCACCCGAGGCCGGGTTTCTCTCCCCGATGACGACGACGATCCCGGCGAAGACGAAGCCGGCCATGATGCCGCAGAAGGCGCTCATGGCTCCGGCAGAGCCGACGGCACTCCAGTCGATACCGCCAGCGCCGCTGCTGCAGGTGTCAGGCCGGAAGGCGGTCAGGCTTTCAAGTGACGTCATGGCGGCAGATGTTGACAGTGCGGCATCCGCCGTCTCAGCGAGTCGACAGGATCGTGACCGACTTCCTGGCGCACTCAGGGCGCATTCCCCCGGCGCTCGATGTCAGGATGTGCGCCCCGGGAGGCGACCTGGGTCCTCGGCTACAGCGCACCCGCGGCCGCGGGTGCGCTGTAGCACGCCGACACCCAGGCCGAACGCGCCCTCGCCGCCGGGTCACCCGCCGTCGTCCACACCATCGACCCGCTCACCCTGCACGCGCTCGTCGCTCCGGCCGACGCCCGCGGACTCGCCCGCACCCGCTTCGCCCTGGACCGAGCCGGCCCGCAGGGTGCCGCGGTCCTCCTCGACACTCTGCGGACCTGGCTCACCCTGCACGGGCAGCCCCGCATGAAATTGTGGTTCGCCCTGCAACGGCTCCCGGACGGGAGAAGCGGTCAGCGTACGTCGACGTAGTCGCCGGCGGACGTGCTGTTCAGGTACGCGCTGGTCGCCGTGTACGCGGCGCTCCAGGTGCCGTCCTGCTTCGCGGTGAAGGTGAGGGTGAACTTGCCGTCGTTGCCCGTGGTCACGGTCGCCATGCCGGTGCTGGTCTTGGCTCCGGCGACGCGGAAGCGGATGGTCACGTGCTGGCCGGACACGCCCGTCCACGTGGAGCCGTTCTGGCGCTGTAGGGTCCCCGTCACGGTCAGGGTCCGGCCCTTGCGCACCGGCTCCGGCGAGGCGTTGAAGCCGGTGATGCGGGTGACCGCACGGGTCAGGTGCGCGACGCCGGTCGTGGTGGCGGTGGCGTCCGCGTTGCCGGGGTAGTACAGGCGCAGGTAGCCGGTGGGCTTGTGCAGCGTCTGCCAGGCGTCGAAGGCGCCCGTCGCGTCGGGGGTCACCGTCGCCACCGTCGTCCAGCCGGTACGGCCGTCCGCCGACTGCTGGAGCTGGACGCGCCCGGTGGGCAGAGGGCCCGCCGAGGCGCTGAGGCGGCCCTTGACCCTGACCGCCCCGGCGCCTGTGAAGGTGTGGTCGGACCAGGCGAGGGTGGAGTGCGAGAGGGCGTGCAGGGTGGCCTGCGCGTTGCCGCCTTGGAGGAAGGCGAAGCCTCCGACGCCCGCCGTCCAGCTGGTGTCACCGGTCACCGTGGCGAGCGTCTCGCTGAACCGGCCTCCGGTGCCGAGCTCGTAGGCGTGGGCGCCGTTCGGGCCGGTCAGGAGCACCTCGGTGTCTGGGTCGGCGGCCGGCAGCGGCGTCCAGGTGTCCGTCGTCGGGCTCAGGTACTGCGCGGTGCCGCCGACCGTGTAGGAGCCGCCGTACACGGCGGTGCCGGCGGCCTTGTTGAAGACGATCCGGGTCGGGCTCATCGTCCTGGACACCTGTACGGGGTCCGTGCCGACCGTCTGGTCGTCCTGCTGCACCGCGTACACGTACACGGAGTTACGCACGGGGGCGGTGATCCGGTAGCTGCCGTCGGCCTGGACGGCGGCCCCGATCTCGTAGGGACTCGATCCCGCCGACCGTGTCCCGGTGAGGTAGACCTCGCTCCCGGTCCAGCCGGGGGTGGTGGCTCCGGTGGCCGGGTCGAACGTCGACACCTTCCCGGTGGCGGTCACCGTCTGGTGCTCGAAATCCACCGTGGTCCGGTCCAAGGCGGTGTCGGTGAAGAAGGGCACGTCCTCGTAGCGGACGACGCCCCGGCCGACGTAGGTCGGGTGGTCACCGTCCGCGTCGGCGAGGTCGACGGTGGTGTCGTAGACGCCGTGGGTGCCCAGGGCCATCCGGTCGGAGCTGCGCCACGTGCCGTCTTCCGCGGTGCCGGAGACGAGGGTGAACCCGGTAACGGTCGTCACCGGCCGGTCACCGGAGACGCGCAGGGTGAGCTGCGCGGTGATGGAGCCGGCGTCGATCGCGGTGTCGGACGTCGCGTGGAACTCCAGGTAGCCGGCGTCGTCCGGGTCACCTCCGACCGAGGAGACGACGGGCAGCACGGTGTCGGCGGTGTCGGCGAACGCGGGGCCGGCTGCCGGGATGCTCACCAGGGCGGCGATGAGCGAGAGCGGTGCGATGAGAGGCCGACGCACAGGGGGCTCCAGAGGAATCGTCGAGACTCGGAAACGTACAGGTCAACGGACAAGCCAACGAACAGGTGGCCGATCATCGCACGGGCCCCGCAGGCTCTCGCGGGGGGCCCAGGTCGTCGGGACGGCCGTCGGCACGGCGACACTGGGGACCCTCGCCAAGCAGCACATGAAAACCCAGGTCGCCGACCGCAGCCACACCCTCACCTGGAAGCAGGAGCCCCGCCCCACCCTCAACCACGCCCTGGCCTTCGAAGGCACCTGCCGCAACTGCGGTGCCACCGTCACCGGTCTTGGGGACGTCCACCGGCCGCCCCGGCATCGGCAAGTCCAGGCTCGCCGATGCCGATTGCGGCTGGTGACGATCCTGCTGGCCTATTCCGGGCTCAGCGTGAGCGGCTCGCTGGTCAGGACAGCAGCGGCCGTCTTGGCGTTCCCGGCAGCGGGTGGAGTGGGGAATGCCGCCCGGACACCCCTGAACCCCCGGCCCCCGAACTCCCGCCCCGCGACGGCCAGGGGTCCGGGGGCCGCGTCCTGCCCGGCCCGCTGCTGCAGGAGACCGCCGCCGGTGGCGCCCCCGCACACCCCCCGGCACCACGGCGCGCCGACCCGCACACCAGTTCCCTCCCCGCCCGCCTGTTGCCGTTCTGCGTCTTGCCTCAGCTGGTTACGACGGCAAGAGGGGGCGCCGACCCAGCACGTCTCCCGCAGCCGTCGGGGCCTTGCACGGCTTGGTGCCGGCCGGGGCAGCGTCGGTGCTGCCGGAGGAACCCGCTCCCGCGCCCCTCCGCGTGCGGTCGAGCCTCCGGCCACCGGGCCGCCCCTCACCCCTCACCCCCTCAAGGGGCCGGCCCGGCCCCGACGACACCTACACCGTCACCCGCCTACCCGAACGCCGCCCCCGACCACTTCAATGGCTACCGCCAGGGCCACACGGTCGCCGGGGACACCCGCCCCCGACGGCACCCTCGCTGCGTCTGGTCTTCACCACCAGCAGGGCAAGCAGCGTTCACCAGGCGGCCGATGCCGCGTTCGTCGGCGGCAACCGTCACACCAGCGACGACCACGGCGCCGTCGCCAACGGGCAGCTCTCCTAGCCCCCGCCCCACCGGCCGCGCAGCCGCGCCTGGCCGGCCTACCGCCGGCTGGTCCTGTGCCGGCCCCAGCCTCGCGCCCGGCACGGGGCCGCCCGCATACCACCCACATCGCGTCCTCGGCGCGGCGTCCCCGTGCACCGCCACCCGCTCCGGCCGGGCCGCCGCCTTTCAGGCCCTGGCCCGGTTCCCGCGCCCGTGGGGAGGGCCCTGACCCGCCGGCAGCGGGAAGTCCTCCTCCTCGTGCTCCCCGCACCCGCGGGGATGGCCCCATCAAGCGGGACTGGCGGTCGAACGCCCGCGGGTGCTCCCCGCGTCCGCGGGGGTGGCCCCGAGACCGGGCTTCGCCTGGCTGCCGTTCATCGCGTGCTCCCCATGCCGCGGGGATGGTCCCGGCACGACGGTCCCGTTCACCAGCGTCTACCAGTGCTCCTCGCGTCCGCGGGGATGGTCCCCTCCAGAACGTTCCCCAGCTGGGCACCGAACTGCGCTCCCCGTGCCTGCGGGGATTGTCCCCAGGCAATCCAGGGCGGCGCCCGGGACGCCGCGTGCTCCCCGCGCCCGCGGGGGTGGTCCCCCGATGGACTGGCAGGACATAGAGCTGGACGAGTGCTCCCCGCGCCCGTGGGGATGGTCCCACCCGGGACGGGGAGTGGATGCCGAGGGCCTTGTGCTCGCCGTGCCCGCGGGGATGGTCCCGTCCGGACGCCGACGGACGAGGAGATCGAACAGTGCTCCCTGCGCCCGCGGGGATGGTCCCCACCGCCCTGGCGACCGCCGGCCGACGACGAAGTGCTCCCCGCGCTCGCGGGGATGGTCCCCCGGCCGCGTCCGACCGCGCCCAGGCTGCCGTCCCCGCCTAACGCCAGGCGCCCCGGTCGAAGCCCCTGTCGCCCAGCGGGAGCTGCACCCCGGGCACAGCGACGCCGGACGGCTCCTCGCCTCCTACACCAAGGCAGCCACCGTGCTCGCCCAACTCTCATGCGGCGACCCGTCTTGACAGACTAGGAACGCCAGTGGTGTAGCGGCGGCCGGCCCGGACTCAAACACAGGGCTGACCAGGTACGGCCTATGGACGGAAGGCCGCAGCGCATAGTTACATCCCGGTCATGCTCCATGTAGGAAGATCCCACGTCGTTGAAGTGCTCGCAGGTGCGCTCCTGCTGTTCTCCCTGCTCACGTTTGTGTGGCAATTGGACCGGCGTAGTCGAGGACTGAGCATCAAGAGGCCGTGGTTCGCCGCCGCCGTGGCAGCATTGATCATCTACCACTTCTCGCCCTACTCATGAGTGATCAAAGTTGAGCGCAATCGCGCCTCCTACGAGTCTTCTAGGCCTGTGCTCGAAGACGTGGATCAGAACAAGGTGTCCGTGCTCTCCGGGACCGACGTGCGGGGGCGGGGGGTTTGGGGTCCTTCCCGAACAGTGCCTGGGTCCCGCACTCGTCGGGCACGGCGGGGACCGGCCGGCACACGGCCGCGTCGACCAGGTTGAGCGGGGCGGAGTCGTCGAAGTCAGCGCGCTTCCCCCGGGTGGCTCTGTTCACGAGATGCGGTTCTGGCTCGCTTTCCGTGATGCGCGCACGCTGAGTGACGGCTGACGCTCCGATCGAGATCCGGGAAGTTGCCTGAAAATGACCAGGGCCGATCTTGATGTGGTCGACAGTGCGGCGTCGTGGAAGAGATGGTGCCCCGCCTGGAGGGCCTGCTGTTACCGTCCGTCGCGGACGTGTCGGTGCTGTCGCTGGACGTGAGCCACGAGGCAATACGCATCGACGTCTGCAGTACGGCGGACGGGGCGGCATGCCGGGACTGTGGGAGCCAGTCGACCCGGGTGCACAGCTCTTACCTGCGGTTTCCAGCGGACGTTCCGAGTGGGGGACGTCTGGTGGTCCTGCAACTGCGAGTCCGGCGGTTCTTCTGTCCGGAGTCTTCGTGTGCTCGGCGGACGTTCGCTGAGCAGATGCCGGGGCTGACCCGGCGGCACAGCAGGTGGACGGAGCGGTTGCGGTCGACTCTCACCGCGGTGGGTCTCGCCCTCGCCGGCCGGGCCGGCGCCCGGATGGCCCGGGCGTTCGGGGTGCCCATCAGCCGCAGCGCGGTGTTGCGGCTGCTCGATGCATTGCCCGAACCTGCAGTCCCGGCCCCGCGGGTGGTGGGGGTTGATGAGTACGCCACACGCAAAGGACGGGTCTACGGCACGGTGCTCGTCGACGTCGAGACCCGCCGGCCGGTGGATATGCTGCCTGACCGGGAGGCGTCCAGCCTGGCCGCATGGCTGGCGAAGCGACCCGGGATCGAGATTGTCTGCCGGGACCGCGCGCCGTTCTTCGCGGAAGGCGCCACAGCCGGGGCACCCCAGGCGACGCAGGTCGCCGACCGCTGGCATCTGTGGCACAACCTCGGGGAGGCCGCTGAGCGGGCTGTCGCCCGCCACCGCCAGTGCCTTCGCGTCCTGGTCCCCGATCGCGAGGGGAAGGTCGATGAACCGGCGCCGCCCGAGGAGAAGGCGGACTCTCCATGGCGGAGCGAGCGGTTCGCCAACCGCGTCCGAGCCAGGCACGCCACGGTTCACGCGCTGCTGGAAGCCGGCCACAGCCGCCGTTCCATCGGGCGTCAGCTCCACATGACCCACCGCACCGTCAAAAGCCTCGCCGACGCCGCGAAGCCGGAAGACCTCTTTCGCGGCCAGTGGCAGCACAACAGGACCTCCGTCCTCGACGAGTACAAGCCCTACCTGGACGAACGCTGGGACGAGGGCTGCACCAACGCCTGGAAGCTCTGGGAGGAGATCGTTCCCTTGGGCTATCGAGGCAGCTACGGCCGCGTCAGCGCCTACCTGCGAGAGAAGCGCACCTCGCCACGGCCGGTCACCGCGCAACCGCCGGCACCCCGCGTGGTGACGAGATGGATCCTCAGCCGACCCGAGACGCTGACCGAGATCGAACAGCTCCGGCTCAAGGCCGTCCTTGCCAACTGCCCTGAACTCGGCGCCTTGACCGGTCACGTCCGGTCCTTCGCCGAAATGCTCACCGAGCGGCAGGGGGAACGGCTTCCGCAGTGGCTCGACGCCGTCCGCCAGGACGACCTTCCCAGCCTCCATACTCTCGCGGCCGGCATCGATCGAGACCGCGACGCCGTCATCGCCGGCCTGACCCTGCCCTGGAACTCCGGCGTCGTCGAAGGACACGTCAACAGGATCAAGATGCTCAAGCGCCAGATGTTCGGCCGAGCCGGTTTCAGCCTGCTACGGAAGCGCGTATTGCTGGCCACCTGATCAACCACCCGGCTCTCGGTGATAGGACTTCCCTCTACCGAAAGATGATGAGAAGGCGACAGCGTGGACGCAGTAGTAGCGATCAGCCTGATCCGCATGGCCGCTGCAGACCTGGCCATGGAACCCTGGCAGCGTCCTTCGGACGCTTACCTGGTCCAGTTGGGCCTGGACGCCCTGATGGCCGACGTCGGGGCTCCCTCGCTTCCCCTGCTGGCTGGCCTCGCGCGTGGTGAGTATCCCCAGGCCCGCGAGCTGTTCGACCTTGTGCTGGAAGAGTTGGGCCTGCTGCCGCTGGTCTCGGAAGATCTTGCCAAGGCGCGATGGACCGCGGCCCAGTGGTGGGCCGGCCAGATCGTGGCGTGCCAACTCGATCCCGTGCACGGAGCGAAGCTGATCTATGAGGAAGCCGCAGCCGAACTCGACTACCCCGACGCGCTGCAACCCATCGTTGATCTGGCGAGAGCACTCGACCTGCCGAACGATCAACCTCCGGACCAGCAGCACGTTTGCGACCGGGTCACCTCCGCGGCGCGAGACTTTCTCGCCACAGAAGCGCACCAGAACCACAGCCTTTGAGCTACGTCGCATGACCCACCGTGACCGGTTCACGGAAAGCGAGCCAGAACCCGAGATGCGACAGCAGCTGTTCACGACTTCTGGAGGAACGGCCCCATGTCTTGTTCGATTCCCCCCACATCGAGCAGCAGTAGGCGGAGCCAGAAAGAGCGATTTCCCAGGCGACTTCCGGAGTCGGCGGTCAATCACCGGTGCGTCCAGTGCCGCGCAGAAGAGCCAGTTGCTGGTGGACGGCGCCGGTCACCCTGCTCTCGTCGCCGGTGGCCAGCAGGTCGAGCAGCGCGCCGCGCAGTACGGCCAGCGTCAGCGTGCGGCGTACGACGCCCTCCTCGGCGTCCCGCTCGGTCCGCGGCTGGCAGTCGGCGAGTACGTCGATCCAGTCCTCCACGGTGCTCCTGGCGAACCCGGCCCATGGGCCGTCGGGATCGACGAGGGAGCGGGCGTATGCCTCGGCCCACAGGCGCAGCAGCGGACGGTGTTCGTCACGGTGGCGAGACCGACGGGCCGCTCGGGCCGACGGAGTCCGGCCATGAGCGCCAACTCTTCCGCGCGGGCTCGCTCCAGCAACGCCCGCACGAGCCCATCCTTGTTCCCGAACAGGAACATCAGCACGCGCGTGCTGGAGCCGATCGCCTCTGCGAGCGGGCGCAGCGACAGATCGGCCAGGCGGCAGCGACCATCTGCCGTGGCTCACCGGCGCGTGAGCACGCGGAACTCGTTGCCGTCGGGGTCGGCCAGCAGCACGGCTCCGTCCCCGACGTGGGCGGAGTCGACACGCTTCGCGCCCAGGGAGAGCAGGCGCTCGACCTCTGTTTGCTGATCGTCGTCCGGTGCGAGGTCGAAGTGCAGGTCCTTGCCGGGGTCCGGCATGAGCGGCGGACCACCCCACGTGATCTTCGTGCCGCCGTTCGGTGACTGGATGGCGGTCTCCTCGTCCTGGTCCCAGACCAGCGGCCAGCCCAGAGCCTCGCTCCAGAAGTAGCCCACGGTCTGCGAACCATCGCAGGCGAGCGCACCGATGAGGCCGCAGCCGGCGAGGAATTTGTTGCCCGGTTCGATGACACAGAACTCGTTGCCCTCAGGGTCGGCGAGTACCACATGGGATGCGTCCGGTCCCTGGCCGACGTCGGCGTGCTGAGCACCGAAGGCGAGCGCCCTGGCCACGGTCTCCTGCTGTTCCTCCAGTGAGGAGCTGGTCAGGTCGAAGTGCAGCCGGTTCTGGGCGGCCTTCTGCGTCGAGGAGAGGCGGAAGCCGAGGCGGTAGCCGGCATCATTCCCGGACAGCAGGGCGACGCCACCGTAAGAATCGTCGGCTCTCTCCAAGCCCAGGACGCCCGACCAGAAGTGCGCTAGGCGTTCGCGGTGGTGCGCGGCGAAGGAGATTGCAAAGAGTCGGCTGCTCATTGCGTCACGCATCCTCGGTCCGTTGAATGCCAAGGTCGGCAGGGCGCCACGCCAGCGCCTCGAACGAGGATCCTATGGGCGGCCCAGCCTTAGTTGCAGCCGAGTATTCCGTGGCCGCAGAACCCGCCGCCGATGAAGATCGGGGCGACGGCACAGGTAGCGGATGCCGCTGGCGGGCATGCAGGCGAGGGACGCACCCTTGTCGAGGTAGATGCTGCCGTCCACGGGATGCACGTGGTGGAAGGCGCCGTGCCCGACCGTCTCCAGTTCCCGGCGGGCGACAACCACCCCACTGTCGGCGTCGTGCACGACCCACTGGTCCCCGCCCCCACGGCCCGCCATCGCGTCCGGCCGGTAGACCCACACCGTCCGGCCGTGCAGAGACAGCGCACAGCCAGGCCGGTGGCCATGGCGTGCGTCAGAGTGCGGTTCGAAGTCCGAGGCCCACATGAGGTCACCGGCGCGCGTGAGGCAGACCACTCAGTTCAGCGTCGTGTACACGACCCGCTCCAAATCCTGCCGGACCACCGACGCTACGCCCTCCTCGCCATCCCGCGGCTGGGAAACCGCTGCGAGCTCCAACGTCCCGTAGACGCCGGCGCCCACGATGTAGGCGTGGATCCGCCCGTCGCGGAGACGAGTGATGACTTTCGGTGGCGGCTCAGGAATCATCCGCTGAGGCTAACGCCCAGCAGGAACCTCAGGAGCCGGGGCGGTGTGCGCCCGAGCTGGGTAGGCACCGGCTAGCTGCAACGCTCATGGGCCAACGAAAGCATTACTGTAAAAGCCCCGTCACAGAACGGCCCGCGCCGAGCGCGGGCCGTGAGCTGGCGACAGGGCGGGGATGGTTCAGGGTGATACGTCGAGGATCCGGACGCCTACCCCGTCCCAGTCCTTGGGTGTGGTGGTGACCACCCGGGCGCCCTCCGGACGCTCTAGGTCGGGCTGTGCCACATGCCTGGTATGGGACCAGCCCAGGGAGCGGGACTCTCCGGATGCCGCGAGGACGGCTGCCAGGTCGAGGGGGTGGAAGGCGATCTGATCAAGCATGGCGACGTGGCCAGCCACTCCGGCACGGGACCGGTCGGCGTCCGCGAGTGCGGCCAGAGCGACGTGGACGCGCCAGGAATCCGTGGCAGCGGACTGGTGCAAGATCCGCGAGACCAGAACATTGCCCGCCCCCAGGGCCAGGAGGGCGCTCTCGTCCAGGACCACGTCCACCGCCTGGGCGGGGGAAGGGCTCATGCAGTGTCGCCGAGTCGGCGGGCCAGTTCGGCGTCTGCCGCCGAGTCCTGCTCGGGGGTCGGGGTGTAGCCCGACATCTCCCGCAGCACCGACAGGGTGCGGGCCGTGCGTTCGGCGCGCTCGCTCACCGTCGGGGTGTGCGCCGCGAAGTCGCTCACCAGCTGCGCGATGCTGGTGCCCTTCTCGGCGGCGAGGGCGGCGAGTCTGTCCCGGACGGTGTCCTCGACCTTGATCGTCGTGTGTGCCATGGAGGCAAGAATACATCAGGTATACCGATGGGGAGGAGAGGCGCGTACGTGGTGTGCGTGCTGGAGCCGCTGCACCGCGCGCTACCGGGTCTATTCGCAGTGCACCGGACTTCAGCCCGGGGGTGAAGCGAATCTTTAGCCTGCTCTGACCTCAGCTGTGTGCACGGATGTGCACTGTTCACCTCAGCCCTGGTCACAGAGTGGCCGGTTCTGCAGTGGCGACCTGTGCGAACGTTCTCATCATTCCCCATGAACCGATCTCCTATCATGATCTGCGTGCAGCTTCGGTACAGCTTCCGTCTGTACCCGAGTGCCGGTCAGCGCATGGCGTTGGCGAGGGCGTTCGGGTGTGCGCGGGTGGTCTACAACGACGCCCTCAGGGCTCGGGAGACCGCCCGCAGCGAGGGGCTGGCGTTCCCGAAGACCGGGGATCTTTCGAAGCAGTTCATCACCGACGCCAAGCGGACGCCCGAGCGGGCGTGGCTGGGCGAGGTGTCGGCGGTCGTTCTGCAGCAGTCCCTGAGGGACCTGGATGCGGCGTACCGGAACTTCTTCGACGCTCTGAAGGGCAAGCGCCCGCGCGTGGGCGCGCCCCGGTACAAGTCCCGCAGGGACAGCCGGCAGGCCGTCCGGTTCACCGCGAACGCCCGCTGGTCGATCACGGCGGGCGGCAAGCTGCGCCTGCCGAAGATCGGAGACGTGCGGGTGAGGTGGTCGCGGACGCTGCCCTCGACGCCGTCCACGGTGAGCGTGGTCAAGGACTCGGCGGGTCGGTACTTCGCCAGCTTCGTGGTGGAGACCGGCCCGGAGGAAATTCTGCCGGAGGCGACGCCCGAGGTGGGCGTCGACCTCGGGCTCGGGCACTTCGCGGTCCTCTCCGACGGCCGGAAGATCGACAGTCCGCGGTTCCTGCGCCGGGCCGAGAAGCGCTTGAAGAAGGCGCAGCGGGACCTGTCCCGCAAGGAGAAAGGCAGCCAGAACAGGGACAGGGCCAGGATCCGCGTTGCGCGGGCGCACGCGCGTGTCGCGGACGCGCGCCGCGAGTTCCACCACCGGCTCTCCACGAAGCTGATCCGTGAGAACCAAGCGGTCGCGGTGGAGGACCTGGCGGTGAAGGGACTTGCCCGTACGCGTCTGGCCAAGTCCGTGCATGACGCCGGATGGTCGGCGTTCGTGACCATGCTGGAGTACAAGGCCGCCCGGTACGGGCGCACCTTCGTGCGCATCGGCCGGTTCGAGCCCACCTCGCAGGTCTGCTCGGCCTGCGGTGTCAAGGACGGCCCCAAGCCCCTGCACGTCCGAGAGTGGACCTGCGGTGCATGCGGGGCCGTCCTGGACAGAGATGTCAACGCGGCGGTCAACGTCGCCAAGGCGGCCGGACTGGCCGTGACAGCCCGTGGAGCGCAGGTAAGACGGGGACCCGTCCCCGCACCGCGCGGCGAAGCGGGAACCCGCCCGGAGCCGCACCCGACAACGGTGCGGCAGACGGGAATCGCCCTCCTTTAGGTGGGCGAGGATGTCAACGGACTGGATGCTGCAGCTCGGCCCGGCGGCTCCCCGGGAGCTGCTGGACCGGCTGCACCGCGACCTGCTCCACTACAGTGGCGGACGGCTCGAGGACGACATCGCGGCCGTCGCCGTCCGCTGCGGGCACCCTGGCGCTCAGGACCGCTCCGCGTAGGCGCGGTCCGCCGTGCGGCGTGGTGCGCCCAGTCCCGCCAGCGCGGTGAGCACCCTGTCGTTGGCCTTGCGGCGGCCGACGGTGAGCCGCAGCCCCTCGCCGGGGTAGTGGCGTACCTGGACGCCGGCGAGGGCGAGGGCCCGGGCGCCCTCGTCCACCCGGTCGGGCGCGGCGAGCCAGACGGAATTGGCGTGGCCCGCGGGGACGCGCCAGCCGAGGCCTTCGAGCTCGTGGCGCAGCCGTTCGCGTTCGGCGACGACGGCGTCCACGCGCAGCCGCAGCTCGCCGTCGGCCCGTAGCGAGGCCTTCACCGCCGCCGTCGCCACCGCGTTGATCCCGAAGGGCAGCTGGTGCCGGCGGATCCGCTCCACCAGCTCCGGGGCGCCGAGCCCGTAGCCGACCCGCAGCGCGGCCAGGCCGTAGGCCTTGGAGAACGTGCGCAGCACCAGCAGGTTGGGGTGCGCGCCCAGGAGCGCGGGCGCGTCCGGCAGCCCGGGGCCGCGCGCGAACTCCACGTACGCCTCGTCGAGGAGCACGGTGACGTGCCGGGGGATCCGCCGCAGGAACGCCGACAGGGCCTCGGCGGTGATCACGCTTCCGGTGGGGTTGTGCGGATTGCACAGCACCACGACGCGGGTGCGGCGGCCGAGTGCGGCGAGCAGTGCGCCCAGGTCCTGCCGTCCGTCCGGTGAGAGGGGCACGGGAACGGGCCGGGCGCCCGTCATCTCGGCCAGCAGGGGGTACGCGTCGAAGCTGCGCCAGGCGTAGACCATCGCGTCACCGCCCCGGACGACCGCCTGGAGCGACTGCAGGGCGACGCCCACCGATCCGCTGCCCACCACGACGTGGTCGGAGGGCACCCCGCACCATGCGGCGATCCGCTCGGTGAGGTCGTCCGGGTAGAACTGCGGGTACCGGTGGGCTCGCGCGACGGCCCGCCGCATCGCCTCGCGCACGGCGGGCAGCGGTGGGTACGGGCTCTCGTTCAGGGCCAGCCGGTGCAGCACGGGCACGCTCATCGGTCACCCCCGCCCGCCGTGCCAGCGGACGGCGGCGGCACCGGCGAAGTCGCCCGCGTGGGCGAAGCCCCCGAGCACCACCAGGTCACCGTCCTTCACCTCACCCGAACGGATCGCGCGGTCCAGGGTCACCGGCATCGCCGCTCCGAACAGGTTGCCGTACTCGTCGAAAGTGTTCAGGTGCCGTTCGGCCGGCAACCGCAGCGCCTCCCGCCAGTTCCGCAGGAAGGTGCGGTTCGGCTGGTTGGTGATGAGGACGTCGATGTCGCCCGTTGCCACACCGAGCCGTCCGCACAGGTCCGTGACGACCTCCGGCACGAGCCGGTTGCCGCGTGCCAGGACCTTGGCGACGCTCGAGTCGGTGAACCCGATCCGCAACTGGGACTCCCCGGGCTCCCAGTACTTGCGGCCGTCGTCGACCGCCACCCGCATGTCCCCGGCGTAGTCGCCGACGTGCCGGGTCTCCACGTCGAGGACCGGGGAGCCGGCCGACCTCGTCACGTACCCCACGCCGCAGCCGTCGCCCGGGATCGCGGCCTGCGCGAGCCTGCGCACCTCGGACTGGGTGAACCACTGGCCCGCCGCGCTCTGCGCGTTGCAGATCAGCGCCGTCTTCGCGTCGGTCGTGGTGAGGAGGTGCCGGGCCAGCTTCAGCATGTGCACGAAGGAGGCGCAGCCCGCGTTGGCCACGTCGACGAGCCACTCCGGCCGCAGGCCCAGCCGGCGTGCCACCTCGGTGCCCGCGCCCACGAACGGCAGGTCCGGCAGCTGACTGTGCACCAGCAGCACGTCGACGCCCCGTATCGCGGCCCGCCCGTGCCGTTCGATGAGGGGCTGCACGGCCCTCTCCACCATGTCCGCGTTGGTCTCGTCCGGCGCCACGTGGTGCCGGAACGGCGGGACCTTGAACATGGGGTGGCCGCGCAGCTTGTCCTCCGCTCCCGGGTACTCGGTGTAGAACGCGGCCGGGACCGGCTCACCGGGGAGGTATGCCGCGACGTCGGTGAGACTGACCGCGGTCACCGCGTCACCGCCGTCGCCGGAGCCACGCAGACGGGCAGGCCGCCGCGGTGGCGGTGCTCCAGGATCGCCTTGAGGTTGTTCATCTCCAGCGTGTGCCCGGCGTAGAAGAGGTCCCAGTAGTCACCCACCCAGGGCCGGCGGATTCCAGTGGTCGTCGCAACACGTGATCACTGACGTGTGGCGGCGAGCAGTTTAGACAGACGCTCGGCTGGGGTTTCCCAGCCGAGCGTC
>NZ_JBHTVE010000027.1:0-50642 GCF_042793175.1 Streptomyces sp. NPDC056580 | reverse complement strand
CCCTCGCGCTGCGCGCGATGCAAGCGAACACCCGCGCTGCGCGCGGGTGTTGCGCTTCCGCTCCGCGGAAGCGTGAGCGGCTCGCTTCGCTCCCCGCACAACTCCACTGCTTCGCAGTGGAGTTGGCGCTCCTTGCGCTGCGCTCCAGGAGCGGGCCGCTTGCGCGGCCGGGGCCGGGCTTCGCCCGGCCCTGAAACGGTTCTCCGCTGCGCTGCGAACCGTATGCCTCGCACTGCGTGCGAGGCATACGGGCCACGCTCCGCGCGGCCCGGGCTGGCGGCAGCAAGGGCGGGGGCTCCTGCGTTGAGCCGGGTGCCGCCTGATGGCGCTGGCAGTCTCTCTCTTCCGGTCGCACGTCAGGTGGGAGTGGGTGCGCGGAGCAGGCCGAGCTGCCGCACGGCCTGCTGGGATGCCGTGCCGGCCCACAGTCGTTTCGAGGTCACCTCTGCTGCTGTTCGGTGCGGCCTTCGAAGTCGTGCCGGATTGCCGCTCCCTGATCCTCTATCAGTCCGGCCTGGTCGGGGAAGTCGAGAACCGCGCCGCAGTGGTTGCACAGCTTCCCGTCTTCGGCGGGCGTGCCGCAGGCCTTGCAGAACCGGTTGCTTTGAGTGTTCTCAGTGTTGTGGGTCATGGCTCTCCTGGTCGAGTGGGCGGCGGTGCGTGCGGAGTACCCGTGGGCTTCGCCCTCATGCGGTGCCTTCGCTGCGCTCCGGTCGCCGGGTGGCGCTGCGTGCCACGAAAGGCCGGCCCCGCTTCGCGGGTCGGCCAACGGGCCTGCGGCCCGTGCAGCTGCAGGGGCGGCGGGGGCTGGTCAGGCTGGGTGGGAGTGGCCGGCCCAGCAGCGGGACGGGTGGCTAGAAGACCTGTCTGCCGAGGTCGCGTCGCATTGCGATCCGCAACTCCGCCAGCAGCAGCTCCCACCTGTCCCGGGCTTGTATGTAGTCCTCACTGGTATGGAGCGCTCCTGCCTCCACGAGGTCTCTTAGATCCCGCAGGGACCGAAACGCGGCAGTCGACGCCTCGACGACTTCCCTAGGCGCCACCACTGCGATCTGATAGCGCAGTTCGTAGGCGTTCCCCTCGTGGAACGCCTCAGCAGTTCTGCGGAGGCGTTCTTCATCTGGCAAGCCAGTCGGCCTGGCCGCCATCCGCAGCTGGTTTCTCGTCCTGGCGAGAGCGGCCAGGTAATCGCCGTACAGCTGCTGCCGTGCGACCTGGTCCTTGTCTTCCCGGCCGCGCCTGGTCCGTATCTGATCCGTCGCCAGTGTGGAGGCTATGCCGATGACAGCACCGAGTGACGTGCTGACGATCGGTCCCCAGTCCATGACGGGGATCCTATGAGACCTGGGTCAGTGCGTGCAGGGGTCCACCGCTAACCGCTGCATCTCAGTGTGATGCAGCATGTAGCATTGGCGTAATTGAGGGACCCCTGGCAGAGAGCCGCATCGTGTGTTGATCTACGAGTATCTTCCGCATGAGCTTGCCCGGCTCGGAGTGATCGCGAGGGCCGCCGGACTCGATCGGCACGAGGTGGCCGCGCAGGTACGCCTGGCGCAGGAACGCGTCAAGCGCGCACAGGTGGGTCCTGCGGAACCGCATCACTTGAGTGAGCTATTCATCGCGGAGCTGCGGTGCGTTCAGTGGGAGCGGATCGCCGCTGTCATGGACAGGGGGCAGGTGGCCGTGTACGCGCCTTGGCTCGACTCGCGTGCTGTCCGCTGTGAAGAGCAGCGGTTGCAGCGGCTGATGGCCGACGTGGCCGAGGCCGAGCGGTCGGGTGTCGCGGCTCCTGAGATCTCGCGGCACCGCGTCTACCGGATCGGCGTCCGGACTGTCGCCGGTCGCTCCCGCCCTGGCGTACCGGGTGCCGTCGTTCATCTGATGGCTGCGTCAGCCGAGGCGGCGGCCGAGCGGGCCTGGGCCGTGCACGGCAAGGACGGCGGCCTCTACCGGCGCGCCGGGTGCCGTATCGCTTCCGTCGAGCAGGTCCTTCCCGAGTTTGGAGAGCTCTTTTGATTCAGCTCCGAGAACACCAGGTACGGCAGAAGTCGGCTTTCCAGAATTGGGTGGGATTTCCTGCAAGGTCTTCGGTGCCGGCGCAGGGTGTGCGGGGGACGATTGTGTCGGCGACCGGGTCGGGGAAGACGATCACGGCGGCCGCATGCGCGCTGGAGTGCTTCCCCGGCGGGCGGGTCCTCGTGACGGTGCCGACCCTGGACCTGCTTGTGCAGACCGCGCAGGCGTGGCGGGCGGTGGGTCATCGGGACGCGATGGTGGCGGTGTGCTCGCTGGAGAGCGACCCGGTGCTGGACGGGCTGGGTGTGCGGACGACGACGAACCCGATCCAGCTCGCGTTGTGGGCGGGGTCGGGGCCGGTGGTCGTGTTCGCCACGTACGCCTCCCTGGTGGACCGTGACGACTTCGACGACCCGACGGGCCGGGGGACGATGCGAGGGCCGTTGGAGGCTGCTCTGGCGGGTGGGGAGCGGCTGTACGGGCAGCGGATGGCCCCGTTCGATCTCGCGGTCGTCGACGAGGCCCACTCAACGGCGGGTGATCTTGGTCGGGCGTGGGCGGCGATCCACGACAACACACGTATCCCCGCGGACTTCCGGCTCTACCTGACCGCTACCCCCCGGATCCTGGCCCCTCCCCGGCCGCAGCGGGGTAAGGACGGGCGTGAGCTGGAGCTCTGTTCGATGGGGCAGGACTCCCCCACCTTCGGGCCGTGGCTGGCCGAGTTCGCTCTCGCCGAGGCCATCGAGCGAGGTGCCCTCGCCGGGTTCGAGATCGACGTCCTGGAGATCGAGGACCCCGACTACTTTGTCGGCCTGTCCGACGAGGCGCGGCGTGGTCGGCGCCTGGCGTTGCTGCAGGCTGCCCTTTTGGAGCATGCCAGTGCCCGCAACATCAAGACGATGATGACCTTCCACAGCCGGGTCGAGGAGGCCGAAGCCTTCGCCCTCAACCTGCCGCAGACCGCTGCGGACCTGTATGCGGACGAGGTCACCGCCCACGCCCTGAGCGAAGCTGCCGACCGGCCGCGCTCTCCGCTCGGCGCCGTGCCCGGAGATGTCGAGGAGGCTCGCCGGCACGTCCCCGCGGACCGGGTGTGGGCGGCGTGGCTGTGCGGGGACCACCTCGTCACCGAACGCCGCGAGGTCCTGCGCCAGTTCGCGAACGGCATCGACGCCGCGGGCCGGCGGGTGCACCGGGCGTTCCTCGCCAGCTGCCGCGTCCTCGGCGAAGGAGTCGACATCCGCGGCGAGCGGGGAGTGGAGGCCGTCTGCTTCGCCGACACCCGCACCTCCCAGGTCGAGATCGTGCAGAACATCGGCCGGGCACTACGCCCCAACCTCGACGGCACCACGAAGGTCGCCCGGATCATCGTGCCCGTCTTCCTCCAACCCGGCGAAGACCCCACCGACATGATCGCCAGCGCCTCCTACACCCCCCTCATCGCCGTCCTCCAAGCCCTGCGCTCCCACTCCGAACACCTCACCGAACAACTCGCCAACCGCGCCCTCACCCGAGGAACGCGGAAGCCACACGTCCGGCGGGACGCCGCCGGGCACATCATCACCGGCGCCGTTGCCGGCACCGGCCCGGAAGGGCCGCAGGCGGAGAGCGGTGTGGCGGAGTCGGAGCTGCTGCAGTTCTCCAGCCCTCGTGACCCGGCCACCATCGCCGCGTTCCTGCGCACTCGCGTCTACCGGCCGCAGTCACTGGTGTGGCTCGAGGGCTACCAGGCCCTCCTGCGGTGGCGGGTGGAGAACAGCATCAGCGGGCTGTATGCCGTGCCCTACGACGTCGAGACCCAGGTGGGGGTGACGAAGGCGTTCCCGCTGGGCAGGTGGGTCCACCAGCAACGCAAAGCGCTACGGAGTGGCGAGCTCGACCCCCACCGCGTCGAGCTGCTCGACGCCCCCGAAGCCGGCATGGTCTGGGAGCCCGGCGACCAAGCGTGGGAGAACAAACTCGCCACCCTGCGCTCCTACCGGCGCGCCACCGGCCACCTCGCACCCCGCCAGGACGCCGTCTGGGACGACCCCGACGGCCAGCCCGTCGCCATCGGACAACTCATCGCCAACCTCCGCCGCCCCCACGGCCTCGGCAAAAACCCCGACCGGGCAGCGGAACGAGCCCAGCAGCTGACGGCCATCGACCCCGACTGGAACTGCCCGTGGCCGCTGGACTGGCAGCGCCACTACCGCGTTCTCACCGACCTCGCCGCCGACGAACCAGGCGGCCGGCTCCCCGACATCGCACCCGGCGTCCACCTCGACGGGGATGATCTGGGGCGATGGCTTCAGCGGCAGAAGCAGCCGGCCACCTGGACACAGCTCTCCACCGAGCAACAGCGACGGCTCACCAAGCTGGGCGTGACACCGGCGGAGGCACCGTCTCCGGCCCCGGCCGCCCAGGGTGCAGCGAAAGGGTCGGGGAAGGCCGGGAGCAAGGCACAGCAGGCGTTCCAACGCGGACTGGCGGCCCTCACGCAGTGGGTGGAGCGGGAAGGCCAGCGGCCCGTACCCCGGAAGGCGGTGGAGACCTTGCCCGACGGCACCGAGACCAAGCTCGGCAACTGGTACAGCAACACCAAGCAGCGGCGCGACAAACTCAACCCGGAGCAGGTGCAGGCTCTGCGAGAGCTGGGCGTTGGGTGGGCGTAGCCGGGCGCGACGGTGATTCGCCTGCACTGTCAGCCCAGGACGGTAGTTTTGATCACTGCGTGTCCGTCCTCTTGCGAGGGGGCCGCACACACGGGCGGGGAGGGCGTCATGGATCCACTTTCACCTGCGGTTCTGGCCAAGGCAGCCGGGCCAGTGGCCAGCCGGCTCAGCATGAGCTTCCTCCAGAAGCTCACTCGCGGTCGGCGGGTGGCGCGTGCTGCGGCAAAGAGAGCGGCCGCAGCAGGGGTGCCCGTCAGCGCCAAGTCGCTGCGTCTCTGGCTGTCGCGAGCGGACACTGCACAACAGTTGCGGCAGTGCACTGAATCCTCCCTCGAACAGGCCGCTCAGCGGCTGATCTACTTGATTCCCGGCCGTGATGCCGAGCAGCGCCGCCTGGATGCGCTGCGGGTGCTGCGCATCGTGATGGAGGAGTACGTACACTCGGTTTCGCCGCAAGAGGCAGCACTCTTCATCGGTGAGTGGGGGCGGCAATCCGCGGTCGAGGACGGGGGCAAGACCCGGGGGGCAGTCCTCGCTTCCCGCGATGACGTGCTTGGCCGTCTTGATGCCCGTAGCGACTTCGATGCTGCCCTGCGCACCCTCAGTCCGTGGTCGTCGCAGGAGGCACGGCGGCTGCGTGCTGCCTGGCCGGCCGTGGAGACGGCAGTAGGGCTGCTCACGGAAACGGAGTCAGGACGTGGAGCCATCTTGCAGGGATGGGCCGTCGAGTATCCGACCTGGCTGCAGCAGGCACCGGCGCAGGCGTTCGGCTGGCTTGGTCAGGTGGCGTCCGACTATGGCGAGCCAGGCGCTTCGCGGGTCTTCTTCGAAGGGTCCCTGCGCGAAGGCGGGCATCCCCGAGATCTCCTGATGGCCCGGGCGGCGTTGCAGGCCGGGTCCGGCACAAATCAGGAGGTACGCCAGTATCTCGACATGCACCAGGACATAGCATCGCCGCTGCTGAGTGCGCTGCGTGACTTCCTCGACGAGGATTGGGCCGGGTGCCTGCGGCAATTGACCCGGTGGGAGCCGCACAACGCGTTGGCCGGGTCTCTGCGTGTCCAGCTTGAGGCCGAGGCATTGACGCGGGCAGGCCGGGAGGGCGAGGCACTGGCACTGCTTCGGGCGGCCAACCGGGATGGAACGTTCACGGGCATCTCCGTCCGCTTGGCCGCGGCTCTGTTGCAGCACGCCGTGCATGGCCGTACTCCAACCCGGCTGGCTGATGCTCAGGAGGCCCTGACGGTGTCAGTCCGGGCCAGGAACAGCCGCCGCGCCTGGTATGGGGACAGCACCGAAGCGGCCGTTCTGGCCGTGCAGGCGGCCGTGCTGTCTGGAGACTTGGCGATGGCGTGGAGCCTGGCCCAGCCACCGCCGGAGGGTGACGCCCTGCCCCGTGAGGCGGCCGACGACAGGCTGTACGAGCAGACCGCTCTCGTTGCTGCCCTCTCTGGCCGAGAGCAGAAAGCAGAGCAGTTGCTGGAGGGGATGACCGATTCGTTCGCCAAGGCGCACATCACGGCGTTGATCGTAGAGGTACGCCGGGGCGGTGACACGGAGAACACTCAGGTGAGGAGGCTGTGGCTGCGAGTGTGGGAGGCTGCGCGATCTGAGCAGGAGCAGCTGATCGCAGCCATGGGCCTGGCCGAGGCGGGTGCTGAGCTCCCGGACCTGAAGCACCTCGCGGCCTCTTTTCCTGAAGCGGTCGCGGAGATCGAGTTGCTTGCTCGGGCTCTCAAGGGCAGTTCCGGCGACGGATTGGCCGTGCTGCGCGCCAACGTCACCCGAAGCCCTCTGATCGTTCTCAAGCTGGCTCAGCGCTACCACCGCGGTGGTGACATTCAGCTGGCGGCCCAGACCCTGCGGAACGGTGCAGATCACTGGCGTGATGTCCGTTTGATGGCCATGGCCGCAGGACTGTTCCGCCAGTCCGGGGCCTACGCCTCCACCCGCGAATGCGCAGAGGCCGCACTGAGGATGGCGGGGGCCGACTGGGCGGGGCAGGGACGCATGTATGCCCTGCTCGTCGAAGTCGAGTCGGCCGACGGGCGCATGGACCAGGCCACGAACGCCGCATTGCAGCTCCTTGCTCTCGACCCGCTGGATGATGATGCCCGGTGGGCGCTGGTCCGGTGCTACGCGGCCCGGGCCATGCCCGAGCAGGCCTGGCAGACCCTGACCGAACGGGGCACGCCCGTGGAGCCCCGCAGTCGGGACGAAGCCCTGTTGTGGATCGGTCTGGGCGCTGCATTCTCCGAGGATGCGCACTTTACCGGCCGCGCCCTGGCATTGATGCAGCGCTGGCCGGACGATGAGGAACTCCTCGGCCGGCTTTTGGGCGCGCTGCACTCGCGGGCGGCGGAACCAACGAGGCTGCTGTCACAGCGGGACGCAGATCAGCTTCGGGCCGCCACCGAAAGCTATCTGGAGCGCTTTCCTGCCAGCACTGTCTTCCGCGCAGTCTCCGTAGGACCGCCGGACAATCCCTTGGCAAATCTCACCGAAGAACTGCGCAGCGCCCATGAGCACACCAAGGAGGTTCGCGAAAAGGTCGCAGGTGGCGAACTGCCGGTTGGACTGCTGTCGCTGGCCGCAGGACGGACCTACGCTGAAACCTGCATACGCCGCACTGCCGAACGGCCGATTGTGTACGCCGCCGACATCCCCGTCCACCCGGCAGAGACGGAAGCGGTGCAGGCGGCGCTCAGCGGGCGGGCGGTCCTCGACACCAGTGCCGCCGCCACGCTCGCCCTGCTGGAACCAGGCGTGTCCGAGCAACTTGTCGGCCACTTGCAGGCGGTCACGACGACCGACCAGCTTCTGGCGGATGCACTGCGCGCCAAGGAGTCCATCGCCCTTCGGTCCGACATGACCCTGGCCTGGGACGAACGCAGCACCGAGGCCACTGTGCTGCTCTCCACGCCGGATGAGCTGGCTGCCCTGCGGTCCACCACAGGGCGCCTGGTGCAGATCATGCAGTCCACCCCCCGGGTGTCACGGCCTGAGCTGCGCAGTCTGCCGCGGCTGACGAGGGCGCGCGGAACGGCATGGTTGACAGCTGTCGACTACGCCAAGGAGCACTCACTCGTTTTGTGGTGCGACGACCGGGTCCTGCGCACCGTTGCACGGACACAGGGCGTGGCCGCGTTCGGGACCATGGCCCTTCTGGACGCCTGTGTGAACGGCGGCATGCTTACGCCCGAGGAGAATCTGGTTGTCCAGGCCGAGCTGCTGCGGAACCACTTCGTGGACATCCCATTCTCTGCCGGCCTCTACCGAGTCGCGGCGCAGACAGACGGCTGGCAGGCGAAGGCGGTGGCCGTCGCCATCTCACGGCCCGCCGCCTGGTCGGATGCGCAGGCTGCATCGGCTTTCGCTCTCGATGCCGCTTCCCGTGTCATCGGTATCCTGCCGCAGGAGGCCTCGGGTTGGCTCAGCGCCGCCTACGCTGGGCTTCACCGTGCTACCACGCTCCCCTCACACCGGCGGCGCAACCTCCAGGTCCTGATCTGGCAGATTCTCGCCCAGCCGTGGGTCACGACGTCTTCGCTTCCGTTCGTTCTGACGGGCCTGCGCACGGGTATGGACGCCGTCGCCGACAGTGACGCCTCGCTGCGGGCCGCACTCGCCCAGTACTACCGAGCCCTCGTGGACGAGCTGGGGGACATAACCGCAGCGAGTGTGCTGATGAACCTGTTCGCGCTGACTGACGAGAAAGACAAGGCCGCTGCGGCCCGCACCGTGCTGACTCACCCCGACCGGTGAGGCCAGCAGCGACACAGCTGGAAGCCACGCTGGGGGACGCAGCACTAGCGCAGGTGCCGGGAGCGGGCGTGGCGAAGCGGCTGCGGGGTGCAGGTCAGCCGCGGGCGATCCCGCGCAACACGAAAGCGACATCGGCAGCAGTAGGCAGGCGACGATGACCACGTGTCGGGCGCCCTTCAGGAAGACGACCGTGGACAGTTGTCCGCTCCGCATCTGGCTACCAGCTCCGGCCCGTGTGCTGCTGCTGGGCGCAGCCCCTGGCGAGCTGCTCGTCCGGGAGCTGGCACGTCTGCTCGGCCACAAACTGGCTGTCACGCTGGACTTCGCTTCCTCGGCGAGGATCGGTGCACCGGCTTCGTGTGGCGGGGTGTCTGTGGCATCTGGCAGGCATCACTGGGGCGACTGCGGGGGCGGTACCCAGCCGGGTTCGGGGTCGTCTGGGCGGGTGAAGACCGCGGTGAGACGGTCAGCGGTGGTGTAGGGGACACGGGGGTCGGCGAGGAAGGCGGCCGGCTCGATGGTGCGCGTAACCATCAGCGGGAGGACGCGCCAGGGCTGCTCGCCGTCGACGCCGCAGGCCGCGGCCGCGTGGGCGGCGTGGGCGGCGACGGTGGCGGCTTTGGCGAGCAGCTTGTCGCGGTAGCGGGCGGTGAACTTTTTGATGTGCTGCTGCATGGCGTGCGAGGCGACGGCTCCGGTGGGGTTCTTCGCTTCGATCACCCACAGGCGGCCCCTGTGCGGGTCGGCGACCAACAGGTCGATCTCGCCGGCCAGGCCGGGGACACCGATCTCGGTGGCAGTCTTCTCCAACAGGCGATAGCGGTGCGGCAGTTGCGCCGCGCGGGCGGCATCCCGTACGTCCTGTTCCAGGCGTTGGTCAAGTTGCTGGCGGTGGCGGGAGAGGGCCTGGCTGACGGGGGCGGGCAGGTCGGGGTGCGGCAGGCGGCCTTCGTCGAGGTAGGCGGCGTAGGCTTCGCGGGAGGCGTGAGCGAGCCAGGGCAGGATGAGCAGCTGCTTTCCGTCGGCGATGAGGGGGTGGGTCAGGGGCCGGGTGCGGCGTTCGACTTCTGTGTAGGAGTGCTCACCCGTGCCGGCGGCGTTGCCGGGATGCAGGCTCAGGTGGTCGACGGCGGCGTGCAGGTGGTCGGTGGGAAGGCCGGACCAGGTGGTGCTCTCGGCGACCAGGGTCTCGGTGGTGACCGTGGCGATGCCGCTGTCGTCGGTGGGCCAGTCAGCGGCGATGGCGAGGACGGCTCCGAGGGCGTCCAGGGTGCATCCCCAGTGCTGGAGGAGCAGCCGGTCGGCGTGGGCGAGCTGGCTTCCCGCGGGGAGTACGGCTGGGGTGAAGCTGTTGGGGGTGCGGGCGGCCGTCAGGATGGCGTCCGCGTCGAGGGGTTCGGGCTCGGCGCTGGTGGCGGCGTTGATGATCCGCTGTTGGCGGGCTCTGTGGTAGGCGCTGTCGTCGAAGCCCAGATGTTCGCCGGGGGTTGCCTGGGCTGGTCCGGTGGGGGTGGCGGGGTTGGTGGTGAGGGTGAACAGGCCGCTGGGGTCGACGGTCAGGGACAGGTCGTGGAGGCGGCGTGCGGCGCCGACCGCGCTGATGCCGGTGTCGAGGAGGAGTTCGGCGAGCGCGGCGAGCTCGGCGACGGCCAGCACGTCGACGGGCTTGTCGCCGGTGGGCGCGGTGACGAGGGCTTGCTGTAGCAGCAGGTGCAGCGCGGAGGTGGCCGTGGCGACGTCCTTATACCGGCGCCCGGCTTCTTCGGTCCAGTTGTCGGCCCAGGGAGCCGCGAGGTTGGCCGCGGTCTCGGTGAGTGCCCGGGTGCGACGGGCCCAGGCGGCGTTGAGGTGCCGGGCGAGTTCACCGAGCAGCGTCGTCTGGTGGCCGCTGATCTGGTCGGCAAGGGTCTTCTCCAGGGCGTGGAGGAGCTGCTCGGCGGGCCCGCCGGGGCGGCAGGCGTCGGCGCCGCGCCAGCTGCCGGCCGGCACGCGGCCACGTCGGAGGGCCGCGGCTGCGGTGCGCAGGGCGCGGGCGTGCAGGTGCGCAGTGCGCGGCAGGGTGTAGGCGGGGGCGGTGGGTGGCCAGTCGTGGGTGATGCCGGTCAGGCGCACAAGGGGGTGGGCGCTGTTCCAGGCGGTGGTGAAGGTGTCGGCGTCGGTGCCGGGCCCGGCGGCGCGGCCGGTTCGTACTTGGGTGATGAGTTCGTGGAGCAGCCGGCCGAAGATGCGGTGTCCTTGGTGGCCGTCGCCGGCGAAGGCAGCCAGCAGCGGCGGGTCGATGACGATGCCGATGCGCGCGGCAGCAGGGTCGGCGCCGGCGTGCAGGAGCAGCCACTCCGCCCCGTCGGCGTCGTCCACGCCGTTCGGTGCGCCGGCGGGGAGCTGGTGGGGCTCGTCGGAGACGGTCACTTCGACAATGAGGGGTGCGCTGTCGGGGAGCGTCGCGTGCGCGGTGACTGCTTCGAGTGTGGTCAGGGCGGTGCGCAGAGAATCGGCGAGGCTGCCTAGGGAGCTCGCGTCGAGTGGGGCGCCGGGAAGCCGCGAGGGGACGGCAACGATGACCAGCGGAGGCAGGGTGGCCGTGCGGATCAGGAGGGTTTGGTCGCAGGTGCGGTGCTCGAGGTCGGTGTGGGTGCCGGCACCGCCGGGGTCCGGCGGGGTGGGCCGGGCGCGTGTGAAGTGCCGCAGGCTCGGTAGGCCCGCGGCGCTGAGGAGGCGGTCGGTGCTGGTGTGAGCTGCGGCGCGTTCCCAGACCTCATCGTGGTCGGTGGCGGAGACGACGGAGACGCCGTTGCGGTCGGGGCGCGGGAGCAGCAGGGTGGCATTGCGGTGCCATTCCGACCACGCGTCGAGGGCGTCTTCGTAGAACACGCCGCGCACGCCGGGGTGTTCGGTGAGCTCCAGGAGGAATAGCGCGAGCAGGCTCGGATCGCCTTGCGTGTGGTGGAGGATCTCAGCGACTTCCTCGACGTGGAGGAAGGCGGTGTCCGTGATGAGTTCCGGTCCCAGGAAGCGGGGTCCTCCGTAGACGACGAGGCGGCTGCGGCCCGGCGGTGTGTCGGCCAGGGCAGCCCGGGCTTCCTCCACGCGTGGGCCGAGGGTGCCTTCGGTGATCGCGCTGACGACGGCGATGTCGTAGCGGTAGGTGGGGGACGACATGCGGCACACCGGGTCGGGGTGGGCGGGAATGTGGTCGAGGCCGAAGAGCTGGGCGAGCCGGGCGACGGTCGCCTCCTGCAACCGTTCCTCGGCCGCGGGCAGTTCGTCCGGCGGCAGCTTGTCCAGGAGGCGGGCGGCGGCCGGGGCGATGGCGTCGGTCGCCGCGCCGGCGGGGACGGGCAGGCGCCGGCCGTGCGCGGTAAGGGCCAGGACGGGGCCGAGCAGCGGAGTGTTGGGGTGGTAGCGCAGTGGCAGGGCCTTGATCGGACGGGTCATCCAGTCCAGGGCCCGTCCGGCACGCTCCGGGTGCCGACAGGTCGAAAGGAGATCGGCAGGGTCGGCGGTTGCGATCATGGTGGCGACATCGACTTCGACCGGGATGAGGTGGCAGGCGATCTGCTCGTTGGTGTTCTCGGTGAGGGGGTCGGGCCAGGCGGGGGTGAGCGCCGTCAGGGCCCGGTCGGTGAGGCGCAGGGCCAGCTCGAGGACGTCGGCGATCCCGAATCCGGCGGCTGCACTGAGGGGTTCGTCGGTGGCCAGGGCGGTGAGCTGCAGGCTGCGCAGGACGAGCAAGGGGTGGGTGAGCTGCCCCGGATGGACCACAAGCGCCTCACCCGCGAGGTCATGACGTACGCCGGCGCGCAGGTTGCTGGGGTGGCGTCCGGTGAGGACTCCCCGTCCCGGGGCGGCATCTGTGACGGCCTTGACCAGGCCGGGCAGGTACTCGGCTCCGGCGGGTGGGCCGGGCCGGCGCGGGGTGCGCAGTACGCGGGTGAACATCAGCAACAGGTGGTCATGGAGGCGCTGACAGTCGGGCGAGGTGAGCGCGGCATGGAGCAACACGATCAGGGAATCGGTGGAGTACGGGGCCAGGGCCCGGTCAAGGGCCTTCCAGTCCACGCGGCGGTGCGCGGCCGAGGGGGGCGTGCTTGAAGACATGGTGCGGTTCCTGCTCTGCTGCCTGGCTGATCCGACGGGACAGCTTCGCAGGCGGGCCGCCGCGCGTGGGACGGGTTTTGACTGATCGCTCCCGCTCACCCTCACCGGCAACCTGGTGTTCGAGCGGCTCGTCCGAGCGCCGCCGCATACCAACGAACGGTTTCCCCTCGCCTGCCTTTCTTGGCCCCATTCATCGCATAAGCTGCTCGGCCTCTTTGTCCAACGCGAGCGCAGGAGAGCTGCATTGTCCAACGGACAGGCTGACCCGGTTGACTGGCGGAGCATCCGGTCCTGGGCGGGGAGTCAGGATCGTGCCTTCGAGGAGCTGTGTTTTCAACTGCGGGAGCCCGCTCGGCCTGGCTGGCGGACGATCAAGACGGCTGCGCCGGACGGCGGGGTGGAGTGGTACAACCTGGCGTCGGACGGGCGGGTGCACGGCTTTCAGGTGAAGTATGTGCACGAGCTTGATGATCTCCTACCCCTGGCGCGGGAAAGTCTCAAGGCCGTGGGAAGAAACCGCCCCCGCCGGAACGTGACCCGCATGGTGTTCATGGTGTGCATCGACCTGCCGGATCCCGCGCATCTGCGCAGGGGCAGGCCGGTGGTGGGCGCCCGCCAGAGGTGGGAGCAGGCGGTCGCCGGCTGGAAGAGGCAGCTGGAGGGGACCGAGGACATCGAGGTGGAACTCCTGGGCAGTGGGGAACTGCTGGAGCAGCTGCTGGCTCCGGGGAACGAGGGCCGCCTGTGGTTCTTCTTCCAGCGGCGTGCCTTGGGCGCCGAGTGGCTGAAGGAACAATTCGACCGCGCGGCTCGTATCGCCAGCGACCGGTACACGCCCCAGCATCACATCCCGTTGCCGATCGCCTCGACAGTGGACGCCTGCGCCATGGCGGGATCGTTGATCGAGCGCGTTAAACAGCGCGTGGAGATCTTCCGCACGACCGTGTTCGACGCACAGTTCGCGTGGCAGTCGCGGTCCGCGCCGGCGCGCGATGCGGATGCTGAGCGGCTGGCGTCCGTGGCGGTCAGAGTGGAGGGCCAGCTCGCCCGGCTGTCACATATCGCTGATGAGCTGCACCTGGCGGTGGAGTCGGTCACTGCGGCGGGTCTGCCTGCGGAGCGCATGGCCATGGCGGCCGAGAAGGCCTCCGAGGTGGTCTTTGATGTCCGGCAGGCGCAGCGGGAGTGGTTCGAGCTCATTGGCGGCGAGGAGGACAAGCGGGCCGGTGACACGGACCCGATCCGGTTTCTGCTGATCACGCTCGACCGGTTGTCTGCACTGTGCAGGTCGGACGAGGCACGCGCCGCAGAAGCCAAAGCGTGGGTGCTGCTGGGCGAAGCGGGGCAGGGCAAGACGCATCTGCTAGTCGATGCCACGCGCCGGGCGCTTGAGGCTGGCCGGCCTGCTGTGACCGTCTTCGGTGAGCTGATGGCGGCCGAGGATCCGCTGACGGAGATCGCACGGCAGCTGGGTCTGGGCGATGTGTCGCACACGGTGCTGCTGCAGGCGATGGATGCCGCCGGAGCTGCCAGCGATACCCGGTTCCTGCTGATGATTGACGCGCTCAATGATGCGGAGGAGCCGGGCAGGTGGCGCAGCCGGCTGCCGCAGCTGTGGGCTCAGGCGGAACCGTATGACCATGTGGCGGTGGTGGTCTCGTGCCGCTCCTCTCTCAAGGACGTGGTGCTGCCAGCTGACGTGGCGGCCCATCACGTTCCGTGTTCGGATCACCCGGGGTTCGCCGGGCATGAGGTGGAGGCGCTGGAAAGCTACCTGCAAAAGGCGCCGTCGGCGCTGCCGCGCACGCCGCTGCTCGCGCCGGCCTTCTCCAACCCCCTGTTTGTGAAGCTGTACTGCGAGAGCCTAGAGGCCCTGCCGGAGAAGCAGCGGGGCATCACCGCGCGCACCCAGCACCGCAGCGCAGTGTTCGACAGCTTCCTTCAGCGCAGGGCCCACCAGATCCACCTGGCGCTGCACATGGATGCCAGTGAGCGGGTCGTGCAGCGAGCGGTGAAGGAACTGGCCTGGCAGATGGCCAGCGCCGGCCGGGAGGTCCTGTCCCAGCAGCAGGTGCGCGACATCATCGCGCCGTTCGCCGCGCACCTGACCCGGTGGCCGGACACCCTGCTCGGGCAGATGGTGGTGCACGGGGTGCTGGCCAGCGAGCGCTTCCGCACTGTCGACGGGCAGCCGGAAGCCGGATATGGGTTCGGCTACCAGGCCTTCAGCGATGACCGCATCGTCGACGCGATGCTCACCGAGCACGCCGCCGAGGTGGAGGCCGCCTCCTCTGCAGGCATGCTGGCCCCCGCATCGCCGTTGCGGACCTGGCTGGAGGCGGCTTCCCCCAACCTGGTGGAGGCGGCCACCGTGCTGCTCGCCGAACGCACCGGCCGCGAGCTGATCGATCTCCTTGGCGCTGGCCAGGACGCCGACACCGATGGTCACGGTAGACACACGAGGTTCGCGCTGTATGTGAGCCTGGTACGCACGCTGGCGTTGCGCGACACCCGTAGCGTCAGCAGGCGGACTGCCGTCCTGCTTCAGCAAGCAGCCGACCAGTTCGACCTGGGACCGATGGTTCTGGAGGCAACGCTAGGCGTGAGTGCCCAGACGGGTCACCTCCTCAACGCCGACTATCTGCACCGGACGCTGTGCGCGATGGTGCCCGCAGATCGGGACGTCAAGTGGGGCATCCCGATCTACGACGTGCTCGACCGGTCAGGGGCGCTGCACCGCCTGCTGCGCTGGGCCGAGCAGCTGCCCACTCCACCGCAGCTGCGCCCCTCCCCCGCGGCGGCGGCTGCACCGTGGGCACCGCGACGCGCGGGCAGCACCAAGACATCGGCGGTGGCCCATCAGCCCCCGCAGGACGAGGTGGTGCGACTGGCAGCCACCACCTTGGTGTGGACCCTCACCTCCTCCAACCGCTTCCTGCGGGACCGGGCCACCAAGGCGCTGGTGCAGTTGCTGCTGGGATACCCGCAGGTCCTCACTACGCTGCTGGACCAATTCCTTCACACCGATGTCCGTGCGATCGATGACCCCTACGTCTTCGAACGGCTCGCCGTCGTGGCGCACGGCGTGGTGGCCCGCACCCGCGCAAGCACCGGCCATCACACCCTGCTGGCAGACGTGGCCGGCCGTCTGCTAGCCCACGTCTACGGCGACGTCGCCTCCCCCGCCCACGCGTCCGCCAACGCCCTACTGTGCGACGCCGCCTCCCGCGTCGTTCAGGACGCGTTCGAGGCAGGCCTCATCTCCGAGGACGACGTCGCGCGCTGCGCCCACCCCCACCCGTGCCCCGACCCCGGCCCGGCACCAGACGAAAAGACCATCGACGCCCGCTACCCGTCACGGGACGCGGACGACGAGAGGCTGTGGGGAAGTCTGCGCGCCTCCCTGCTGGGCCTGGCGGACTTCACAAGCTACGAAATCCAGCCGGCAGTCAGAACCTTCAGCCAGCTCCCCCTGGCCACGTCCGCCGCCCCGGCGCCGGCCTACAAGCGGCGTGAACAGCCCCCGCTGCTGGTGCCCGACAAGGTGGAGGGCTTTGCCCAGAGCCTACCCGCATCCGTACGCGACGCACTGGGCACACCCCAGGCTGTCACCCGGCTGCTAAGCGAACGCTGGCGTGCCCGGCGCGTGTTGACGGACGAACAGCAGCAGCTGCTTGAGCAGTGCGCACAGTCGCCGACGCGCGAGGAGCAGCTCGCAGACACGCCGGTGGGCAAGGAATGGGCCAGCCGCTGGATCCTCGACAACGCCGCACAGCGCGGATGGACACCTGAGCGGTTCTCCGCCTTCGACAACATGCGCGGCGCCGGCCGCGGACGCGAGGGGCACAAGGCCGAGCGCATCGGCAAAAAGTACCAGTGGCTGGGCCTGCACGCGCTGGTCGAACGCCTCGCCAACCATCGGCACGTAATCCAGACGCACGCCGGTGACCCGGCACAGTATCCAGGCGCCGCAGCCCTGCTGCTCCTCGACATCGACCCCACCCTGCCCCCTGCCGCGCACCCGCTCTCCTCGACCTCAACAACTGAGCCCGAGGACACGGCCGCGGCGAACACCGCTCACGCCACGTTCCCTCTCATCGCTCCCGACGGTCGGTGGGATCCCCCGCCGCCCGTGCTGCCGGCATCCGACCAGCTCGCCGACTGGCTGCAACAGGACACCGGGCTGCCCGATCTCGGCACGCTCGCCGTACGCGAAGACGGCCAGGGCCAGCAGTGGGCCGTCCTGTACGAGTACGTCGCAGACAGCATCGGCGGGCCCGAGTGGAAGGGACAGGCCGAACAGTGGCACCTCATCCACAGCTGGCTGCTGGAGGAAGCCCACTACGAGTCCGCGATGGATTTCCTCGCCCCGCGAACCCTCATGGGCCGCTGGATGCCCGAGATCCCCTCCTGGCACGGCATCTACCTCGCCGACATCCCCCGGCACGCCCCCGAGCGGGACGGCCTGGACAATGAGATGTGGTTCACTGACTACGGTGCCGACACCGACACGCCGCGGTCGGCCTCCTCCCCAGCACCGCGACCGCCCGCCGGCCGCAGGCGCACGGCCATGACCGGTGACGATGCCACCCAAGCGAGCGACTACCTCAACGATCTCCTGGGCGAGCTCGGACTCGCCCAGAGCTCTACACGGGAACAACAGCTTCAAGAGCTGGCCGAACGCTGGAGCCGTCCGGCGAGCATGGACGCCACCGACCCACAACCTGACACCAATGCACGTGACATCGCCTGCGATACCGATGGTCGACCCCTGCACGCGGTGCCAGCTGTCCAGGAGTACAACTGGAGCGCCAGCGGCCACGACTGCTCCCTGGACGCACCCGTCGGCCTGTCACTGCCCTCCCACCAGCTCCTGCACGGCGCAGGCCTCACGCGCGACCCCGACAACGGCGACTGGTACACCAGCGACGGCTCCCGGGTCGTGCGGGCCCTGACCGGCCACCGGCCTACCGGATCCGTCGACACCCTCCTCATCCGGCGGGACTGGCTCGGACAACGCCTGCGCACCCTCAACGCCACCTTGATCCTCGGCCTGTTCGGCGAACGCCAGCCCCGCACCACCGACCTCCGCCAGTGGCGCGAATACAGCCAGACCGTCGGCCTACGTCCTGGCCATGAACTAGCCGTCCAACAACAACTCACCCGCGTCAGGACCAACCACACCTGATACCGCCGCCAACGACAGAAAGCCCTGCTGCGGCACGGCTCCCGCCTGCGTACGAAGGCGCTCGAACCCATGACGGCAGACGGATCGCCAAGCGCCTCCGCATACCAATGATCACTGCACCTGAACCGTACGCAATGCAGATGACACGAACTGATCATCCACCCAGACTGCCTGACGAATCCGCAGGTCAGGGCCCCCTACCTCAGCCCAGCGCTCCCCTAGTCACTGCCCTACTGACGCCCCACGATCATCCACCCGCGAAAGCATCACAAAATGATCAGTGCAGGCTAAGGGCCCATCTGCTGATCAGACAGATTGCTCCTGTACATCGACGCACTCCGGAAGCTGGGCGTCGAGTGGGCGTAGACGAATCGCTTACTGCCGTTCCAAAAACTGGGACGGCAGTATTAGTACTCCAGCCGGACTTCTGTATTTGTGCTGGTCAACGGCTTGGCGGTGGGGAGTGTAGCGGGGGTTGGGCATGCGCGGGACGGTCTTGGACAGGTCGTCCCCCCAACGTGTGTCCGCGCCGCTTGTAGTGACAGCGTCGGGCTCGTGCCTGGTGACGGCGGCGCCATCGTGACCAGTTCACCGCGTGATCGCGGCGTGCAGGACGGTGGCGGGACTGAGTTGCCAGCAGACGACGGATTTCGGCTGGTGTGAGGTCCACGAGGTCGGGTGTGTCGGCCTCGGCACCCCCTTTTCACGTTCCTGCACGGCCATCACCGCGAGGAACGCGTGGGCGAGCATGGCAAGCGTGATGTGCCGGTGCCAGCCCACGTAGCGGCAGACCTCGTACTGGTCCAGGCCGCACTCGTTTTTCGCGCTCTGGAAACACTCCTCGATCTTCCAGCGGCAGCCGGCGACGCGGACCAGGTCGGCGACGGTTGCGTCCAGTGGAGCGCAGGCGAGGTAGTAGGCGATCTCGTCGGGCCTGCTGATGCTGCGGCGGGCCAGCACCCACCTCTGCCGTGTCGGCTCGTCGATGCCGGACTCGGTCACGGCGGGCAGGCGGGCGGCGGCCCAGTCATAGAACCGTTCGCCTTTGGCTCCCGGCCCTGCCGACAGACGCTGCCATGCCTCGGGCGGGGCCTGAGCGATGAGATGGTCGATGCGCGGGCCGTTGACCTGCTGTGACTTGGGGACGGCGACCACGTAGGACAGCTCGGCATCCTCCAGGAAGCGCCGGAAGTGCGAGTCCTGCCCGTAGGCAGAATCCGCAGTCACCCAGGCGATGGGAAGCGGGGAGACCAGAGCGCGCAGGATCATGTCGCGGGCCAGCTCACCCTTGGTGGCGAAGACACGCTCGTCGGGGATGCGAGCCGCTTGGCAGCGTTTGCGGTCCTCGGTCCAGGACTTGGGCAGGTAGAGTTCACGGTCGACAAGAGCGTGGCCGCGGGTGGTGGCGTAGGCGGCAAAGACCCCGATCTGGCAATTCTCTGTCCGTCCGGCCGTGCCGGAGTACTGGCGCTGCACCCCCGCGGAAGTGGTGCCCTTCTTCACGAAGCCGGTGTCGTCGAGGATCAACACGCCGTTCTGCGTGCCGAGTTGTTCTGCGATGTAGGCCTGGAGGTCGTCGCGCAGGCCGTCAGCGTCCCACCGGCTGTGGGAGAGCAGGTGCTGCAGACCGTGCGGGGTGGCATGGCCGGCGTACTCGGCGAGTTGCCAGCTGTTCTTTCGGCCGACCGGGCCGAGCAGTCCGCGGACGTAGTCCCGCATCCGCCGCCGGGACTCCACCCGGGAGAAGCGGGCTCCGGTGCGCAGGAAGAGTTCTTCGAGTTCCAGGTCCCAAGCATTCGTTGGTGCGTCGTGGATCACGAGAACGGACTGCTCGTCGCGCTGTCACTGCATGCGGCGCGGACACACGTTGGTGGGACGACCTGTCCAAGACCGTCCCGCGCATGCCCAACCCCCGCTACACTCCCCACCGCCAAGCCGTTGACCAGCACAAATACAGAAGTCCGGCTGGAGTATTAGGGTCCGTCTTCAAATGATCGTTCGATGGTGGATCATGGTGCCGTGATTCGTCGTCATGAACTCACCGATGCCGAGTGGGAGTTACTGGCTCCGTTGATACCAAGTGCCGGCAGAGGCCGGCCTCGGGTTGAGGACCGTCGGGTGATCAATGGGATGGTCTACAAGATCCGGACCGGTATTTCCTGGCGTGACCTGCCAGAACGTTACGGCCCATGGAAGACCGTCTACACCCGCTTCCGCCGCTACGCCATCGACGGCGTCTTCGCGCGAGCCCTCCAGCAGATCCAAGCTCGTGCGGACGCGGCCGGCGACATCGACTGGCTCGTCCAGATCGACTCCACCATCGTCCGTGCCCACCAGCACGCCGCCGCGACGGGCCGAAAAGGGGGAAGCGCCGGCCGGACGAACCGGACGATCACGCCCTCGGTCGATCCCGAGGCGGACTGACCACAAAGATCCACCTCGCCTGCGACGGCCGCGGCCGGCCCCTCGCGATCCTGCTGACACCCGGCCAACGGCACGACAGCAGCTGCGCACGACCCCTCCTTGAGCGCATCCACGTTCCGCGCACCGGCGTCGGACGACCACGCTGCAGGCCCGACCATGTCATCGCGGACAAGGCCTACAGCTCCCGAGGCTTTCGCGCTTACCTGCGCAAACGCGGCATCGCCTGCACCATCCCGGAGAAGAACGACCAGAAGCGTCACCGCCGCAACCGCGGCCGACGCGGAGGCCGGCCACCGGCATTCGACCGGCAGACCTACCGACAACGCAACATCGTCGAGCGCTGCTTCAACCGACTCAAAGGCTTCCGCGGCGTCGCCACCAGGTATGACAAGACCGCTACCTCATACGAAGCAGCGGTCAGTCTCGCGTCGTTCCTGCTCTGGGCAAGATCCGTTTGAAGACGGACCCTAGTGCATGATCACCCTGTACGCCGTCGAGATGCGCGGTTGATGCGGCCGCCCGTCGACATCCCCGCACCCAACAGCCGCAAGGAGCACCAGTGACCCGCCTGCGCCGCATAGCCCCCGCCCTCGCCCTCCTCGGCCTCCTCACCGCCTGCGCCGGCTCCCCCGACGACACCAGCAGCGACTCCGACACGGGCATCGAGCAGCCCGCCGACGACACCGACACCGGCTACACCGACGACGACGGAACCAGCCCCGACGCCCTCGACACCGCCACCGCCATCGAGAACACCTGGAATCAGAAAACCCCGGCCGAACGCGACACGATGTGCCAGAGCATCGACCAGTTCGGCACCGACTGGGCCGCCGTATCCATGAAGGCCGGCGCGGAGAAGTCCAACCCGGACACCGCAGACGACCTCGACTGGGACGAAGCCGCACTGATCATCGAGCAGAAGTGCGAGAACCGGTGACGGACCAGCAGCTTGAGGGGACGGGAGCGGGGTGACGTTCGGGCTCAGGGACCTCGAGGCGATCCTCTCCCGCCCCGCACAGCCCCCACTGCCCGGACAGACCAGCATCAGCGTGGCCAGCATCTGGGACCACGTGTACGAAGGCCCTGGCCCCTGCCGCACGGACACGTTCGGGCAGGCGTGCGGGGCGCACCGGGACGAGCACCAGCACGTCCCCGAGCAGGCCTAGGCCGCCGACTCCGTGTCGGCGGCCTCGCTGTCGTTTACGGTGCGGTCCGGGGACAACGCGTACTGGTAGATCAACTCGTTCAGCGTCCGCACCCCCACAAGTCCTTCAGGGTGGCGATCCGCGGGCGCGGGGATCGTCGCGGCCAAGACGCCGACGCGACCTTCCACACGCTGCCGCGCGTGGACAGCGAAGTTCTCCAGGCCTCCGGCTACAGCTTCACCCTCCCGATGCGGGCCCCCATCCGACGCGCGCAGCCGCCCACGGGCCCGCCCCCCCTGCCCTCGTGCGGTCGCCTCGCTGCCCGGGTCGAGGGCTGGCCTTGATCGCTCCAGGGGGATGACCCAACACTTCCCGGGCGTCGAGCTCGCGGGCAACGGTAAACAGCGCCCCTCCAGGCACCTGCTCGGCCTCCTGGACACTCCCCGCCACGCCGCAAACCCGCGAACTGCCGCTGCGGCAACCTTGTCGGCCGCCGCCGCCCCCGCTCGCAACCACCTCCGGGTGCCCGGGACGGCCGACGGTGCGCATGGACCGGCTGTTTTCCACCCCGATGGTGTGAGCAGGCGTCAGGCAGCCGAAAGGGTGTGACGCCGCCGACCGTGGAGCCGGACGGCATGAGACCCAAGGGCACGGTGGTCCGGAGTCACATGCCGTCGGCGTGTCAGGCTGTCAGCTTCTTGAAGACGATCTCGAACCGGTCAAGGGTCTCGTCATCGACCTGTTCGAAGAAGGCGTCCTTGTCACGGGTGAGCTGGTGTGCGGGGCCGACATGGTCGAAGTCCCGCGGCTTGTTCTGCTTGTCCCGGGCAATCCCGATGCGCTGGAGGATCGGCAGGGGCTTGTCCGAGGGGATCAGGTTTGCCTCCTCGATGATGACGTCGGTAGCCCTATTGTGGAGCCAGAGATAGTCCTTGGTGGAGAACAGGTCCTCGATGTCGGCCGTCTCGGGGAGTCCTTCGAGTTGGCCGATGACGGTGATGTGCGTGGCGTCGACGTTGGCGGCCCGAGCGGCGCTGAGGACCTTGGTGGTCACCTTGGTTGTCTCGGCTCCGTCGATGAGCGCACGGACGGACAGCCGACGTCCCATGACGGCGACGAAGGCCGGCATGTTGCCGATGCCGCCGACCGGGATGATCGCCAGTCGGGGATCGAGGCCGGTGCGGCCCTGGCTGATCAGGTAGTCGGACATGCGCATGAGGAAGATGAAGTCGCTGCTGCCTTCCACGGCCAAGAGCGGTCCGGCGCCGAGGAAGAGGTGCTGGGCGACGGAGTATCCGAGCGCGGCTTCCACCGGAAGGATCGTCTTGGGGTCGGCGGACAGGCTGACCGGCGTGATCACGACTCCGAGGCTGGGGTCCTTGCGCGTGGCTTGGTCGTGGATGGCGCGCATGGTCTCGTACCGGGTGGGGTCGATCATGTGCTGGGAATGTGTGGTGTAGAGAACCTGCTGCTTCGTACCGAGTTCTCCGTAGATGTAGCGCAGGAAGTCGCCCTGGGCCTCGCCGTGCAGGCTGGTGCCGGGCTCGTCCAAGAGCACCACGACACGTTCAGCTCGGTCACGGTAGGCGCTGAACGCGGCGAGGAAGGAGAAGAACCACTGGAAGCCGGTGGAGCGGGTGGCGAAGTTCGTTTCCACTCCGTGGCGCTCATCGCGCAGTTCGATCTTCAGGATGCGGTGATGCGGCTGCGGCTGGCCGTTGGCGTCGGCTGGCATGGGGATGAGGTCCGTGTCGAACGCGACGGTGAGTGCGTCGTTCTGCTTCCAGTATTCGAAAACCTGATCGCTCAGTTCCATGCTGGCCGCTTGGAGCTCGGCCTTGCGGCTGTCGTAGTCCTCGTCGAGGAAGTCCTCGGGGCCCTCACCGGCAAGGCGGAGCAGCGACAGGATCGTCCCGTCTCCCTTGCGTCGTCTTCCAGCCTTGGTGCGCTCGGCAAGGGAGTTCAGATCGCACTCGCCCGGCAGCAGTTCATAGGTCGAAAAGTAGAAGAACTTCGGCAGGAGGTTGGCCAGGTCCTGCGTCTGGTCCTCGTCCAGGTCGCCGTCCAGCAGCAGCTTGTACTTGCTCAGCTCGGCCGGCACCTTGTCCAGCACCTTGGCACGGGCCGTCTTCTTGTCTTCCTTGAGTTGCTTGGCGCGGGCCTTCACCGCGGTCACGATGTCGGGCACGGACTGCCCCTGCACGAGGAGCTCGCGGTCGTCGGGGTCATCGATGCCGGTCTCCTGGATCACCAGTTCCAGCACATGCTCCAGGGAGCAGGAGATCCCGACCTCCAGCTCACCACCGTACGTCCGCGACGCCTCCACCAGGGTCTGGGCCGGCGGGCGTATGCCCAGCTGGTCCTCTAGCGCGTCGAGGTCGGCTTCCTCGAGGGAGAAGACCGCCGTGACCGGCGCGACCTCGTCCAGGTCCTTCGTGCGCCGGTCACGCGCCAGGTGACGGCGCGGGTAGTCCTTGGTCAGGTCGAACCGATCCGGCTCGTTGGCAGGATGCAGCCGGTGTAGGGCCTTGAGGATCGTCGTTTTGCCCGACTCGTTTTTGCCGATCAGGCACGTCACGCCGGAATCGACCGTCATGGTCTGCTTATTGGTGAAATTCCGGAACGCGTCGATCTCGACCGTCTGCAATAGCATCGGCACTTCCCTCCCGGGGCCACGTCGCCCTGGTCGAACAGCCGACAGCGGCGGATCTCACATGCACGAGGAGGCCACAACCGCATCGGCACTGGCTTGATCCGCCAGTATGTGGGCGGGCACTGACAAAGGCCCCCGCTTTCCCTCAACCTCCTGAACGGCCCCGGCCCAGTCGGCATCGAACCCCGCATCCGCGCCCTAGGTGCTCGGCATCCTGAACGTGATCGGCGAGAAGGCGAACGTGACGGCGTTCGTGGTGCGCCGGTTCGTCGACCGCGGCCTCCTGGTCGACCTGAGCGCGAACCCGGACGGAACGCTGCACCACCCCGACCAGGTCGCGGAGGCCTGCCGCCGCGAGGACCTGGCGGCCCTGTCGCCGCCGGTACCCCGCTCGGACCCGAGCAGGCCGCCGCCCGCCTCCGGGTGCGCCGTGCCGACTTTGACCACATGGTCCGGCTGGGATCGGTCCGCTCCCCGCAGTCGATCGAGGTCCGCTTCGGCACCAGCCGGGCCGGGGCCGTCGACGTCGCGCTCTACACCACGGCGTCCGTCGACGCGGTCGTCCCCGCCCACCCCGAGGTCGACTGGGAGCAGCTGCTTGCCCTCGGTCGCGGGCAGCTCGTAGGCGCGTACCTGCTCGTAGGTCAGCAGCACCCGCTCGGTGTGGCTCCAACAACCCGTGCGCGCCACCCAGTCCCGCTCGATGTCCTCGCCCGAGCAGTCGAAGTCGCCGATGATTCTCCGGGGTGCACGAGCGTGGGGTTCGAATTCACGCAGCTCAGAAGCGGTCGGGGTGCAACAGGTGTGGTGCACGGGTGTCGTGGCCGATTCACTCCACGGACGGACAGATGGGTTCGGGCTCGTCAGCTACTCAGAGGACGGCGGGACTGCGACCCTCGTTCCGCTAGCACCAGGACTCCGAGGTCATCCTCAGCCTGCCCGGCATGGGCCCGCCCTTGGGGCGGAGTGCATCGCCACCGCCACCGGCGGCGACCTGAGCGCCTTGGCCAGCGTGGACCGTCGCTGGCCTGGCTCCCGTGCCCTGGAACTCCGGCAGCATCAGCGGCAACCTGAAATAGCCGTCGGGGTGAGGCCACGGCACCGCAACGTGAGTTTCAGCTGGGCAGGTGGGTAGTTCATGCCTGACAGATGCTCGCACGGGGGCGCATATGGACAGTGAAGTCTTCGTTGGGTTGATCTCCGCTGGCTCAGCGCTTGGCGGCGCCCTGTTCGGTGCCGCGGGTGCGGTCCTAGCAGGGCGCCGTCAAGCCATGGCGGTCCAATACCAAACCGATGCGCAACGCAAGGACCAGCACGAACAGTGGCTTCGCGAAAGGCTGTTGGAACGCTACTTGGAAGTTCTGCCGGTCGTCGGAACCTGGACCCAACTGCTCGACGCGCAAGTCTGCGTGGCGGAGGACCGGCGCCAGGAAGCACATGACTTGCTTCTGCGGATCAACCAGCACGGCCAAGCGCTTGATTGCCATGAGCACGCCATCAAAATGGAAGCACCGAGCTCTGTCGTGCATGCGTACGAAGGGCTTCAACGTCTCTTTGCCTGGACAGCGAGCTGGGCCGAAGACTGCCTGAATCCTTCCGTGTCCGTCCGAGAGCTGTTGGAACAGATGGTTCACGGGCTTCGCCTCGGCGGGAAAGCACTGACTGAGTTCGCTGAGGCGACTAGAACCCAAATCCGCCCTGACGGTGAGCCTGGGCCAGGACTCGACCGTTTCCGCGGCCTCACAGCTGCGGAAACGGCTGTAGTGCGTGCGCTCAGCGGCATGTACGCCCCAAGCCGGGTCAACCACCGCGGGAGGAGTGACGGACCGATCTGACGACGTAGTTTCGGTCACGACGTTCATCATCTGGGTCGCCATGGTGGGGCCATCCCCGCGGGTGCGGGGAGCACTCCTCGTGGCGCAGCAGCGCGAGGTACGTGTGGGGGCCATCTCCGCGGGTGCGGGGAGCACAGCCTTGTCGGCGGCCCGGTTGCTGCGGCGCCGGGGCCATCCCCGCGGGTGCGGGGAGCACGTCAGGTCCAGCATCCGCTTGATGCGCTTGGCGGGACCATCCCCGCGGGCGCGGGCAGCACTTCTCGAGGACGGCCTGGCCGGCCGATTGGCTGGGGCCATCCCCGCGAGCGCGGGGAGCACTTCCCCCGGGCGCTTCAGGATGTTCTGGGCACGGGACCATCCCCGCGGGCGCGGGGAGCACTCGGTCCACATCGGGAAGACGTTGGACGTGTAGGGACCATCCCTGCGGGCGCGGGGAGCACACACCCTGGGAGTCGATGGCTCCCAGGGTGACGGGACCATCCCCGCGGGTGCGGGGAGCACAGGTTCAGCGACCGGAAGATCGTGCCGTACTCGGGACCATCCCCGTGGGCGCGGGGAGCACACCGCCCACCGTTGCCGCTCGTACGTGAAGTGGGGACCATCCCCGCGGGCGCGGGGAGCACTTGCAGCGCCAGATCCACGGTCCGTATCGGTTGGAACCATCCCCGCGGGCGCGGGGAGCACTCTTTGTGAACTGGGGCTTTGTCACGAGGGTTGGCCGTTACAAGACAGTTTCACCGATCCCGGCAAAACGTCACAAAAGCAGCTAAGCGCGGTCATCTGCCGTATCGCCGTCGCTTGGATGCGTTGCTCCAGCCTTTGCGTGTGGCAGTGGTGGCTTTCGAGGGGCCTTGGGCGCTGGGGCGACGGATCAGGGTGAGTCCTTCTTGGTCGACCGGGTGCCACGCATGGTCGTGGGTGCGGAAGGTGAAGCCCTGCTCGTTGTTCGTCGTGTGGGCGAGGAGGGCGCGGCCTTGGCCGGCGTATTGCTGGACCTCGTGCGGACGTTGGCCCACTGCACGGCTTGCGCTTCGGCGAGCGCCGAGGAGCGGGTCAGGGCGCGGCCGCCGGCGTAGTAGTGCACTCCTTGCTCTCCCACCCAGCAGACGGCGGCGCCGGTTTCGCCGAGGACGCTCATCGCCTGGTGGGTGATGCGGGTGCCGGGGCCGAGGAGGAGGGTGCCGATGGTCGCCGACGGGATGTGGGTGGTGCCGTCGGCGTCCTCGGCGGTGATGGCGTTGGCGTCGCGGTGCACGGTGCAGCGCTCGAGGTAGACGAATGAGAGCCGTTCGCCGGTGCGGGTGAGCTGGCGTGGGGGTGTGCGCGGGGCGCCGGGAGACTGTGGTCACCGGTTCACCCGGTCGGGGCGAGTGGTGCCAGGGTGAGCAGGCCGCAGCCGTAGGCCTTGGCCTTGCCGATCCCTTGGGTCAGGGCGCGGCGCAGCAGTTGCGGGTCGGTGATCTCCAGGCGGCCGTCGAAGGTGACGGTGACCAGGCTGACGGGTGCCCGGCGGCTGCCCTTGGTGCTGTGGTGCTTGTCGAAGGCGAGGGTGCGTTTGTCGCGGACGGTCAGTTCGTACCGGTCGCCGTGGTGGGGTTGCTTGTTGTGGGTGGTGCCGCCGGGGAGCAGCCGGTTTCCGTCTGCTTTTTCCAGGACGCGGAAGCCGCAGGCTTCCTGGCGTTTGAGGAGCCAGCCCATCTGGTGCGTCGGGGTGATGTGCGCGGTGCGTTTGGTGGGTTCGTCGTCTTTTCGGCGGGCGTGGTGGACGGGGTTGGCGGTGAGGCGGAAGGCCCATCGGTCTGCGGTGGTGAGCCGGTCGAGGAGCGGGCCGTAGGGGCGGCTTTGCCAGCCGGGTGCGGTGGGGTCGGCGGCTGCGGGCCAGCCAGCCTGTTCGACGAGATGGGTGAGGTCGGGCTGGTCGGGGCTGACGATGTACAGCATGACTTCGGCGCGGGTGGTGTGGTCCAGTCGCCACAGCACGCGGGGCCCCTCTGCGGGGGGTGCGTCGGTGGGCAGCAGGGCCGGGAAGGATGACATGACGGCTGCGCGTGGTCGAGGGCCTGGCGTGCCGAGCACACCGCGACCGTGGAGCCTTTGCGTCCTGCTGCACGCCAGGAACGGATCGTCTGGGACAGCAGATCCAGCGTCGGCAGCAGCACCAGCACCCTTCCCCGTGGGGCGATGCGTGCGGTGGTGCGGGCGGCGATCAGGGTTTTGCCGGTGCCGCAGGCGGCGATGGCGCTCGTGCGGGGTTGCTGACCGAGGATGCGGGTGGCCGCGGTGACGGCGTCCTTTTGGTGGGGGCGCAGTTCGAGTGGGGCTGTGGCCATGAGGGGACGCCGCTCCGGGACGTGGGCTTGCGAGCTGGGGTCATTGTGGCATCGCGGGATGGGTTATCCGGCGGCTTGGGGTACCAGGTGCAGGGTGGATCCGCTGGTGCCTTTGCGGACGTGGAGCTGGCTGGTGATGCGGCGGCGGAGTTCGGGCACGTGGCTGATGAGTCCAACGGTGCGGTCGTGGTCGCGCAGGGAGTCGAGGACGTCGAGGACTTGGTGGAGGGTGTCGTCGTCGAGTGAGCCGAAGCCTTCGTCGATGAAGAGGGTGTCCAGGACGCGGCCGCCTGCCTCATAGGTGACGACGTCGGCGAGGCCCAGGGCGAGGGCGAGGGAGGCGAAGAAGGACTCGCCGCCGGAGAGGGTGTCAGTGTTGCGGTCACGGCCGGTCCACGCATCAGTGATCTTCAGTCCGAGGCCGGAGCGGGCGCCGTGTGAGGCGCGGTCGTCGCTGTGGGAGAGGGTGTAGCGGTCATCGGACATGCGGAGCAGGCGGGTGTTGGCGGCGTCGACGACTTGTTCGAGGCGGGCGGCGAGGACGTAGGCCTCCAGTTCCATGCGGTCGCGGTTGCTGGGTGAGGTGCCGTGGATGACTTCCTGGAGGTGGTGGACGGTGTCGTAGGCCTCCTGTAGGGGCTGTAGGCGCTGGATGCCGGCGGTGAGGTCGGTGGTGTGCCGGGTGAGGTTGTCGTGGCGGGTGCGGGCCGCGGTGGTGGCGGCTGCTGCTTCGGTGTGACGTTGGGCTGCTGTCTTGTGCAGGTGGATGGCGGCGTCCAGGTCGGCGGGCGGCTGGTCTGCGGCGTGGACGAGGTCGGACCGCTCGAGCGTGGCGGTGTGCACGGCATGTTGACGGCTGAACTTTTGGAGTTCGTCCTCGAGGGCGTGCAGTGCGTCGTCGTCGAGGGCGGCTTCTTCGGCGGCCTGAAGGGTGTCGAAGCCCTGCTCGCGGGCGGCGGCTTCGGCCTCGGTGGTCTGCAGGGTGCGTTCCTGTGCCCGCCGCTGTGTGGTGGCGGCGGCTTCGGCGGCGGTCCTGAGTTGGTCGGCGGTGCGGGTGAGGTCGGCCAGGCGGTCGGCGACGGTGGGCGCGCCGTGGCGTGCTTGGTCCAGCTGCTGGGTGAGGTCGGTCAGCTGGGTGGAGAGGTGGTCGTACTCGGCGTTGCATGCCGCAAGGCGTTCGCCGGCAGTGGTGGACTTCTGTGTCATGCTGCTGTGTTCGCGGTCGATGACGGTGAGTTCCTCGTTCGCGGGGCCGGCGTCGGAGGCCGTCTTCAGGGTCTGTTCGAGGTCGGCTTGCGTGGTGCTCAGAAGGGTCTGGATGTCGGTCAGCGGATCGTCGCCGGCCTGGGCGCGGGCCAGTGCAGCCTGGTCCTGGGCCTTCTGGAGTGCGGTTGCTGCGGCCTCTTCGGCCGTTTCGGCCTCAAGGTGGCGGGCCTCGGCCGCCTGCTCGTCTTCGCGGGTGGGCTGGTCCGGGTGCTGGGCAGCGGGGGCTGGGTGGGTGCACGATCCGCACACCGGACAGGGCGAGCCGTCGGTGAGGCCGGCGGCCAGTTCCGCTGCCATGCCCTCGGTGCGCTGTCGGCGGATGGTGATGTAGGCCTGGGCGGCCTCGGTGGTGACGGTGTGGGCGGCCTGCAGACGCTCTTTGCACGCAGCGACGTCGGCGAGGCGGACGTCGCGTTGCTGCGCGGCTTCCAGGCGTCGGCGGATGTCGGCGAGGGCGGACTGCTGATGGATGCTGTCGGTCTCGGCGCGCTGTGCGGCTTCTAGGCGCGTGGTCAAGGCTGCGCGGAGGGCGGGCTCCTTGGCGAGCCAGTCGTGGGCCTCGAGCTGGTCGGCGGTGTGCGTCTGCCGTTCGGTATCGAGCCGCTTCAGGTCCCGCGTCATCTGCTGCACGGTGGCTTCCTGCGGCAGCAGCGCCTCGGCAAGGGTGGCCTCGGCCCGTGTCCGCTGCTCTGCGGTGGCAAGTTCACCGGCCGCGGCGGTGGCGTGCGCAGCAGTGAGGACGGCGCGTGCCGTCGCCTCGGCCTCGGCAGCACGAGTGTATTCATGTGCGGCGGTGCGGGCCGCGTGGAGGACTGTTGCCAGCTTGCTGACGCGGCGGGCTTGTTCGAGCTGGCCGGTGATGAGCTGCTGGCGGGGTTCATGCTGCTTCAGCTGCTCCAGCTGTTCGGTGGCGGTGCGGTGTTCGTGCTGCCGCTGGTGCAGGGTACGCACGAGGAGTTCGTTGGCCTGATGAGCGTCCAGGTCGGCGGCAGCTGCTTCGGCCTGGGCGATCGCCGTCTCGAGCTGCGCGGCCGCTGCATTCACCAGGGCTCTCGCCCACGCTAGTGCGGGTTCGGTCAGGGTCTGCGGGTCGTTGCCGGTGGGGGCGTCTTGCTCATGGTCAAGGCCGGTGGCGGCGCCGTGGATGCGGTCGATGAGGCTGATGACGTCGCCGCGGACCGCCTTGAGGTCCTTTTCCGCCTCGCGGCTGCGTTCTTGCAGCCAGCGGTCGATGTCAGTGAAGCGCTGGGTACGGAACAGCTTACCGAGAAGGTCCTTGCGGGTGGACGCCTTGGCGCGCAGGAACTGGGTGAACTGGTTTTGCGGCAGGAGAACGACCTGGCAGAACTGATCCCGGCTCATGCCCAGCAGAGTCAGGAGATGGTCGCCGATTTCCTGGTGGGACTTGCTGGAGGCTTCCCAACCGCTGTGGTCTGAGGCGGCGTCGTTCCTCCATTCGCGGAGCAGTGTCCTGGCGTTCTGCTGGGTAGTGCCGGTGCCGCGTGCCTTGGGCCGGGCCTGCTGGGGGATGCGGGTGATCTCCAGGCGGCGCCCGGAGATGGTGGCCTCCAGGATGACCTGGGTGAGCAGGTGGTCGGCGGCGTGGTCGCTGCGCAGCAGCTGGTCGCGGTCGCCGGGCGGCTTGCCGTACAGGGCGTAGCAGATGGCGTCGAAGATGGTGCTCTTGCCGGCTCCGGTGGCGCCGTGCAGCAGGAAGAGGCCGTCGCTGCTCAGGGAGTCGAAGTCGATGGTGTGGGTGCCTGCGAAGGGGCCGAAGGCCTGCAGGGTGAGGCTGTGCAGGCGCACTTAGACGGTCTCCTGGTGTGTGGTGTGCAGGGTGGCTTCGACGGCGCGGCGCAGCAGGGCGTGTTCGGCGGGGGTGGGGTCGTCGCCGCGGACCTTTTTGACGAAGTCGCAGGCGATGTCGAGGTCGTTGCGGCCTTGCAGGCGCTGGGTGTAGGTGGGGCGGTCGGCGGCCTGTTGCAGGTGGTCGGGGCGTTCGTGCTTCAGGCGCAGGGTGTGGGGGAAGCGGCGGCGCAGTCGGGCCATCGGTTCGTACGGCAGGGCGGGGTCGGTGAGGGTGACCTGGAGCCAGCTGTCGGTCACAGCGTTGTGGGCTGGATTGGTCAGCAGGTCCTTGAGGGTGCCCTTGAGCAGGGCCAGTGGGCGCGGGACAGGGGTGGGCACAGGGGTGAGGGTGACGGTGCCGTCGCCGGCCATGTCGACGAGCGTCAGGGATTTGGTGTGGTGCGTCTCGGAGAAGGAGTAGGCCAGCGGTGAACCGCTGTAGTGGATGCGGTCGTTGACGTTCTGGGCACCGTGGAGATGGCCGAGAGCGACATAGTCGATGCCTGTGAAGGCACTGGCGGAGACGTAGTCGAGGCCGCCGACGGTGATGTCGCGCTCGCTGGCGGAGGGTTCGCCGCCGGCGACGAAGGCGTGGGCCACTACGACGCTTCGGGTGCCGTCGGGGTAGGTGGCGAGGTCGGCGCGGATGCGGTCCAGGGCTGCTGTGGTCACGGCCTGGTGGCTCTTGTCGGACTCGAGGTCGTCGTGGGTCAGGGACGGCTCGAGATAGGGAATGCCGTACACAGCAACGGTGCCGTGCTCGTCATCCAGCAGGACCGGGCGGGCGCAGGCGGTGGCCGGGTCGGTCCGCAGATGCACGCCGGCCCGGGCAAGGAGGCTGGCGCCGACCCCGAGCCGGTGGGCGGAGTCGTGGTTGCCGCTGATCATGAGGATGGGGATGCGCAGGTCGGCGAATTGGCTCAGTGCGCTATCGAAGAGGCGCACGGCATCCAGGCTGGGAATGGCACGGTCGTAGAGGTCGCCGGCCACGAGGAGCGCGTCGACGTCCCGGTCACGGGCCGTGTCGTGGATGTGGGTGAGGAAGGCGCGCTGCGCGTCGATCAGATCGGCCTCGTAGAACCGGCGCCCCAGGTGCCAGTCCGAGGTGTGCAAGAACCGCATAGGTGCAGACGGTAACCACTGAAAAGCCAGTTGCGGGCGGTTTTCCTGATAAACGGTGCCTCGGGCGGGACTGCGACGGCCAGCGGTGCATGGTTTCTCCCGCTGCTGCGGCGGCCAGCCGGCGCCGGCGCCGGCGGGTGATTGTCAGTGGCAGGAGGCAAGATAAGCAGTGGGGGAAGGAGGATGGGATGTCGATATCGCGTTCTACCGGCGCCGAGTCCGTCGTGACACCCAGCGGGTGCCGCTGGTGTGGGATCGAAGCACGAGAGCACGGCCGGCAGCACGTGCCGGAGGTGGGCTGGCACGCCTGGACAGCGCCGTCACTGCAACAGCGTAAGCAGCGCATGCTGCAGCGACGTGCCCACAAGACGGTCAGGAAGCCAGCTTCTGGATCTCGCTGAAGGCATCCCTGAGCTGAGAAGGGACGTCTTCGGGCCGGGTGAGGCCAGACACCAGGGCGTAGAGCATGTCGTCCTTTCCGTCGGGGCTGGTCCGCGGCTCCCCCTCTTCTTGGGGCCTGGCCCCTCTTTGGATCATGTAGAGGATACGGGCGCTGAACTTTCCGCCGCGGTGTGCAGTGAAGTCGTTCGCGGTCCACACCGTGCCTTCTGGTCGCGGCCAGTGGGCGTTGGCGGCGGTGGCCCACTGTGCGTCGGTGAAGAGCTCCTCCAGCTCGTTAAAGCCTTCGGCCTCTCCGACGTAAGTGACCTGGGTGGGAAGGTCGAGGCCTGCCATGATGAGTTTTTCCGTCTTGAACTGCTTGTTGGTACGGCTGTCGGCATCGACCATCAGCATGACGGTGCGGTGGTTCTTGACCAGATATCCGGCGAGGGTCAGGGCTGCTTCATTGTTGCCGCAGGCCCACAAGGCGATGCCTGCCGCCTGGAGGGACAGGTTCTGAGAGAGGCGGAACAAGTGAGGCAGGCACTGCTGCTCGGTGGGGCCTTCCACGGCGAGGAAGCAGCGTTCGTGGAGCAGGACCGAGTTGCGCAGGCCCACGGCTGCGGCGATCTGCCCGAGGTGGAAGTCGATGCCGTCGTGGGAGTCGTCGGCGAGGCGCTCGACGATGGTGCGGCCGCTTTCACCGAGCCGGAGGTGGACCACGTCGGCGATGTCGACGCCGTCGATGAGGTTCATGGAATGGGTGGCCACCACGACGCTGACATGGGGCAACGCGCACTGCTCGCGGATGATGTCCATCACGGTGCGCTGATGGCGGTAGTCGAGGTGGGTGTCGGGCTCGTCGTAGACGACGATCGTCTGGGTCGGCTCCGCATCGCTCCCCTCCCCCGTGGCAAGTTCACTGTTCTCGAGCAGGTTGCTGGTCCACTCCCATACCGCCAGCGCGATCCGGCGGTTGCTGCCCTGCCCGGAGCGGGTGAGGTCCACCGGCTCGCCGTCGGCCTTGGAGACCTCCAGGGGGGCGCGCTTGAAGCCGCCCTTGAAGGAGACCTCGGGCTTGACCTGCACGCCCACGAACTCCCGGCAGTGCTGGCGGATGTGCCGGCACAGTGAGTCGGCTTCCTTCTCGAGGCGCTGGGTGATCTCCGTTTCGATCTCCCGGACCCGGCCCTGGAGCGTTTCATCGTCCAGGTAGGTTTCGTAGCAGCTGCTCAGCGCGGTCCGCACCGCGTCATCGGGCCTCTCGTCCTTCCCTCCGAACGGCAGCAGGCGCGGCAGACGCTCCTGGAGTTCCTTGGGCAGCGGCTGCCATTGCTCCACCTGCGGCGCCGTGACCGCGTAGGCGGTGAGCGCCTGCAACAGGTCGTCTCTCCGAGAGCCGCCCGGGGACACGGAGAACTCGGCAGCCAGCTCTGAAAGTTGGCCCTTCAGCAGGCGGGTCATGTCGTGGAGCCGGCTGTCGGTCGGCCGGGAACCGAAGTACTGCCACTGAGGCGGCTGCCCCTCTTCGGAGATACGGCGGATCCGGAGCGCCTGCGGCAGGCCGGTGGCAGCCTGTTCCGCGGCGTCGAGGCGGAAATTTCCTTCGACCGAGGTGCGGGAGCAGCGGCCGCCTGCGGATCCTTCCGCCTGCTCGTAGGTGCGGTCCTCGTCTGTCAGCCGGTGGTTGCCCAGCAGGAAGGCGAGCGCCGTCAGGACGGCGCTCTTTCCGCCGTCGTTGTGGCCGGCCAGGATCGTCGGGCTGCTGACCGGGATGTTCTCGATGCTGGCCAGGGAGCGGAAGCCGCAGGCGGAAAAGCGGGTGAGGTACACAGTCGACGTGCTCCGTATCTCCCCTCCCCGGCCGGTAGGGGTGACGTGCGGTGTTAGACGGGCAGAAGGTGCGCTCGAGACGCCAGCGCAGACCGTCATACTAGAGGTATCCTTCACAACAGCTCCACGTTTTCCACCACTTGTGCAACTCTCTGCTCGTGTGCCGTTGAAGAACGGGTACAGATGCTCAGTGGCTGCTCGGCAGAGACTCACCCCTCGGCTCCGAATGGGCGGACACCGGATGGGACGACGGCCGCAGCCCCTGCGGGCATGAGCGGAGCCCGATCACCGTTTCCATGTCCAGTTGGCCGATAAGGCCACTGGTGTGCAGGCCACAGCTGCTCGGGTTCCTGCCAATTACAGCGCGGCGTCCTGGGCGCCGATGACGTCGTACAGGTGCTGGCCGTGGGCCCGCTTCCTCAGCTCTGGTCGTCCCACCAGGATGAGCCGATAGTGTTTGTGCGAAGTCGACGGCAGGTTGGGGAGCCGTTGAACGCAACCATGACGGGGATGCCGGCACTGTGGGAGAGCGGAGAACCCACCGGCGATGACGAGTCCCGTCCCCCAGGGGTGGACGGTGATCATGCCCTACATTCTCCCATTTCCTCGACGGCGCGAGCTGAGTCGGATGCTGGTCATGCAGCCCGCTTGAACCAGCTGCTGCGCGGGCGGGCGGGCAGTCTGAGGAGCTCGTGCAGTGCGCTCCCGTCCTCGGCCCAGCGCTGCAGTTTCTCTCGGTCGACCCAGTGGACGGTGTGCCGGTTCCCCCACGTCATGGCATCGCGGGTGAGGAGCCCGTTGGTCACGACGACCGCGTGGTCAGCTCTGTGTGCGGGGCCGGCCGTCCCTTTCACCCCGTACATCACTGCCGATCCAACCTTTCCTCCGACGCGCGTGTGCTTGGCCTGCACGACGATGCGCCCAAGAACGGGGTGATCGCCGATGGCGTCGGCGGCCTGGTCCCCTGCGCCGCCTACCCTTCGGGCCGTCCAGCCGTCTCGGACAAGCAGGTCCCTCAGCGCGCATTCGAAGCGTCGGTCGTCCATGGTGTCGAACTCGGCGAGCGTGATCCGCAAAGCGGCCAGACGCGCGTGTTTCCGGCGTCGGCCCATGACAGCTCGTCTGACCCGCCACAGGGCTGCAGCTCCCCCCAGCGTTGCGAGAGCCAGCAGTACCGGCCAGGCATCCATCAGTACGCCGGCCGTCACGGTGACCGTTCGGGCGGCCATTACCAGCACGGCCAGCGCCACCATGGCCGCTGATGCGACCTCGACCGGCCCGCGGGGGCGCCGCAGGCGCCATCCTCGGCTCATCGGTCCGCCGGTGTACTGACTGCCGGGTTCGGTTCGGCCGGAGGGGGTGTCGCCGTGTCGAAGCCGAATACTTGTCCCCACAGCCAGGCTCCCGCCAGTAGGCCGGCGATCATCCATCCGCTCATCCGCTTGGCGCTCCTGGGTTTCGGGTTACGGCGGATGTGCCCACGCACCTGGTGGAATCCGTCCGGTACCTTCGCCATGCTTCCCCTCCCTTCGGCGGGACGCCGAGTGCGGCCCGTCTTCAAAAATCGGTGTAACAGCGGGCACTGACAGCACCTGGCGCCAGCCTGACCAGGCACGACACCATCCAGCCACGGCCATCCGATTTGAGAGGTCTGGTATGCGGCCGACAGCTTTCAGTGTGCTGACCTCGCTATATGCCAGCTCGGATCCGCAAGACCGGAATCGGCCCGGGCCTAGATCGTTCCCTGTGGCGCGTTGCCGCAGAAGCTGTCACCTGCATGAACAGCCACTCTCAAAGTCAGCCGGTGCCCGCGCCGGAAACGGCGAGATACAGCGGGGCGCCACCCTCGTCCTGTCGTGCGCCGGAGCCGCCCCTTGACCTCGACGACAACACCAGCGTCACATCGCGAGCTGCCGCGCACCGAGGCACCTACTGCCTCGGCGTCAGGCAGCGGCGGCGCCCCATCACCGAAGGGCAGCCACGAGCGCCTGGCGCGCTCCATCAGAAAAGACAGGTGCGTCGGGGCGCCGTTCGGAGGACGGCGCTGCTGCTCGCGTTGGGGCGGCCTCAGCGCTCGCCCCCGACTTGCAGATCCACATACCGGCGCCGGCTCACGACAGGCCTAGACAGCACGACCCCGCTACCCGCCGTGGGAACCGCTGACCAACCTGTTTTCTGTTTCCGGCATACTCCGGTTGGCCGCCCTGGACATCCAAGGGCCGCTGCTGCGCTCGTGCATGGCGCTCGTGGGTCGCGACGTAATCACACCCGCGGCGGTGGCCTGCGGGTGGTGTGCGAGGTGGTGCCGGTGCCTGACGTCAGTCGGTGCGCGTCGACCGCGCCGACCAGGAGGTGACGGCGGAACCCTCAATGAGCCCATCACGGCACGCGTTGTCGCGAGGGGCCGTACGCTCGGCCCATGCGCGGGCCCACCGAGGGGGACACATGACCACGGAACCACTGAGTTTCGATGAGCAGGAAGAGCTCGTCGTGATGCTGTGCACCAACATCGAAACGATGCCCGAGGACGAGTTCGAAGCGAACTACCAGAAGCTCGACCGGGACCACCAGTTCGAAGTCGACGAGTCCATCCGCGGGTTCGCTGACAACGCCGTCGGTGACGAAAACTGGGATCAGTAGTACCGATAGGCGCCGGGAGAACTGACCCGCCCTTACGCCTCCGGCGCCGGGACCTTCGTGTCGAGGCGCGCGGTCAGTTCGGCGGCCGCGGTGTCGAGCGCGGCATGCAACTCGGGTACGAGAGCGAGGCCCGCGCGCACGAGTTCGGGCCTGCCCGTGTGCGGCAAGCGCTTCGTCTCGGGCCACCCCCGCGGTGGGACCAGAGCACGACAACCACCCTGACCGGGAGCCGCAGCGGTGCAAGGCCTCAACAGAACTTTGATGCCGCTGCCGCCGGGCCGGTATGCTGCCGGGCAGGCGGCCACGACCGCCGACCGCTGAAGGGGCCTTCCGCTCACGCCGGAGTCCTCGTTGGTAGGCCAAGCCGTCCTTCGACGCATCGTGCATCTGGAACCGCCTGCCTTCAGAGCGGCGTGTGCGTGGGGCGCGCTGCTGTATGGAGTCAGACATGCCTACGAGCAAGCCCAGGAAGTCGCGGAAACGCACCCGGGAGATCCGAGAGCAAAGCCAGGTTGCCGGCACGCGGTACACCGAGGCGATGCGGGCGAACGACCGCACCCGAGCGGGCGGCCAGCAGTTGCCGCCGCGCCTCGCCCCCACCCGCACCTTGCTCTTGCCGCTCGTGCCGGACGCCCTGGCCGGCCTGTACGAAGTGGACGGGCTTCTCTTGAGGCTCCGAATGGACATGGTCCTGGACCATGAGGGGGTGCTGATGGGCTACCGGGACAGCGGGGGCGTGCCGATCCCCGGCGCGCCCATCGAGGAAGTCTTCGAGGCGTACTGGCGGGTGCGCGACGCGTTGCCGGATGGAACCGAGGAACTGGTGGACAGGACAGAGGAGTACCCGCCCAACGTGCTGCTTCTGGTGGGTCCAGACGGTGGGCACGTGATGCACCTGACCGCCCTTGAGGTGGCCGAATCGGACCTCACGCTGCTCGCCGCGTTCGCTGACGCTCTCGACCGCGCTGCCGCCCCGCGCCCCGGCCCGGAGTTCGCGGCTCTCACCGAGGCACTGGGCGAGCTCGGGCGAGTGCCTTACTTCTCGTGGATGCCTGAGGGGGGCGCGGCCACCGTCGCCAGCTGGGCGCGGCAAGCTCTCTCACCGGTCCTGCACTCGCCCTTCGAGGGCCCGCGTGGCGCCGACGACCACGAGACGCTGTCGGCGGTGCTGCAGTACGGCGAGGGTTTGGGCTGGGACAGGGTCGACGTAGACCAGGACGAGGAGGAGGCGGCCGACCGCGTGATCGTGAACATGATGCGCGCGGCAGGGTGGATCTGACGGCACGACCCCGGCCGGGCAGCCGGGAGAGCTTCCCACAGCAGCCTGCTCAGCACCGCTGAGCAGCGGCTGCGCGGGTGGGGGTGCGCGCTTTGGCCACGTTGATGCTCGTGAAGATCACTCGGGCATACCCCAAGCTGCGCGTCGAGGGGCCGCCTCGTTGCTGCTGCCGGCCTTCCGGGACAGCGGCAACGAGCCTCATTATCCGGACCGGGCTTGAGGCCATCGGCCGTGCTGTCCGGTATCGTGCTGGTGAACGGCCACGCACAGGCCGAAGCCGGCCTCAGCCCATGACTGGGAGCATTTTGAGGCGAAGGTGCCAGGACCTCGAGTCCGAGCGCATCAGTGTGAGGCAAGTTGACGACGAACTCCGAAGGCCCGCGTTGATCAAGTTCTCGCGTGCACGGGTCATGGGTTAGCCGCTGCACGCCATCGAGGAGAACTCATGGTCAGCAATCACGGCAAAAAGCAGCGCGCCCGGAAGAAGGCCGCGCGCACGGGAGCGTCCTTCGCGTCGGCGGCCGCCGGCACCCTTCACGACCATTCAATGACCGACACGGATCTGATTGACGGCATGATGCCGTACGTGGATGGCTGGAAGAGCGACGTCGACCTGGCGACACGGCTGGTCGGTGCCTCGTGGACGGGCTGTCGGCCCTGCCGGGAATCGCTGTCGAAGCAGGTCGTCGCCAACAACCGGGCCACCCTGGCAGGACTCGCAGCCACCTGCTACCTGACCCTGCCGGGGACCGAAGTCCAGCACTCGCCGCACGTCTCGCCCGTTACGCGGGCGTGGGCTACGAAAGCCCATCACAAGGCGTTCACCGCGGACGCCGGAACCGTGCTGCGCGCCGTGGGCGAGCTGAGCGCAGACGATGCCAGGGCCCTGCTGGACGACACACTCGACCACTGGATGGGTGCAAGGTCGACCGTTCTGAACATGTTCGAAGACGAGCGCCGCACTGACACTCATCCTGATCAATCGCCTGCCGGGAGGCAGCCGCCTTCAGTCTCCTGACGACGGCCGGAGACCGACCTCTTGTTCAGGGTGAAGTGAGGTAGCCCCCGACCACCTGAAGTCCGGGCGCCGCTACCTGACGGCCCGGTGCCACAGCTCCGGGGCGTCAGACCTGTCCAGTGGCTGGGCAGCTACTCTATGACGTCAAATTGCCCGCCTCATCGAGACTCTTTTACTGCCCGGCCGCAGACCGAGCACACGCCAGCACCTTTACGTCGCCGAAGACCTCAAGGCCGGAGCCGGTGTCCGGATCTCCCAGGCCCATCACCAGGGGTAGTCAGGGACGCAGCGCGTAGCAGCGCAGGACGTCGAGGTCTGCGACGCGGACGACGGACCATGCGCTCGTGAGCAGTTCGGCTTCCGCGGCAGTGATCCCGAGCCGCTGGAGGGCTGGGTCGCTGGTCGGACGGCGGCCGGCGATCTCGGTGACCACCCAGAAGATGCCGCCGGGCGCCAGAAGGTGGCGGACACGCTCGATGAACGCGGCCTTGTCGTCCATCCACCGGTACACAAGGCGGCAGGTAATGACGGCAAAGGCTGGATCCGGTAGCGCGGCGAGGTCAGTGGTGGTGATGTCCAGGCACCGCCAGGCCGGTCCGGGGACGGTGCCGGTGTCCTGGGCGGCCGCGAGAGCGACTGCGCTGGGCGAGCAGTCGACGCCTGTCGTGCGGTATCCGAGCTCGTGATGAAGATGGCGGGCCAGAGCGCCGGCACCGCTGCCGATGTCCAGAGCGGGGCGGGCGCATCCGGGCCCGAGGTACTCGTTCATCAGCCGCCGCTCGGCTTCGCACAGCTGCCGGTAGCGGCGGCCCTCGGCCCAGCAAGGCTCCCAGTAGGCGGCGCTCGCGGTGGACGCAGTGGTGATCACGGCTGGTGTCCCTCAAATGATATCGACCTGTGATGATGGTGCTCCTGTTGCCCCGCGCAGGTGAACCCCTGCCGCACGACAGAACCACATGACTACAGGAGCCCGTCATGAAAAGGCGTGGATGCGATCAACGAAGCGCAGCCCGGTCTGGTCGCCGTGGACGTGGCGCCGCCGACGACCAGACCGTCTTCGCCTTCCAGCAAGCGCTCACGGCGATGTGGGCGACCACCGCGGTCGAGCGCAGCACGGAACGCCGGCCAGCCCGGCGTACGACTGCGCTGCTGCCCGGGCACGCGCCAGGCACCAGACCGAAGACGCTGGCCGGGCCGGCTTCTGACTAGCGGGCGAGGGTCACGGTGATGGGCGTGTCGGAGCACTGGCCGAGCTGGTCGTAAGGTGCGTCCGTCGGGTAGCGGGGAACGTCGCTACCGCGTTCACCCAGTTGGTGTTGCGCCCCAGTCGGTGACGTCTGGGTCGGCCCGGAGGTACTGCTGCGCGGCCTCCAGGAGCCAGGCGCGGTCGACGTGCAGGATCACGCGGTGGCACCGCCGGCGCCGGTCGTGCCGAATGCCTCGTCGAAGGCTGGCCCCACGCGGTGACGAAGCCGCCCACGGCCGACACGAACCTGTGCCGGGCGACATCGTGCTCGAGGACCCGTCCGGCCAGTTCCGGCACCGTGACGCCGGTGCGCTCGGCCTCCTCGACGAGGGCGTCGTACGCCGCGTCGTCGACCGGTATCTGATCGCTTGGCGGCGGCTCGGGGATACAGGGCCTCCTCAACCGCCACTGGCTGCGGCGTTCCGGCGCCGCGGCCAGTGCCACCACCGGCTCTGTTGCCGTTGGATGGACATGGCTAGCGAGGTATCGGGGTGCTCGGGGCCCAGCATGCGGGTCTCGACGTCGAGGACCCGTTCATGCAGCAGGCGCGCCACACCGAAAGCGCCAGCCTTCTGCAGCACCTGCGCCAGGGCGTTGAGAGTGGTGCGGTGGTGTGTGGCGGTGCGCGGGTCCGCGTAGTCGAGCAGCAGAGGCAGGTGGGGGGCGAGAAGCACGGCTGCAGGCCAACCAGCGCGCCCGCGCCGGTTGGCCTCGTGCACGGCAGTGGTCAGCCGCTCGGCAAGGGCCCGGTGCCACACGGCGAGCTCGGAGGTCTCGGCCGTGAGGGCGACAGCGTTGATCTCTCGGATCAGGGGATGCAGCACCACCTGCGCCCCCTCACTGCTGCCCGACGCCGGGCCGGTGCTGCCGGGAGAGTGGGGCAGGCCGAGCAGAGCGTAGCGGTGCAGGCCGGCGAACGCGGCCTCCAGGGCCACCGCGGTGACGTCGTGTCCGGTGACGACGGATAGCAGGTCTGGGGTGATCAGGGACAGTGGGACGGGGGCCTGAGCCAGCAGGGCCAGCAGTCGCAACAGGGGTCGGGCCAAAGCGTTGCCCTCCCCTGCGAGCTGGTCCAAGGACACCTCCCAGGTGTGCCGCACCACGGCGCGGGCGACCTGCGGATGGGAGGCATTCGGGTGCGCCGCCAACAGGAACCGCAGTTCCTGTTCCAGGGCCTGGCGGTAGGCGGCAAAGGTGCGGTAGCGGCTGGTGGGTCCGGCCAGATAGGTGCCAGCCGCGTGCAACGCCAGTGGCAGCCCGCCCAGTCGCGCCGCCAGCTCCCGGGCCTGCTCGGCGGTGCCGGCCACGGGAGCAGCGTCCAGCAGGACCTGCCCCGCAGGTCGCACCGGCAGCGGCTCCAGTGGCAACAGCTGTGCGCACGGACCCCAGGTCTGCTCGCTGCCATCCCGAGCCCGGGCCGTGAGGACGGATCCAGCCGCGATAGTCGGCCACCGGCTCCCCTGCCGGGCCGATCTCGTGCGGCTCGTCGGCGTTGTCCACGACCAGCAGCCACCGCCGCACCCGGCCCGGCAGGCTCGCCTGCCCCGCTCGCGCGGCCTCCAGCTCTGCCTCTGGCAGGCCGCAGGCCAGCGCCGCCTGCACCATCTGCTGCGCCAGCTCGGCACCGTCGCGCCAGCGCACCCAAAACACTCGCCAGCCCGCCGCCTCGGCCTGGGTGGCCAGTTGCGCGGCCACCGTTGTCTTGCCCATACCGCCGACCGCGCACAGCACCGCGAACCGGCCTTGTGGCCGCCGAAGCATGCCTGCCAGCACGGCGAGTTCTCCCTCACGCCCCCGCACGCGCTGAACATGCGGGGGGCGTAACGAAGCCTGCTGGCCTCGGGCCAGTCCGCTCACCGGTGCCAGCCGCGCCGGGGGCCTTGCTGCGGCATCCAGATGCCGACCCCACAACAACAGCCCGATGCTGACCACCACCAGCACGGCGAACACCGGCCAGATCACCCACGCCTGCGCCGCCCAGCCAGGCACCGCGGCACTGGCGTAGTTGGTCACCGGCCCCAGCACAGCCGCCACCAATGCGGCCCCTCCCGCTACCACCGACCCCGCCCACGCACCCTGTCTACGCCCCATGGTCTGCCACCCCCGTCCACCGTCACCAGGATGCTCCCGCCTGGATCACGTCCAAGGTTGCGGGCGGTCACGGCGCGGGCGGCGGTGGCCCTCGGCCTGCCCCCGTCCCGCGCCGAGCTGCTCCGGGGCACCGGGGCCCCGGGGCTTCGCGCGGCGACGACCCGGCGTTCGCGGCCGCCTGCGACGCCGTCAGCGCCGCCTCAGCCCCGTACGCCTCCCTCAAGCCCATGCGGCTGACCACGGAGCCGTCGCCCGGTTCCTCGCCGAGTTGCGCACCACTGGGAGGACCGTCCTCGCGGCCGCGGCCGCTGTCGGCATCTCCGACGCCGCGATCTACCAGCGGCCCACCACTCGGGTTGCTGAACCGTACATGTTGCGTGCTTGGAGCGTACGCAAGGCGCACCCAGCAGAGAAGCGGTCCTCCGGAGCTGTGCTGGAAGAGCGAGAAGTCTGTTGTCCCAAATCCCACTCGACCGACCGTGCTCAGTCGCTCAAGGCTACTTCTGGAGAGTGAACGCGAGCGCGTGTTGCGGCTGTTCGGAGTGCTGGTTCTGGTGTCATCCTCCCTCCCGCTGCCCTGCTACGGTCGCGTGTATGACGCTCTCGGTCTCCACGGGTCGGGCTGTTGATCTACGGGTGCAGCCGGTTGATGAGGTTCTTGATCACGTCGAGCGGTCTCTCCAGGTGCGCTTGCTATCAGATGGGTTGATCCGCAAGCGCCGTTCTGTGGGAGCCCGGACAGACCGCGATACCTGGGTTCGGATCGAGCGACGCTTGCTCAACAAGATCACCGATCAGGGGTGGAACGGCACCGAATGTGCCGCGCGTCTGGAAGGCGTCGCCCAGCCCGCATGGCTGGGATGCGTGGTCTGGCGCGACACGAGTGAGCCAGTGATGTGGCGGGCCGATGAGACGGAGCTGCTGCCGGGTGCTCCTGTCGGTACCGCCGTGTTGAGCGAGGCCCCGGAACTGCCGGACGAGTGGTGGGGAGCGCTGAACGCCTCGTTGAACGCGCTGGCGGCTCAGAGCACGACGCGGGTTGCCACACCGGACACCGTCACTGTCACCCAGGCCCTCGTCACCGAGTCCATCCGCAGTGTCTTCCCCGGCGACTTCGACACAACTGTGAAGCGGTGGGTGCCGGCCCATGCGGATCTGAACTGGGCCAACATGACCGCTCCGGCGTTCAGCCTCTTCGACTGGGAGGACTGGGGTAACGCACCGCTGGGGCTGGACTCGGCCTCTTTGTGGGCCAGTTCCCTTGCCGTCCCGGCTCTGGCAGAACGCGTACGGCACGAGCGCCGTTCCGACTTCGATAGCCGGGACGGCAAGTTGATGACGTTGTTCGTCTGCTCGAAAATCCTCGGACCCTACGCGCACCCGGAGGACCCTCGTCTGGAACTCGCCCGGCGTATGGCAAAGCAGGTCATCGAGGAGCTTCAGGCAGGCTGACCGCGCGAGCGGTCTGGTCTCGAAGGAGACTCCGGTACTCCTGGACGGTCCGCTCATCGACCTCGTCGACCAGGGCGCCGACCAGTTCGCCCAGATGGGCGGGTTCATCGGTGCCCACGGCAACGGAGTCGACCTCCGGGAGGTGATAGGCGGCTCTGAACGCCGCCTGCACACGGGAGAGCAGGCTGCCCTCCTGGAGAAAGACGCGCGGATCGATCCTGGCCCACACCGGGGCGCTGGTGCTGCCTCCGAAAGGGCTCATCCCCCACACCACGCCGCCCGGGCACCACGCCTTGGTGAGGGCGTCCGCGGCATCCAGCGTTCTGGCTCCGACAAGCAAGCCGGCGCGGACCATGAGGGCCGCTGGCCTCGGTGTGGTCGTGTCGATCAGGTTCAGCAGCGATGTCGGGTCCCAGGATGCGACACCCCAGGCGGCGCACAGTCCCTTCGCTGCGGCGGCGTCAAGGGTGGCGCACGCCTGTGCCAGCAGGTCGTGGTAGCGAGGGGCGGTTTCGGGGAGTGAATGTTCCGGGTTGTGCAGGAACACCAGGTCCGGCTCCCGTCCGAGGTCCTTGGCCGCCTGTTCCACCGCCGCGTGCAGCCGAACGGGATCCAGGGAGTGCTCCGTCCCGTCCGGCCCTGGGAAATAGCCGACCTTGGTGGAGAGCATGAACTTCGGCAGCAGGTCACGGGCTGTCCGCGCCAGCCTCTGGTGCGAGCGGAAGTCGAGGTAGTTGGTGCTGGTGTCGAGTGCGGTGACACCAAGGTCCAGTGCCCCGGTCAGGAGACGGCGTTCGTGACGAGACCGGTGTAGCCCGAGAACAACTCGGGAGACAGCGCCGCGCACAGCTCCTCCTTCACCAGGATCTCGGCGAGCTCCGTCACTTCGGTCCCGACGACGGCTGCGGCCCGCTCCAGCGGGACGGGCCTTCCGCTCAGCAGCAGATGCAGTGCGGGCAGGGCCTTGGCCGCGAGGGTGAGCTTCTTCCCTGAGGCCACGATGTCGACGCTCGGCCCGTTCTCCTGGATCCGGGGAGGGAAGTGGGTGGTGCACACCACGGCGTCGAGCGGTCCGAGTATGTCGAGGAACGGCACATGCCGAGGCAGCATCGTCTCCTGCTCGTACGCGGCCAGGAAGTCGGCTGGGGAGCGTTCGCCGATCAGCTGGGCGGCGGCCGTGGTCAGGGCTTCGCCGCCGGTTCCGTGCCAGCGGTCGAGGTCGTGGCGGAAGGTCTCGCGCTCGCGGCACCAGTCGGCCAGCCATGCGAGCCAGCTCGCTCCCGTGCGCTTGGTGATGCCGAAGGTGACGTGAAGGCTCTTGCCGGCGCCGCTGCCGGTCCGCGTGGCCCGGTGCCAGTGGCCTCGGGGAATGTGCATGACGTCACCGGTCCGCATGACGCCGGACCAGATGATCTCGTCGCTCGGAGTGTTGTTGGGGTCGGAGTCCCGGTACATCGGGACACTGCGGGACGCAGCGCGCACCTCCCACTCCTTCTCGCCCGCGAGTTGGACGATCAAGACATCGTGGTCGTCCCAGTGCAAGGGGAAACCGGCGGCGGCGTTGGTCGTCAGGTACGCGTTGACCTGCACTCGCTCGCGGGACCACCACTGCAGGGCTCGGCAGGCGACCTCCAGTGTCGGATCGAAGACGTTGGCCTGGTCGAGAATGAGCGTCGCGCCTTCTCGTAGGAGCCTGCCCAGGCTGCGCATGTTGACCATGGGGATGCTCTGGCCCCGGGGACTGACGCTGTCGGTGTAGTAGATGGCCGGGTGGACCTCCTCACCTTTCTGGAAGCACCGGAATTGCGGGCGGTTCAGGCTCCTGCGCATCGCGATGTCGAGCAGGCGGTTCGCAGTCATGATGCGGGAGACGAGTGTGGGGTCCTCCATGCTCCCGCGTACGAAGCCCTTGCCCAGCTCTTCGGCTCCACTCCAGCCGAGGGCTGTCTCGATGGCGCTGATCAACCGATGTTCCATCGCTGCCTCCTTCATGGGTTCGACCGCGTGATTCGGACGCGGTGGGGGCCGGCACGACCGACCACACCGGCCTCCACCGCTTGGTGCCTACTCGCTGTCGTGCAGGTTGCCGTCGCCACCCGGCCACGGCGCATCGCCGGAACTCCCGGCGTTGTCCGACCGGAGGCTGTCGTACCGGTCGTGGACGGCGGTCAGCTCTTCCACCGCCACCAGGAGGCCACTCTGGGCCGGAGGCGGTGCCGTGTGCTCTGCCACCTCGTGCTCCTTCCTCTTCGGTTCTCCCGCCAGAGCTCCGGCGGGAGGTCAGTGGCTGTCCCACGGCGGCGGGAGAAGTGGTGCCGTGGGGCAGCGGGCATTGGGGGCGGACGGGCCACGGTCCTACACTCGCGACTGGACAGGTCTGCGATTCATCGGCAAGGTGCTAATGTCCTGGCGGATGTTGGTCTCCAAAACGCGCTGGTCCAATTCGTACAAACAGGCACGGCAGGCGTAGAGGGCCGCGTGCATGCCACTTGACCGGACGGGCCCGATCCACGTCACCTCGACGTCGTCGCGTCCGCACCACAGCCAGCACTCGCCGCGCGCCTGCCATTCGTGGCGGTCCCACAGCGCGTACTCAGTGGGCTCCCTTGTGTCAGGGTCGCTATCGCGGCGGGTGGGCCGGAAGACCACATCGGGATCAGGAAGCGGATTTGCTCGTAAGGCGTGCCGTCCCATCACGCAACCGCCAGAGTGAGCGACTCGAGCTCAGCGACGACCCCGTGCTTCGGCCGGAGCGTGAAGAGCCTGCGCAGAACGGCGGCTCGGATAGCGGGCGCTGCCATGGGAAGCGCGATCTCTGCCCATACGCGCTTCCCGCGGCCGGAGGGCTCCCAGGCACACCGCGAAGCGAGATATCCGACCAGCGTCAGACCGCGCCCATTCTCGTCGTCGTTTTGGGCACAACTCGTTCGCGGAGCCGCGGGATTGTCATCGTGGACATCGATCACCAGGCGACCGGGCCGGTGGTACAGCGCGACGGTGACGGGCCCCTTTCCATGCACCACGGCGTTGGTGATGAGCTCGGAAGCAACAAGACGGATGGCGTCAGCCGTCTCGTCGTCCATCGGCACGCCCCACGTGCGCACCTTGTCGACGACCTTGCACCGGGCTAGGGACACTTCCCTATCCGCACCCGCGAGGATGAATCGGTGGACGAGCGTGGGCATGGCGGATGCCTCCGGAGAGCTGGAGAGCGGCCCCGTCCCCGACGGGGGAACTGGGGCGGAGCCGCCGATCTGGGGGCCGTTCCAGAGCGGACGCCCTGGGCGTGCTCCGTGGACGGCTGATACTCAGTCAATGGCCTCCAGATCTCAGGGCGGAACGTTTCTAGGGGGTTCCTCATGGGGACGCCCTCCCCCGTACGCGGCCACGCGAAGTAGCCTCCGCGGTACGCCATGAGGGGATGAGGGGAGTAATGACGTGTCTGCTGAGCCGTTGGCAATCCACCCGCTGAGCTTCCTCCGCCAGAAGCATGGCTGGGGGAAGGCCGAGTTCGCCCGACTCATGCAGGCGCACGGGCGGTTGCTCGGAATCCCGCTCGCGACCAACCGGACGACTGTCTGGAAGTGGGAGCAGGGCCAGGAACCGGACACGGACGCCCAGCGCGTACTCGCCGACTTACTACGCGTCCCGTACGAACTGGTGCGGGAGGAAGAATGGCCCCGGTGGCTCCCGGTCTGGGAGGTGACGGGGCTCGCCGCGCCGTGGACCGAGGCCGGTACCGTTGAGGCGTTGTCCGAACTCGTGGGGAGTGGCCGCATGGACCGCCGGGGCTTTCTCACCATCACCGGCGCCGCCCTGACGGGCCTCGCAGCGAGCTGGGTGGACGCGCCCTCCGCCTTCGCCTCGGCCCTCAACGGGGATCAGGTCACGGACACATTGGTCTTGACGATCGAGCAGCGCATCGGCACGCTCCGCGTCCTCGACGACCAGCTCGGAGGCGCCAGGCTCCTGGAGCAGGCACGCGGCGATCTCGCTTTGGTCACCGGTCTCCTGAGCGCCGGCCGGTATACCGACAGCGTCCGACTCCGTCTCTACGCCCTTGCGGCCCGGGTGTCGCACCTGACCGGGTGGATGGCCTACGACGCAGGACTGCGCTCTGCCGGTCAGCGGTACTACGTCGGGGCCCTGCGCAGTGCCTGTACCGCTGGAGACGACGCCTTCGGCGCCTTCATCCTCGCGGAGATGGGCGTTCACGTCTCCGAAGCCGGACGGACCGCCGAGCGGGTCGACCTCATCTCGACCGCCATCGACAACGCCCCTCGAACGCTGTCGCCGGACACCCAATCCTTCCTCTACCTGCACAAGGCCGAGGCACTGTCGCGCGACGGCGACCACCGGAGGGCGGGGACGGCGCTCAACCGTGCCGTCTCACTCTGGGAGCACCACACAGCGGAGGAGAACCCCGACTGGCTCGACTGGTTCGGCGAGGCCCAGCTGAAGTCGACCGAGGGCAAGGTCCTGCTGCGGTCCGGGCAGGTGGAGCGCGCGACACGTTCTTTGGAGACCTCCGTGAAGAGCGCGGCGCCTCGGGACAAGGCCGTCCGGTCCAGCCGCCTGGCTGAGGCCCGGCTCGCCGGCGGCGACCTGGAGGGAGCGCTGGACGCCGCGAGCTACGGCGCCAGTCTCCTGGAGAGCCGTGTCAGCTCCGTGCGGGCTCTGGACCGCTTGAAGGAGTTCTCCGCACGGCTCGAACCGCGTAAGTCCGTCCCCGCTGTCCGTGAGTTCCGCGAGCGCCTTCAGGCGCTGCCTGTTGCATCCTGACACCAGTCGTCTCGGATTTTGAGGGGTGAGCCCGCCCCCTCGGAGCAGACGACCTCAATGCCAGGATGGACGGCATGACGACGATCGACGGTGAGGTCGCGGCGGAGTTCGAACCGGTGCGTGAGGCGTTCTCGGCGAACTTCTCCCAGCACGGGGACATCGGCGCGGCGGTGTGCGTGTACCAATACGGCCGACCGGTGGTGGATCTGTGGGGTGGCATCGCCGACCCCGAGACCGGTCGTTCGTGGACGCGGGACACACTGCAACTCGTCTACTCGGCTACCAAGGGGGCGACCGCGACCGCGGCGCACATGCTGGCCGAACGCGGTGCGCTGGACCTGGACACGCCGGTGGCGAAGTACTGGCCGGAATTCGCCACAAATGGCAAGGCGCACATCCCGGTGCGCTGGCTGCTGTCCCACCAAGCGGGCTTGGTGGCTCTGGACCAACCGGTGCCGCTGCACGCTGCGTTGGCCTGGCATCCGATGGCGGCGGCGCTGGCCGGTCAGCGTCCCCTGTGGACTCCGGGCACTACGCACGGATACCACGGCCGGACCTGGGGCTGGCTCGTCGGCGAGGTGATCCGCCGAGCGTCCGGCCGGACACCGGGCCGCTTCTTCGCCGAAGAGATCGCCGCCCCCCTTGGGCTGGACTTCTTCATCGGATTGCCGGCGGGTGAGCGCGACCGGGTCAGTCGCATGGTGTACCGGCGACCAGAGGTCGACCTCACCACCGTGCCTGCCGAGTCGATCCCCGATGAGCTCCGCGAACTAGTCGCGGCGTGGCGCGACCCAAACTCATTCAGCAACAGGGCGTACGCGGTGACCGCACCAGCCGAGATCAACTTCGCCTCGCCCGAGGTGCAAGCCGCGGAACTCCCGGCCTCCAACGGCATCAGCACTGCTCGCGCACTGGCGCGCATGTACGCCGCGCTAATCGGCAAGGTGAACGGCGTCCGCTTGCTCACCCCCCAAACCCTGGAGGCGGCGACCAAGGAACAGGCCAACGGGAAAGACCAAGTGATGCTCATCCATAGCCGGTTCAGCGCCGGATACATGCTGCCCACCGAAAGCATCCCCATGACCGGCCCGAACGCCTTCGGCCACACCGGCCGAGGCGGATCACTCGGCTTCGCCGATCCCGAGCACACGATCGCCTTCGGTTACGTGACGAACCACATCATCGGAGGAACCGACGATGTGCGTGCGGCTTCACTGGTCGATGCAGTACGAAAGTCCCTGACGTAGCGACGTCGCACCTGCCGACGACACGCCCTCATACGGAGAAGATCTCGCCGTCGGCCTGCTGCTGGCGAAGCTGCGGGATGAGGATCTGGTCGATCGCATACCCTGCCCCGGGCCGGATGGCTACGGGCATGGTCCCCACCTCGTGCCGCGTGCGAGGGTCCACTGCAGATCTCCCGAGTCCGGGCAAGCCCGCCATGACCCCAGCAGTCCTGTTGCCGCCAGTCGGTCAAGCAATGCCACGAAGTTAAGGCTCAGTTGAGGGTGTCAAGGCCCCGGGAAGAGGGAGCTTGTACGTACTCGGTGCCGTACGGATGAGTCGGCCGTTG
>NZ_JBHTVE010000026.1:0-52507 GCF_042793175.1 Streptomyces sp. NPDC056580 | reverse complement strand
GGAAGATCTTGGTCGATCCCCTGGATAGCAGAGGCCCGTCTCACGTCGCGGTCGTGCTTGACAACGTCAACTGAGCCTTAACTTCGTGGCATTGGTCGGTCAAGTGTGGCTGGCAGTTCCGCAGGCTGGGTACCGCAGGCGCGCGCCATCTGGTCGAGCTCGCCAAGGCCACTGCTGGATTCCGGGTCAGTGTGCGCTGCAAGATACACGCTGGCCAGTTGAGGCAGTGCTCCGACCGCCCCTGCTGCATAGGAGGAGCCGGCGCGCAGTGCCCAGTCCGCGGCATGCCTTCGGTCGGGGCGGGCTGGCTTGGCCCAGCAGAGTGACATCGAGCAGTTCAGCGGCGATCTCGTTGGCCGCGTTCCCGGGGGCTCTACGCAGCCATCGCGCCTGCTCCAACTCGCGCCAAGGATCTGGGGCGGCGTTGAGGCGGAGGCTGCGCAGCACGCCCTTGGGCAGCCGGACTTGCATCCTGGTGTTCATGCGGAACGCGCACTGCAGCGCGAGCAGGCGTGCGGCGGCCGAGGTGCCTGCCGGGAGCGCAGCGGCGAGGTAGCTGAGCATTTCGCAGACTCGGATCTTCTCACCCGGCCCTTTGGGGTGCCTGTGCCGCCGTGTGGTTGCCGGCTGCAGTGGTGCGTGGGCGAGGGCGGTGTCGGGTACGACGGCGGCCTGTGCTGTTGCTACGGCGCAGGCGCTGCAGGCGTCGACGAGCCGCCACAGCCGTCCGCCGCGTTCACATGCGAGGAGGAGACGGATGGGGCCGACGCATCCGCGGTGGCGGGAGTGCCAGCGGCAGCCGCGTTCGTGACACTGGCAGATCCGCAGGTGCGGGGGACGCAGGTCACCTCGCGCATGCCGTGCGAGGTGGGCCAGGGCAGCCGAACGAGCAGAGACTGCGGTGACCGGCGACGGGCGGCCGGCCGCCGTGCTTGCCCTTGCGGGCGGCGCTGACCGAGGACCTCGGCCCCGGGGAGCGTCATGATCTGGGGTTGGCGCTGTGTGTGAGGGCCCTGGACGGGAGCGCGAACAAGGACTGCCTCCCCGTGGCCGCCCTGCCGAAGGGCGGTGTGCTGGTGTCCTGGCTGCTCAGATCCAGAACCGGTGCTTCCGCACAGCTCACCACCGCCACCGGAGTACGCACCTCCCCCCTCACCTCGTCGTGTCGCGTCCTCGGCGGCACCCTGGCGCTGGAGGAGCAGTTCCCCTACCCGAGCAAGAAGAACGTCGTGTTGTCCGCGCACGCCTGTCTCGCCTCACCGGACGACGTGGTCGTCGACCAGACCATCGCGGTGCTCAACTCGAGCCACCTTAGGGGCGTCAGGGGCTGATACCCGCCATATGCGGGCACCGCTCGGCCGCCTCCCCTCACCGGCGCCACTATGCCGGCCGGTGTGCGGCCGTCCTGCCGGGCACCGCGGGCACCAGGCGCGTCACGGTCCGGATGTGACGGTCCGGATGAGGCGGCCCTGAGCCGGTGTCCGGCGGGGCGGTCGGCGGCCTGGGACCGCGGACGATGGCACGCGTACCCCCGGCAACGCCCCAATCACGGCACATGCCGAGCGGGCGGGCGTACACCGGCCGGCTACGGGGGCGTTCGTGCGGCACGGGCTGGGTCAGCCTTGCGCCCCGGTGGGCGCACCACGCCTTCCGGCCCCCTCCGGCACCGGCTTCCCGGGCCTGGGCCGACGCCCCGGTCCGGTCAGCCCTTGCGTGCCTTCACCTCGGCGGTGAGCTGCGGCAGCACCTGGAAGAGGTCGCCCACCACGCCGTAGTCGGCCAGGTCGAAGATCGGTGCCTCGGGGTCCTTGTTGACGGCGACGATCGTCTTGGAGGTCTGCATGCCGGCGCGGTGCTGGATCGCCCCGGAGATGCCGCAGGCGACGTACAGCTGCGGGGAGACGGACTTGCCGGTCTGGCCGACCTGGTGGGAGTGCGGGTACCAGCCGGCGTCGACCGCGGCGCGGGAGGCGCCGACGGCGGCCCCCAGGGCGTCGGCCAGCCCCTCCACCACGCCGAAGCCCTCGGCGGCGCCGACGCCGCGGCCGCCGGAGACCACGATGGCGGCCTCGGTCAGCTCGGGGCGGCCGGTGGAGACCCGCGGGGTGCGGGAGACGACCGTGGTGCCGGTGGCGGTGGCCGAGAACTCCACGGAGACGTTCTCCACCACGCCCGCGGCCGGGGCCGCCTCGGGACTGGTGGCGTTGGGCTTGACGGTGATCACCGGGGTGCCGTGCGTCACCCGCGAGGTGGCCTGGAAGGAGGCGGCGAACACCGACTGGGTCGCGACCGGGCCGCAGTCGCCAGCCCGCAGGTCCACGGCGTCGGTGATGATGCCGGAGCCCAGGCGCAGCGCGACCCGGGCCGCGATCTCGTTGCCCTCGCCGGAGGAGGTGACGAGCACCGCCGCCGCGCCGACGGCCTTGGCGAGCTGCGTCAGCGCGTCGACCTTGGGGACGACGAGGTAGTCGGCGAACTCCGGTGCGTCCGCCACGTAGACCGTGGCGGCGCCGTACTCGCCGGCCTTGGCGGCGATGCCGGCGGCGGCCTCGCCGGCGCCGAGGACCACGGCCGAGGGCTCGCCGATGCGGCGGGCCAGCGTCAGCAACTCCAGAGCCGGCTTGCGGACCACGCCGTCGACGTGGTCGACCAGGACGAGAACCTCACCCATTGCTTCGTGTCTCCTGAAATCTCGTGGTCGGCCGTCAGACGAGCTTCTGCGCGGCGAGGAAGGCGGCCAGTCGCGTGCCGCCCTCACCCTCGTCCTTGACGACGGTGCCGGCCTGGCGCGGCGGGCGGGCGGCGATGGTCTCGACGGCGGTCCAGGCGCCGGTCAGGCCCACCTCGCCGGCTTCGATGCCGAGGTCGTCCAGGTCCCAGGACTCCACCGGCTTCTTCTTGGCGGCCATGATGCCCTTGAAGGAGGGGTAGCGCGCCTCGCCGGACTGGTCGGTCACCGAGACCACCGCGGGCAGGGACGCCTCAAGGTGCTCGGTGGCCGCGTCGCCGTCGCGGCGGCCCCTGACCACTCCGCCCTCGACGCGGACCTCGGACAGCAGGGTGACCTGCGGCACGCCCAGGCGCTCGGCCACCAGGGCGGGGACCACTCCCATGGTGCCGTCGGTGGAGGCCATGCCGGCCACGACCAGGTCGTACCCGGTCTTCTCGACGGCCTTGGCGAGGATGGCGGAGGTGCCGATCACGTCGGTGCCGTGGATGGCGTCGTCGTTGACGTGGACGCCCCTGCCGGCGCCCATGGACAGCGCCTTGCGCAGCGCGTCCCTGGCGTCGTCCGGGCCGACGGTGAGCACGGTGACGTCGGCATCGCCGGATGCCTCGGCGATGAGCAGGGCCTGCTCGACCGCGTATTCGTCGAGTTCCGACAGGAGCCCGTCAACGGTCTCCCGGTCGGTCGTCGTGTCGTCCGCGAAGCGACGGTCGCCGGTCGCATCGGGCACGTACTTCACCAGGACAACGATTCTCAGGCTCACGGCCTGTCTCCCTCTTTACCGACTGGTGTGCAACGTTGGCGGCGGACACCCGCCGGACAGCTCATCGACGCGGCTCGGGAAGCCGGTGGCCGACGGGACCGCGCCCCGGGTTCCGCCCCGGACAGGCTCGGCCGCCGACGACGGGGCGCGGTCCCGGAAAGGGCGGCCACGGGTCACCGTGCGTCCTCGGTGCGGCCCGCTGCTCCGGAGGGCACCGGGCGGCGGACTCGCTGGAAGGCCGCCTGCAGCAACCGTCCCATCAGACGGTGACCGACACCGCTGGTGAAGAAGACCGCGACCAGGATCACCGCACCCTTGACGACGAGCTGCGGCTGGGCCTGGACACCGAGCAGATCCATGATGTTGAGGATGGTGCCGATGGTGAGGCCGCCGACGACGGCGCTAATCGGATTGCCGGTGCCGCCGAACAGCGACGCCCCGCCGACCACCACGGCGGCGATTGAGTTGAGCTCGTAGCCGTCGCCCACGATGGCGCTGCCCTCGGTGAGCTGGGCCGCGATCATGAGCCCGGCGAGGCCGGCGAGCAGCGCGGAGACCATGTAGGCCGACATCACGTCGCGCTTGACGGGCAGGCCGGACAGCCGGGCGGCCTCCGCGTTGCCGCCGATGGCGTACAGCCGCCGGCCGAAGGGGGTGAAGGCCATCACGAGCGCCGCTACCAGCATGACGAGGAAGGCGATGAGCACCGGAGAAGGCAGGGCTCCCAGGTCACCGTCGAAGACGGAGAGGAATCGCTGGTTGGAGATCGCGACCAGGTTGCCGGGCTGGACGATGTAGGCGATGCCGCGGGCGATGCTCATCATCGCCAACGTCACGATGAACGGGGTGATCCGGGCGTATGTGACGCACACGCCGTTGATCAGGCCGATGAGGGCCGCCACGGCCAGCGCGCCGAGGCCGGCGACGACGAACGGCTGCCCGTCCTTCAGCATGATCGCGCCGACGACGGAGGACAGTGCCGCCACCGAACCGACCGACAGGTCGATGCCGCCGGTGACGATCACCGTGAACTGGCCCACCGCCAGGACGGAGACGACGGACGCCGTGATGAGGACGGACAGCAGGTTCCGGCTCGTCAGGAAGTACGGCGACAGGCCGTTGCCCACCACGAGGACGGCGATGAGCACGACGAACAGGTAGGACTTGGAACCGAGTGCCACGGCACTGTCCCGTAGACGGGCCACTGGTGAGCCCGGGCCGCCATCGTCGGACGGTGCGGGACCGTGGGGCGGCCGGGAGATCCGGTCATCCCTCGACGGCGTGGCCGCCGGCGAGTCGACGTGCTTGGTCACGGTGGAATCGCGCTCAGACATGATCTCACTCACTTCTCGTTCAGGAGCACAGGTTCAAGATCGCCGACTCCCCGTCGCGATCGAGTTGGTCACGGTCCACGACTCCCGCCACACGACCGCGCTTCAGGACGACAGCCCGGTCGCACATGAGCGCTTCCTCGAGTTCGGACGTGATGATCAACACGCTGCCGCCATCGTGGACGAACCGGCGGATCAGGTCATAGATCTCCACCTTGGCGCCCACGTCGACGCCTCGGGTGGGTTCGGCGATGATCAGGGTCTTGACGCCGCTGATCAGCCACTTGGCGAGGACGACCTTCTGCTGGTTGCCTCCGCTGAGGTTGCCCACGGGCTGCGAGACGGTACTGGTCTTGATCGACAGTGACTCGCGCATCCGCAGCGCCGCGCGCCTCTCCGCCGGGCGCTGCAGGACGAAGTTGCGGGTGAACTGGCCCAGCGACGCCATGGTCACGTTGCTGCTGATCGACATTCCCAGGACCAGCCCCTGGCTCTTGCGCTCCTCCGGCAGCAGGCCGATGCCGAGGCGGATGGCGTGTGCCGGGCTCTTCAGGCGCCGTTCCTCGCCGTTGACCAGGAACCTGCCGGTGGTCATCGGGCGGGCGCCGAACAGGCAGGCTGCCAGTTCGGCCTGGCCGTTGCCCGCCAGTCCGGTGACGGCGAGCACTTCGCCCGCGTGCAAGCGCAGGTCGACGCCGTTGAGGACGCTGCCGTCACCGAGGCCCTCGGCCGCGAGGGTCACATCGGCGAGCGGCTTGCCGGCGCTCAGTGCCCGCATGCGGATGTGGCCCGGGTCGGCGGTGTCGACGGTCTCGGTGACCATGCGGCCGAGCATCGCCCTGACCACGGTGGCCGGTTCGCTGCCCGCCACGTCGTAGGTTCCGACGCGGCGCCCATCGCGGAACACCGAGACGCGCTGGCATATCTCGTACAGCTCGTCCATGCGGTGCGAGATGTACAGCAGCGTGATGCCGCGGGCCTGCAGGTGACGCAGCACCACGAACAGCCGCTCGACCTCGGGCTTGGACAGCGTGGCGGTCGGTTCGTCCAGCAGGATGACCTTCGCATTGCGGCCCACCGCCTTCGCGATCTCCACGGCCTGGCGCTGGGCCACCGGCAGGGCCTGGACGGGCGTGCGCACGTCGAAGTCGAAGCCGAGCGCGCTCAGCTCCTGACGGGCGCGGGCGCGCGCCGCACGCCAGTCGACGGCGCCCCAGGCGGTCCTGGGCAGGTCGCCCATGCAGATGTTCTCGGCGACCGACAGGTGCGGCACCAGGCTCAGCTCCTGCCAGACGGTGAAGATGCCGGCCTTCTGCGCGCTGTGCGGACTCGGGAAGTGAATGGGGGCGCCGTCGACCTCGATGACCCCGGAGTCGGGCTGTTCGGCTCCGGACAGCATGCGGATGAAGGTGGACTTGCCGGCGCCGTTCTGCCCGACGATGCCGTGAACCTCGCCGGGCATGACTGCCAGGTCCAGGTCGGTCAGTGCCCGGGCCCCCGGATACGTCTTGCTCAGACCGTGCACGGCGACGCGGGGCACCTGCCGGCCGTCCGGGCGGGCCGGGCCCTCGGGCATGGGGGTAATCGGTGTCATGGCTCTCATCCCTTGCCGTTGCCGCCGGCGAAGGCGAGCGAGGGGTCGACGAAGTTCTTGGCGTTCTGCGGGGTCACGACGAGCGGGGGGAGCACGCGTTCGGCCGGCGATCCGTTGCACTGCCCGGTCTTCTTGCCCTGGGCGGCGGCGATCGCCTCCTGCACGGCCATGGCGGCCTGCGTCGGGGGCTGGTTGAGACCGTCCGCGACCATCGGCGCCTTCGGATTGTCGGCCATCGAGCGGACCACATCCATCCCGCCGTCGAAGCTGGCGAGGATCACGTTCGTCGACCCGTCGGGCTTCATCAGTCCCGCGTCCTTGAGGGCCTGCTGGACCGCGGGGGTCACCACGTCGGTCTCGTTGAAGATCACGTTGACGTCGGGGTGAGCGGTCAGCGTGTTGCGCATGGCGGTCAGGGTCGCGTCGGGCAGGGCCTTGCCGTAGTTGTTGGGGATCAGCACGGTCTTCGGTCCTGGATGCTGCCGGAAGTAGCGGTTCCAGCCGTTCATGAAGCCGTTCTGGCGGGTCTCGGTGACCAGCTCCTGCGGGAAGAGCGCCTGCACGTACAGCTTCACTGTGTCGCTCGGCTGGTGGCGGGCGGCGACCGCCTTGGCGGTCGTCTCGCCCACCAGTTCCGCGGTGGCGGCGGCGTCGTCGTGGATGTTGCAGGCCACCCGCTTGGCGAGGTCGGGAGCGACCTGGTCGTTCACCATGATGACCGGAACGTGCGCCCGCTCGGCCTCCCGGATGCCGCCGGCCACCGCCCGGTCGTCGACGGGCTCGACGATGACGGCCTTGGCACCCTGGTTGATGAAGTTGCGGATCTGCTCGATCTGCTGCACGGCGTTGCCCTGGGCGTCCGCCGTCTGCACGCGGTACCCGCGCTTGGCGCCTTCGCTGGCGGCGCTGTGGGCCAGCGTGGCCAGCCAGGAGTTGCCGGCGATGAACCGATTGGTGAAACCGATCATGGGTCGGCTGTCCGCACGGGCGCCGGCGCCGCAGCCGGAGAGGGTCAGGGCCAGGGCCATCAGGCCGCAGACAGCCGTTGTTTTGTGAAGTCGCTTCATTGCGCTCTCCCTCCCTCGTCGAGGAAAAGGTGGGTGGGCCAGGCAGTGGGTGTGCGCACAGCGCAGACGTTCCTGCAGCACGAGCCGACGGCTCGGGGCGGTGTGGATCCAGCGCAGCGGTCGCCGTCAGCGCTGGGCACGTGTAGCAGTCCGGTCCCGTGGACTGTCCACACGGCGAATGGTGGGTACTCGCCGTCCTCTCAGCGGTGGCTCTCGAGGGGGGAGGTAATCGATGTCACAGAAGGTGCCTCACAACCTAGGCACGGCCTTGGGGAGTGTCAAGGGGTCTGCGCCAGGGCTTCGTCGCAGGTCATGGCCGTAAAAGCCGCCGGTGGGACGCGGCTGTAGGTGGCGCGGGGCGCGGCGGAGCCGTCCAGGTCGGCGCAGGCTCGACTGCGCTCCTGGAGCAGGCCGGATCCGGGCCGCGCGTCCGTCCGGGTCCATCAGCCCGGAGGGACGGGCCCGTAGCCCACGGGCTCGGCCAGCGGGCGGTCGCGGTCGATGTGGTCATGGATCAGCACGGGGACGGCCGGGTCGGCGCCGGTGAGCAGGGTTCCCTCGTGCTGGACGGCTGCCGCGGCCCAGCTCAGGGCCTGCCGCAGCGCGCGGTGCCCGCTCCCCCCGGCGGCCAGGAAGCCGGCGAGCAGGGCGTCGCCGGCGCCGACCGCGCTGACCACCCGCGTCACGGGGGCTTCCGCATGGAACACGCCGCTGTCGTCGACCAGGACGGCACCGTCGGCGCCCAGGCTGGCCAGGACGCAGCCGGCGCCCCGGGTGCGCAGGTGCCCGGCGGCGTCGACGACGTCGCCCAGGCACCGCAGGTGGCGTTCGGCCACCTCGGCGAGCTCGTGGGCATTGGGCTTGACGAGGTCGGGGCGGCCGCGCAGCGCGGCGCGCAGCGCGGGGCCGGAGGTGTCCACGGCGACCTTGACGCCCTGGCGGCGGGCCTCGTCGGTGAGCCTGGCGTAGAAGGTCTCGGGCACTCCGCCGGGCAGACTGCCGCCGCAGGCGAGCCAGGCGACGTCGTGCGTCTCCTTGAGCGCCGCCAGCATCAGCGCTTCCGCCTCGGCGGGGTCCAGGGTGGGCCCCGCCTCGTTGATCTTGGTGACGGTGCCGTCGGGTTCGACCAGGCTGATGTTGCTGCGGACGTCGTCGGCGATGGGCACAGTGCGGTGGGGCACGTCGGCGCAGCGCAGCATCTCGGCGAGCTGGGCGCCGGCGGGCCCGCCCACGGGCAGTACGGCGAGTACCTCCCGGTCGTGGGCGCGCAGGGCGAGGGCGACGTTGACGCCCTTGCCACTGGGCTCGCTGCTGCTGCGCCGGCTGCGGATGACGGTGCCCCGGGGCAGGGCGTCGACGAAGACGGTGCGGTCGACGCTGGGGTTGGGGGTGACGGTGATGATCATGTTTGTTCCACCTGGAGGCCCGCGGCCCGCAACGCCTTCAGCTCGGCGGGCGGCAGGCCGTTGTCGGTGATGAGCAGGTCGATGTCGGACAGGTCTGCGTGCTTGCACAGGCTCACGGCGCCCACTTTGCTGTGGTCGGCGAGCAGGATGCGGCGGCGGGCGCTGGCGGCCATCAGCCGCTTGACGGCCGCCTCCGCCGGGTCGGGGGTGGTCAGGCCCCGCTCGGCCGAGATGGCGTTGGTCCCGAGGAAGGCGACGTCGACGTTGATCTCGGCGAGCGCGCGGGCCGCCCAGTCGTCGACCTCGGCGAGCGTCACGGGCCGGACCCGGCCGCCCAGGGTATGGACGGTGAGCAGCGGGCGGTTGATCAACGAGAGCGCGATGGGCAGGGTGTTGGTGTAGACGGTGAGCTCACGGTCGCCGGGGATCAGCTCGGCGAGCCGGGCGGTGGTGGAGCCCGCGTCGATGAGGACGGCTCCGTGGGCCGGGAGATGGGCCAGCGCCGCCCGGGCGATGCGGGTCTTCTCCTCGGAGTAGTACGTACGGGAGGACACGGCCGGCTCGAAGGCGAGCTGCTCGACGGGGACGGCGCCGCCGTGCACGCGGCGCAGCAGCCCCTGCCGTTCGAGTGCGATGAGGTCCTTGCGGACCGTCTCCTTGGTGACGTCGAGGTGGGCGGCGATCTCGGCCGCGTCGACGCGCCCGGCGGCGCGCAGCCGGGTCAGGATGGCCTGCTTGCGCTCGGCGGCGTAGGGGGCGCGTCCGGACGGTGCGCCGGGGCCGTCGGACGACGGGACGGGGGGAGTCATCGGTGCTCCGGGGTCGGGGCGGGAAGGAACGGCGGTCGTGCCGTGGGCGCGGTGACCGGACCGGTGCGGATATGGCAGGTGCTCACCACGACCTGGTCCTTTCTCGCGGGCGGCGGTGGGGGCTCCGGTCTCGGGAGGGGCCGGAGCCGGGCGCGGTTCAGGGGAGAGCCGGGAAGTCCTCCGTGCCGGCGTAGACGCCGGCGGCCAGGCCGGCCAGCAGTGCGGCACCACGTGCGCCGGCCTCCTGGACGCGGGCGGTACGGAGCGGGCCGAGGACCCTCCGCTTCACGTCGAGCAGTCCCTGGCTGCGGGACCAGCCTCCGGTGACGACCAGTGCCTGGTGGTCGCCGACGGCCGCCGACATGGCCTGGTGCACGTGTGCGGCCTGGGCGGTGACCGCCTCCAGGGCCGCCCGCCAGACGTCGGCCGGACCGAGCCCCTGGGCGATGCCGGTGATGCTCAGGGAGTCGTCGTCGACGCCGGTGACGCTCAGGGCGCGCGGGTCACGCGCCAGCGCCTCCCTGTCCAGGTCGGGCAGGTCCTCCCTGGTCCGCCCCAGCAGGGCGAGGACCCGTTGGAGCGCCAGTCCGCCCTGCGTGCCGCCGAGCAGACACCACCGGTCCTCCAGAACGTGCCAGCCGGTGGTGATCCCGGCCCGGGCCAGCGTGCTGACCGCCGAGGGGGAGAGGCCGGCAGGGACCGTGCGGACCAGCGCCTCCGCGGTGCCGCAGGAGTCCAGCTCGTCCCCCGGGCCGCAGGCGTCGGCGCCGACGGTCGCGGCTTGGTGGTCATGGCCGGCGACGGTCACGGTGGCGCCCGTGAGGCGGGGAATGCCAGCGATGTCGGTGACGGTGCCCAGCGGCGTGCCAGCCGTGACGAGATCGGGCATCAGCGAGCGGTGCGCGCCGGACCACTCCAGGGCGGTGGGCCACCACTGCCGCGTGCTCAGCTCGAGCCAGCCGGTGCGGGAGGCCAGTGACTGCTCCGCCGCCTCCTGCCCGCCGAGCCCGCGGACCACCCACTCGGCGATGTTGAGCCGGCGGACCGCGGACTTGGTCTGGGGGTGGTGCGCCAGCAGCCAGCGGTGCTTGGTCAAGGACCACTGGCCGCGCAGCGGAAGTCCGGTGCGGGCGGCGAAGTCGTCATCCCCCACCGCCGCCCGCAGGTCGGCCACCTCCGCCTGGTCGCGGCTGTCGTGCCAGGCGATGACGGGGGCCAGCGGGGCGCCGTGCGCGTCCAGCAGGACTCCGGACTCGCCCATGCTGGTGACGCCGACGGCGAGAACGGGTCCCTGCGGTGCCTGGGCCACGGCTTTCGCCAGCGCCTCGCGGGCTGCCGTGAGCAGGGCTTCGGCACTCATCTGGGCCCCGTGCTCGGTGAGCGTCCATGGTGTGGCCGCGTCGGCCTGACCTACGGGACGGCCCTCGGTGGTGAAGACGACGGCCTTGCTGGTGGTCGTCCCCACGTCCAAGCCGACGAGCAGCGCAGTCATCCGTCCCGCCTTCACTTGTGATTGCTCACTTGGTATTCGATGGGTATCGTTGCGTTTCGTTGGAGGCGTGTCAAGGGCCGTCGTGACGTGCACCGTCCCGGCCCACACGCAGCCCGGCGCCGACCTCTGGCGCAGCGCCCGCGCGCCCGTCCCTCACTCGGAGGCAGGACATGCCGCTTGTTCCTACCCAGGTCATCGTTGACAAGGCCCGCGCCGAGGGCGTGGGGGCAGGAGCGTTCAACGTCATCACGCTGGAGCATGCCGAAGGCATCGTCGCCGGCGCCGAGCAGGCCGGGGCGGCGGTGATCCTGCAGATCAGCCAGAACGCGGTGGCCTTCCACGACGGCAGGCTCGCCCCCGTCGCCGCGGCCGCCGCCGCCGTCGCCGCCCAGGCCACCGTGCCGGTCTCCCTGCATCTGGACCACGTGGAGGACACCGCTCTGCTGCATCAGGCCGCCGACGCCGGTCTCAGTTCGGTGATGTTCGACGCCTCCAGGCTGGACTATGAGGCGAACGTCGCCGCCACCCGGGCCGCAGCCCGGTGGGCCCACGAGCGCGGCCTGTATCTGGAGGCGGAACTGGGCGAGGTGGGCGGCAAGGACGGCGCCCACGCTCCGGGCGCGCGCACCGACCCGGCGCAGGCCCGTGCCTATGTGGCCGCCACCGAGGTGGACGCGCTCGCCGTCGCCGTCGGAAGCTCCCACGCCATGACGACCCGGGCCGCCCGGCTTGACCACGCCCTCATCGCCGAGTTGCGGGAGGCCGTGCCGGTCCCGCTGGTGCTGCACGGCTCCTCTGGCGTCGGCGACGGGGAGCTGCGCTCCGCGGTCGCCGCCGGCATCGTCAAGGTCAACATCGGCACGCTGCTGAACGTCGCCTTCACCGCGGCGGTGCGCGAGACATTGGGCGATACGGCTGTGGTCGACCCCCGCGCCTACCTCGCCCCGGCCCGCGCGCAGCTGTCCGCGGTGGTGCGGGACCAGCTGCGCGTGCTGAGCTCGCGGCCGGCGTGAGCCCCGGCGGGCGGCGCGATGGCCGCCGACCGGCTGCGGCGCGCGCCGACGCCGGACACAGCACGCGACGCGCGCCGACGCCGGGCACGGCCTGCGCCGGCCCGTGCGAAGCCGCGCCGCAGGGGACGGCGGCCCGCCGGGCCGAGACCGGCGGCCAGGCCCGCAAGCGATCCGCTGAGCCCGTATCAGCAGGCCCTGCCCGCACGCCGCGCAGTGCGGGCGGCGGCTGGGGCGGCTCGGCATGCCCGGGGCCCGTGTCCGGCCACGAAGGCCGCACCGGCCCGGCGGGGCGCGAGCCTCGGCGAAGTGGCCCGAAGAGCCTTGACACCTCCCAGGGCCGTGCCTACGTTGTGTCCACCTTTTGACATCGATTACCTACCCGCGACGCACCCAGACGAGAGGAGGCGAGTCGCTTGATCCGTACCAGTGCGGACAGCCGGCTCAGCCGGACTGCCGCTGCGATCTTGGCGGCCGCCTGATGGGGGTGCGGGAACTCGCGGCGGTAGCGGCGGTCCTGCGCGGGACACGATCCGCGGCGCCGGATGCCATGGGCCGGGCTGCCCGCCACCGGGTTGGCGGCACGCCCACGATCCTCGGCGGGACGCGTGCGGTGGTACGGCGGCCAGGGCCGACGTGGAAGGGTGGGACGGCATGAACGCCGGCAGACCGGTGCGGCTCAAGGACGTGGCCGTGGCCGCGAACACGAGCAGCAAGACCGCTTCCCGGGTGATCAACGGAGACCCGCGGGTCGCCGCCGAGACGCGCCGGCGCGTCGAGGAGGCGGTCGACCGGCTCGGGTATCGCGTCGACCCGCTTGCCAGGTCGCTGCGTCGGGGTGTCGACGACACGATCGGCGTCATCGTCGAGTCGATCGCCGACCCGTTTTTCGCGGCGGTCATCAGTGAGATCGAGACCGCCGCACTGCAGCGCGGGCTGAACGTGATCGTCGCCAGCAACCGGCGCATTCTCAACCGGGAGAGATCGATCGTCGACACTCTTCAGCAGCGCCGCGTGGCAGGGCTCATCATCACTCCGCACACGGTTGAGTCGTCGTTTCCCATGCCCATTGCGACGCCCGTGGTTTTTCTCGACCGCCATCCGAAGGATTACCCGGCGGATGTCGTCGTATTCGATGACAGGGGCGGCGCGCGGACGGCCGTGCGCCATCTCATTCGCTATGGGCACCGCAGAATCGCCTTCATCAGTGACGACCTGTGCATCGAGACCTCCCGGAACCGGCACGCCGGGTATCTGGACGCCCTCGCCGAGGCGGCCCTGCCCGTCGTCCCGGAGATCATCGCGACGGACTGCGCCGACGCCACCGACGCGGAGAACCGCACCGACGGGCTGCTGGATCTCCCCCAACCGCCGACCGCCGTCTTCAGCGCCCGCTCCGAGACGTCGCTCGGCGTCGTGAAGGTCCTTCACCACCGCAGACGCACGGACATCGCCTTCGTCTCGTTCGGTGACTTCGCCCTGGCCGACGTCCTGTCGCCGGCCGTCACGGTCCTCGAGCACCCCCCGGAGCTCCTAGGACGGCTCGCCGCCGAACGGCTCTTCGCCCGGCTTGACGGCGACCAGAACGATCCCCTCAGCACGGTCATCCCGCTGCGCCTGATCCCCCGCGGGTCCGGCGAGATCCCGGTCGTGCCCGCGGCCACCGTTGCGGACCACCCACGAGTGGGCGGGCCATGACGCCCTCCTTTTCCGTCCCTTCGACGCGGCCAGACGCCACGTCGAAAGGGAAAAGGGAAGTTCCGGCATTCCGAAGCCGGCCTTCATCTCGCGTTATCCGGGCACTCGGACCGTGGGCAGCGTGCCGTTCGGTCGAATCCCAAGCTCGTGCTGCCATAAGCAATCTGTCGGGCTGTCAGACTTCCTGAAAGGGTTGACAGTCCCCAAGGCTGCTGCATAGCGTCAAGTCAGATTTGACATCGATTACCCAGAACGGGCCGGCAATCCGCTCGACGGTCGTCGCCAGTTGAGCGACCGACCGTGTGGCCCGCACTTCCCAGCCTGGTGGCGCCCGCACCGCACGCGGCGCGAACCGACATCACCGAAATGAGCCGGGCCGAGCAGCCCCGGTGCAAGCAGGAGGAATCAGCAATGGTTGACCCGTACGCAGTGGTGGCGATCTCGCCGCGCATCGTCACCATGAAGAAGCGTGAGGACGCGCTGGAGAACGCCAAGCGCATCTGCGACTTCATGGACCCGGCAGTCCAGGTCGCCGCCACCGAGGGTGCCCCGGTGAAGCTGGTCGTCCTGCCCGAGATGGCCATCCAGGGCATGCCCATGGACTTCGCGGCCGGCAACCGGGCGGCGCACGAGGCCTTCGCCCTGGACATCCCCGGCCCGGAGACCGACGTCCTCGCTCAGAAGGCCCGCGAGCTCAACACCTACATCGCCGCCGAACTGCTCATGGTGCGTGACCCCGACTTCCCCGGTCACCTGTTCAACGTCGCCTTCCTCATCAGCCCGGAGGGCGAGGTCGTCTACAAGCGGGCCAAGGCCACGAGCGACGCCTACGAGGGCGGCGCGCTCGGCACGACCAACCCCCACGACATCTACGACGAGTGGGTGGAGAAGAAGGGCAAGGGCAACGCCCTCGACGCCATCTTCCCCGTTGCGAAAACCGAGATCGGCAACATCGGCTACATCATCTGCCACGAGGGCGCCTACCCGGAGATCTCCCGGGGCCTGGCGATGAACGGCGCGGAGATCCTCATCCGGTCGACCCTGATCGACCCGCAGGTCAGCCACGGCATGTGGGAGCTGCAGAACCGTGCCCACGCCATGTTCAACCAGGTCTACGTCGTCTCTCCGAACCTCGGCCCGCAGATGAACGACGACGGGCACATGTTCGACCTGTTCGGCGGCCGGTCGATGATCGTGGACAACAAGGGCCGCATCGTCACCCGCCAGGAGGGCCTCAGCGCGGGCGACTCCTTCATCAGCACGGTCATCGACGTGGAGGCGCTGCGCCGCTCCCGCATGCTCAACGGTGTCACCAACTGGTTCAAGGACCTGCGCACCGAGCAGTACGCGGCCATCTACGAGCAGCCCATCTACGAGAAGAACCAGTACGCCGAGGAGCTGCCGCAGGAGGGCTGGCTCGCGCGCGAGGCCGTCCGCCGCAGCAAGAACATCGAAAAGCTCGTGCAGCGCGGCGTTCTCACGCCCCCCTCGGCCTGACGCCACCGCCTCCGCCCGGCCCTTGGGCAGCGCGTCCGTTCCAGGGCCGGGCAGCACCTCACCACTGTTCAGGAAGAAGCAGGCAGATGAAGGCAGCCGTACTCGAACAAGCAGCCCCGATCGAAGACAAGCCGCTGCGACTGCGGGAAGTCGCCGAGCCGACCCCCGGCCCGAGCCAGATCGTCATCAAGGTCACGGCGTGCGGCGTGTGCCGGTCGAACCTGCACATGGTCGAGGGAGACTGGCTGCCGGCCACCCCGGCCCGCCTGCCCATCATCCCCGGACACGAGGTCGTGGGAACGGTCTCGGCGGTCGGCAGCGCCGTGGGCCACCTCTCCCTGGGAGACCGGGTCGGGGTCCAGCCCATCTGGTCCACCTGCGGCGGCTGCGAGTTCTGCCTGTCCGGGCGGGAGCAGCTCTGCCGTGCCAGGCAGATCACCGGAGAGACCCTCGACGGCGGCTACGCGGAGTACATGCTGGCCGAGTCGGCGTACGCGCACCCGATCCCGGAGGGTCTCTCCGACGCCGAAGCCGCGCCGCTGTTCTGCCCCGGTATCACGGCCTACGGCTCGGTGAGCAAGGCCGCCCTGTCCCCCGGGCAGAAGGTCGCCGTCCTGGGCGTCGGCGGAGTGGGCCACATGGTGATCCAGATGGCCCGTCTCACCGGGGCCGACGTGTACGCGGTCACGCGAAGTGCCGTGCACCGGCAAGTCGCCGAGGAACTGGGCGCGTTCCGGTCCCACAGCCCCAAGGGCACCCAGGGCAGCTTCGTCCCCGACGCCGCCCTCGACGCGGCCATCGTCTTCGCTCCCTCCGCCGCCTCGGTCGCCGAGGCGGTGCGCATCACCAAGCCGGGAGGCCGTATCGTCCTCGGTGTCGCCGAGCGCGTGCCCGACCCGATCGACATCGGAGACGAGAAGGTCATCGTCGGCTCCGTACTCGGCAACCGCCGGCAGATGCGCGAGGTGCTTGACCTGGCCGCCGCCGGCAAGCTGCGCAGCATCCACGCCGACTTCCCGCTGGACGAGGCGAACGACGTGCTGCGGATGCTCAAGGCCGGCGAGATCCGGGCGCGCGCCGTCCTCGTTCCCTGAGATTCGCTGAGATTCCCCGGCATTCCCTGATCGTTCCCTGACCACTTCCTGAGCGTTTCCCGATCCCCACCGTCGTTCGCAAGAGATGCGAGGTCGAGCGTGTCGGTCACGTCCGATGGCGAGCCCCCGGGCCCGGTCCGCTACGGCATCGTCGGCCACGGCTGGCGCGCCGATTTCTACCTTCGCCTGGCCCGCCAGGTACCGGAGCGTTTCCAGTGCGTCGGCGCGGTGACCCGCCGAGCCGACGCCGGCGCCCGACTGGAACAGCGGTGGGGCATCCCGACCTACCGGCGTCCCGAGGACCTCGTCGCGGCCGCGGCCCCCGAGGTGGTCGTCACCTCGGTGCCGAGGCAGGCGAACCCGGACGTGGCCGCCGCGCTGGTCGGGCTCGGCACGGCGGTGCTGTCGGAGACGCCGCCCGCCGCCGACGCTGACGGGCTGCGCCGGCTCTGGGCCGGCGTGGGCGGCACCGACCTGGTTCAGGTCGCCGAGCAGCACCCGTATCTGCCGGTCGTCGTCGCGTTGCGGACGCTGATCGCGGACGGTGTGCTGGGGCAGATCAGCTCCGCGCAGGTGTCCTGGACGCACGACTACCACGCCGTCGCACTGCTTCGGACCCTGCTGGGCGTGGCGGCCGAACCGGCCCGGGTGAGTGCCGTGCGCACCACCAACCCGCTGCTCGAAGGTCCCGACCGGGGCGGCTGGCCGGCGACGCAGCGGACGTGCCCCGCCGACCACACCATCGCGGTGCTGGAGATGGCGGGCCGCACCGGCGTGTACGACTTCAGCGACGGGCAGTGGTTCAACCCCTGGCGCCGCCGGCAGGTGATCGTACGGGGCAGCCACGGCGAGATCGTCGGCAACGAGGTCACCTGGAGCGCGGAGAACGGCACGCCGGTCAGCGCGTCGATCGTACGTCGGCACACCGGCCTGGACGGCAACCTGGAGGGCGCCGGCCTGGACACGCTGAGCTGGTCGGGGCGTGTGCTCTACCGCAACCCGTACCCCGGAAGCCGCATGTCCGACGAGGAGATCGCCATCGCCACCTGCCTGGAGCAGACCGGCCTGTGGCGGCGCGGCGCCGCTCCGGCGCCGTACCCGCTGGCCGACGCGTGTCAGGACCACCTGCTGGCCCTGGCGATCCACGCCGCCGCAGACGCCGGATCGCCGGTCACCACCGGTGTCGAGCCGTGGGCGGCGGCCGTCCGGCCGACCGTGGGGAACGCGCCCGGCCGCCGGGCACTCGTGGCCGGGGGGTGACAGAAGTCAAGCGGGTGGCAACCTTCTCTCCGTTTTGCTAGTAATTCCCGGTTTGCCAGACGAACCGGTATCTCGGTGGCCTCGACGCAGGAGGCCGCGACGCCGCACAGGAGTGGTTGGTGTGGGTTCCAGTAATGATCACGCAGATGTCCTGATCGTCGGAGCGGGGACTTCCGCGGGCATTGCCGCCAGGCATCTGGCCGAGGCGGGGTTCAAGGTCGTCTGCCTCGAACAAGGGGGGTGGGTGGATCCGGGGAACCTGCCGGGCAACAAGCCCGAGTACGAGTTGGCCGGATCCAAGGACTGGCACCCGGACCCGAACGTCCGTGGCCGCCAGGAGGACTACCCGGTAGACCACAGCGAGTCGGACCTGCCGGTGTGGATGTACAACGGCGTGGGCGGCTCGAGCGTGCTCTACGGCGGCATCTGGGCACGGGCCCTCCCCTCCGACTTCCGGGCACGCACGCTCGACGGCGTGGCCGACGACTGGCCCCTCACCTACGACGAACTCCTCCCGTACTACCAGGCCGTCGAGCGGGAGATGCGCGTCGCCGGTCTCGCCGGAAACCCCGCTTACCCCGCGGGGTTCGAGCCGCCCCTGCCGGCCGCACCGATCCACCGCACCGGCCGGACCATGGCTGAGGGCATGAACAAGCTCGGTTGGCACTGGTGGCCCGGGACCAACTCCATCCCGACGGTGAACCAGGGCAGGGAGGGCCAGTGCGTCCGCTACGGCGTGTGCCGGATGGGCTGCCCGGAAGGTGCCAAGTCGTCCACCGACGTCACCCACCTGCCGGAGGCCGTGACCCTGGGAGCGAAGGTCATCACCCGCGCCCGGGTCGCCCGGGTGACGCTCGACGAACGCGGTCGCGCCAACGGAGCCGTCTACCTGCGCGACGGCCACGAGCACTTCCAGTCCGCTTCGCTGGTCATCCTGGCGGCCGGCGGCATCGGGACTCCCCGGCTGCTCCTGATGTCGGCCTCCGGCCGCTACCCCGACGGCCTGGCGAACTCCTCGGGGCTGGTCGGAAAGCGGCTCATGCTGCACCCGTACGCCGCCTCCGTCGGCGTCTACGAGGACGACCTGGAGAACTGGCTGGGGCCGGCCGGCGAGCACATCGCCTCGATGCAGTTCTACGAATCCGACCCGTCGCGCGGGTTCGTGCGCGGCGCCAAGTGGTCGCTGCTGCCCATCGCGGGGCCCCTGGAGGCTGCGGAGAAGTGGACGCACCCCGGAAGTCTCAGCGGCGAGGAGTTGTGGGGTGAGGGCTCGGCGGCGAGGATGAAGGAGTTCGTCCGGATGCTGCAGTGGCACGTCGTCCCGGAGGACCTCCCGGAGGAGACCAACTCCGTCTCACTGCACGCCTCGCTCACCGACTCCGACGGGCTGCCGGCGGCCAAGGTGCACTACCGGGTCTCCGAGAACACGCGCCGGATCGTCGACTTCAACCTGGCGAGGAGCCTGGAGGCGCACGAGGCGGCCGGCGCGACGAGGGCCTGGGTCGCCGGACGCGACTTCATGACCGGGCACAACACCGGCACCGCCAGGATGGGCGACGACCCGGGCACCTCGGTCGTCGACCGCTTCGGCCGGGCGCACGACGTGCCGAACCTCTACATCATCGACGCGAGCGTGTTCCCCACCTCGACGGGTGTGAACCCGACCGCCACGATCTGCGCCCTGGCGAAACGTACCGCCAGCTTCATCGCGTCCAAGGCCCGGGAACAGGAGGTGGCGTCGTGACCGCCCCAGACCTTTCGACCGAACTCGGGGACGCCTCGCGGGTCCGCCTCGCGGACCTCGCCGACGTCCTCCTCCCCGGCGGACCCGGCCTCCCGTCTGCCAGTGAGGCGGACGTGGCGGGCCAGTGGATCAATCGGGCGCTGGCCGCCAACCCCGACCTGGCTGGCGCCGTCACCCGGGTGCTCGCGATTCCCGGCGCCCCCGACCGGGTACTCCGGGATCTACGGCTGGACCATCGCGAGGTGTACGACACATTCGCGTTCGCCGTGGCCGGCGCCTACTTCATGAACCCCGCCGTGCGCCGTGCCCTGGGTTATCCGGGCACCGCGCCACGCCGACTGCCCGCGGCCGAAGGAGAAGCCGACTACTACCTCGAGGACGACGTTCTTGGACCGGTCATCGCTCGGGGGGCGATCTACCGCCGAGTGCCGAGATGACGCCGGCGTCCGCTGCCCCGCCCGTCAACTGACCGGCCGGGCAGGGGCTGGTGCCGCCTGGGGGTGACCGCAGGTCCGGTGCTGTTTCCTGGACGCCGTCAGCCACACCCCCGGGTACAGCCGGGGCGTCGACCCCGCCGACGCCCGCACGGCGACGGCAGGATGCCTGGATGCCCGCCGCCGGTGTAGGCGCCCTGGGACCGTCTTTCGCGACGGGCAACCGTCACCGGCCAACTTCCAGACGTGTTCGCGTACTTCGGCCCGAACCGTGCGCAGCGCGGCCAGACCCGTTTCCCTCCTGCGGCCAGCTGGCCGACCAGGCGGGAGACCGTCGGATCGGAGGCCACTGGCCCGAACACGGCCGGCTCCGCCAGGCGTCCGGCGGTGACGCGGCGGTGTCCCAGGGGTGTGTGAGCCGCGCCCAGAGCGGCCGGTTGGTGGTCTCGGGAGCGCGGCTGGAGCTGTACGCGGCGGCGCTGGGATATCCGCCGGATCTGCTATGTCTGGATCCGCAGGTACACGGGGTCGGCGTAGGGCTCGTCCACCACCGCAAGCGTGCGTCGTTGACCGTCTCCGCCCTCCGGCGCCAGCATGCCCATCTCGCCCTGACGCGGGTTCAGTTGCAGGGCATCGCCGCGTGCCGATCCGGTCTCGGTGTGCGGACTGCGGCCATCCCCACTGTCGAACTCGACGCCCTGACCACGGCCAAGGACGCCGCCCGGCAGGTTCGCAAGGCCTGGGGTATGCCGCCGGGCCCGGCGGCGGACATGACGGCATCGCTGGAGGCGGCCGGAACGCTGGTAGTCGCGCGTGATCTGGGCAGCGCCCGGCTCGATGCGGTCAGCCAGTGGGACGGAACGCAACCGCCGCTCATTCTGGCCAACGACCACGCGCCCGCAGACCGCTACCGCTTCAGCCTGGCGCACGAACTGGGGCACCTGGTCCTGCACCGGTCTCCCGGCGACAGCGCCGTGCAGGAGCGGCAGGCCGACGATTTCGCTGCCGAGTTCCTCATGCCCGCGCGTGACATCCGCTCCGCCTTCACGCCTCGCGTCGACCTGGAACTGCTGGCCCGGCTGAAGCGGGAGTGGAAGGTGTCGATGGGTGCGCTGCTGCGCCGGGCGCAGAGTCTGAACATCGTCACGGACTGGCAGTACCGCAACGTGATGGTGGAGATGTCCGCGCTGGGATACCGCACGGCCGAGCCGGTCGAGATAGACCGGGAACGGCCCCGGTACGTCCCCGGGCTGATCCGCTCTGCTCTGGTCGCCGGGATGAGTGAGGAGGAGCTGGCCCGCTGTGCGCGGCTGCTGCCCGAGGACTTCCAGCTGCTGTACGCCCCGCGCCAAGGCACGGCGGTGAATTCTGCTTCGAAGGTGAGGCCATGACTGAGCCGTTCCCCTCCCCGCGCCCGGCCGCCGGTTTTGATCCCGCGGAGCCTCCCGACCCTCCTCTCACCCAACTGCCGTCTGTACTTGGCAGTTGCGGGGCCGGATGCTGCTGCAGGCTGGGGTGAGCCGGGTCGGTTACATCCGCGCGCAGCTCGATCCGCTGTGCAGCGGGCTCGTCGTCAGCGGTCCCGGGGCGGCGGTGAAAGTCCGCAAGCTGCGCGAGGAGGGGTTTACCGCATACATGGCAACCCTGCACTGTACGCAGACGCCAGCCATTGCGATCCGCGCACCGTCACCGACGACTCCTCCGTTCGCCGCAGAGCGTCCAGCGAGAACGGCCTGAGATCGATCACCTCGAGCAGGCAGCAAGGACGGCCAGGCCTCCTGCCGGGCAGGAGTCAGACGTGAGCTCGTGCCGGGAACGCGAAGAGGCCCGGATCGCGTAGATCAGGGCCCCTTCGGCAGTAGCGGGGACAGGATTTGAACCTGCGACCTCTGGGTTATGAGCCCAGCGAGCTACCGAGCTGCTCCACCCCGCGTCGGTATCCCCCACCGTACGCCATCCCAACAGGCGCCCAAGACCACCTTCCGGCGCAGGGCTCTATGCGGCGAAGCCGACGTTGGTGACGTACTCGTACTAGCCCCGAGCTGGAGAACGAACTCCTTGAGCTCGCCCGCCAGCAGATCCCGACCTCCTGGAGTTGCTCGGCGTCGGTGCAATCACCGCAGCTCAGATCCTGGTCAGCTGGTCACACCGGGCAGGTTCCGTTCCGAGGCCGCCTTCGCTTCCTTCGCCGTGTCGATCCCAGCCTCGTCGGGCCTCACGAACAAGCACCGGCTGAACCGGGGCGGCGACCGCCAGCTGAACCGAGCGATGCACACGATCACCCTGATCAGGATGCGGCTCGATCCTGCCACGAAGACGTACGTCGCCCGTCGCATCAGCGAGGGCAAGAGCTCCCGGGACGCCCAGCGATGCCTCAAGCGCAACATCTGCCGCCAGATCTTCAAGATCCTCGAACGAAGGAACCAGCGGACGTGGAAGAGCTTCCTCAAGCGGCTTGACACGACATAGCAGCCTCGGGGGGGTCCCTCCGCCACCCGCCCGCTTACGCAGGAGTTCATCGGATCAACCGGCCCGGACCTTTGGGGGGACTCCCCCGGATAGTGAGGCAGCTGCATCCAGAGGGCCTCGAGCGACACAAAGTGGTGCGGGCGGGGTGGTTGTCAGGTGAGCCCGAGCAGCGGCGGGGCAGCGCCAGGGGCCGGCGCTCCGCTGCCTCTGAACCTCAACCGAACATCCTGTGTACCAACCGCGTGCAGGGGGCGATCCTCAGCACGGCACAAGCGGGCGCCAGTAAGAACGGCCTCGGCCCGTACGCGAGCCGGGCGGCCGACGCCCTGACCTACTCCCTAGCAGACACGGGGACGACACTGGCGGCCCCCGAAAGGTTGAGCGGCGCCATGCGGAGCTACCCGCCGCAGGCGCGAGACGACGTGCAGCCGGTGTGCCGAGTTACCTCCGCGGTGCGGGGGCGACTACTGCAGCAGGGGTTTCCTACGTTGATCCAGTTGTCAAGGAAGCGACGCCACTTCGAGCGAGAGTTCATTCGAAGAGGTGGCGAATGGTGGCGCATATGCCGGAGCAACCGAAAAGGCCCCCGTGGCGCAACCGTGGCGAATACGCTCCTGCTTGGACGGTGTACCTCGCGTCGCCGCAGCGTCTCCCTCGCCGCAAGTGCACGGTTGTACGAGAGGAGACGCAGTGGAAGAAGACGAGCAGGGCAAGCCGTTGTGGAGGAGGCTGCGCAGGGCCCCTAGCTGGGTTCTCGCGGCTGGTTCATTCCTGGTCAACACGACTCGACTGGTACTCGAGATCGTCAGGAGCGGCCACGGATCCTAGCTAGGGGTCCATCTCGCGGGCAGGGGGCGTGCTGGTACAGGCGTCCCCTGTCTCGTTCGTGCCCTTGATCAAGGGTACGAACGTGATATCACCAACGTAGACCACAGCCACGATTCGCGGATGGTGATTTCACTTTGGCGCCCCGAATTGGTGGCGCTGTAATCTACGGCGGACCCAAAGTTGCCGGACCATCGCTGCTCGACCAATGCTGGCGCGGCAAAGCTGGCCGACCAAAGCCGCGGACGAGTCATTGCCGACGGCGCAGCCGCTGGTCGCCATAGCAGGTCGTACCAAAACCCTGCTGGGCTGGATCTGCCGCTTGCCGAAGAATTCGAACACCTGCTCTAGCCGTGTGACCTTGCCGCAGCACCGGACGGCGGATGATGCTGGACGCCCTCTGCCCTGCTCGGCGCATATCGCACGGAATATGGGCGCAATACGTTCGTTCCGGGTCCGGCAGCGCGTCCCGGCGTTGGCATGGAGTGGCAGCAGCGCCGGCCGGGAGCTGACGGGCAGCCAAAGTGACGGGCCGCCCCTGCAGTCATCGGCCGGAGGATCCGTTAGGTAAGCCCCGGATCATCGTCTTGTCCAGCCACGTCGCCGAGTAGGCCGCATCGTGGAGGGGTGCCTCGACAGCTCCCCCGGAGGCGCCCCGCGTTTCAGGCCTTGGCCGCTGCGACCTTTCGCATGCGGCCGGTCAGCTCCCGTACCGCGCCCGTTCGAGCGTACGGGGCTAGGTCGGAGCGCATCGTGGCGAAGTGGTCGTCGCCGCGGACGGACGAGATATGTTCGTACTCGTCGAGGAACCGTGCCCACGACTCGCATGAAGCGTCCAGGTGTCCGTAGCGCAACTGCCGTTGTGCGAGCACCGCGTAGGCGTGTGCACGGCCTTGCCGCTCCTGCGCTGGCTGCACTCGGATCGACTGCTTCATCGTGCGAATGCTGCCCGCCAGGTCGCCCTCCTCCTTCAGCACATGGGAGACGTGAAAGAGGTAGGCGGTCCGGTCGTATCCGCCGATGGCGTCCCGCCGGTTGTCTGCGCGTCCGAGTGCCTCCTCGGCCTCGCGCAGCCGGGTGTGGGCCTGGTGGCGGTCGCCCACCATCGACGCCGCGTGCGCCTGTTGCCCGCGCAGGAAGGCCACCAGGCGGGGACCGGCTGACGGTGCGGCTTCGGCTGCGGAGTCTGCCAACTGGAGCGCCATCCTCCCGTGGCCCAGGTTCGAGGCCTGCAACGACATGCCGCGCAGCGTCCGGCAGTAGGTGACGTGGTCGCCGGCCTCGTCGGCGAGTTTCAACGCCTTGGCGTAGTACGTCTGCCCCAGGCCGTGGGCTTTCTCGTACATGGCCATCCAGCCCGTGAGGTACGTCAGGTCGGATGCGGCGGCGAGCATGTCCCGGTGCACGGTTTCGGAGGCCTGCGCCCGCAACCAGGGCCCGACCGTATTCACGAGGAACGCGGCCGCCATCGGCCGGGCGTGACCAGCTCCGAACTCGTCGAGGATGTCCGCGATCCGCTCTGTCATCGACCGAACCGAGGCGACTTGTGAGGCCCCGATCCGGGTGGTGGCCTTGCCCGGTGTCACCGGGTCGTCGGCGGCCCGCGCACTGCGTTGAAACACGGGAACGGACATGGCAGCAGAGAAGACGGTTGCGGCCAGGACGCCGCGGCGGGATGGATCCATGTCCGCCCTTCCTAGGTCGATCAACTCCTCGACTGTGTCGACTGATTGAAGGGTGTCACCGGGCCGGCCCGGTTGAAGCCCGGCTTCCGCATGGGTGATCGGTCGCCCTAGTCGTGCGGACAGTGCCTCGAGAATCAGCGGCCTGACCGCGGGTTTCGGCGGCGTACCGGCGATCCAGTGCGCAACGGCCGTGCGGTCGTAGGTCAGATGCAATCCCGCCTGGGGGCCGAGCCGATTGACTTGCTGCGCCAACTGCGTGCGAGTCCATCGTGCCTGTTCAAGCAGCCTGTCCAGGGCGGGGTTGGGCGTGCGTTTCCTCGTGGCCATGTCCTCAACTCCCGACAGCTCCATGGCGTTCACGGTGTTCACGGTCCCACCTGCTCACCACGGTACCCGCAGACAGTGACCGCGCGATTACCTCTTACAAGGAAAGCGAACGATCTCGGCCCAGGGAGCAGCGGTGACGAGCGCACCACCCTTGAAGACTGGCTTCGCCACACCATCGGGTGATCTCGGCGGCGGCGAGCGCAAACACCTCCGCCCGAGCCTGGCCGCTGACCTGATGAGCGTCAGCTTCGCGGTGTCCGTCCGTCCCGCCGGGGGAAGCGTCGACGAGGCCGACGCGCGTCGCGTGAGGATGGCCCGCCTGGTCACGGCGGCCCGGCTGCGGTACTGCGGCCTGGACGCGCTGATCGACGACGCGGCACTCATCGTGTCCGAGCTGGTCACCAATGCGATCCTGCACAGCGGCGGCACGCAGGTCACGTTCACCATGGCGGTCCGTGATGGCGTGCTGCACCTGGCCGTGCACGACGAGGTGCCCGGCGGGCCGGCGGTCTGCGCTGCGGACAGCGAATCCGAGCGCGGCCGCGGCCTGTTCCTCGTCGACGCCCTCGCCCGCGAGCACGGCGGGAAGTGGGGCAGCACCAACGAAGGCGCGACCATCTTCTGTGATCTCGCGCTGACGGGAGCCGCGCAGTGACCGCGGTCGGGGCGTTACCGAGGTACCCCGCCGAGCGGTGGGCGCCACCCGACATCGACCTGGAGATGCTGCTGGAGAAGCTGCAGCAGTGGCAGCCGTTCGCCGGCGACGCCTTCCTGGACGACGTCACGGCCATCCTCGAGGACTCGCCCGCCGAGGAACTGGTGGAGTACCTGGTCGAGCGCATGCGCGGCTACTCGATGAGCCTGGTGGACATTGCGCTCACCCACGCCCCGCAAAACGACACCACCACGGAGCTGATCGCACAGGCCCGCGCTGTGCGCTCCGAGGAATTTCCCGGCGACTACCGGCAGGCCGTGGGCTTCCTGCGGCGGATGGCGTCCATCTTCCTGGAGCTGTTCGAGTACCTGGTCGCCACCAGGTGCGTGCGGGAGGCCTCATGAGAGTTCCCCCCAGCATCGACGCCGGCCACTTACGCCGCACGTACAAGACCGTGATCGGCGAGACGCGGATCGGCCGCCGAGACCTGAACGAGGAACACGAGGCGCACCGTGCGCACTTGGGCGGTCTCTTGCGAGGGCAACTCCAGCTTCTGCTCCGGGACCTCGAGCCACGCGTCCCCAAGATGCGCCAGGATCTCCGCGCGACCGCCCTGCACGTCGTCACCCGCGCCAGTGGGGCTCTGTCGCTGAGCCTGACCGAGGCGCGGGACCCTGCCCACCTGTACGACATGGCGGTCCTTGTGCGCTCGCTCCTCACGCTGTACCAGTTCCCGGCTGCGCACTCCCCGCCGGTCACAAGCTCCGCCCGCAGTTGACCCGGCGGTCGGCACGGGCGGAAGTGCGGCGCTGGGGCCACGCCCCCGACGGCTTCAGCGCCGCACGTAGATGGCGCGCTGCGCCTTACCCCAAGACTCCCGCACCGGCTCACCTGGGGAAGCCCCCAGGACGGTACGGGCGGCCCGGCCAGCACCCGGGCATCACACAGATCACTGGAGGAACCATGACCGCAACACTCATCCCGTTCGGCGCGCAGGCCGCCGCGCCTCCGTGCCTGGTCACGACGTCGATCGAGGGTGTGGCCTGGAACGAGGAGCTGCAGCTCAACCTACGGGCCGACGGCACGCCGTGGCACACGTCCGACCTGGCGGCGTCGACCACCGACACCAACCAGGACGGTAAGGGCGACGACGTCTCCGACCCGTACTTCGCGCCTGCGTCATGACCGCCGCCGCCCGCCCTGTGCTCGTCGTCGCTGAACAACTCGACCCGTCAGCGGACATGGTCGTGGACCAGCTCAACCAGCGCGACGTTCCCGTGATCCGTTTCGACGCCGCCGAGTTCCCCCAACAGCTCACGCTCACCGCCGGCCACGCGCCGACAGAGTGCGGCTGGACGGGAATCCTTGACGATGGGCGCCGGACGGCGCGGCTTGAGGACGTCCGGGCCGTCTACTGGAGGCGGCCCGGACGCCCCGTCATCGCCGACGCCGTTCCCGAGCCCTACGCCACCTGGGCGCAGAACCAGGCCGAATGCGCGCTCCTCAACGTGGTCGCGGCTCTGCCCGGCGCCCGGTGGATCAACAACCCGCACCACGACCGGATCGCCTCCCACAAGCCCCAGCAACTCGCCGCGGCCACACGCTGCGGTCTCCGCGTGCCCCGCAGCCTGATCACGAACGATCCGGAAGCCGCACGTGACTTCGCCAAGCAGGTCGCCGGCCCGCTGATCTGCAAGCCAGTCCTCGGTGGACGCCTGCCGGTGGACGAGAGCCGAGAACTCATGGTGGCCACCCACTACATCGACCCCGCCACGTTCGACGGCACTATCCGCACCACCGCCCACTACTTCCAAGAGGGCATCGAGAAGGACTACGAGGTGCGGCTCGTCGCCGTCGCTGGCCGGGTGTTCGGTGGCACCCTGCATACGTCCTCGGAGAAGGCACGCACCGACTGGCGCACCGACTACGAGCACATCGCCTACGGCACGGTCGACGTGCCCGAGGAGATCGCCACAGGTGTACGGCGCTTCCTGGACTTCTACGGCATCGTGTTCGGCAGCTTCGACTTCGCCGTGACTCCGGCTGGAGAGTGGGTGTTCTTCGAGAACAACCCTGCGGGAACCTGGGCCTGGGTGGAGAACCGCACCGGGCTCCCGATCGCCGCCGCACACGCCCACTACCTGCGAGGAGCCTGCGAATGACCTGGCTGGACAATGACACCGCGGCCGCGTTGCGAAAGGACTTCGCCAACGCTCTCGCCCCCGCCCACACCAGCACGTGGCGGGACGCATTCGCCTCTGTCCCCCGCCACGTGTTCGTGCCCTCCTTCTACGCCCAGGGCCCAGACGGCGCCTGGGCGCAGGTGGGCCCCGGTGACCCCGGACATCTGGAAGCCGTCTACTCCGACCGCGCACTGACGACCCAGCTCGATGAGCGGGGCATCCCCACCAGCTCCTCCAGCGAGCCGTCCGTCATGCTCGCGATGCTCGACGCACTCGACGCCGCCGAGGGCGACACCGTTTTCGAGCTGGGCACCGGCACCGGCTACAACGCGGCCCTACTCTCCCACCGGCTCGGCGAGCCGAACGTCACCACGATCGACGTCGATCCGGACCTCACCGGAGCAGCCACGCAACGCCTGGCCGACGCCGGCCTGCACCCGTTCGTCGGCACCGGTGACGGCGCCGGCGGATGGCCGGACCGCGCCCCCTACAAACGGTTCATCGCCACGGCCGCACTTCGTGCGATCCCGGACGCGTTCCTGAAGCAGGCCGCGCCCGGCGCGGTCATCGTAGCCCCGATCGGGTACGGCATCCTGCGGGTCACGGTGACCGCCCCCGGACACGGCACCGGATGGTTCCTGCCGACCCCGGCCCACTTCATGCCGCGCCGGACGTCGTCCGCCCCGCCCGCGTTCGCTGAGGTGGAGGCAGCGGAGCCCAGCACCACCGCCACGGCGCCGGGCGACGTCCTGGGGCGAATCCGGTTCCCTCTCTCACTCGCGCTGCCCGGGCACACCACGTGTTCGTGGCGCGGCGAGGGGGGCGAGCTGGCTGCCGTCGGTATCTGGACGGAGGACGGGTCGACCGCGACGGCTCACGTGTCCGGCACGGTACGCCAGGTTGGGCCGCGCCGCCTGTGGGACGTCGTCGACACCCTCGCCGAGACCTTCACAGATGAACCGGAGCGGCAGGAGTTCCACGTCAGCATCACACCTGACCGTCAGACCGTCTGGTATCGGACGCAGGATGGGCCCACCTGGGACCTTCCGAAAACCTGATTTCCAGCCCTGACCGGCCCCGTCTGTCCGTTCCCCCCGTGACGGATGGGCGGGGCTTTTCCCGTGCGGGGGGCTGCAGGTACCGGTGCGCGGGGTGGGCGAGGGTCGGCATACAAGGACTCACTGCTGTAGGACCATCAGGCGCGACCTCGGTGATGCGGTCGTCGACGCCGTCGGCGATCAGGCGACCCCGCCGGGTCCACCGTCGCCTGGTGGGCCCCGGCGAAGTGCTTCACCGCCTTCGACCAAGGCGCGAACGGTGCTCGGCGAGCCGCAGCGCGCCCGCGCCGCGGCGCTGCAAGCGGCCCTGCAGCCGCTCGAACGCCAGACGGCCCGCGTCCCACACGACCCGCTCCCCGTTTATGCGGTCTACCACGCCTGTCTCATCAGCGGCCCTCTACGAGGCGGTGTGCAAGGTGGAGCAGGTCTGTCAGGTGCAGGACCCGTCCGTCGAAGCCTGGGAGGGGGACATGGAGTGGCTGGGTCCAGCGGGTGGGGATTGCGTCCAGCCCGTAGTACGCCCCTGCGAGGCCTCCGGTCACCGCGGCGACTGTGTCCGTGTCACCGCCGAGGTCGATCGCCGCGCGTATCGCGTCTTCGAAGCTGGTGGTGGTGCGCAGGGCCCACACGGCGGAGCCCAGGCAGGGCCAGACGGCACCGTTGAACTCGGTTGCCTGATCGGGATGCCAGTCGGGCGCGAGGACGGCGGCGTAGCGGCCGCGGTGGTCGGGATGGACGAGAGCCAGGATGTCCGGGAGCGCGGCGAGGGGGTCGGTGTCCTCGAACGTGACGCGGATGAGTTCGTGGAAGATCGCGGTGCCTTCCCAGGCCGCGCGGTCCCCGTGGGTGAGAGCAGCGATGCGGCGCGCAGCGTCCATGGTGGCTTCTTGGCCGGCGGCCGCGAAGTGGACTGCGGAGGTCGATGCCCGCATCAACGCGCCGTTTCCCGCTGCTCGTTGGCTGACCTGGAAATGGATCGCGGCGGCGAGGTCCCAGGGCATGCCGTTGGTCAGGACGTCTTCGGTCTGCAAGCCGATGTCCTTCGGTTCTGCGGCTGCCCACCGCTGGAAGCGGGCGAAGATGTCCGGCAGATCCAGTCCGCCTTGTTCCAGCAGCGACTCCGCGACCAGGACGGCCATCTGCGTGTCGTCAGTGGCCTCGCCGGGGTCCCAGCCACCGCCTCCGCACATCTCTCCACCGACACCAGGCGCGGGAAACCGAGCGGAGAACGCCCCCTGGGGACCGAACTCGAAGGGACCACCAAGCGCGTCACCCACCGCTGAGCCGACAACCGCGCCAGCGGCCCACTGCATCCGCTCCATCCGCGCAGGCTATCCGTGCCGCGCCGACGGCCGCGCGGCCTTATTTCATCCTTGGGCTCCCCGACCCATCGGCGACGAACGTGTGTCGTCTACAGAGGTGCACCACCTGAGACGCCGCCCGGCCCGCACCCAACTGTCGGGCCGAGGCAGTGAAGGCGCGGACGTCCCCAAGGGCGGCTCTGAAACACGCACGCCCCGCTTCCCACACAGGGAAGTGAGGCGTCGTGATCAGGACAGTGAGTCGGCGATGGCCTCGAAGATGTCGGAGTCGGTCTCCTGCTGCCACTGGGGCAGGTCGGGCCAGTCGGCCACGTATGCCGGCTTGGGGTCACCGAAGTGCTTGAACATCTGCGCCGTCCAGCACGTGGCGACGAAGCGGCCCCGCTGCTCACGAGAGAGCCGGGAAGCGTTGCCATCGCTCTCCTCGACGAATTGGACGACTTGCCGGTACACGGCGCCGGCCGCCTCCTTCTCCCAGTCGGGGGTTTCCTCCCACGGGGTGACGTAGCTCGGCTTGGGCTCGCCGGGGAAGTGCTTCCTCACCCCGTCGATCCACGCTTCACGAAACAGTCGAGCGCCATCGGCCGTCATGCCAATCCTTTCCGTCACGTCGTGCACAGAACACCGATCTCGGCGTCCAAATCGGCCACACGACGGTCCCCACCCAGTAAGCCGAGTTCCGCCCGCAGCCTCTGGAGTCTACGAGCGACATACCCCGAGCCCGACTGTCTGGCCAGCTGAAGCGCCTCAGTCCCGTACGTCAGGACCTGTTCCGTGTCATGCCGCTTCGCGCCGATGGCGGCCAGGTCCGCCAGCACAACACCGCGGCGGCGGAACGAAGTGCCATTCCTGAGGGCGCCGGAGTCCAGGGCGTTCTTCAGCGCGTCCTCTGCGAGGTCCAGTCGACCGAGCTGTACGTACCGGGCGCCGCGCTCCTCGGCGAGCCGTGAGCCGTCGAAACGGAGCCAGCCGGCGTTGTGCTCGGGCGTCGGCAGGCTGGCCACCTCCTGCGCCTCGTCCATCACGCGCTCGCAGGCGGTGAGGTCGCCGAGGTTCGCGTACGCCTCCGCTTGAACGGACGCCACCCAGTACCTGGTCGACAGGGAGCTGTCCCCTCGGGCGGCCACTCGTCGCGCCACGTCGAGCGTGTCGGCGGCCTCCGAGAACCGGCGGGCGTAGAGGTCCACATACGACTGCCGGACCAGCGCGCACGCCCACAGGTCGAAAGACCGGGCTTGCGTGCTGGCGGAGGCAGCGAGGGTATAGGCCGCAGCGGCGTCCATGTACCGGTTCTCGTCGAACGCCAACTCGCCGGCCAGTTGGAAGAGGTCACTTGCGGCCGTGCAGAGGCTGTCGGTGTACCTCGAAGGTGCCGACTTCAGGGCGTCGTTGAGCGCGGAGAGCTGCTCCTGCACGACTGCGGTGACGGAGCGCTTGGACCGGGCTAGTTGATACACCTGCCACAGGTGCCCGTTCATGAGGTGAAAGTCATCGGTGGAACCGCGGTCGGCGGACTCCGCAATCGCCTCTGTGTCAGCTTCGAGGGCCGTGAGCGCGCCTGTTACCGCCAGCAAGCGCAAAAACTCGCGTCGGATCATGTCGTCGATTCCCCCGGAACCGTTGGGAGGACTAATCGGCGACGCCGCAGACTCCGGAGGCTCGGCTTGGGGCGGGGTCAGCAGTGCGTCGAGTGCAGAGAGTTCCATGCCCAGCGCATGCGCAATCTTGGGGCGCTGCTCGGGTGTTGGCTGTGTCTCTCGGCGCTCCCAGCGGCCGACCGTCGTGCGGTCTACGCCGAGAGCGTGTGCGAACGTCTCCTGACTGTAGCCCAAGGCTTTGCGCCGCTCAGCAAGACCCACGCTGGTTGCCTCCCCGCTTGGCCAGGGGTTTATCCAGGCGGCGCACCCCGTGCATCAAAGGTGCATCCAGGATGCCTCATGGATGCCGTTGTTCGCCCGGATCTTCAGCGGTTGGCTATTCACCAGCCGCACGGAGCTACCAACACCACCATGGTTCCCCCCTCCCTGCGGAAAAGGAAAGCCCGGCCCTGGGGCGTCACAGCGCAGGGCCGGGCGACCCAAGCCCCCCACGGAGGGACGACCTCGTGACGACGACCGCTGTCAGATTCTCTGGGACGGACGTTCCCAGCTTCTCGGAGACGTGGGACTGCCAGCCCGAGTCGGCAGCGAAGGCACGCCGGCTCATCACGGCGGCTCTTTCCAAGTGGGGCATAGAGGGACTCACGGAGATCGGCGCCCTCGTCACCTCCGAACTCGTGAGCAACGCCATCACGCACTCCGGATGCCGTCGCTTCCGCCTCCGCATCTCGCGCACCGACGCACGGACCGTCCTCATCATCGTCTCGGACACCAACCGGCTGGTGCCTCGACTGCGTGAGGTGCGAGGGGACTCGGAAGGCGGACGCGGGCTCCTCCTGGTCGCCGAGATGAGCAAGGACTGGGGATACGACCGCAAGGTGTGGGGCAAGGCGGTCTGGGCACTGCTGGAGCAGCCGGCGCATCAGGAGGTGTCCTGATGTCCCAGGCCGCGTTAAGTCTTCCTCCGGACCCCGCAGCGATCCCGAAGTGGAAGCCGCCCCTGGCAGCCGGACAACTGCGCGACGCCCTGTCGAAAATGGCGCGCTGACATCCACTGGGCCTGGACGCCATGTACGACGACCTGGAACAGCTCCTGGAAGAACCCGCCCGCCACACCGTGCGGGCGACTGTTGACGGCCCGGCCCACCCCTGAGGTTCCCACAAGGCGCGGAGGGACCGAGCTGGCCACAGATTATCCATGCTGTCTACACGCGCCCATCCACGAGCCCTGTGCGGCCGAATCGCTCCAGCACTGCCCGCACCTCCGCGCTGGGGCTGTGGCCGCCTGGGTGAAGAACGCCCTGCCGTGGGGGGTGGCCGGCATCGAGTACAACCCCCTCACGCTCGCTCCGATCCCCCCTGCCCGCAAGGACGAAGAGCTCATCTTCGTGCCCTACGAATCCCCGCGACTGCTGTGGACCATCCCTGCGCGCGAAGACCGCCGCCCTCTTCCCCGACCCTGCCCGGCTCCGTTACCCGGAGAACGGCTCTGAAGACGACTTCGCCGTCCTTTTCACTCCGGCCGGCGTGCTCATACGCGGCTTCGACCACGAGTCGCCCATCAGGGCCGCCGCGACACCGGGGCCCCAGGTGGCGTCGAAGGTGCACTGACGGAACCGCGAATCGTCACCGATCGCCCCGTCCAGGACGGCCAGGGTGCGGCCCGCCAGTGGGATGCGGCCGGGTCCGGATGTGAAGTGCATGCTCACCTTGTTCAGCGGGTCGGGGCCGGTGACCGGGCCGGTTGGGCCCGGGCGGGGGCTGCTGGCGCTGCGGCGAGGTGGGTGGCAGCAGGGCGGCGCGTTCGGCGGCGGTGCGGGCCCGCATCTGTTCAAGGCGGTGTTGGACGCGGGCGTGGGTGTAGAGGTCGATGGCGTCGGTGAGGTGGTCCCACTCGTCGCCGTCCAGGCCCGCCGGGCGTGGCCCGAGGGGGCCGGGGCCGGCGCGGTGGTGTCGGCGTCGGTAGTCGCTGATGGCGGTCAGCAGCCGGGTGTAGGTCCGCTGCTCGTCCTCGTCGTCCGTTCCGGGGGCGGTGATCTCCTCCATCCACGCCTCCGGCAGGGGCTCACCGGCGAGGACGGCGGCCAGAGCGCGCCGCGCGAGACGCGCGTCCAGTGCTGCGTAGGAAGCGGAGGCGATGCCGAGGGGGTCGCGCAGGGCCGGGTGGTCGGGCAAGGGCCCGCCGGGCGGCGGCGCGTCGAGGTGGTCGAGGGCCGCGGCGATCATGACGGAGGCGGGCGCGTCGGACGGCGGAAGGTGCAGCGGGCGACGCCGTCCGCTCAGGGCGCGCACCCGGGCATCGAGGTCGTCCCACGCGGCGGCGTCGCCTAGGTCGGCGGGGCGCGAGCCCAGTCCGGGCTCACCGGTGATGGCGTGGCGGGTGCCCCACAGCTCCACGAGGGCGGCCGTGGTGGCCCAGACATGGCGGCGTCGGGGCGTGCGGGTGGATGGTGGCGGGCCGAGGGGGCGGGCCCAGGCGGGCGGGTTCGCGGCCAGGGTGTGGCCGCGGTCGGCGAGCGAGCGGACCAGGATGCGGTGGCGTTCGGCGAGGTGTGTGCGCCAGTGGGCGGGGGTGTCGGGGTGGGTCAGGGCGTGGGAATCGGCGACCCAATCCGGTATCTCACCGCGGTGGTTGGGCCGATAGGGCAGGTGGTCGGGCAGCCGTTCACGGAAGCGGAGTTCGGCGTAGATCTTGTCGGAGACGGCGTCGGCACGGGCCAGCGCGGCACGCGCCCACCGCCGGCGATGATGCGTGGCGGTCTGCCGTGTCTTGAGGGTGCGGCGGATCGCGGCCAGGGAAGTGGCGCCGGGAGCGGCCTTGCGGGTGGCCTGTTCGCGTTGGAAGTCCTCGCGGGCCAGGTCGCGCCAGGTCAGGGCACGGCGCAGTTGGGACTCGCGGGTGAGGTCGGTGATGTGGTGCCGGGCGGCCGCCGACAGCTCGGTCCTGTCGGCTTGGGCGTGGCGGAGTTGGGTGCGGACGGTGGCCAGTTGGGCGGCGAGCTCGCGGCGGGAGAGGCCGCCCATCGGCCGCTGATCCCATGCGGGATGGGTGTGGCCGGCGCGGGTGGTGACAGGGGCGGGCAGGTGGGTGAAGGCGGCGTCGGCCGCTGTGAGCGCTTCACGGGCCACGGCCCGGTGGGAGGCGGAGAGCCGGGTCAGGGTGTGCAGCTGGGTCAGCGTGAGCGCGGCCAGAGGACGGGGCCGGTCATCCTGCTGGGCTTCGGTGGCGTCCTTGAGGTGCTGGCGCAGCCGCCAGGTCAGCAGCGCCGCCGGATCGTCGGCGTCGGTGAACCCGCGCGCGGGCACGGTGCGGTTCAGCAGCCGGGGCAGGTCGAACCCGGCCCGCTCGGCGTCGGCCAGCGCGCGTATCAGGGCGGGGTAGGCGTCGGCGGCCAGGAACGTCGCGGCCCGGTCCGGGCCGAGGGCGTCTTCGAGGAGGCCGGTCAGCCGGGCGGTAGTGGCGCGTTCGGCGACGTCGGCGAACTCCGCCGACAACGTGCCGGGCGCGCTGATATCGCGCTGCAGCGCGGCGATCGACTCGGTCGCCGAGACCTGCACGCGGCGCCGGGCAGCGATCGACGCGAGAACGTCGTCGAGGCGGTCGCCGTCGTCGAGGGTCACGTAGAGCCGGTTCGTGCGCGCCCCGCGAGTGAGCTGGACGTAGACGCCTTCGCGGGTGGAGCGGGCGGAGGCCAGCGCGTGGGAGGTGTCGACCGTCATGCCCTGGGCGCGGTGAATGGTCGAGGCGTAGCCGAGCTCGCACTGGCTCGCGAGGTAGTCGGCGGGCAGCCGGATACGGCCGCGGTGCCGGGTCTGGCGGACTATCGCGTCACCGTCGGGCAGGATCTTGGTGACCCTCCAGGTGTCGCCGTTCTTCACGAAGTCCCGTCCGCCGCGCACGAGCATGCGCCGCCGGTTGAGACGGGTGACGATCACGTCGCCCACGTGCGCATGTTGGCTGGCGCGCAGGGGCGCGGCCTGACTGGTGTCGACGGTGCCGGCGGCGATGTGCCAGGCCTGCGCCCGCTGGTTGAGGGCGGTCACGGTCGCCGTATCGGCGGCCGTCATCAGCGAGGACAGTCCCTTGGCGAGGTCGCTGGCCCAGGCGGTGAAGACGGCATCGGACATAGCGTCGTGGTTTCCGGCGACGATCCGGCCCTTGTCCCGGTACCACGCGAACGCGGCCCGAGGCTCTGGGCCGTCCCGTAGCACCAGGGAGGCGTCGGCCTCGCCGGGGACGCGGAAGCGGTGCAGCCGGTCGAGTTCCACCGCCGAGCCCGCCCGGGAGATCAGCCGGAGCGCTCCCCCGGCCTCGACGGCGGCAAGCTGATGCGGGTCACCGAGCAGGCGCACCACCGCCCCAGCGGCCGCCGCGTCGGCGAGGACCCGATCGAGCAGGAGGGTGCCCGCCATGCCCGCCTCATCGACCAGGACGACGTCGCCGGGCTGGAGCCGGAAGTCCTCTGTGCCCTGCCTGTCGTTGACGGACCGGGTGCGCTGGTGGAGCCAGGAGTGCAGAGTGTGAGCCCGCAGCTGGAGGTCGTCGCCGAGGACTTTCGCCGCGCGGGAGGACGGGGCGAGGGGGATCAAGCGTCCGCCGGCCGCGTCGACGGCCGCGGCGACCAGCCGCATCGCGGTGGTCTTCCCGGCGCCGGCCGGGCCGAGTCCGGCCAGCAGCAGCTGCTCGGAGCATGTGAAGGAGGAGGCCAGTGCGCGCTGCCCGGCGTCCATGGGGCCGCGGTGCAGGGCGGCAACGCGGGCGAACGTCCCTCGGCCCACCGGTGGGATGACGCTGGTGCGGGCGGCGGCCAGGAGCCGACTCTCGGCGGCCAGCAGGGAGCGGGTGGTGAAGGTCTGCGAGCCGATCGGCCGGTAGACGGATGTGCCGTCCGCACGCTCCAGATCGGGGTGCGGGGGGTTGATCTCGGGCGGGGTGATGTCCACGCAGTCGCCGTGGGTGAGGACCCTATCGGTGATCCGCTCCGCCGCGCCGGGCGGGGCGGTGGCCCCGGCCAGGGTCCGCATCAGGTAGCGGCGGGCCTCGGCCAGCACGTGGCGGCGGCGGAACGTCGTCCGCCGCCCGGCGACCACCGCAAGGACGTCCTCGACCGCCGCAGCGACCTCGAACACGGCCGGCGCAGGCCGAGCTTGGGCCCGGGCGTGGGCGGCGGCCTGCGCGGTGGCGAGCAGTTGATCGACGGTGGCACGGTCGGTGGCGGCGATCGCACGGCGCCGCCACGCGGCCAGGAGGTCATCCAGGCAGCGCGCCTTGCGCTTGGCCGGGCTGCTCTGGGCGCGTGCCCGCTCAAGCAGCGTGTAGCGGGCCGCGCCGTGCGGCTGGCGTCCGTGGCGGCGCCGGTAGTCGTCGAAGAGGGCGTCCGCCGCGGTCCGTACGGCGTTGCCCCGCTGCGCGAAGGTGGCACGCAGCCGCGGGTCGATCCCGGCGATACGCATCACCGGCCGCTGGCCGGCCGTGACCTCGACCTCCTCGGTGACAAGGCCCAGCCGGGAGCAGACGAGCTCGAGGGAGCGCTGGTTGAACAGCTCACTGGCCGCCACGACATCACGCAGCAGGAGCCGGGAGTCCAGGTTGCGCCAGCGCCCGTCCGGTCCCTTGACGCGAGGGGAGATGACCACGTGCTCGTGCAGCATCGGATCGCCCGCCCGGGACTCGTAGTGCAGGTAGACCGTGGCCAGCAGGCCCGGCTCGGCCCGTAGTTGGGCCGTGCCACCGGGGCCGGTGCGCACCGCGAGCGCGTTGTGCTCTATCCAGGCCAGGGTCTCCGAGCGTGCCTGGGCCAGGACCTCGAGGACGGTCCTGCGTACGTCGGGACCGCCGAGCGCGAACAGCAGCGACAGCTCCTCGGAGGAGAAGGTGAGGTCGTAGCCGGTCAGGGCGCGGCGCTGGGGGCCGGTACGGGCGGTCAGGAACCGTCGGAGTTCGGCGCCGTCGGCCGGGGCGCGGTGGTACTCGGCCTGGTAGGCACGCGCCGCGCACCGCATCCGCACGTCCCTGGTCTCGGCCTTCGTCAGCGGCCGGCACAGCTGCTCACTGACCTCCTCGAGGACCTCCTCGATCTCCCTGTCAAGCGGCGAGAAGTCGGCCAACTGCGGTACGGCCGGGCCGAGCTTGGCCGCCCTCATCGCCTGCTTGAGCGAGGCGCCCTCACCCAAGCGCTGGGCGACGATCGCCACGGCATCGGGATGCATGCCGAGCCCGAACAGGGCCCGCATCTGCGCGTCGCTGACGATGCCGGACAGACCCAGAGCAGCCGCGGCCTGTCCGTGCCAGACGCCCGGCGGGACTCCCGGCACGCTGGAGGACACCGTCAACTCGGTGCCCCGGGCGCCGTCGCCAAGGGCGATATCGCGCCGGTAGTAGCGTTCGCGTCCCGCTGTGATCGCCTTCGCTGCCATACCCATAACCGCCAGAAGACCACCGCCATGCGAGTCGATGCGGGCATCATCCGGCGCGGAGCCCCGAACCTCCCACAGCCCTGAATACGATCTTCCAACGCGTCCCGCCGGGAGGGACATCGGCCCTGGAGGCCAATGCGGGGGCGCCAGTGCCAGAGGTACTCGGCAACCGTCTGCCCCGGGGCCGGTGGCAGACGGTTGCCCAGCACCGACTCTCACCCGGCAGCTCCGGCACCCGTGGCGTCCACGCACCACCGGCACCGCGCCCGGGCCCCTCCCCCGTCTCCAGCAGAGCCGCACCTGCTGGCACCCCGCGCCGGACTTCCCCCGCCCGGCGCGGGGTGCCATTCCGGCAGCAGGATCAGGCGCGTTGGTGGGGTTCTACGACTTGGGACACGGACGGCGCCGCCAGTCGGTGCAAGGGGCGGGCGGCTGTGACTGGCCGCGTGGCGGCCCGCGACCGGCGGGCCCTGACGGCCGGGAGGTGGCTTTCGGTGACGGCAAGCGAAACCAGGAGCAGGGGCAAGAGCGGCGGGGTACTGGCGCGGCGAAAGGCGGCGTTGGAGCGTGCCGCGGCGCGGGTGGCGGAGCAGCGGGCGTGCCGCGGCGGAACGGCTGCGGCGGGAGGCGGCGCTCGACGAGCAGGCGGCCGACTTCGAGTTGGCGCTGGAGGACGAGCAGGCGGTGGCCGCAAAGGTGGAGGAGGAAGTGCGTCGAGTGCGGGAACGCGGTCGGGTGCGGATTGAGGCGGCACGGAGCCAGGCGGCGCGGGTGGTGTGGGCGATGGGTGAGGCCGGGGAGACGGTGGCCGGGTGCGGACACCGTCTCGGGGTGGGGGTGGAGCGGATCAAGGAGCTGCGGCGGCTGGCCCGTGAGGCAAGGGCCGGGCAGGAGCCGGGCGCGGAGGGGGCCGGGGCTGTTCGGGGGACGGCTGCGGGCGGGGAGCAGCGACGTGATGGGGTAAGTGCGGCTGGTCCGGCGGGCGAGGAACGGGTGGTTACTCCCCCGGCGGGCGCGGCGCGGGTGGCCGGGTCGGCCGAGGGTGCGGAGTCGCCTGGTTCGGTGGACGAGGCGCGGCCGGAATGGCCGGAGGCGCGGTGAGGCGCGGTGGGGGTAGGGAGCGGCGGCGGGTAGCGGGGTGGTGTGCGCGTGGCCGGTCTGGCAGGTGCCGGGCCGGTGGGTGCCTGGGCAGCCGTTCCCGCGCTGGTGCCTTCCCCTCTGACGCCTCCCCCTGCCGCTGCCCCGACGGCGTCGTCGGCCGGGCCGGGGACTCCTACGCCGGTGGGTGTGACGCGGCCGGGGTGGCCGGAGTCTCGGTGAGGTGTGGGCGTGGGGCGGCCCCCGTTACCTCGGGGCCAGGGTGCGGGGCAGGGCCGGGGCCGGGCTTCCGCGGTGGGGCCGCTGGTTGGCCCAGGGGGCGGCGAGGTGGAGGGAGCAGGCAGTAGTCCGGGGCGTGCTCCTTTGGAGTCTGGGGTTCTCAGGCGGGGCGCTTGGCCATGACGACCACGCACGGCCCGCTCCACTCATCCGCGGGGAGCCGGAGTTCGGCGACCGGGTGTAGTCCGGCCTGTTCGGTCAGGTCCACGAGCTGCTCCGGCCGCCACTTGTGCGTGGTCCAGCGAACGGGCACTCCTCCGTATGCCCCGTGCGCACCGCGTCCTCGTCGCCGACGTGTGTGCCGGTGATGAGGTGCCCGCCCGGTCTCAGGGCGTACGCGAAATGGGCGAGGACCTGGGGAGGGACATCGCGGGAGAGGTTGAACAGGGACCACCACCCGAGTACGCCTCTGAGGGAGGCTTCAGCGAGGTCGAGGTCGGTGGCTGAAGCGGCAGTGCGGTTGGAGACGGCGTGCGTTCTCGATCATGCGGGCAGAGAGGTCGACCCTGGATACGTCGAGTCCGCGTTCGGCGAGGTAACCGGTCACCGTGCCGGGGCCGCAGCCGACATTGAGGACGGGCCCAAGCTCGCCCACGGTGTCGGCGAAGGCGTCGATCGACGCCTTGAGCCAGGGATGGCGACGGATGTCGCCCCTGCCCGTTGTCACCACCATGTGGGCGTAGTTATCGGCCACCTGGTCATAGGAGTCACGGACGACGTCGAGATCGGCTGGACGGACAATAGGGTGCGCGCGCATCGGCCAACGATAGGGCGGTGGCCTTGTGGAAGCCGGGGATACGTGACGGTCGCTCTGCCCGGCACGGGCACGGCAGCCTGCGGCCCCGGTCATCTGCGTGCCCACGGGCGGCCCGACGCGTACATCGCCCGCGAGACGGGCCTGCGCCTGGACCCCGTACGGATGGCTCGACCGCTTCGCCGGCTGCCGACCCTGGCCGACCGCGGGTGCTCGGGGTGCCCGGCCCGTTTCACCCCCGTACAGGTCGCCGAGGCGGGGCGGCAGACGGCTGGAGGGCTGGCTGCGGGGCCGGTGGATGCCCTTGGCAGCCGCTCCCCCACTGGCACCTTCCCCGACGGCTTCGCCGGCCGGGCCGTCGAGGGCGCCTGGGCCGGTGAGTGAGGCGCTGCCAGGGTGGCCGGAGTCGCGGTGCGGGGTGGGCGTGACGTTCGCAGCGGTGGTCGATACGGGCCGAGCTGGTACCTGGGCGGGCGCGGGTCGAGCTCGGCCCTGCGCCGGGGTGCGGCCGAGCCCCCGCCCGGCGCAGGGCCGGGATGAGGCCAGGGTGGGCCGTGGCGGCGGGGTCCCTCGCTGGGCGGTGGGTGGGCGCGGGACCGGGACGTGAGCAGGGGCGCGCGGGTCGGCCCCGGCGCGGCACGGGGCCGAGGTCGCCGGAGGGTCAGCTGATGGTGGGGGTGATGCCCGGGCCGGGGTCACCGTCGACCGTGCGGCCAGGGACGTGGGCTGGGGTGCGAGCCGATGATGGTGCGGATCGCGGCGGCGGACCGCTCGGCGAGAGCGTCGAGTCCGTCGGCGGCGTTGGCGAGCTCGAGGTAGACGCCTTCCTCGTACCTACACGCGCCCTCGGGTAGTTCCGAGCTGTCGGGGAAGTCGTCGCGGGGGTCCGCCCGGTAGCTGATGCACAGATCGCCCTCGTAGTCCACGGTGAACTCGAAGACGGTTCGGTGCGTGCGGGGAGCCTCCGCCGGCAGTGACGCCACAGAACCCGACCTCTTGCCATCCAGCCGGGTCGAGGAGCCGCGCGGTGGTGCGGGCGACGTCGGAGATGGCGAACGGGTACTCCGGCCTGGGGTCGGTGCGCCGACGTGCAGCGCGCGGGGTGCTCGGCGCGGCGTACGGCGTGCGAGTGCCGGGGCCGCGTGGCCATTGGTCGTGGGTCAGCGGCGGCTGCGCCGGGGGCGCTGGGAGTGCTCGCCCGCTGAGGGCCCTCTTCCGGCTGGGCACGGTGAACTTCCTGGTGGCCAGGTCGTAGACCACCCAGGGGGCGTAGGCGTGCGCGCTGATGTAGGGCTGGTGCTGCCGGTCGTTGTTCGGCCCGTACAGGTTGAGGAAGTGCGGGAACTGCCCGGCGCCTGCGAGAGAGTTCAGTGTGTCGGTGAGGTTCTGCCCCAGCACGTCTGCCCCGGCGGCCGGGCCGGGGGTGGTCGGGTCGGGAGTGGTCACAGCATGGGGCCTCTTGTGTGAGCTGCTGGCGTGCGGGGCGCGCCGGGCTACACGGTCCAGGGCTCGGGGGGTTAGGGCGGCAAGCGGCGACGGCGGTTCGTCGGCCCCCGTCCCCCGGACCGTGGGACTGGGGGACGGGTGGGGTGGTGCCGGGGGCGGAGGCCGGGGGTGGGTGCCGGGTGAGTCAGTCGAGGAGGCCGGTGACGGTCGTGACTCCGCGCTGGGAGGTGAAGGTGACGGTGGGGTCGAGCGGCGTACTTTCAGCCCAAGTCGTAGTGGGTGAAGAGCCCGAAGGACGGCAGGTCCATGGCGAGCCGCGGGAGGCTGGTGTAGCCGTGGGACGTGAAGAAGCGTTTCCTGTCGTGTTCTTGGCGCAGCGTCAAAGCCCGGTATCCGGCGTTGCGGAAGTCGGTCTCGACGCGGGCCAGGGCTGGACGCGATGCCTTGACGGCGGTGGTCGGGGTGGACGGCGATGGTGTTGATGTTGGAGACCCGCTCGATGAGAGCGCGCCGGGTGTGGGTGGGGATCTGCCGCTCCAGCATCCATCGGGCCCGGCCGGCGTGGACGGCGCCGGCGGGGGTGCTGTCGGCGTGACGGCGAACAGGAAGTGGTTGAAGCCGTGGGAGAACGGTCCCCTCTCGTCCTCCAGGGCCTGTCCGATGGTGTCCTTCAGAGCGTGGAGATGGTCGGCGGCCAGATGGAGGTCGACGAGCAGGGTGAGGGCGAAATAGGTGTCGAGCTCGTCGGCCCGCGCGGGGCGGATCGTGATGGCGGGAGAGTGCGGAAGGGTGGTTATACGGGGATGCCCCTTTTCGGTCCGGGAGAGCGGGGGCCGGACTCGCCTTGAGGGGGGCGGGGGTCCGGCGGCGTCCGAACCGTGGCGGGGTCGGGGACGGCGGCGGCACGCGGGCGGGCGTGGGGGCGCGGCAGGGCAGGGCGGGACGCGGTGTGCCCGGCGCGGTGGGGCGGGGTCGGGACACGGTGTACGGGCCCGCGCCTGGGGGCCGGGGAAAGAGGCAAAGGGGCCGGTGATGCCACGGGGCAGGCGATCCCCGGCCGGTGGCGGGCGGTTCGCCGAGTACCTCTGGCACTTTGTGCGTGATGGCGGTGTGCGCGGTGAGCCGGTGGTGAGTGCGGTGCCGGGACGCGGTGTACGAGGCCGGGGCTTGTCGCCCCTGCACCCCGTGAAAGGGGGCCGGGGAACGCGTCGGGGTGGGCGCGGGGCTGCGACGGAACGTGGTGTCCCGGCGCGGGACGGGTGGTGGGGGCTGGGAGTCCATGGCTGTTCAGGGTGTCGGGGCCGGGTGGCCGCTGGCGGAGGGTCAGCGGCGGCCGCGCCGGGGGCAGTGCACCACTCCGGATCGTGCGTGATCTCCGGTGACTCCGGCGGCCCCGTCTACACCGTGAAGTCGAACGGCCACGTCAACGCCAAGGGCATCATCTCGAGTGCTGGCTGCGACTCGGTGAGCGACGACAGCGAGTGCAGTGACGGCTGGGACGGCAAGTGCACGGTGTTTCTTCACGGACATCGCTCTGGCAGAAGAGGCGCTTCCCGGAGGGGTCAAGAAGTGGTGAAACGAACGGTGAGACTCACAGTCCTCGCCGCCGTGTCCGTCGTGGCGATGACCGCGTCGGCGTGCAGCAGCTCCAAGCCGTGCGCCGGAGTCGGCGTCACCTCGCAGATCGGCGTGATGTTCCTCCAGCGGGGCTACACCGACCTGGCCGGCGCCTCCTACGAACTCTGCGCAGGAGGCAGATGCGGCAAGGGCCACTTGGAACAGGAGGACATCACCCGGATCAGCCTGCGCCTTCCCGACGACGTGGATGAGCACCTTGGCACAGTCCGCTTCCGCGTCACTCCCAAGGGGAGCACCCGTCCCAAGATCGACGCGTCCACCGACGTCAAGCTGACCCGCCAGCCCGACGGCTGCGGTGGCGGCGCCTACAGCGAAGGCCTCGCCTTCACCAAAGAAGACGGCCTGACCACGAAGATCCCAAGCGTGAGCGCGGCCTGGCGCAGGCACCTCGATTCACTGGCCTCGCCCTCCGAGTCCTTCTGACACGCGCTCCTCTCCACAGCCGGTAACCGGCTGTGGAGAGGAGCTGACAGCCAGATGCGGTGCCCGCCACTCGCCGGCGAGCCACGGACACCGAGGAAGCCGCACCGCTCCTTTGAGAGATCACGACCGATAACTGCTTACCGAGGCAGCAGCTACCTGGAGGGCAAGCGTTGTCGGCCGTCGCCCCTGTGCCTACCTGGAGCGCGCCGACGTGGGCGAGGGTGCGGTCCGGGGCGCGGCGTCCACGGAGGCGGCTGCGCCGTGAGCCCGAGACGCCCGCAGCCCCCCGGCCAGTCCCCCGATCACCACCGCGATCCCCAGCCACACCGAGGGTCCCGGCAGCCCCGTGCCCGTCGCCGTGCCGGTCGCTGCCGCCGCGAGCGGGGCGATGCCTGTGAGGAGGCCCGCGCGGCCGGCACCGACGGTGCGTACGGTCGAGTACCAGAGCACGAAGGCGACCGCGGTGACCAGCAGTGCGAGGTAGCCCACGGCCGCCCACTGCGCTCGCGTCAGCTCTCCCGCCGCCGTGGGACCTTCGCGTGTCACGCCGAGGACGGTGAACAGCACCGCGCCCAGCCATGACGCGTGCACCGACACCCCCCACGGCGTGTGCCGGCCGAGCACGGGTACCGCCAGCAGCGTGAACGCCGCCTCGCAGCCCAGGGCCAGGGCCGCCCAGGCCACCCCGGCCGCATCCGTACGGCCCGTGCCTTCCACCAGGACCGCGCCCGCCACCACCACGGGCGCCGCCAGCAGCACCTGCCGGCTCGGAGCGCGCCGTTCCAGCAGCGGGCCCAGGACCCCGAGGACCACCGGCACCGACGCCACCGCGACCGCGATCACCGCGGGCTCCGCGTGCGCGACCCCCCGCACCACGGCCACGTTGAACAGCACCAGCCCCGTCACCGCGAGTCCCGCCAGCCACAGCCACTCCCGGCCGCGCGGCCGGACCGGGCGGGTTCCGGCGAGCCGGGCGAGGAGCAGCAGGATCGCGGTCGCGGCCGCGTAGCGCACGGCCTGGGCGGTGAACAGGGGCGCATCGACGAGCGCGTGCGACACGCTGACGCTGCTGCCGACCAGCACCATCCCGAGCATGCCGGGGACCAGGGGCGCGAAGGATGCGGAAGGGGTGTCCATGGGTCCACCCTGGTCGCACAATGGACGCCATGGGCAGGTCCAAAGAGCCGTCGGTCGAGGGGTCCAAGACCGCCGCAGCGGACGCGATGGGGAGATCGGCCGGTACGGCTTGCGGGGCCGGCGGCGCGGCCGACGGCCGTCCGTCTCGGCCCGGTGCCTCCCTCGGTTCCGACTTCCTGCAGCTCGACGTCGCCGACGCGCCCCCGGGCGGGCGGACCGCCTGGCTCGCCGACCGGCTGCGGTCGGCCATCGCCGACGGCCGGCTGCCGGTCGGGACGCGGCTCCCCGCCAGCCGCGTGCTCGCCGAGGAGCTCCGGGTCACCCGGGGCGTGGTCACCGAGGCCTACCGTCGGCTGTCGGAGTCGGGCCAGATCGCCGGCCGGGGCGCAGGCGGCACGGTGGTCGTCGCCGCCCCGGCGCCCGCGGCGTCTTCCTCAGCCCTGCCCACAGCCTCCTCCGCATCCGGCCCTCCCTCGTCCTCGTCACCCCCCGCCGCCGGGCATCGGGCCTCCCACCCTCGCACCCCCACCCCCGTTCCCGACGCCTTCTTCGCCTCCCCCACCGCGACGGCCTCGTCGACGCCCTGCGCGGCCTGCCCTGCCGGATCGACCTCTGCCCGGGCGTGCCCGACCTCGCCGCCTTTCCCCGGACCGCCTGGCTGCGCGCCGAACGCGCCGTCCTCGCCGCAGTCACCCCGGCCGACTTCGGCTACGGCAGCCCCCAGGGCGCGCCCGCGCTGCGGCGGGCCGTTGCCGGCTGGCTGGCCCGCAACCGCGGCATCCGCGCCGAACCGGACGAGGTCGTGGTGGTCGCCGGTGTGGCGCAGGCCCTGGGGCTGCTCGGGCAACTGCTGCGTGCCGAGGGCGTCGACAGTGTCGCCGTCGAGGACCCCGGCTCGCTCGGCGCGCGCCAGCAGCTGGAGTACGGCGGCCACACGACCGTCCCCGTCCCCGTGGACGCCGGCGGCCTGGACGTCGACGCGCTGCGGGTCTGCGGGGCCCGGGCGGTGCTGATGACCCCGGCGCACCAGTTCCCCACCGGCGTGGTCCTGGACGGGGAACGCCGGCGCGAGCTGCTGTGCTGGGCGGCCGAGGGCGGCGTCGTGATCGAGGACGACTACGACGCCGAGCACCGCTACGACCGGCCCCCCGTACCGGCACTGCGCTCGCTCCTGCCCGACGGGGTCTGCTACGCGGGCAGCGTCTCCAAGCTGCTCGCCCCCGCACTGCGGGTCGGCTGGCTCCTGGTTCCGCCGCGTCTGCGCGACGCCCTGGTCACCGCCAAGCGGTACGCCGACCTCGGCAACGGCATCCTCACCCAACTCATCCTGGCCCGGCTCATGGACTCGGGCGAGCTCGAACGGCACCTGCGCCACGTCCGGCGCCGCCACCGCAGGCGCCGGGACGTGATGGTGCGGGCCGTCGAGGCACACCTGCCCGGCGCCCGCGTCCACGGGGCGGCCGCGGGACTGCACCTCATGGTCACCTTCGCCGACGGGCCCGGCAGCCGCGTCCGCGACACCGACCTCGCCGCGGCCGCGCTCGCTCGGGGTGTGAAGGCCCACCCCCTGTCCTGGCACCGCCTCACCCCCGGCCCGCCCGGCCTGGTCCTCGGCTACGCGGCGGGCGCCGCCCACGAGATCGAGGAGGGCATCGCCCTCATCGGGGAGGCGCTGCGGGCCCTGCCCGCTGCCGCCTGACCCCGCCGCCGCCCGGGCCACCCATCCAAAACGCCGCCGCGCACCTGCACGGACTGCTGGACGGCAGGCGGGCCGGGAACCGGTGACAGCGCCGAAAAAAGGTGCACGCTCACCCGGCCCCCGGCGACGGATCGTCCGGTGACGTCAGGCGTCGTCGCCCCGCTCGCCCTCCGCTTGGGACGGCTCGCTGCGCTCTGCCCTCCCGGCCTGCCGCGAACGTGCTCAATCGGTCAGGCCAAGCGCCCCCGCTGCCTGGATCGCCAGCCAGACCTCGGTCAGGGCTCCCGTCGATGTCAGATCACGGTCGGTGAGAGCAGCGAAACGGCGTAGCCGGTAGGCGAGGGTGTTGGGGTGGATGTGGAGCGCCGCCGCGGCCGTCTCGGTGCGGCGGTCGCGCTCCATCCAGGTGCGGGCGGAGACCAGCAGCTGGGAGTCGTGGGTTTCGTCGTAGCGCAGGACCGCGCCAAGCACGTACTCGACCAGCGCGGTCAGGGCAGCGGGGTCGTCGGGCAGCCACCGGCCCGTCGCGTCGTCGCCGTATCGGACGACGGGGCGACCCGACTCCACGGCCTTGGCGACCGCCCAGAGCGCCTCGCGCTGGGCGACCTTCAGCGCGGCGCCCGGCAGGAAGGGGCGGCTGGCCCCGGCTGCCCCGGCCTGAAGCTCACCGACGGCCACCGCCAGTTCCGACGGCCCGAGGACGTAGCGGTCCTCACCGCGGGTGAGCAGCAGATGGGGTTGGTCCTGCAGACAGGACAGCAGCGCCTCGTCGGTGGTGTGGCGCACCACGAGCAGTACGGTGTCGCCCTCGATGGCGTGCCGGGCGAGCCGGCGGCGCGCCACCTCCGGCTCGAGCGCCTCCTGCAGTAGTTCGGCCAGTGTCTCCGCGCCCTCGCGGCGCAGCGTCTCGCGCTCGTTGCGTATCATCGCCAGCCGCAGCGCCGCCACCGTGGCGATGTGCTGGACGACGGCGAGTCCCGCGGGCTGGGCGCCCTGACGCTCGTATGCGACCAGAAATCCCGCCGGGCCGCCGGGCGCGGGCACCGGGAGGACGAATCCGCCGGGGATCGTCGGCGGGGCGTCGGTGGAAGCGGGCAGGACAGCGGGATCCGGCACGGGAATACCGGGCAGGAGCGGGTGGCCCTGCGGTGTGCAGAGATAGACGTCGTAACCCGACAGGTCTTCGAGGCGGCGCAGAAGTGTCGGCGTGTCGAGATCCTCGGCGACCAGCCAGCGCAGCGCGCCGAAGACCTGGAGCTGCGCGCCCAGCCGGTGCCGGGCGTCCTCCTGGGCCGCGGCCGCGACTTCCTGGGCGACCGCGATGAACGGGACGGCGAGCGGCACTTCGAGGACCGGGAAGCCCCGCTCCTCCGCCGCCTGGAAGAACGCATCGTGCAGCGGGGGCATGTGCAGCTGCGCGGAGAGGGCGAGAGCGGATACCCCGGCGTCGTCCAGCCGCTCCAGGTAGGCGCGCTGTCCGGCCGCAGTACGGGGGACCGCCAGGCCCGCCGTCATGATCACCTCGGCGCCCAGGAGCCAGGGAGTGGGATCGGCAAGCTCGCTTGCGTGCGCCCAGGAGACGGACCGGTCCAGACCGGCGCTGCCGGCCTTCACGGAGAGCTGGAGCGCCGGGAAGGAGAGCAGATCGCCGACGGTGAGTTTGTTGCTGGCCACACAAAACAGCGTACGGCTCTGTGGCAGACACAATTGTCGCTGGTCATTCGCGGGCCGCACACTGTGCACCGTCGCCCCTGCACGACCAGAAGGTGGAGCACCCATGACGGCCTCGGTAACCGAGATAGAGACCTATGGTGTCGAGCGGATCCCGGACAAGGACCGTTCAGCCCGCCCGATCGATCTGTTCCGGCTCGCCTTCGGCGGTGCCAACACCTTCGCGACCTGTGTGCTGGGCGCCTTCCCGATCCTTTTCGGCCTCTCCTTCTGGCAGGGGCTCGCGGCGACCGTCCTCGGTCTCGTGGCAGGTGCGCTCCTGCTGGCCCCGATGGCGCTGTTCGGCCCCGCCAACGGCACGAACAACGCTGTCTCCTCCTCCGCGCACCTGGGTGTGCACGGCCGGGTCGTCGGCTCGTTCCTCTCCCTGCTCACCGCCATCGCGTTCTTCTCGATCTCGGTGTGGTCCTCGGGGGACGCGCTCGTCGGCGGCGCGCACCGGCTCGTCCACGTCCCGGAGTCGGACCTGACATACGGCATCGCGTACGCGATCTTCGCCGGGCTCGTCCTGGTCGTCTGCGTCTACGGATTCCGGTTCATGCTGCTGGTCAACAAGATCGCGGTGCTGGCGGCGTCGGCCCTCTTCGTGCTCGGCGCCTTCGCCTTCGTGGGCGACTTCGACCCCGGTTACCCAGGAGCCTTCGCCTCCACGGCCGACCCGCTGTTCTGGCCTTCGTTCATCGGCTCCGCGCTGATCGTGCTCTCCAACCCGGTCTCCTTCGGCGCGTTCCTCGGTGACTGGTCCCGCTACATCCCGGCCGGGGCGCCGCGCCGCCGGGTGATGGGGGCCGCGTTCCTCGCCCAGATCGCCACCCTGCTGCCGTTCCTCTTCGGCCTGGCCACCGCGTCGATCATCGCGTCGAAGGCCGAGAAGTACGTCGACCCTGCCGCCCCCAACTACGTGGGCGGACTGCTCGCGATCTCACCGGGCTGGTACTTCCTGCCGCTGTGCCTGATCGCCCTGATCGGCGGCCTCTCCACCGGCACGACGTCCCTGTACGGCACGGGGCTCGACTTCTCCAGCGTCTTTACGCGCTTCAGCCGCGTCCAGGCCACCTTCTTCATCGGTGCGCTGTCCATCGCGTTCATCTTCGCCGGCCGCTTCGCGCTCAACCTCGCGCAGTCCATCTCCACCTTCGCCACGCTGATCATCACCTGCACCGCGCCGTGGATGATCGTCATGACGCTCGGCTACGTCACCCGGCGCGGCTGGTACGACGCGGAGGCTCTGCAGGTCTTCAACCGCCGTCAACGCGGCGGCCGCTACTGGTTCACGCACGGCTGGAACTGGCGCGGCATGTCCACCTGGCTCGTCTCCGCCGTCGTGGCGCTTCTCTTCACCAACCTGCCCGGCCAGTTCGTCGGCCCGCTCGGCGATCTCGCGGGCGGCACGGACATCTCGCTGCCGGTCGGCCTCGCCCTCGCGATCGTGCTCTACCTCGCCCTGCTCGCTGTGTTCCCCGAACCGCGCGCCGTGTACGGGCCGGCCGGGCCCCGATTCGTGCGGGCGTCGGATACCCCGGTGCCGCCGATCACCGGCGACACCGAGGAGACCGCCACCGAGCCCGCCGCGGCCCACTGAGGCCTCGCCGTCACCTACGTAACCGAACGCCTTGCGTTCCGGCCTCGACCGCCGAACGCCCGTGACCAGGAGCCGTGCATGAGCACCACCACCGTCCAGGAGGTCCGGACCGCTGCGGACGCGCTTGTCGCCGCCTTCGCCGAGGGCCGTCTCGACGACTACTTCGGCGCCTTCGCCCCCGACGCGACCTTCGTCTTCCACACCACCCCGCAGCGGCTCGGTTCCACGGCCGAGTACCGGGCGCTGTGGCAGCAGTGGGTGGAACAGGACGGCTTCCGGATCCTCGGCTGCACTTCGTCCGCACAGCTGATCCAGCACTTCGGCGACACGGCCGTCTTCAGTCACGACGTCGAGACCCGGGTCGCCACCCACACCGGCGAGGAGACGGTCCACGAACGGGAGACCATCGTCTTCACCCGCGCCGACGGCGGCCGCTGGGTCGCCGTCCACGAGCACCTGTCCGCCCGTGCCGCCGTCTGACCAGGGGATACGTTTCATGAGCACCACCTTCCGCAACTACATCGACGGTGCGTTCGCGGACGCCTCGGACGGCCGCACGCTCGATGTGGTGGACCCCACCACTGGTGACGTCTACGCGACTTCCCCGCTCTCCGGGGCCGCGGACGTGGACGCTGCGATGGCGGCCGCGGCCTCGGCGTTCCCCATCTGGCGCGACACCACACCGTCCGTACGGCAGCGCGCACTGTTGAAGATCGCCGACGCGATGGAGGCACGGGCCGACGAACTGGTGGCCGCGGAGAGCCGGGACACCGGCAAGCCGCTCCACCTCACCCGCAGTGAGGAACTCGCCCCCGCAATCGACCAGGTCCGCTTCTTCGCGGGCGCGGCGCGCATGCTGGAGGGCCGCTCGGCCGGCGAGTACATGGAGGGAATGACCTCTGTCATCCGCCGCGAGCCGGTCGGTGTGTGCGCCCAGGTCGCGCCATGGAACTACCCTCTGCTGATGGCGGTGTGGAAGTTCGCCCCGGCGCTCGCGGCGGGCAACGCAGTGGTCCTCAAGCCCTCGGACACCACCCCGGCCTCCACCGTTCTGATCGCCGAGATCATCGGCGGTGTCCTGGAGGAGCTGGCACTGCCCCGCGGAATCTTCAACGTGGTCTGCGGTGACCGTGAGACGGGCCGTCTGATGGTGGAGCACCCGACCCCCGCGATGGCGTCCATCACCGGTTCGGTACGCGCCGGCATCCAGGTCGCCCAGAGCGCCTCGAAAGACGTCAAGCGGGTCCACCTGGAACTCGGAGGCAAGGCCCCGGCCGTGATCTTCGAGGACGCCGATCTGGCGAAGGCGGTCGAGGGCCTGGTGATCGGCGGCTTCTTCAACGCCGGGCAGGACTGCACGGCCGCCACCCGCGTCCTGGTCCACGAGACGGTCCACGACGAATTCGTCGCCGCCCTCGCCGAAGCAGCGGCCGACACCAGGACCGGGCTGCCGGACGACGAGGACGTGCTGTACGGACCGCTGAACAACGCGGGCCAGCTGGCCCAGGTCAGCGGCTTCATCGAGCGCCTCCCCGAACATGCCAGGATCGAGGCGGGCGGCCACCGGGTCGGCGAACAGGGCTACTTCTACGCCCCGACCGTGGTCTCCGGCCTGAAGCAGGACGACGAGATCATCCAGAACGAGGTCTTCGGCCCGGTCATCACCGTCCAGTCCTTCACGGACGAGGACCAGGCCGTGCGGTACGCCAACGGCGTCGACTACGCGCTGGCCTCCTCGGTGTGGACCAAGGACCACGCGCGGGCGATGCGGATGTCGAAGAGACTCGACTTCGGCTGTGTGTGGATCAACACCCATATGGCCCTGGTCGCCGAGATGCCGCACGGCGGGTTCAAGAAGTCCGGCTATGGCAAAGACCTCTCCGCGTACGGCTTCGAGGACTACACCCGGATCAAGCACGTCATGACGTCGCTCTGAGGTCCGGCAACTCGTCGGCCGCCCCGGGCTGTCCCGGGGCGGCCGAGGGGTCCACTCATCAAGCCTGGCGTAGGGCGCGGGCGCGCAGAGACACTCCCGGGCTTCCTGGGGCAACCGCTCCAGCATGATCGGCCGACCTCCACCACGAGGCCGCTCACACCCCGGGTCGGCGGCACCGGCGCGGCGCGGCGCGGTGGGTGTGAGACGGAGCCCGTGTGGCGCTCGTGACAGTAACCGTCACCTTCGTCCCGGCCGGGGCCTGGGCCACCTTCGGCGTGACGGCCGGCTACGAGGTTCCCGGCGACCCGGGCACGCCCG
>NZ_JBHTVE010000025.1:0-61109 GCF_042793175.1 Streptomyces sp. NPDC056580 | reverse complement strand
GCTGTTGAGTTCTCAAGGAACGGTCGCTTCCTTTGTACTCACCCTCTCGGGCTTTCCTCCGGGCGCTTCCCTTCGTTCTTGCGTTTCCGACTCTACCAGATCTTTTCTCGACCCGATTTCCTCGGCGCTTTCCAGGTTCCCGCTTCCGCGTTTCCCTTTCCGGCGGTTCCGACTCTATCAGATCCTTTCGGCGTCTGACCCCCAGTCAGCGGGGCTTGTCCTCGCGGCCGTTGGGCCGTTCCGACGTCTCAAACCTTAGCGGATCCGCCCGGCGATTCCCAATCGGGCCGCCGAGTCCCTATTCGAATTGAATTCCGGCATGCCGAAATCAATCCCGTAGGGAGATCGTGCTGGTGGTGTGAGGGTGCCGCTCGTAGCGGCGGAGGTGTCGTCGGGGAACCGTTACGGCTCCGCGGCAACCCGGAGAACTTTACGGATCGGACAGGTGGGTGTCAAGCACCCCTGTCAAGAACTTTTGCGGGACCTCAGTCCAGGTCGCTGAGCCGGCCGCCGGCGTCCGGCTGGGCGTGCTCCACCCGGCGCAGGAGCCTGGTCAGCACCTCGCCGAGCACCATGCGCTCGGCGGGGCTGAGGTCCTGGAGCAACTCCTCCTCGAAGACGGTGGCGAGGCGCATGGCCTCCAGCCACTTCTCCCTGCCCTCGGGAGTGAGCTCCACGATCACCCGTACGCGGTTGTTCTCGTCACGCTCCCGGGTGACCAGGCCCTCCGTGACCATGCGGTCGATGCGGTGGGTCATGGCGGCCGGCGTGAGACCGAGCCGCTTGGCCAGCTCGCTCGGCCCCATGCGGTACGGAGCACCGGAGAGGACCAGCGCCTTGAGGACCTCCCACTCGGCGTTGCTGATCCCGAGGTCGGCGGTCTGGCGGCCGTACGCCACGTTCATGCGGCGGTTCAGCCGGGAGAGCGCCGACACGATCTTCTCGACCTGGGGGTCGAGGTCCCGGAACTCGCGCTGGTAGGCGGCGATCTGTTCTTCGAGGGTCGGCTCTGTGACGCCGGGCGTGTCGGCCATGGCCGCAGTATCTCACGATGTCCCTTTGCCTTGAAGTCCTTGGATGTGTAGTCTTTAGCTTCGAACTTTAGCTTCGAAGTCTTCACTCCTAACTTCTGAGAGAGGTGAACGTGACCAGGGCGATGGGCGCAGCGATGCGCCGGATCCACGTGGGCAACGCACTCAGCGCTTTCGGGCTCGGCTTCACGGTCCCCTACCTGTACGTCTACGTGGCGCAGGTGCGGGGTCTCGGGGCCATGACCGCGGGTCTCGTGCTCGCCGTCTTCGCCGTGGCCGCGCTGATAGTGCTGCCGTTCGCCGGCCGCGCGATCGTGCGCCGCGGCCCGCTGCCGGTCCTGCTCGCCGCCCTGGTCACCGCCGCGCTTGGTGCGCTGAGCCTGGGACTCGCGGGCAGCTCCGGCGCCGTACTGCTGTCCGCCGCCGCGCTCGGCGCCGGACAGGCCGTGATGCAGCCCGCCCTGGCGACGATGATCGTGGACTGCTCGACGGCGGAGACCCGGTCGCGCGCCTTCGCGATGCAGTTCTTCCTGCAGAACCTGGGGCTCGGCGTCGGTGGCCTGATAGGCGGCCACCTCGTCGACACCACCCGCGTCTCCTCCTTCACCGTGCTGTTCGCGATCGAGGCGGGGATGTTCCTGCTGCTGGTCGCGGTAATGGCGACGGTGCGGATGCCGCACTCGCCGCGTATCGCCGACGCGCCGTCCGGTGGAGCCAACGGGAGCTGGAAGCGGCTGCTCGGGAACCGGGCGATGGTGCAGCTGTGCCTGCTGGGTTTCGTGCTGTTCTTCGCCTGCTACGGACAGTTCGAGTCGGGGCTGAGCGCGTACGGCGTGGAGGCCGCCGGGATATCGACCTCGGCGCTCGGCACGGCGCTGGCCGCGAACACGATGATGATCGTCGTCGCGCAGTTCGCCGTGCTGAAGTTCGTCGAGCGGCGCCGGCGGTCGCGGGTGATCGCCGCTGTGGGGCTGGTCTGGGCCGTGGCGTGGCTCGCCGCGGGGTACGCCGGGCTGGGACACGGCAGCCAGGAGATGGCCACGGCCGCGTTCGTGTCGACGTACGCGCTGTTCGGTCTGGGCGAGGCGATGCTGTCGCCGACGGTCGCTCCGCTGGTCGCGGATCTGGCGCCGGAGGGGATGGCCGGGCAGTACAACTCGGCTTTCGCCCTGGTCAAGCAGTTGGCGCTGGCGGTCGGGCCGGCGGTGGGCGGGCCGCTCGGCGCCTCGCTGCACGCGCCGTACATCGTGACGTTCCTGCTGTTCTCGCTGGGGATCACCGTGCTGGCGCTGCGGCTGGGCCGTGGGCTGACCGCCGCGCAGGACCAGCCTTGGGCTGTCTCCGGGAGCCGGGTCGTGGCCCGGGGCGCGGCTGCCGAGCCGGTCGCCGCGGAAGCGTAGGCATCCGGCGCCGGTGTCGGCCGGGGCGCCCGGCACGTGCCGGCGAGTGTCCGAACCGCTGCCGAACGGCCGCTAGCCCTTCGGCAGCAGGAACTCGCACCACACGGCCTTGCCGCCGCCCGGGGTTCTTCGTGAGCCCCAGTTGGAGGCGATGGTGGCGACGATGGCGATGCCCCGGCCCGATTCGTCCGCCGGTTCCGCCTGGCGGCGCCGGGGGAGGTGGTCGTCGCCGTCGGTGACCTCGATGATCAGGCGGCGGTCGGTGCGGCGCAGACGCAGGCGCATCGGGGGTGTGCCGTGCTGGAGGCTGTTGGCGACCAGTTCGCTGGTGGCGAGGACGCCCAGGTCGTGCAGGTCGGCGGGGAACCGCCAGCTCGTCAGCACGCCGGAGGCGAAGGCTCTGGCCCGGGGGGCCGCTTCCACGCCGCCGAGGAGTTCCAGGGCGGCGTTGCGGAAGAGGTCGCCCTCGGGGCCCCTGCGGGCGGGGTGTTGGAGGACGAGGACGGCCACGTCGTCGTCGTGGTCGGCGGTGACGCCGGCCGAGCGGACCAGCCGGTCGCAGACGACCTGGGGCGTGCCGGTCGCGCCGGACAGGGCGCGTTCCAGGGACGCGATGCCCTCGTCCAGGTCCTCGTCCCGGCGCTCGACCAGGCCGTCGGTGTAGAGGACCGCCGTGGAGCCGGGCCCCAGCGCGATCGAGCCGGAGGCGTGCACCCAGCCGCCGGTGCCGAGCGGCGGGCCGGTGGGCTCGTCGGCCCGCAGCACCGTGCCGTTCTCGTCGCGGACCAGGATGGGCAGGTGGCCCGCGGACGCGTACACCAGGCGGCCCTCGTTGGGGTCGTGGACGGCGTAGGCGCAGGTGGCGATCTGGTTGGCGTCGATCTCGGCGGCGAGGCCGTCGAGGAGCTGCAGTACCTCGTGCGGCGGGAGGTCGAGGCGGGCGTAGGCCCGCACGGCCGTGCGGAGCTGGCCCATGACCGCGGCCGCCCGCACGCCCCTGCCCATGACGTCGCCGATGACGAGGGCCGTGCGGCCGCCGCCGAGGGTGATCACGTCGTACCAGTCGCCGCCCACGGCGGCCTCGGTGCCGCCGGGCTGGTAGGTGGCGGCGATACGCAGGTCGTCGGGCTGTTCCAGTTCCTGCGGGAGCAGGGAGCGCTGCAGGGTGACGGCGGTCTCGCGCTGGCGGCGCTCGCTGGCGCGCAGGCGTTCGGCGGCTTCGGCGTGGTCGGTGACATCGGTGGCGAAGACCAGTACGCCCGCGTCCCGGTCGTCGTCCTCGGCCACCGGGGTGCAGGTGAAGGTGTAGGAGCGGCCGTCGACGGCCTTGCGGGACTTCAGCGTGCGCGGTCTGCCGCTGCGCAGCACCTGGTCGAGAAGCGGGAGCAGGCCGAGTTCGGCGAGTTCCGGGAGCGCTTCGCGGGCGGGGTGGCCCGGGGTCCGCACGCCGAAGGCCGAGGTGTAGGCGTCGTTGACGTAGGCGATGCGGTGGTCGGGGCCGTGGACGAGGGCGACCAGGGCCGGGACGCGGTCGAGGACCTCGCGGGCGGGCAGTTCGTCGACGGCGGGCACGGGCGGCGCACCGTCGACCGGCCGGCCGGCGCGGGCCGCGGGCACCGAGCCTTCCCCCCGGCGGTCCGGTGGGACCGCGGTGTCGGTCCGCGCGGCGGCGCGGCGCTGCGTTCCGGGGAGCCGGGTGCTCCAGCGCGTGAAGTTCACAGTGGGCAAAGCCTCGTGTGTGCTGAGGGCGGGCGGGTGCCCGTCCGAGGACGTGGGGCAGTCTGGCAGGTGGCCGTCGTCCGCGGCGATATTCGTCAGACGCCGGGGGCGGCCCGTGGAGTTCCCGGGTCAGGTCAGGACGGCCCCTTCGGGTCGTCGGAGGGGCTGTGAGGAGGCTTTCCCCCGGCCGCGAGTTCGAACTCCGCGCGAGGGTGTTCGAGTGAACCGAGCGAGACGATCTCCCGCTTGAAGAGACCGGCGAGGGTCCACTCCGCCAGGACCCGGGCCTTGCGGTTGAAGGTGGGCACCCGGCTGAGGTGGTAGACGCGGTGCATGAACCAGGCGGGGTAGCCCTTCAGCTTGCGCCCGTAGATCTGGGCGACGCCCTTGTGCAGGCCCAGGGAGGCCACCGAGCCGACGTACTTGTGCGCGTACGTCTCCAGGGGCTCGCCGCGCAGCGCGTGGGCGATGTTGTCGCCGAGGGTCCTGGCCTGGCGGACGGCGTGCTGGGCATTGGGCGCGGTGTGGGTGCCGGGCTGGGCCGCGGTGACGTCGGGGACGGCCGCGGCGTCGCCCGCGGCCCAGGCGTGCGGGGCGCCGTCGACGGCCAGCTCGGCCGTGCACTTCAGGCGGCCGTGCGCGTCGAGGGGCAGGTCGGTGGCGGCGAGCAGCGGGTGCGGTTTGACGCCGGCCGTCCACACGAGCGTGCGGGCCGGGAAGCGCTGGCCGTCGCTGAGGACGGCGACGCGGTCTGCGCAGGACTCCAGGCGGGTGTCGAGCAGGACCTGGATGTTGCGGCGGCGCAGCTGGGTGACGGTGTAGCGGCCCATCTCCTCGCCGACCTCGGGCAGGATGCGGTCGGAGGCCTCGACGAGGATCCACTTCATGTCCTCGGGGCGGACGTTGTGGTAGTAGCGCGCGGTGTAGCGGGCCATGTCCTGGAGTTCGCCCAGCGCCTCGACCCCGGCGTAGCCGCCGCCGACCACCACGAAGGTGAGTGCGGCGTCGCGGACCGCGGGATCGCGGGTGGAGGAGGCGATGTCCATCTGCTCGATGACGTGGTTGCGCAGCCCGATGGCCTCCTCGACGGTCCGGAAGCCGATGCCGTACTCGGCGAGGCCGGGGATGGGCAGCGTGCGGGCGACCGAGCCGGGGGCGAGGACGAGTTCGTCGTAGCCGATGAGTTCGGCGGCCCTGCCCTCGTCGGCGGTGGCGAGGGTGGTGACGGCGGCGGTGCGCACCGCGTGGTCGATGGAGGTGACCTCACCGACGACGATGTGGCAGTGGTCCAGGACGCGGCGCAGCGGTACGACGACATGGCGGGGGGAGATGGAGCCCGCGGCCGCCTCGGGGAGGAACGGCTGGTACGTCATGTAGGGGTCGGGAGTGACGACGGTGATGTCGACCTCCCCCCGCCTGAGCTCCTGCTTCAGCCTCCGCTGCAGGCGCAGGGCCGTGTACATCCCGACGTAGCCGCCGCCGACAACCAGAATGCGCGCACGTTCCTTCACCATCCCATGACGCACCCGTAGCTGTTGTTTGTCCACAGCCCCGGCAATTTGTGTGACCGGCGAGCGGGTGTGTGCGCGCCGGTGCGCGCCGCCGGGCCGGGGAGAAAGCGGGCAGGTCAGCAGGGGCGTGCGAGAGGGGGTGAAGGTGCGTTATCGGGGCGTAACTGACCCGTACTCCGATCGAGGGGCGCACTGTGCGGAACCTGCCCCTTCTGAATTGACTGCCTCTCAACTATGTTCGTGTGTCGACGGGGTGTAGGGGATGTGGCCGAACGGGTCCGCGAAGGGCGGTCCCGGTCAGGGACCGTTGCCGGGTCCGCGCACTCCGGAATCAGTGGCGGGGAGAGTCTCCGGGGGGAGACGTCATTTACCGGGGGAACACATGCATGTTCAGGACACTCATTGGTCGTCGGCAGCCGCACTCGCATCGGGCGGCACGCCGGTGAGCGCGGCGGGGGGCAACGGGCGCGCGGACTCGGCGCGCACGACGCCGCTGCGGGTGGACGCACAGCGCAACCTGGAGCACGTGCTGCGAGCGGCGCGTGAGGTGTTCGGCGAGCTGGGCTACGGCGCGCCGATGGAGGACGTGGCACGGCGGGCGCGGGTCGGGGTCGGCACGGTGTACCGGCGCTTCCCGAGCAAGGACGTGCTGGTCCGGCGGATAGCCGAGGAGGAGACCGCGCGGCTGACCGAGCAGGCGCGGACCGCTCTCGGGCAGGAGGACGAGCCGTGGTCGGCGCTGTCCCGCTTCCTGCGGACGTCCGTGGCGTCGGGTGCGGGGCGGCTGCTGCCGCCGCAGGTGCTGCGGGTCGGCTCCGCCGGCACCGGCGACTCGGACGGCCCGGTCGGGCTGGTCGTCGCGCCGGGTTCGGGCGGCTCGGGCGATGAGCTCCGGGTGCCGCAGCAGCGGGTGCAGCCGGGGACCGGCGAGTTGCGGCTGGTGCCGGAGGGCGCGTCCGCGGCCGTGGCGGACGACGCCGGGGTCGGCGCCCTGCTGGAGGTCGTCGGGCAGCTGGTGGAGCGGGCCCGGGAGGCGGGCGAGCTCCGGACGGACGTGTCCGTGGCGGACGTGCTGCTCGTGATCGCCACGGCGGCTCCGTCGCTGCCGGACGCGGCGCAGCAGGCCGCTGCTTCGGCGCGGCTGCTGGACATCCTGCTGGAGGGGCTCCGGTCCCGGCCGGTGTAGCGGTGGCCGTCCGGCCCCCGGCTTCGGCTTCGGCTTCGGCTTCGGCTTCGGCTTCGGCTTCGGCTTCGGCTTCGGCTTCGGCTTCGGCTTCGGCTTCGGCTTCGGCTTCGGCTTCGGCGGGATCTTGTTCCGGACCCGCGCCACCCGTGCGCCATCGCGGCCGGGTGGTGCGGGTGGCCCGCGTGGCGTGCGTGGCGTCGTGCCAACTGGGAGCCCGGTGACCGAATTTCTCGTTCGGGTGACGCCCGGTACTGCCGGGAAGGGTGCTGTGGCACCCTGAGCCGGTGACGGGTTGGGCTTTGCCGGTTTCGGGGGCTTTGCGCGATGGGCGCTGACGGGTGGGACGAGTCGCGTGGTGACGGCGAATCCGAGGCCGGCGGGCTGACCTCGCCCCAGGTGCCGAAGCAGGGCGGCCCGGCCGAAGCGGGCGCCGAAGCGGGCGTGCCCGCCCAGCGGGACGGCAGGGTCCCCGCACACCGCCGGACGCCGCCCGCGGACGGCGAGTTGATCCACCGGATGCGCGCGGGGGACGACTCCGCCTACGAGGAGCTGTACCGGCGGCACGCGGACGCCGTGCGGCGCTACGCCCGTACCTGCTGCCGCGACGCGCACACCGCGGACGACCTCACCGCCGAGGTCTTCGCCGGCATGCTGCAGGCGGTACGGGGCGGCGCGGGGCCCGAGTACGCCGTGCGCGCCTATCTGCTCACGTCGGTACGGCGCGTGGCCGCGCACTGGGCCAGGTCCGCCCGGCGCGAGCAACTCGTCGACGACTTCGCCGTCTTCGCCCAGCAGGCGGCACGGCCCGCCCAGGGCGCCGGCGACGAGGCGGTGGACGTGGGCGCGGACGTCCGTGCGCTGCACGACGCCGAGCAGTCCATGGCGCTGCGGGCCTTCCGCTCGCTGCCCGAGCGCTGGCAGGCGGTGCTGTGGCACACCGAGGTGGAGGACGAGTCGCCCGGTGAGGTGGCCGTCCTGTTCGGACTGGACGCCAACGGCACCCGGGTGCTGGCGAACCGGGCCCGGGAGGGACTGCGGCAGGCCTATCTGCAGGCCCATGTGAGCGCGGCGCTGACCGGTGACGAGGAGTGCGCCCGTTACGCCGACCAACTCGGCACCTACGCCCGCCGCAAGCTGCGGCTGCGTGCCGAACGGGGACTGCGCAAGCACCTGGAGGAGTGCGCCAGGTGCCGGCTGGCGGCCGCGCAGATCGAGGAGGTCGCGGGCGGCATCCCCGCCGTGGTGCCGGTCGCGGTCATCGGCTGGTTCGGGGCCGCCGGGTACGGGAAGGCCCTCGCGGTCATCGCCGGTGGCGCCGGGGCGGGTGCGGCGGGTGCCGCAGCGGCCGGGGGGTCCTCCGCGGCCGGCGGGGCCTCCGCGGGATCGGGTGCGGGCGGGGGCGCGGCCGCCGCCGAGGGGCTCGGCGCGCCGGTGAAGGCCGGGATCGCGGCCGGTGTGGTCGCGGTGGCCGCGGCCGCGGTGGCGCTGGCCCTGGTGAACGACGGCCGTCCGGCCCTGGAGGTGGCCGGGCCGGCGCCGTCCGCTCCCGTCCTGCGGACACCGCCGCCGTCGGTCTCGTCACCCGCGCCCGTTTCGCCGCCCGCTCCGTCGCCGACCGGGAAGAAGCCGCCCGCCGCCCAGCCGGTGGCGCCGGTCTTCAGGACGGGCTCGGCGCCGGCGCCGGTCTCCTCGCCTCCCGCTTCCGCGCCCGCGCCGGGGCCGACGGGTGCTCCGCGGCCCACGTCGGAGCCGAGTCCTGAGCCGTCCCCGACGGCCGCCCCGACCACGGCTCCCCCTCCAGCCCCGGCTCCCGTGGTCTACGAGTGGAGCCGCCTGCGTTACGACGCCGACGGGGACGGGACCGTGCCGGAGATGCGGCTGTGGCGGAGCAGTTGGGTGTGGCAGCGGTACGGGATGTCGGTCGGCGGGAAGCGGTACGCGCGTGGCGTGTCCGTGCACGGGAGCTCATCCGTCGTCGTCGACCTCAATCGCCCGTGCACCGCCTATGACGCCCTCGTCGGCGTCGACGACATGGCCCTCGGGCTCGGCAGGGCCGTCTTCGCCGTGTACGCCGACGGGGTCTTGGTGTGGCGGTCCGGGGTGGTCGCGGGGCGGGACGCGGCGGTGCCGGTGCATGTCGATCTCACCGGGCGCGGCACGGTACGGCTGGAGGTGTCGGCGCGGGGCGCGGGGCTTGACCGGGTGGCGCTGGCCGACTGGGCCGAGGCGCGGTTCAGTTGCTGAGGGCGTCTGGCGGGGTCGGGACGCCGGACCGGTGCTGTCCGCTCTGAGCGCTGCTCGGGACTTCGCCGCTGGTGTTCGCCCGGCGTCCTGAGCGACGGTGGGCCGGGGGCGGATCGCGTACCCGCGCCGAAGAGGTACCGCCGCACCCGCCCGTGCCGCCCTCGCCGGCGCGCATGCCCGCAGCCGTGCGGGCCCGGTCCCCGCAGCCGCCACGCCCGGATACCCGCGGCCGCGCCCCCGCCCGAGCCACCACCGGAAGGCCTCCGACCCCCGCGACACGCCCGCAGGCCACGCGGGCCCACGCGCCCGCGGCCACGGTGCGGGTGCCGCGCCGCGGGTGCCCCGCCGCGGCGCAGGTGCCCGGGTGCCGGTCAGGCGCCGGAGGCGAGGGCGTTGCGGCGGGGCTGGATTCCGGAGGGGACCGCCCGGGCGCGGGCCGGGGTGCCGGTCCAGCAGGTGCCCCGGCGGGCCAGGAGGCGGCGGAGCCAGAGTTCGAGGGAGGTCAGGTCGGCCAGGCCGTCGAGGGGCAGGGGCTCGCCCGTCGCGGCGGCGCGGACGGCCTTGCGCACCACCCGGGCCTCCACCAGGCCCGCGTCCGCCAGCAGGGGCGTGGCGAAGAGGTCCATGAGGTCGTCGGCGGCGAGGCGCAGGCCCGCGCGGGTGGCCGCCGCCGAGGAGCCGTGGGGCGGGGCGCCCCAGCCGGGCGGGAGGTCGGTGACGCCGGCGCCTTCGAGGACCCGGCGCAGGACGGCGGAGCGGGCGCCGGGCTGGACGCGCAGGGCCTCGGGGAGGGCGCGGCAGGCACGGACGACCTGGTTGTCGAGGAAGGGCGCGTGCAGTCGCTGGGAGCGGACCTCGGCGGCCTGTTCCAGGACGCGGAGGTCGGCGGCGTGGCGGGCGAGGGCGGCACGCGCGCGGTAGTCGCCGGGGCGCTGGGCGGAGCCGAGGGCGGAGCGGTCCGCCTCCCCCTGCAGCAGAACCGATACTTCAGCCAGTGCCTCCCCGGTCAGCCAGCGGGCCGCCGGCCCGGGTCTGGCCCAGGCGAGACCGGCGAGGGAGGCGCCGACCGCGCCCTTCGGCTCGTCGAAGCGGTGGCGCATCAGCCGCTCGGCGAGCAGTTCGAGGCCCGTCCGGTACGGAGTGCGGGCCAGCCGCCGGGCGGCGCCGTACACGCGCGCGGGGACCATCACCGAGCCGTCGGCCCGGGCGAGCGCCGCGACGGGCCGGACCAGGTGGCGGCGCTTGCGGTCCATGAGGAGGTCGGCGAGGCGGGCGGGGTGGGCGTCCAGCACCTGGCGGGCGCCGTGACCGGTGAAGTGGTCGGCGCTGCCCGCGGCGAGGCGGGCGCGGTGGCGGGCGGCCGTCACCAGGGACGGGCCGGGCTCGTCGGTGAGGGGACCGTCGAGGTCGGCGTACGGCAGGGTCCGCTCGTCGCCGGTGACCACGACGTGGTGCAGGCGCGGGTTGGCCGCGAGGGTGCCGGCGCGTTCGACCTCGGACTCGCGGCCGCCGACGGCCAGGTCGTTGAAGGTGACGGCGAGCAGCCGCTCCCCGGCGCCGGTGCCGTGGCCGAGCAGTGTGCCGGGCCTGCCGGGCAGTCCGGCGGCCAGCAGGGCCAGCGTGCCGGAGGCCGGTCCGCCGGACAGGTCGGCGCCGATGCCGGGCACGGGCATCCCGCGCGCGGCCCGCCGCTCGGCCGGTCCCATGCCGGGCACCGGTCCGGGGTCGAGGCCGGGTACGTGCCGGGGCGCCGACAGCCGCGCGCGAACCGCCTCGACGAGGGCGTCGCGTACGGCGTCCACCGCGCGGTCCGGGTCGGCGGGGGGCGCGGCGACCGCGAGGGAGGCGACCGGCTCGTAGCCGGTGATCTCGCGCGCTCCGGCGCGCAGTACCAGGGCGTGCCCCGGCGGTACGCGGCGTACGCCTTCGTACGGGGTGGTGTCGCGCAACGCGGCCGGCACGTCGGGGGCGGCGAGCAGGGCGGCCAGGTGACCGAAGTCGAGGTTGGCCTCGACGAGGTCGGCGAGCGGCAGCGCTGCCGTGGCGTAGGCCGTGCCGCCGTCCCAGGGGGTGTGGAAGACGGGGCGGGCGCCGGCGAGGTCGCCGCAGACGGTGATGCGGCGGCCCACCTGGACGACGGCCGTGTAGCTTCCGGGCCAGGCGGTCAGATGGCGCAGTGCGCCCCCGCGCGCGGTGAACAGGCCGCGCCGCAGCTCCTCGTCGGTGGCGCCGCAGGTGCCGAGGACGGCGATGCGGTTCTGCCCGTCGGCGTGGACCACGCGCACCTCGTCGGGGCGCCAGTCGCCGACGGCCCACAGCGGGTCGGGGTCGCCCCACAGGAGCTGGGAGCCGACCGGGTGCAGCGTCTCGCCGTCGTGTCCGGTGGCGCCCGCTGAGCCGATTCCGGCGACGGCAGCGGCGGTGCTGCTCCAACCCACCAACCACCGCATCGACGCCTCCACACAGCGTGGACAACCACTGCACCGTACGAACCGGGTCCCCATGCTGCCATGAAGAACGCGCCACGGAGGCGCGGCGACGCCGCCTTCGATCGAGGGAAACCGGGCGACGGGTCCGCGAGGGGCGGCAGAGTACCGGCTGCGGGCCGACGGGTGAACTCCCGGGCGACCGGCGGCCGGTGGAGACGGGCACGACGGGTGCGACGCGAATGCGCCCCTCTATGCGCCCCGAGAACGCCTTTCGCGCCCTCAACTGCCGTGGTGGGAGCGGTAATCGCTCATCCTGGGCAGGGCCTGTTTTCAGCCAAATCGGGGACAGCCGCGGAGGTTTGAGCACGCTCCGTACAGGCCTGCGCAACGCCCGCCGACGCGGGCACGCGCACAGTCCGGGAGGCGGTCATCGCCTCCCGGACCGGTCCGCCACCCGCGGGGATGAAGGCGGCGGTGTCCCCCAGCCCACTGGATCCAGTACAGCGGGCCGACCCACGCGACAACCATGGAACCGCTTGCCGGATGGCCGGAGAAGAGCGCACGGACGGGCGCACGGCCACACGTGCGGGGGCACGTCGCGACGCCCCGTGCACGGTGCGTACAGGGCCGTACTCCCGTACGGACCACAATCCCGCCATCCGGAACAATGCCCCTTAACGCTTGGGATGCGGCGAACTACGCTGGGTTTACGAATGCCGCACGGTTATGCCAGCGCGGCAGCCGTCTGTGTCGAGGGGTGGCGCATGTCCAGGGAGCAACGCGGGCCGAACGAAAAGCTCGGCACCGTTCTCGCCCTCGCGGGAATCAGCAACGCGGGACTCGCGCGGCGCGTCAACGACCTCGGCGCCCAGCGCGGGTTGACGCTTCGCTACGACAAGACCTCGGTGGCGCGCTGGGTGTCGAAGGGGATGGTGCCGCAGGGCGCGGCGCCGCACCTCATCGCGGCCGCCATCGGACAGAAGCTCGGCCGCCCGGTGCCGCTGCACGAGATAGGCCTGGCGGACGCGGACCCCGCACCCGAAGTGGGCCTCGCCTTCCCACGGGACGTGGGGCAGGCGGTGAGGTCCGCCACCGAGCTGTACCGGCTCGACCTCGCCGGGCGCCGGGCCGGCGCCGGCGGCATCTGGCAGTCCCTCGCGGGATCGTTCGCGGTGAGCGCGTACGCGACGCCCGCGTCACGATGGCTGATAACCCCCGCCGACAGCTCGGTCGCACGGGAGGCGAACACCGCCGAGAGCTCCGGAGCACCGATAAAAGTCGGCCACAGCGATGTGCAGAAACTGCGGGAGGCCGCCGAGGACGCCAGGCGCTGGGACTCCAAGTACGGAGGCGGCGACTGGCGTTCGTCCATGGTGCCGGAGTGCCTGCGGGTGGAGGCGGCGCCCCTGCTGCTCGGCTCCTACTCCGACGAGGTGGGCCGCGCGCTGTTCGGGGCCTCCGCCGAACTGACCAGACTGGCCGGCTGGATGGCCTTCGACACCGGGCAGCAGGAGGCGGCGCAGCGGTACTACATCCAGGCGCTGCGGCTCGCCCGGGCGGCGGCGGACGTCCCGCTCGGGGGTTACGTACTGGCCTCCATGTCGCTGCAGGCGACGTACCGGGGCTTCGGCGACGAGGGCGTCGACCTGGCGCAGGCGGCGCTCGAGCGCAACCGGGGGCTGGCGACCGCCCGCACCATGAGCTTCTTCCGGCTGGTCGAGGCGCGGGCCCACGCGCGCGCGGGGGACGCGCCGGCCGCGGGGGCGGCCCTGAAGGCGGCGGAGAGCTGGCTCGAACGATCCAGGGACGGTGACAACGACCCTTCGTGGCTTGGTTTCTATGGTTATGACCGGTTCGCCGCGGACGCGGCGGAGTGCTACCGCGATCTGAAGGCGCCGCGCCAGGTGCGGCGGTTCACCGAACAGGCGCTGTCGAAGCCGACGGAGGAGTTCGTGCGGTCGCACGGGCTGCGCCTGGTGGTCTCGGCCGTCGCCGAGCTGGAGTCGGGCAACCTGGACGCCGCCTGCGAGCAGGGGGTGCGGGCCGTGGAGGTGGCGGGGCGGATCTCGTCCGCGCGGACCACCGAGTACGTCAAGGACCTGCTGCACCGGCTGGAGCCGTACGGCGACGAGCCACGGGTGGTGGAGCTGCGGGAGCGGGCGCGGCCCCTGCTGGTCGCCCCTGCGTAGAACCGTCCGGTCCGGGTTTGAAGGCGTTGTCAGTGGCGCAGTGCACTATCGGAGCCGGGAGGTGGTGCGGGTGCGTGAGGGTGCGTACGACTGCGACGTGCTGGTGATCGGAGGCGGGATCGTCGGCCTGTCGACGGCCTACGCGATCACGCGGGCGGCGCCGGGTACGCGGGTGACCGTGCTGGAGAAGGAGCCGGGCCCGGCCCGGCACCAGACGGGGCGCAACAGCGGCGTCATCCACAGCGGCGTCTACTACCGCCCGGGCTCGCTCAAGGCGCGGTTCGCCGTGCGCGGCGCGGCCGAGATGGTGAAGTTCTGCGCCGAGTACGGCATCGCGCACGCCGTCACCGGGAAGCTGATCGTGGCCACCGAGCGGGACGAGCTGCCCCGGCTGCACGCACTCGTCCAGCGCGGCCGGGAGAACGGGATCCCGGTGCGCGAGCTGGGCGCCGCGCAGATCGGCGAGTACGAGCCGGAGGTGCGCGGGCTGGCCGCGATCCACGTCGGCACGACCGGGGTGTGCGACTTCGTGGGCGTGGCCCGGCAGCTCGCGCGGGCCTCGGGCGCGGAGATCCGGTACGGCGCGCGGGTGGTCCGGGTGGACCGGCGCCCGGAGCGGGGCGTGGCCGTGCTGACCGCGTCCGGGGACGTCGTGCGGGGCCGGGTGCTGGTCAACTGCGCCGGGCTTTACTGCGACGAGGTGGCCCGGCTCACCGGGGACGAGCCCGGGGTGCGGATCGTGCCGTTCCGGGGCGAGTACTACGAGCTGGCGCGCCCGGAGCTGGTGCGCGGCCTGGTGTACCCGGTGCCCGATCCGGCGTTCCCGTTCCTCGGCGTGCATCTGACCCGGGGGATCGACGGAGGCGTGCACATCGGGCCGAACGCGGTCCCGGCCCTGGCCCGGGAGGGGTACGGCTGGGGTGTCGTACGGCCCGGGGAGCTGGCCGGGACGGTGGCGTGGCCCGGCTCGTGGGTGATCGCCCGGCGGCACTGGCGGTACGGGGCCGGGGAGCTGCGCCGGTCGGTGTCGAAGAGGGCGTTTCTGACGGCGGTGCGCAGACTGCTGCCGGCCGCCGAGGAGGCCGATCTGGTGCGCGCCCCCGCCGGGGTGCGGGCGCAGGCGGTGCTGCGGGACGGAACGCTGGTGGACGACTTCCTGATCCGGGAGGGGAGCCGTGCGGTGCACGTGCTCAACGCCCCGTCCCCCGCGGCGACCGCTTCGCTGCCGATCGGCAGGGAGGTCGGGCGCCGGGCGCTGGACATGCTCGGTGCGCTGTGACGTCGCTCGCGGGCCCCGGGCGCCGTCCCGGGAAATCCCGCCGCCGCCGTAAAATCGGTGTCACTGTGTCTGACTCCCTGAACCTCCCCGAAGCCCCCCGGCCCGTGGCCGCCGCCGCGCCGCGGCCCTCGCACGTCCCCGGTGTGTCCGTGCGGCACAGCCGGGCCAAGGGGGAGCCGCGGTTCCCCGACGGGCCCAGGGCCGACCCGGCCGGGTCGCACTTCGAGCGGCGGATCCGCAGCTTCCAGCCGCGGCGGAGCCGGGTCACGGCGGGGCAGGCCGACGCCCTGCAGCGGCTGTGGCCCAAGTGGGGGCTGGACATCGACGGGCAGCGCGTCATCGACCTCGGCGAGCTGTTCGGCGACGGCGGTCCCGTCGTGCTGGAGATCGGGTTCGGGATGGGCGAGGCCACCGCGCTGATGGCGGCCGGCGACCCCGGCACCAACATCCTCGCGGTGGACGTGCACACCCCGGGTCAGGGCAACCTGCTCAACCTCGCCGACCAGCGGGGGCTGTCCAACGTCCGGGTGGCCAACGGCGACGCCATCATCCTGCTCCGGGAGATGCTCGCGCCCGACTCGCTGGACGGGCTGCGGGTGTACTTCCCCGACCCCTGGCCGAAGAAGCGGCACCACAAGCGGCGGCTGATCCAGCCCGAGTTCCTGACGCTGGCCGCGAGCCGGCTGAAGCCCGGCGCGGTCGTGCACTGCGCGACCGACTGGGAGCCGTACGCCGAGCAGATGCTCGAGGTGCTCACCGCGCACCCGGACTTCGAGAACACCCGGGCCGACGGCGGCTTCGCGCCGCGTCCCCCGTTCCGGCCGCTGACCCGTTTCGAGGGACAGGGGCTGGACAAGGGGCACGTGGTGAACGATCTGCTCTTCCGCCGCGTACCGCACCGGGACCGCCAGGCCTGAACCAGCCGACAGCCCCTCCCCCGGTCACCGTTAGGGTCGATGCCGTGGCCATCAGTCCTCCGTACCCGAGCTACTCACCCGGCCCCGGAAGCGGAACGCACCCGCACTGGTGGCAGCGCCGGTGGGTGCGCTACGGGGCGCTGATCACGCTGCTGGCACTGTCCGGCCTGGTCATCCTGGCGCTGGTGCGCCGGCAGACCGGCACCCAGGGCTTCCTGGTCGGGCTCGGGCTCGCCGTCCTGCCCGTGCCCTGGCTCCTGGCCGCCTTCCGCTGGCTGGACCGGGTCGAACCCGGTCCCCGGCGGAACCTGGTCTTCGCGTTCGCCTGGGGCGCGTGCGCGGCGGCGCTGATAGCCATCGTGGCCAACAGTTTCGCGACGAAGTGGATAGCCACCTCGACCGCCGACCCGGCCGGCGCCGACACCCTGGGCGCCACCGTGATAGCGCCCGTCGTGGAGGAGTCCGCGAAGGCCGCCGCCGTGCTGCTGGTCTTCCTGTTCCGCAGACGGGACTTCACCGGGATCGTCGACGGCGTGGTGATAGCCGGGGTCACCGCCACCGGCTTCGCGTTCACCGAGAACATCCTCTACCTGGGCACGGCCTTCGGGACCGACCAGCTCACCGGGGGCCGTGGCATCGCCTCCGTCACCGCCGCCACCTTCTTCGTGCGCGTGGTGATGTCCCCGTTCGCGCATCCCCTGTTCACCGTGCTCACCGGCATCGGCTTCGGCGTCGCGGCGCTCTCCGCCGAACGGCAGCCCGCCCGGCGCCTGCTGGTCCCGCTCGGCGGACTGCTGCTGGCGATGGGCATGCACGCCCTGTGGAACGGCTCGGCGACCTTCGGCCAGTTCGGCTTCCTCGCCGTCTACGCCGCCTTCATGGTGCCCGCGTTCGGGCTGCTGACCTGGCTGGCGGTCTGGACCCGGCAGCGGGAGCTGCGCACCGTGCGGGAGGAGCTGCCGGCGTACGTGCGGGCCGGGTGGCTGGGGCCGGCCGAGCCGTTCGTCCTCGGGTCGATGCGGGCGCGGCGCGCCGCCCGGGACCACGCCCGCCGCCACCTCGGCGGGCGGCCCGCCGCGCGGGCCGTCGCGCAGTACGAGGCGTACGCCACCTCGCTGGCCTTCCTGCGGCACCGGGGGCGCCGGGGGCGGGCCGGCGCGGGCGCCGTGGCCCGGGAGCGGGAGCTGCTCGCCGAGCTGTGGCGGCGCCGTGAGGTGGCCCGGCCGGCGCTGGAGCACGCGGCCACGACCGTGGCACCGGTGCCGAGGGTGACCGCGCACTGGGCGCGGTACGGATACCCGGCGGCGCCTTCCGGCCGCCCGGCGGCCTACGGGCACCCCGCGGCGTACGGATACCCGGCGGCGTACGGGCAGCCGAACCCGGCGGTGCCGTACGGGCGGCCGGCGCCGTACGGATATCCGGCGGCGCCCCAGGGAGACCGGGCGGTGCCGTACGGCGATGCGTACGGGCCGCCGGACCCGTACCCCCGGCACAACCCGTACCGGTCCTAGGGCGCCTCCCGCCGCCCCCGGCCGTGGATCAGGCGGAGGCCTGGGTCAGCCGGTCCAGCTCCTGCTGAGAGAGCCGCAGCTCCGCCACGCCCAGCAGCGCCGGGAGCTGTTCCACCGTGCGGGCCGAGGCGATGGGAGCCGTGACCGTCGGCTGGGCGGCCAGCCAGGCGAGGGCGACCGTGGCGACCGGGACGTCGTGGGCGGCGGCGACCTCGTCCAGGGCCGTGAGCACCCGCTGACCGCGCTCGGACTCCAGGTGCTTGGCGGCCGAGCCGGCGCGGGCGCTGTCGACCGTCGTGCCGGGGCGGTACTTGCCGGTCAGGAAGCCGGAGGCGAGCGAGAAGTACGGGACCGCCGCGAGGCCCTCACGGGCGGCGAGGTCCTGCAGCGGCCCCTCGTAGGTGTCGCGGGAGACCAGGTTGTAGTGGGGCTGGAGGGCGACGTACCGGGCCAGGCCCTCCCGGTCGGAGAAGTCGAGGGAGGCCCGCAGCCGCTCCGGGCTGATGTTGGAGGCGGCGATCTGGCGGACCTTGCCCGCCTTCACCAGCTCGTCCAGGGCGCCGACGATCTCCTCCACCGGCACCTCGGGCTTGTCGAAGTGCGTGTAGTAGAGGTCGATGTAGTCGGTGTCCAGGCGCCGCAGGGAGGCGTCGGCGGCGGCCCTGATGTTGGCCGCGCTCAGCCCCTGGTACTCCGGGTGCTGGCTGACCTTGGTCGCGATGACGACGTCGGAGCGGTTGCCGCGGGCCTTGACCCACTTGCCGATGATGGTCTCCGACTCACCGCCCTTGTTGCCCTCGATCCACGCCGAGTAGGAGTCGGCGGTGTCGACGAAGTTGCCGCCGGCCGCCGTGTAGGCGTCGAGGACGTCGAAGGAGGTCTTCTCGTCGGCGGTCCAGCCGAAGACGTTGCCGCCGAGGGCGAGCGGGAAGACCTCGAGGTCGGAGGAGCCGAGTTTGCGCAGTTGGACAGTCATGCCTTGTTACAACGATCAATCCGGTACCGCTCATTCCGGAACCGCGCGACGGATGCCGGAACGCGACCGGCGGCCCTGACGCCGGGGGGATGGAGTCAGGGCCGCCGGGGAGGCGGTTCGGGGTGCCGGACGGGGTCAGGAGGCTCGGGCCGGGCTCAGGGGTTGAGGCCCTTGTCGCGAAGCCACGCCATCGGGTCGATGCCGGTGGCGGCGCCGCCGGGGTGGACCTCGAGGTGCAGGTGCGGGCCGGTGACGTTGCCGGTGGCGCCGACGCGGCCGATGACGTCGCCGGTGCTGACCTTCTGGCCGACGGAGACGCTGATCGAGGACTGGTGGCAGAACCAGAGCTCGGTGCCGTCGTCGAGGGTGAGGATGGTGCGGTAGCCGTAGGAACCGGCCCAGCCCGCCTCGGTGACGGTGCCGCTGTGGATGGCCTTGATCAGGGTGCCGGTGGGCGCGGCGAAGTCGAGGCCGGTGTGGTACCCGGAGGACCACATCGAGCCGGCCTGGCCGAAGGTCGAGGTGATCGTGTACGACGAGGTCGGCAGCGTGTACTGCTTGGCCAGCGCGGCCAGCCGCTCCTCCTCGGCCTTCTTCTCGGCCGCGGCCTCCGCCTCCTTCTTGGCCTCGGCGGCCTTGGCGGCGGCTTCCTTCTGCGCCTTGGCGGCCGCCTCGGCGGCCTGCTTCTCGGCGGCGGCCGCGGCGACGGCAGCGGCCCTGGAGTCGGCCCTGCTCTGCTGCTGCTCGGCCTGGGCCATGATCCGGTTGCGCAGGGTCTCGCCCGCGTCGGAGGCTTCCTGCTGGTCGCCGGCGGCGGTGGTGGTGGTGGTGCCGACCGTGCTCAGCGAGGCCTCGGTGGCCTTGGGCACATCGGAGGGGCCGTCGTCGAAGAGGGAGCCGACGGAGGGCAGGTCCGGCATCGAGATGGACACCGGCGGCTTGCCGGTCTGGGCGCTGGCCATGCCGCCCGCGCCGACGGCCGCGATGACGCCGACGCCGAGGACGGTGGAGCTGCGGGCGAGTCCGCCGCCGCGCTGCTTGGCGACGCGGTGCCGGCCGCGTACGGGGCGGATGGACTCCTCGGTGGGGTTCCACTCCTCCCAGGGGCCCTCTTCGGCGCGGTAACCGCCGTAGCCGAACGTTTCGGTGTCACGCTGGCCGGGCACGAACGGGGCCTCGGGGGCAGGCCGGTTGGACGCCACGCGGGCGTTCTCCTTTCCCTCCTCCGCCTACCGGGTTAGCTGACGGGTTCGGAGCAGGAAGGTCTCCTACGCGCGTATACGTACCGGGAACCGGATCGGTTCACGGTGGCATCCGCGTGATTCACCCCAAGGTGGTGGTTCCCCGGTTCCCTCGCGGGATTCGGCGCGTGCGCACGGAGCCGCCTCTTGTGACGGCTGGGACGACCGCGCTGCGTTATCGAACGTTAATAGACCCACCTGTGAGATTCCAAGCCGTTCGGCTTGATCATTAACGCGCTTCATGGTGGACGTAGGCGGCACGACCGGTGGAAAACGGGCGAGTTGACCGTCGTCCATGAGTCACGTCGTTTTTGATGGTGACTCAGACGCTAAGCGGAGGGCTGTCGTCCGATCACTTTCGGTCACATTCCGTCAGGGGCGTCTGACGGCCAGCAGCGCCATGTCGTCCGCCATGCCGCCCCCGGAGTGCCGCCCGACCTCCGCGGCGAGCCGGGCGAGCAGTGTGCGCGGGTCGGGGAAGCGGCGCCCGGCGAGCCGGCGCACCGGGTCGTAGAACCGGCCGTGGGCGTCACGGGCCTCGGACAGGCCGTCGGTGTGGAGCAGCAGGGTGGCGCCGCCCGGGAAGCGGTACCGGGCCGCGTGGTCGGGCCACCGGCCCAGGTCGCCCATGCCGAGCGGCAGCGCGGGTTCGTCCGCGGCCAGGACGCGCAGGGTACCGTCGGCGTGCAGCAGCAGGGGCGGTGGATGGCCGCGGTTGACGATGCGCACCACCCCCTCCCCCGGCGGCAGTTCGGCGAGGACCGCGGTGGTGAAGCCCTCGGCGGCCTCGACTCCGTCGCGCCGGGCGCCCTCGCGGGCCAGGGCGCGCTCCAGCCGCCCGGCCACCCCCTCCAGAGTGGCCTCCTGCTCGGCGGCCTCCCGGAACGCGCCGAGCACCACGGCGACGGCGGCGACCGCCCCGATGCCCTTGCCCCGCACGTCCCCGACGACCAGCCGCACGCCGTACGGGCCGTCCTGCACCGCGTACAGGTCGCCGCCGATGAACGCCCCCTCCTGCGCCGCCTCGTAGCGGGCCGCGATGTCGAAGCCGGCGATGCGGGCGGCGGGCTCGGGCAGCACGGCCCGCTGGGCGGCCTCGGCGATCTCCCGGACGGAGGCGAGCCGCCGGTCGCCGAGGCGTACGACACGGTTGATGACGGCGGCCAGCAGGGCGACCGTCGCCACGGTGACCATCTGGGTGACGGTGTCGACGCCCAGACCCGGACCGAAGCGGGCGTGCATCACGCAGGTGGCGGCCAGCGCGGCCAGCCCGGTGAGGAGCGTGGTGCGCAGCGAGGCCAGGGGCGCGGCGACCAGCGGGGCGGCCGTGAAGAAGGGCACGGCGGTGAAGGCGCGCGGGGTGAGCAGGTCGTACAGCAGGCCGCCGGCTATGAGCAGGGGGGAGAGGGCACGCGGCAGGGTGCGCGGGCCGGCGCGGCGGGCCCGCTCGGACGGGCGGGGCGTACGGCCGGTGCCGGGGTCCGGGTGCGGAGCGGGGTCGCCGGGGGACCGGCTCCCCGCCCTGGCGCACGGATTCTCCTCCACCTCACCAGGGCGCACTGCTGGTCTCCCGTGTCCTCGACGTACGACCAGCGTGGCGGGGCCAGGGGAGGCGGGCGACTGCTGTGGCCCGAGCGGATGACCTGCTGTGACGTACGCCACTCGACTCGTGAGGCGGCCTTTCCGGCCCCGGCCGGGAGCACGGCGGAAAACACCCAGGGCCGGGATCCATGAACTGGATCCCGGCCCTGGGCCTTCAGTAGCGGGGACAGGATTTGAACCTGCGACCTCTGGGTTATGAGCCCAGCGAGCTACCGAGCTGCTCCACCCCGCGTCGTTGTGTCTCAAGCATACGCCATGTTCGGGGTGGTCCGCGCACACGTTTCCGCGCGGCGCCGCTCAGGGCAGCAGATGGGCGTTCGGCGCCTTGGCCTGACCCTCGTACTCGGGCAGCAGGACGACGTCCACGCCGGCGGCCGCCAGCACCCCGGTGCCGTCGGCGCCCGGCACGAAGGTGTCCGGCTCGCGCCAGGCCGTGACCACCCGGCGCACGCCCGCGCGCAGGATCAGTTCGGCGCAGGGCGCGGGCCGGGAGGCGCGGCGGGAGCAGGGCTCCAGGCTGCTGTAGACGGTGGCGCCGGGCAGCCGCGGGTCGGCGGGATCGAGCTTCGCCAGGGCCGCCTCCTCGGCGTGCACCACCGGGTCGCCGCCCTCGCGCGAGTGGCCGCGGGCCAGCTCGGTGCCGTCGGCGGCCACCACCACAGCGCCGACGCTGAACGCCGTGCGGGACGGCGGGCACAGGGCGGCCAGCTCGCAGGCGGCGGCCAGCCAGTGCCGGTCGGCGGCGGCGGGCAAGGGGCCGGCGCCGGGGGCGGTGGGTTCGTAGCGCATGAGGACGACGTCCTCGATCCGGCGGGACTCGGTGAGCCGGAGCCGGCCGCCCTGGTACGCCCCCGGGCCGAACAGGCGCGGGGCGGCCGGGTCGCCGACGAACAGCGGGGCGAGGACGAGCTGGAGTTCGTCGGCGAGGCCCTGCTGGAGGAGCTGGGTGTGGACGGTCCCGCCACCCTCGACCATCAGGCGCCGCACCCCGCGCACGTCGTGCAGGTGTTCCAGCAGGGTCCGCCAGTCGAGCGCGGGGCCGAGGGGGACCACGTCGGCGGTCCGGCCGAGGGCGCGGGCGGCCCGTACGGCGCCCCGGTCCGTGGTGTACACGAGCTTCTCCCCGCCGGTGTGCCAGAAGGCGGCGGCGGGGTCGAGATCCCCGGAGGCGGTGACCGCGATCTTCAGCGGGTACTCGGGCCGGCCCGCGGCCACCCGGGCGGCGCGGCGCTCGGGCGAGTTGACCAGGAGCCGGGGGTTGTCGGCGCGAAGGGTGCCGGCGCCGATCAGGATGGCGTCGGCCGAGGCCCGCACCTCGTCGACCCGGTCGAAGTCGGCCGGGCTGGAGAGCAGCAGCCGGTCGGGGCCGGTGTCGTCCAGGCAGCCGTCGAGGGAGACGGCGGCGGACAGCAGGACGTACGGGTACGGCATCGGCGCGCTCCCTCGCGAAGACCCCGGCGGAGCCTTGGTTCAAGTTTGAAACAAACCTACACTGGCGGCATGACGACCCGCTGGCTCACTCCCGAGGAGCAGCGCGCCTGGCGCGCCTACATCGCCGCCTCCCGGCTGCTGGAGGACGCCATCGACCGGCAGCTCCAGCAGGAGGCCGGCATGCCCCACCTGTTCTACTCGGTGCTGGCCAACCTCTCCGAGGCCCCCGACCGGCGACTGCGCATGACCGACCTGGCCGAGACGCTGAAGATCACCCGCAGCCGGCTGACCTACGCGGTGACCAGGCTGGAGCGGGACGGGCTGGTGCGCCGGGAGAACTGCCGCTGGGACCGGCGCAGCAGCCTCGCGGTGCTGACCCCGGAGGGGACGACCGTGCTGGAGCGTACGGCACCCGGACACGTCGAGACGGTCCGCGCCACCCTGTTCGACCGGCTGACACCCGAGCAGGTGGGGCAGCTCGAGGAGATCTGCGCCGGGGTCGCCAGGGTGCTGGAGGGCGAGGAGACGGGGGCCGCGGCGGAGGACGTGCCGTGGCGGCGGCGGTCGTCGCCCTGCTCCGGCCGGCCGCCGGAGCCGCCCCGCCCCTGAGCACGGTCCGGCCCCGGGGGCCCTGTGAGACCGTGCGAAATGCATTGCTTGAACTTTTAAGCATGAGGTAGTGTCCCGGACCGAGCTACTGATTCAAATCTGAAGCAGATGCCAAGGGACGGAACCCGGAGGCCCGCATGTCCGACACCCCCGCCGCCACCCCGCGCGCCCGCGTCCGGGTGCCGCTGCACTTCCACGACGGCTACCGCGCCGACGCCGAACTGGTCACCTTCCACGGACTTGCCGACGGCCGGGAGCACGTCGCCCTCGTGCTCGGCGAGCCCGGGGCGGTTCCACTGGTGCGGCTGCACTCCGAGTGCCTGACCGGGGACGTCTTCGGCTCGGCCCGCTGCGACTGCGGGCCGCAGCTGCGCGAGGCGGTCGAGCGCATCGCCGAGCGCGGGGGCGTACTGCTCTACCTCCGTCAGGAGGGACGCGGCATCGGCCTCTACAACAAGCTCGACGCCTACGCCCTCCAGGACCAGGGCCTCGACACCTACGAGGCGAACGCCGCGCTGGGTCTCCCGGAGGACGCCCGTGACTACACGGCCGCCGCGCAGATGCTGGGCGCGCTCGGCGTCAGGGAGCTGGACCTGCTCTCCAACAACCCCGACAAGGCGGAGCAGTTGCGCTCCCTCGGCGTCCTGGTCCGGGACCGGGTGCCGACCGGTGTCTTCACCACGGCCCACAACGTCCGCTACCTGCGCGCGAAGGTCCTGCAGACGCAGCACACGCTGCCGCTGGGCGAGTTGGACGTCCTGCCGGAACTGAGCGCCGGCTGAGCGGGGCCGGGCGGCGCCGGGCTCCGGGGCCCGGCGGGATCCCGGCGCGAGACGCTAGTGCACGGAGAGGCCGCCGTCGACGAAGACCGACTGGCCGGTGACGTAGGCGGAGGCACGGCTCGCCAGGAACACCGCCGCGCCCGCGAAGTCCTCGGCCAGGCCGTTGCGGCCCGTCATCGTGCGCGCGGCGAGCGCCGCCACCCGCTCCGGGTCGGACGACAGACGCGCGTTCAGCGGCGTCATGACGAACCCCGGCACGAGCGTGTTGCAGGTGACGCCGTACGGCGACCACGCCTCCGCCTGCGACCGGGCCAGCGACTCCAGCGCACCCTTGGAGACGCCGTAGGCGCCGCTCCGCACGAACGCGCGGTGCGCCTGCTGGGAGGTGACGTGGATGATCCGCCCGAAGCCGCGCTCGGCCATGCCGGGCCCGAAACGCTGTCCCAGCAGGTAGGGCGCCTCCAGGTTCACCGCCATGGTGGCGTCCCAGACGTCCTCGCCCAGCTCGCCCATCGGGGGCCGCAGATTGATCCCGGCGCTGTTGACGAGGATGTCGGGCTCCCCGAACACCCCGGCCGCCTCCTCGGCCGCCGCGCGCACCCCGTCGCGGGTGCCCAGATCGGCGCCCACCCAGGCCGCCCGGCAGCCGTGTGCCGTCAACTCGTCCACCGTGGCCGCCAGTCGCGCCTCACCGCGCGCCACGACCACCGTGCTCGCCCCGGCCCGCGCCAGGGCCGCCGCGACGGCCCGCCCGATGCCGGAACTGCCCCCGGTCACCACCGCGACCAGGCCGTCCAGCGAGAACAGCTCCGACAGATACTCCCGCGAACCCATCCCCGCACCCTAGGCCCCACACCGAAGTCCCCGGAACCGCCCCACCCGTCGGGCGACACCGGGACATCCCCGCCGGCGTGACCGGCAGACGCGTGGCGGACGCGGGGCACGCCGCCCTGCCGGCCGCCTTCGACTCCGGGCCGCCGGGTACCGGCCGCAGCGCGCGGTCCGGCTGCCGGCGGCCTTCGCGGCGGGCACCGCCGTCTTCGCCGCCGTCCCACCCGCCCCGTCCGGCGACGACACACCCCCGGGGTTCCAGCCGGCCATCTCACCCTCGACGTGCTGATCCCCGTCGTCGCCTTCGGCCGGCAGACCGCGTACGCCCCGCACGGCGCCCTGCGCTGGGCCGTCGTCGCCCTGGTCACCGCCGGGTGGCTGCTCGCCACGACGGTGGCGACGGGGCTGAACCGGGTGCTGCGGCGGAACTGAGCGGGTGGGGCCGCGGGCGCTCGTGGGCCGGTGGGCGGGGCCGCCCCGTCCCACGGCGGCTCGGTACGCCTCCCGCCCTGCCGGTGACGTCCGGGGCGCCGGCCGCGGCGGGCACACCGCTGCTGACGGCGCGCCGCTCGCACAGACCCCGGGAACGGCGCAGCGCCCGACTCGGCCGAAGCCGGATCAGGCGCTGCGTAGCAGGCCGGAGGGGGTGAACCCTCCCCCGCGGCGGTAGGCCCTGTGGGACTCGAACCCACAACCAATGGATTAAAAGTCCACTGCTCTGCCAATTGAGCTAAGGGCCCGGGCGATGTTGCCTGTCCGAGCATAGCCGGACGCGGCCGGGTCTCCGATCGGGTATCGGCGACCGGCCGCGTCGGCGTGGGCGACGTGGCTAGTTCTCGACCGGTTCGGCCGGTTCGGGGGCGTGGACGCGGGCCGGGCGCAGGAACCAGTGGCGGGCCGAGGCCAGCCACCAGGTGGCGGCGAAGCCAAGGACCACGAGGACGGCGACCGGCGCGTAGTTGAAGGTCTCCCAGGTGACCGGGGAGACCTGCGGGAGCATGAAGAGCACCGTGATGACGGCCACCCAGGTGACGGAGACCAGGCCTATGGGGACCGACCAGCGGCCCAGGTGCCACGGGCCCCGCTCGAAGGCGTCGCCCTTGCGGACGCGGAGGAAGGTCGGGACGACGTAGGCGATGTAGAGGCCGATCACCGCGATCGAGGTGACGGCGGCGTAGGCGGTGGAGTTAATGAGGTAGGGCAGGCCCAGGGCCAGGGCGCCGAACGCGGCCAGCCAGACCGCCGCCACGGGGGTGCGGGTGCGGGGGCTGACGGTGTGCCAGACGCGGGAGAAGGGCAGCGCCCCGTCACGGGAGAAGGCGTAGATCATGCGGCTGTTGGCCGTCACCGAGGCCATCCCGCAGAAGAGCTGGGCGCCGATCACCACCAGGAGCAGGAGTTTGCCCGCCGTGGCGCCCAGCGCGTCCAGGAGGATCTGGGCGGGTGGCGCGCCGGTCGGGGACGCCAGCTCCTTGTCGTAGGACTGGATGGCGAAGGTGAAGCCGAGGAGCAGGACGAAGCCGGCGATCCAGGAGGTCCAGATGGAGCGCACGATGCCCTTCGGGCCCGCCGTGGAGGCGTCGTGGGTCTCCTCCGTCATGTGGGCGGAGGCGTCGTAGCCCGTGAAGGTGTACTGGGCCATGAGCAGGCCGAGCAGGACGACGTAGAAGCCGCTGCCCCAGCCCGTCTCGTTGACGAACTTCGTGAACACGAAGGACGCCGGCTGGTGGTGGTCGGGGACGAGGGCCAGCGCGCCGACGATCACCGCCACGCCCAGGACGTGCCACCACACGCTGACGCCGTTCAGGAAGGCGACGATCCGGACGCCGAAGGTGTTCAGCAGGCCGTGCAGGAGCAGGATCGCCGCGAAGAGCAGGACGGTGCGGCCCGGGGTCACCTCGAAGCCGAACTGGAGGTTCAGCCAGGCGCCGAGGAACGACGCCGCGCCGAAGTCGATGCCGGCGGTCACCGCCACCTGGCCCAGCACGTTGAACCAGCCGGTGAACCAGGCCCAGGCCGCCGCCGAGCGGGGCGGCGCCAGACGGTGGGCCCAGAAGTACAGGCCCGCCGACGTCGGGTACGCCGAACAGATCTCGGCCATCGACAGACCGACGAACAGAGTCATCAGGCCGACCGCCACCCAGCCCCAGGTGATCACCGCCGGTCCGCCGGTCACCATGCCGAAGAGGTACAGGGTCAGGCAGCCGGACAGGACCGAGATGATCGTGAAGGACACGGCGTAGTTCGAGAACGCCGACATACGGCGGGCGAGGACCTGGGTGTAGCCGAGCTGGGCGAGCCGTTCCTCGTCCGACGGCCCGCCCGTGCCACTCGTCGCTATCGCGTCATCTGTCATGCCCCCAGCGATTCCCTTCCCCATGCCGTGACATGCGTCACAGGGGCGCCGTCCTGGCTGCTGGGGGCGCGGGGGCGGCCCGTGGCGTGGCCGACGGGAACGGCCGCGGGCCCCGGGAGGAGTTCCCGGGGCCCGCGGCCGTCGTGCACAGGCGGTGGAGACCGGCGGTCAGCCGGTCATCCGGCCTCAGCCGTTGCGCTTCCAGCGCGGCTTGTCCTCGCGGCGGCCGAAGGAGCCGGTGCCGCGGTGGTCGTCACGACGGCCGTAGGGGCGGTCGTGACCGGCGGACCGGAAGCCCGGACGGTCGTCGCGGCGGTCGCGGTTGAAGGGACGGTCGCTGCCCCGGTGGCCGCTGCGGTCGTCGCGGCGGAAGCCGCCCCGCTCGTCACGGCGGTCGAAGGAACGGCCGCCACGGTCACGGTCGGCGGGACGGCGGTCGTCGCGGCGCTCGAAGCCACGGTCACCCCGGTCGTCACGACGCTCGAAGCCACGGCCACCACGGTCGTCGCGACGCTCGAAACCACGGTCGCGGTCACGGTCGCGGTCGAACGGACGGCGGTCGTCACGACGCTCGAAGCCACGGCCACCACGGTCACCCCGGTCGTCACGACGCTCGAAACCGCGGCCACCACGGTCACCCCGGTCGTCACGACGCTCGAAACCGCGGCCACCGCGCTCGCCCCGGTCGTCACGACGCTCGAAGCCACGACCGCCACGGTCACCCCGGTCGTCACGACGCTCGAAGCCACGGCCACCACGGTCACCGCGCTCGTACGGCGCCGAAGCCGCCGGACGGTCCTCACGCTCGGTCTCGCGCTCCGCCGGCTGCCGCGCGGCGGCCTCGACCACGGCCTCAGCCGCGGCCGCCTGGGCCTCGGCCACCGCGGTCTCCGGGTCCTCGCCACGCTCCCGGGCGACCCGGGCGACGAGGCGGTCGGCCTCCTCGCGCAGTTCGGTGGCCCGGCGCTGGGCGCGCTCGAGCTGCTTGGTGAGCTGGGCCAGCTCGCGCTCGGCCTGCTGGGCCGCGTTGTTCGCGGACTCGGCCTGCACCTCGGTCATCGACCGGGCGCCGGTGATCTCGGCGACCTCGGGGTCGAAGGCGCCGGCGCCCTGGATGATGTGGCGCGCGGCGTCCACGCCCGCGTCCTCCATCAGCCGGAAGATCTGGCGCCGCTGGTGCGGCAGCGACAGGGAGACGACCGTGCCGGTACGGCCCGCGCGGGCGGTACGGCCGGCCCGGTGCAGGTAGTCCTTGTGGTCGCCGGCCGGGTCCACGTTCAGCACCAGGTCGATGCCGTCCACGTGGATGCCGCGCGCCGCGACGTCCGTGGCGACCAGGACGTTGACGTAACCGTCCTTGAAGTCGGCCAGCGTCCGGGTGCGGGCGCCCTGGGTCATGCCGCCGTGCAGCGCGTCGGCCTTCACGCCGGCGTCGCGGAGCTGCTCCGCGACCCGGTCGGCGCCGAGCTGGGTGCGGACGAAGATGATCGTGCGGCCCTTGCGGGAGGCGATGGCGGCCGTGACCGGCGCCTTGTCCTTGGGCTTCACGATGAGGATGTGGTGCGACATGGTCGTCACCGCGCCCTGGGCCGCGTCCACCTCGTGGCTGACCGGGTTGTTCAGGTACCGGTCGACGAGCGTCTTGATCTCGTTCTCCATGGTCGCGGAGAACAGCATCCGCTGGCCGCCCGCCGGGACCTGGTCGAGCAGCTCGGTGACCTCGGGCAGGAAGCCCAGGTCGGACATCTGGTCGGCCTCGTCGAGGACGGCGATCTGGGTGTCCTCGAGGGAGCAGGCGCCGCGGTTGATGATGTCGCGCAGCCGGCCCGGGGTGGCGACGAGGATGTCGACGCCGCGCTCCAGGGCGTAGATCTGGTTGCCCATCGAGGTGCCGCCGCAGACGACCTTCATCTTCAGGCCGAGGACGTCGCCGTACGGCTGGAGGGCCTCGGCCACCTGCATGGCCAGCTCGCGCGTCGGGGTCAGGATGACGGCACGCGGCCTGTGCTTCTGGGTGCGGCCGCCCGCCAGCGTGGCAAGCGTCGGCAGACCGAAGGAGAGGGTCTTGCCGGAGCCGGTGCGGCCACGGCCGAGGATGTCCTTGCCGGCCAGGGCGTCCGGGATGGTCGCGGCCTGGATCGGGAAGGGGGTGGTCACGCCGTTCTGCGCGAGCTTGCGCACGACGCCCTCGGGGAGACCGAGGTCGGAGAAGGTGATCTGGGGGGGCTGGGGGGTGTCAGCGGTCTCGGCGACCTCGGTGATCTCGGTCGTCCCGGCCACGAGTTCGTCGTTGACGTTCTCGTTCTCGGGCATGACGATCTGATCAGTACTGGACACGGACATGCGAATGCGAAACCTTCCGGAGTCTCTTCGGCACGCGCCCGTCAACTCCGTGATTCGCATACGACCGCCTCAATGCGGTCCGCCACGGCAAAGGAGAGTACGCGCCACACGGCGCGCTCTGTGGTGGCGCCGGGCAAATGGGATCAAACGATCTACCACCATACGCACCTACCACCCCCAAAGGCAAACCGAACCCATCGGCACAGGTCAGCGGCACCCCGCCCGCCACACCTCACGCCGGTACCCCCGCGGCGGGCGACGGCACCCGCCGCACCAACTGCGCCCGCGCCTCCTCGTGGGCCGACGCGGACGGCTCCGCCGACGGCGGCTCCGAACTCGGCTCGGGCGGCGTCGACACCGGCGGCTCGGGCGGCGCCGAGGTCACCGGGGGCGACGGCTGGGCCTTGGTCGGCGCCGGATCCCCCGGCTGCGAACTCTTCCCCGGCTCCGCCGGCGCCGACGGCTCACCGTCCTGCCCGGACGGCGACGCCGAGGCCGAGGCCGACTTCCCGGGCTTCGCCTTCCCCCCGTGCTCGTGCTTTCCGTCACCCCCCGAACCGCCGTACCCGAAGCCGCCCCCGCCACCACCCGGAGCACCGTCCGGCGCCCCGCCGTCACGCCGCCCCGCCGAATGCGCGGGACGGGCTCCGCCGTCGTCGTCACCGACGCTCACACATCCCGCGGCCACGGACACCGCCAGCGCCGTGACGGCCAGACGGACGGATACGTAACAGCGGCGCACGGCGGCCACCTCCGGAGGCGGGAAAGGAAGTCAACCTCCCCAACTCCCGCCGCCCGCAAGAGGACACGCACCGCGCCCGAACCGGCTCCGGCCCGCTCACCCGTACCCGAGCGCGTGCAGCCGGGCGTCGTCGATGCCGAAGTGGTGCGCGATCTCGTGCACCACCGTGACCTCCGTCTCGGCGACGACGTCCTCCCGTGACGCGCACATCCGCAGCGTCGGCCCCCGGTACACCGTGATCCGGTCCGGCAGCACCCCCGCGTACCACTCGCCCCGGTCCGTCAGCGGCGTCCCCTCGTACAGCCCGAGCAGCTCCGGATCGTCGGCCGGCGGCTCGTCCTCGACGAACACCGCGACGTTGTCCATCAGCCGCGTCAGCTCCGGTGGAATCCGGTCGAGCGCCTCGGCGACCAGTTCCTCGAACTCCTCGCGCGTCATCTCCAGCACACGGTCATTGTCCGGTACGGAACGGCCCCGGGAGTCAGTCCGGCCGCCGCATATCCGCGCCGGGCGGTGGGCATACGGGCCCAATGGTCCGCGTCCCCCTCGCAGCCCTGACCCGCAGGCTCCACCGCAAGCCCGGCCGCACCCGCGCCGGCGGCCTCCCCGACCTCGAACTCGCCGCCCGCCCCCGCCCCTGGGCCAACGCCCTCGGCCTCACCGCCGTCGTCCTCGTCGGCGCCTGGCTCGGCCTGCTCGTCGTGGGCAACGTACGGGCCCCGGTCGGACCGATGAACACCACCATGGCCCTGCGCCCCTCCCTCTCCGGCGGCACGAAGATCAACGTCTCGCCGCTCGGCGCGCTGACCCTGGACAGCCACGTCGCCCCGGTCCGCCTGGACGTCAACGTCGACCAGCTCGACCCGCTGCGCGCCCAGACCCTCGTCGACCACCCCGAACGCATCTCCGGGCTCCAGGACGAGGTCGCCCGGGACGTCGAGCACGGCACCCTCGACCTGGCCCTGCGCTCCTGCGCCGCCGTCGTCACCGGCGCCACCGCCCTCGGCCTCGCCGTCTACCGCCGCCCCCGCCGCGCCGTCACCGCCGGCGGACTCGCCCTCACCCTGCTCGCGGCCTCCGGGGCCTGCGCCTACGCCACCTGGAACCCCAAGTCCGTACTCGAACCGCGGTTCTCCGGACTGCTGTCCTCGGCGCCGTCCGTGGTCGGCAACGCGCGCAGCATCGTCACCGAGTTCGACGTCTACCAGAAGGAGCTGGCACGCCTGGTCACCAACGTGACCAAGCTCTACGACGTCACCTCCACCCTCCCGGCGTACCAGCCGGACCCGGCCACCCTGCGCGTGCTGCACGTCTCCGACATCCACCTCAACCCGGCGAGCTGGAAGATCATCGCCTCGCTGGTGAAGCAGTACAAGGTCGACGTGATCGTCGACTCCGGCGACACCATGGACCACGGCACGGCGGCCGAGAACGGCTTCCTCGACCCGATCGCCGACCTGGGCGTGCCCTACGTCTGGGTCCGCGGCAACCACGACTCGCGCGCCACCCAGCGCTACCTGGAACGCATGAAGAACGTCCACGTCCTGGACGACGGCCGCGCCCGCACCGTCGCCGGCCTGCGCTTCGCCGGGATCGGCGACCCGCAGTACACCCCCGACCGCTCGGTCGCCACCGGCGGCGACGCGGCCGAACGGCTCGCCGGCGACCGTCTGGCCTCGGCCCTGCGCGACCAGCGGGCGGCCGGCACCCCGGTGGACGTGGCCGTCGCCCACGAACCCGTGGCCGCCCGCGAGACGGACGGCACCGTCCCGCTCGTGCTCTGCGGCCACCTGCACCACGAGGGCACCGAACTGCTGAGGTACGGCACCCGGCTGCGCATGGAGGGCTCGACCGGGGGCAGCGGCCTGCGCGCGGTGGAGGGCAAGTACCCCGACCCCATCGAGGCCTCGATCCTCTACGTCGACCGCGACAGCCGCCGCCTCCAGGCCTGGGACGAGATCAGGCTCGGCGGCCTCGGCCTGACCACGGCGGAGGTCAGCCGCCACCTCCCGCACGAGGTCCTCGACCACCGCCGCCCCGGCACCACCCCCGCCCCGGACACCGCCTCCCCCGCCGCCCCGTAAACCGTTTTGGCGAACCCCGCCGCCATCCCATATGCTTCTCACGTCCCCGACGCGCTGAGAAGCGCCCAGGCGGGCCGATAGCCCTCATCGTCTAGCGGCCTAGGACGCCGCCCTTTCAAGGCGGTAGCACGGGTTCGAATCCCGTTGGGGGCACGCAATACCGTGTGCGACACTGTTGCACGCAAGCTTGGTCCTGTGGAGCAGTTTGGAGTGCTCGCCACCCTGTCAAGGTGGAGGCCGCGGGTTCAAATCCCGTCAGGACCGCTGAGGCTTCCCCGGAAGCCTCGTGGCTGGGTAGCTCAGTTGGTACGAGCGATCGCCTGAAAAGCGATAGGTCGCCGGTTCGACCCCGGCCCCAGCCACAACGAAGGCCCCGATCCCCGGATCGGGGCCTTGTTGCGTTCCGGTCGTCCCGGTCCCCCCGCTCAGCGAGTCGGTGGCGCCGGGCAGCGCGGGGCGCTACGTTCTCGCTGCTGGACAGGGCCGCCGGAACGGGGGAAGAGATGGGCCGGGACGAGGCGCGGGTGGTTCAGGACGTGGAGTTGGAGAAGTACCGGGCCCGGTACGGGCTGCTCGCCGTCGTGGTCAGCAATGTCGCCATCGCCGGGGTCGCCGCCTTCGGGGTGTGGCGGCTGGGCGGGGACAAGGCCGTGATCGTCAGCGTGCTGACCGCCGCGTTCACCGCGGTGAGCAGCGTGACCACCGCCTACCTCGGCATCAAGGCCGTGTCCAACACCGCGCGGTCGATCGCGCTCGGCAACGCTTCAGGCCGGGCCGCAAGGGCGGCGGCGCCCGCCGAACCGCCCGCGTCCTAGGCGGTCCGGTCCCCGTCAGACCGGGCGGCCGCCCGGATGGCGGTGGCGCCAGATCAGGAAGACCGCGACGGAGACGACGGCCCACCCCGCCAGCACCAGGAACGGGTAGGCGTGCTGGTGGCCGCGGAAGTAGACGGCGGTGTGCTGGGCGTTCACCGACGCGCCCGGCGGCAGCCAGCGGCCGACCGTGCCGAGCGGGGAGGGAAGCAGCGGCCAGGAGACGGCGCCGCCGGACGAGGGGTTGCCGAGGAGCACCATCAGCCCCCAGGTGGGCAGCATGGCCCAGCGGCCGACCAGGGTGTTGAACATCGTGAACACCATGCCGCTCGCGAACATCGTCAGGGCCAGGATCAGCCAGGACTCGACGAACGGCAGTTTCAGCGCGCCCAGCAGCCAGTCCACCACCGCGGCGATGGTGAACCCGCCCAGCAGGGAGTAGGCGGCGGTGAAGGCGATGCGCTCCATCGGGTTCAGGGCCCGCGCGTGCACGCTGAGCTGGATGGAGCCGACGAAGCCGATGATCACGGCGGCCAGTGAGATGTAGAAGATGGCGAGGCCGCGCGGGTCGCCCCGCTGGAGGGGCTTGAGGTCGTGCACGGCGACGGTGGTGCCGGTGGCCCTGCTCACCTTCACCGCCGCCTCCGCGAGGAGCTGGGCGACGCCGGCGCCGGACGCCGAGGAGACGTCCAGGGTGATCACCCGGCCGCCGTCGGTCGCCTCGATCACCGCGAACACCCTCTGCTCGTCGACGGCCCGTACCGCGCCGGCCCGGGTGGCGTAGGGCCGCAGCGCCAGGGAGGCGTCCAGGGCCTGCTCCATGCCGTCGATGAAGCGCCGGGCGGCGGGTGCGCCGTGAGGGCCGACGACGGCGGCGGGGATGGTGTGCGGGGTCGGGTTGGCCATCGCGTAGGTGTAGGAGCCGGCGAAGAGCCCGGCGGAGGCGGCGAGGATCAGCAGCAGGACGGTGGCGGGCAGGAAGGGCGACTCGCGGAAGGCGGCCCAGCGCTCGGCCCGGGTGGGCGGCCGGCCGTGGGCGCCGTGCGGCGAATCGGACATGTCGCCCACGCTAGATCATCCCTCGGCCCGGTGGCGGCATGACGGCACCCGCTCGGCACGGGGCCGTACGCGGCCCGCGGGCAAATCGTTCGCCAGGGATTTCCGTGAGGTGAGATCCTGGACCGCGTATGTCTACGCATCCCGCCCCCGCCCTCGGCACCCTCGCCCCCCGTCTGACCGAACTCTCGCTGCGCGACGCGCACCGGATCGGCCGGCGGCTCGAGGGCGCGCGCAAGATCCGTAAGCCGGAGGCCCGCGCCGCCGTCCTCGCCGAGATCGAGGGCGAGGTGGGCAAGGCCGAGGCCCGGATGGACGAGCGGCGCTCCCGGCTGCCCGCGGTCGGCTATCCGGAGCAGCTTCCGGTCAGCCAGAAGAAGGACGACATCGCCGCCGCCATCCGGGACCACCAGGTGGTGATCGTGGCCGGTGAGACGGGTTCGGGCAAGACGACCCAGATCCCGAAGATCTGCCTCGAGCTGGGCCGCGGCGTGCGCGGCATGATCGGGCACACGCAGCCGCGCCGGATCGCCGCCCGCACGGTCGCCGAGCGGGTCGCGGAGGAACTGCGGACGCCGCTCGGGGAGGCCGTCGGCTGGAAGGTGCGTTTCACCGACCAGGTGAACCCGGACGCCACGTTCATCAAGCTGATGACGGACGGCATCCTGCTCGCGGAGATCCAGACGGACCGTGAGCTGCGCGCCTACGACACGATCATCATCGACGAGGCCCACGAGCGGTCCCTGAACATCGACTTCCTGCTGGGGTACCTCGCGCAGCTCCTGCCGCGCAGGCCCGACCTGAAGGTCGTCATCACCTCGGCCACCATCGACCCCGAGCGTTTCTCCCGGCATTTCGGCGACGCGCCGATCGTCGAGGTGAGCGGGCGGACGTATCCGGTGGAGGTGCGTTACCGGCCGCTGCTGGAGGAGGACTCCGACGACGCCGACCGGGACCAGATCACCGCGATCACGGACGCCGTGGAGGAGCTGATGGGGGAGGGGAAGGGCGACATCCTCGTCTTCCTCTCCGGCGAGCGCGAGATCCGGGACACCGCCGACGCCCTCACCCGGAAGAACTACCGGTTCACCGAGATCCTGCCGCTGTACGCGCGGCTGTCGCACGCGGAGCAGCACCGGGTCTTCCAGCCGCACACCGGCCGGCGGATCGTCCTGGCGACGAACGTCGCGGAGACGTCCCTGACGGTGCCGGGGATCAAGTACGTCATCGACCCGGGTTTCGCCCGGATCTCCCGGTACAGCCACCGTACGAAGGTGCAGCGGCTGCCGATCGAGCCGGTGTCGCAGGCGAGCGCCAACCAGCGCAAGGGCCGCTGCGGCCGTACCTCGGACGGCATCTGCGTCCGGCTGTACAGCGAGGAGGACTTCCTCGCGCGGCCGGAGTTCACGGACGCGGAGATCCTGCGGACGAACCTGGCGAGCGTCATCCTGCAGATGACCGCGGCCGGCCTGGGCGACATCGAGAAGTTCCCGTTCATCGATCCGCCGGACCACCGCAACATCCGTGACGGCGTGCAGCTGCTGCAGGAGCTGGGCGCGCTGGACCCGGCCCAGAAGGACCCGCGCAAGCGGCTCACGGACACCGGCCGCAAGCTGGCCCAGCTTCCGGTCGACCCGCGGCTGGCCCGGATGGTGCTGGAGGCGGACCGGAACGGCTGTGTCCGCGAGGTGATGGTCATCGCGGCGGCGCTGTCCATCCAGGACCCGCGCGAGCGCCCGGCGGAGAAGCAGGCCCAGGCGGACCAGCAGCACGCCCGGTTCAAGGACGAGACCAGTGACTTCCTGGCGTACCTGAACCTGTGGCGGTACGTGCGCGAGCAGCAGAAGGAGCGGGGTTCCAGCTCGTTCCGGCGGATGTGCAAGCAGGAGTACCTGAACTTCCTGCGGATCCGCGAGTGGCAGGACATCTACACCCAGCTCCGCACGGTCGCCAAGCAGATGGGCATCCACCTGTCGGAGGAGGACGCCCCGGCCGACCGCGTCCATGTCTCGCTGCTCGCAGGGCTGCTGTCCCACGTCGGGATGAAGGACGTGAAGGACGGAAACAAGAACGAGTACCTGGGCGCCCGCAACGCCAAGTTCGCGATCTTCCCGGGTTCGGCGCTGTTCCGTAAGCAGCCGCGGTTCGTGATGTCGGCCGAGCTGGTGGAGACCAGCCGGCTGTGGGCCCGGGTCAACGCGAGGATCGAGCCGGAGTGGGTGGAGCCGCTGGCCGGCCACCTGCTGAAGCGGACGTACAGCGAGCCGCACTGGGAGAAGGACCAGGCGGCGGTGATGGCGTACGAGAAGGTGACGCTGTACGGCGTGCCGATCGTCGCCCAGCGGAAGGTGAACTACGGCCGGATCGACCCGGAGGTCTCCCGAGAGCTGTTCATCCGCAACGCGCTGGTGGAGGGCGACTGGCGCACGCACCACAAGTTCTTCGCGGACAACCGCAGGCTGCTCAGCGAGGTCGAGGAGCTGGAGCACCGGGCGCGGCGCCGGGACATCGTCGTGGACGACGAGACGCTGTTCGACTTCTACGACCAGCGGGTGCCCGAACACGTGGTGTCCGGCGCCCACTTCGACTCCTGGTGGAAGCGCAAGCGGCAGGAGCAGCCCGAATTCCTCGACTTCGAGCGGGAGATGCTCATCCGGGAGTCGGCGGAGGCGGTCACCAAGGCCGACTACCCGGACACCTGGCGCCAGGGGCCGCTGAAGTTCCGGGTGACGTACCAGTTCGAACCGGGCGCGGACGCGGACGGCGTCACCGTGCACATCCCGTTGCAGGTGCTCAACCAGGTCACCGACGAGGGCTTCGACTGGCAGATCCCGGGGCTGCGGGAGGAGGTGGTGACGGAGCTGATCCGATCCCTGCCCAAGCCGGTCCGCCGCAACTACGTGCCCGCGCCGAACTACGCGAAGGCGTTCCTGGAGAAGGCGGTGCCGCTGCAGGAGCCGCTGACGGTGACGATGGCGCGCGAGCTGCGGCGCATGGTGGGCGTGCCCTTCGACGCGGAGGACTTCGACTGGTCGAAGGTGCCGGACCACCTGCGGATCACCTTCCGCATCGTCGACGAGCGGCGCCGCACGCTCGCCGAGGACAAGGACCTGGAGGCGCTGCGGCTGAGCCTGAAGCCGAAGGCGCGCAAGGCGCTCTCGCAGGCCGCCGCGGCCACCGCGTCCCGGCAGGGCGGGGAGTCCCTGGAGCGCACGGGCCTGACCGACTGGACGATCGGCGCGCTCACCCGGGTCTTCGAGACGCGCCGGGCGGGGCAGCCGGTGAAGGCGTACCCGGCGCTGGTGGACGACGGCGACACGGTCTCGGTGCGGCTGTTCGACACGGAGGCCGAGCAGGCCGAGGCGATGTGGCGGGGCACCCGCCGGCTGATCCTGCGCAACATCCCGGTGAACCCGGCGAAGTTCGCGAGCGACCGGCTGACGAACGCCCAGAAGCTCGCGCTGTCGGCGAATCCGCACGGCTCCGTGCAGGCGCTCTTCGACGACTGCGCGACGGCGGCGGCGGACAAGCTGATCGGGGACTTCGGCGGGCCGGTGTGGGACGAGGAGTCGTACCGGAAGCTCTTCGACAAGGTGCGCGCCGAGATCGTCGACACGACGGTCCGCACGGTCGGGCAGGTGCAGCAGGTGCTGGCCGCCTGGCAGGCCTGTGAGCGCCGCCTGAAGGCCGTTCGCAGCCCCGCGCTGCTGGCGAACCTGACGGACGTCCGCAAGCAGCTCGACGCCCTTGTGAAGCCCGGTTTCGTGACGTGGGCGGGGTTGAGGCGGCTGCCCGACCTGATGCGCTACCTGGTGGCCGCAGACCGGCGCCTGCAGCAGATGCCGACGGGCGTCCAGCGGGACACCACGCGCATGGAGAAGGTCCACGAGATGCAGGACGAGTACGCCTGGCTGCTGGAGCAGCTCCCGCAGGGACGGCCGGTGCCGCAGCACGTGCTGGACATCCGCTGGATGATCGAGGAGCTGCGGGTCAGCTATTTCGCCCACGCGCTGGGCACGGCGTACCCGGTCTCGGACAAGCGGATCGTGAAGGCGATCGACGCCGCGGCGCCGTAACCGGGCGGGCACGGTGGGTGAGTTCGACCAGGGGGCTCACCCTCCTGTACAGTCCTTCTCGCAGCACAGCGCAGCAGCAAGTGCCGCGAAACCTGGTCCTGTGGAGCAGTTTGGAGTGCTCGCCACCCTGTCAAGGTGGAGGCCGCGGGTTCAAATCCCGTCAGGACCGCAAGTGAGAAGGGCCCCGAGAGGGGCCCTTCTTCTTTTGCCGTCGCGCCGGGCTCCCGGTTCGCCGTCGCGCGGGCTCCGGTTGGCCTTCGCGCCCTGCTCCGGCCTGCCGTCACACCCCGCTCCGGCCGTCCCCCGGGCCCCGGACGGCCGCTCTCCGGTCCCCGTGCGGCCGTCCGCGCCCTTGACGGCGTCATCTCGGCTCGGTACCCAGAAGGCAGAGCGCGTTTCCCCGCGTGCGGCCTCTGGAGGTGGCGTATGGCGGCATCGGCCAGGCACGAGACGCGGGCGCTGCTGAGGGCGCATCTGGCGGCCGCGTCGTCCTACGGGCACCTCACCCGCCACTGCCCCGTCTGCCATCGCCTGCTGCGGCTGGTGATGGACGCCGGCCCCTGCTCCGTGGACGCGGACGGGGAGCGGGGCGAGGAGTCCGTCGAGGACGAGCGGCCGCGCAGTGCCTGACCACCGGCCGGCCGCCCCAACACCCTTACGCGCGGGGGGCGTCGGGAGCGTGCCGCTCCATTAGCGCACACAGGATGCAGGCAACAAGCGTCCCGCTGTGTGACGGGAGTCACTGTATGAGTTTCTGAAACAGCAGAACTTACCCCCCTCATACAACAGGTCAATTTAATATGTGCAATTGCACCGCTCCCAGAGGGCCCGCACAGCCGATCCGACAGCCCTCCCCAGAGTCCGACAAGGACGCTCACAACCGCCGCACCGGGCCCGGGCCGGCGCACAAAAAAATCGCGCTGGACCCGGCGGAGTCCAGCGCGATCTACGACGCACCCTGTGGCGCTGCCGACGACGTTCTCTTCGGCCTGGGCGTGGGCCCTGTTGGGGCAGGTCCCGCGTCGCTTGGAGCTAGGGGTTCGGGCGTCGTGGCCAGTTTGGGGAACGGCCGTTTCGCCCGGTATTGAGTTGTTCAGGCCTCGCTGCGCTGCTGCGGGATGCCCGCGAGCAGTGCGCGGACCTCGGCTTCGCGGTAGCGGCGGTGCCCGCCGAGCGTACGGATCGACGTGAGCTTGCCGGCCTTCGCCCACCGCGTGACCGTCTTGGGGTCGACACGGAACATAGTGGCGACCTCAGCCGGGGTCAGCAGCGGCTCGGCATCAGGGGTGCGAGCGGTCATGAGCGGCCTCCTCGGGAGAACCGAACCTTCTCGGTTCTTTCCTCTAAATTCTGCACCTTGACCCGCGTTGCCCGAAATGGTGGACGCGGGTCGAGTCGGTTATAGGACGAACGGCTTGTCCTCGGCACTACAACTACACCATCTGTCCAGCCGCGTCGGCCAAACCGATGGAATTGCCCTCCCAGGTGTTCATCAGCGACGGAAGCCGATGGACCATGCCATAGCGGACAGTCACGCCACTGTGACGATCAGTCACAGCGGCGATCAGGAGTCACCAGACCCCCTATAGCGTGCAATGCGGAGAATCCGCCCACGATGGAGCATAGTTGAGCGGACGGAGCCCTCCCCGGACTCCTTGTCCTATTTTGGCATGAGGGGTGGCAACTTGGGCAAGGCTCTTGTAAGTGCCGTCCATCACCCTTGGGACATAAGCCCGGATCGGGACCAACGTCCCGTCAGGTGATCCAAGTGCCCTGGACCGTACGCCGCCCGGAGCGTTCGGACCGTGACCTGCGTCACTAGTTGGCGGAGCGCCGGTCCCGTACCGCCCGCCACCGCTCCACCAGCCGCCCGTAGGCCTCGCCGGCGGCCGTCCCGTCGCCCTGGCGCAGCGCCTCGATGCCGGCCGCCACGTCCGCCGCAGAGTGGTCGTCCTCCAGCTCGCCGGCCGGCACCGCGTGCACCAGGCCGCCGTAGTCCAGCTCCACGGTCGAGCGCGGGTGGAACTCCTCCAGCCAGCGGCCGACGTCCACCAGGCCGTCGATCAGCGGCCCTTCCCCGATCGTGTCCTTCAGCGTGCGCAGCGCCCGGGCCACCCGCCGCCGGGCCTGCACCATCGGGGTGCGGTAGCGCAGCATCGGCGGCACCTCGCCGGACGCCTTCTCGTAGCGCCGCTCGGCGTCGGCGACCAGCACGAACCAGTTCAGCGGGATCTGCCAGGTCGCGGTGCGGATCCAGGGGCGCGCGTCCGGGTTGCGGTCCAGCCAGCGCTCGTAGTCCTGGGCCGCCTGGCGGCGCACCACCGGCGGCAGCACCGCGTCCAGCACCGGCGGGGGCAGCTCCCCGCCCAGCTCCGCCAGGGCCAGCCAGCCGCGCAGCCGGGTCCGCCAGGGGCAGACGCTGAGCACCCCGTCGGCCTCCAGCACGAAGGCGTCGCCGCTCTCGTGCACCGGGACCGGGACCGGCGGGGTGGGCAGCAAGTCGGCCAGCGACCGGCGCAGTTCGTCCTGGTAGGAGGGCCGGTCCGGGCGCCGGGCGTAGCGGGCCCAGTGGGTGCGCTCGGGCTCCGGGAAGGCGGTCAGCGGCTCGTACACGCGCAGGTACGCGGCATACGGGACGACCACGGAGGACACCTTGGGCACGCCTGCTCCCTCCCCATCGGGCCCGGCTCGAAACCACACCAAATCGTTTCACGGCGATACGTGCGCGAAGAGCCCTCGCGAGTGATCCTGAACACTGCGCGGATGGTGAGGGACCCGAGGCTCTACGCTCATGCCACGGCCCCGCCACCCGTACGGGGCCCGACCCCACTCGCCGCTACTTACTCAGGAGTCACCACAGTGACCGACGTAACCGGCGCGCCTGCTGATGTCCTGCACACCCTGTTCCAGTCGGACCAGGGCGGCCATGAGCAGGTCGTGCTCTGCCAGGACCGCGCCAGCGGCCTCAAGGCCGTGATCGCCATCCACTCCACCGCCCTGGGCCCGGCCCTCGGCGGTACGCGCTTCTACCCCTACGCCACCGAGGCCGAGGCCGTCGCCGACGCCCTCAACCTCGCGCGCGGGATGTCGTACAAGAACGCCATGGCCGGTCTGGACCACGGCGGCGGCAAGGCCGTGATCATCGGCGACCCCGAGCGCGACAAGACCGAGGAGCTGCTGCTCGCCTACGGTCGCATGGTCGCCTCGCTCGGTGGCCGCTACGTCACCGCGTGCGACGTCGGCACGTACGTCGCCGACATGGACGTCGTGGCCCGCGAGTGCCGCTGGACCACCGGCCGCTCCCCCGAGAACGGCGGCGCCGGCGACTCCTCCGTGCTCACCGCCTTCGGCGTCTACCAGGGCATGCGCGCCTCCGCCCAGCACCTGTGGGGCGACCCCGTGCTGCGCGGCCGCAAGGTCGGCGTCGCGGGCGTCGGCAAGGTCGGCCACCACCTGGTCGGGCACCTGCTGGAGGAGGGCGCCGAGGTCGTGATCACGGACGTGCGCGCCGAGGCCGTCCAGCGCGTCCTCGACCAGCACCCCTCGGTGACGGCGGTCGCCGACACCGAGGCGCTGATCCGCGTCGAGGGGCTGGACATCTACGCGCCCTGCGCCCTCGGCGGCGCCCTGAACGACCTCTCCGTGCCGGTGCTCACCGCCAAGGTGGTCTGCGGCGCGGCCAACAACCAGCTCGCCCACCCGGGTGTGGAGAAGGACCTCGCCGACCGCGGGATCCTCTACGCGCCGGACTACGTGGTGAACGCCGGCGGGGTCATCCAGGTGGCGGACGAGCTGCACGGGTTCGACTTCGACCGGTGCAAGGCCAAGGCGGCGAAGATCTTCGACACCACTCTGTCGATCTTCGCACGTGCGAAGGAGGACGGGATCCCGCCGGCCGCCGCGGCCGACCGGATCGCCGAGCAGCGCATGGCCGAGGCCCGCGCCTCCCGCTGACCCGCCCCGCGACGAGCCGCCGGCGACGCGACCGGACGTCCGGTCGCACAGGTGAGCGGTACCCGCCGACGGGAACTTCGAGAGAACTCTCACTTCCGTCGGCGGGTCGTACCCCGATAAGTGGTTAAAATCGCCACTGACCAGCGAGGACGGGGCACCTCGCGGGTCCTGTGCACACGCGCGTGCTGCGGGCGACGTACCGTATGGGCGCGGGCTCAGGTACCGTGGAAGCCCTACGGACCGGCCTCTCCACGGAGGGCCCGTTCCGATCATGAACGCGTGTCAGACTCTGGGGCCGTCGAGCCCCGTCACCGAGGGGGTCGAGCCATGGGGCGCGGCCGGGCCAAGGCCAAGCAGACAAAGGTCGCCCGCCAGCTGAAGTACAACAGCGGTGGGACTGACCTGTCACGTCTGGCCAGTGAACTGGGCGCATCGACTTCGAGCCAGCCGCCGAACGGCGAGCCGTTCGAGGACGATGAGGACGACGAGGACGACCTGTACTCGCGCTACGCCGACCTCTATGAGGACGACGAGGACGAGGACGAGGGACCCTCACAACATCGTCGCGGCGCTTGACCTTGCACTGAGCACTTGTCCGGTCGGTGGCACAGCCACCGACCGGCTTCTGTGCTGTCCGCAGGTCAGACCGCGTAGTCACCGACCAGCTCGGCGCCGGTCGCCTTGTCGCCACGGTCGGTGATCTCGCCGGCCACCCAGGCGTCGACCCCGCGGTCGGCCAGGGTCGTCAGGGCCGCCTCCGCGGACTCCTCGGGGACGATCGCGATCATGCCGACGCCCATGTTGAGCGTCTTCTCCAGCTCCAGGCGCTCGACGTCGCCGGTCCTGCCGACGAGCTCGAAGACGGCGCCCGGGGTCCAGGTGGAGCGGTCGACCACGGCGTGCAGCGCGTCGGGGACGACCCGGGCCAGGTTGGCCGCGAGCCCGCCGCCGGTGACGTGGCTGTACGCGTGCACCTCGGTGGTGCGGGTCAGCGCCAGGCAGTCCAGCGAGTAGATCCTCGTCGGCTCCAGCAGTTCCTCGCCGAGCGTCCGGCCCAGCTCCGCGACCTCGGTCTCCAGGGTCAGGCCGGCACGGTCCAGCAGCACGTGGCGGACCAGGGAGTACCCGTTGGAGTGAAGCCCGGAGGACGCCATGGCGATCACGGCGTCACCCTTGCGGATACGATCCGGGCCCAGCAGGCGGTCGGCCTCCACGACACCGGTGCCGGCGCCGGCGACGTCGAAGTCGTCCGCGCCCAGCAGGCCCGGGTGCTCCGCCGTCTCGCCGCCCACCAGGGCGCAGCCGGCCAGCACACAGCCCTCGGCGATGCCCTTGACGATGGCCGCGACACGCTCGGGGTGGACCTTGCCCACGCAGATGTAGTCGGTCATGAACAGCGGCTCGGCGCCGCACACCACGATGTCGTCCATGACCATGGCGACCAGGTCGTGGCCGATGGTGTCGTAGACGCCCAGCCGGCGCGCGATGTCCACCTTCGTGCCCACGCCGTCGGTGGCGGAGGCGAGCAGCGGGCGCTCGTAGCGCTTGAGGGCGGAGGCGTCGAAGAGCCCGGCGAAGCCGCCGATGCCGCCGAGGACCTCGGGGCGGCGGGTCTTCTTCACCCACTCCTTCATGAGTTCCACCGCGCGGTCTCCCGCCTCGATGTCGACGCCCGCCGCTGCGTAGCTGGCACCAGTTGTCTCAGACATGACTGTGAGAGCTTTCGTGTCGTACTGCAGGGGTGTTACGGGCGCCGGATCGCGTCGGAGGCGGCCGTGGCGGCCGGACCGGCCGCGAGCTCGGTCTCCAGCAGCTGCTTGCCGAGCAGCTCGGGGTCCGGAAGCTCCATCGGGTACTCGCCGTCGAAGCAGGCGCGGCACAGGTTCGGCTTGGCGATGGTGGTCGCCTCGATCATGCCGTCGATGGAGATGTAGGCGAGCGAGTCGGCGCCGAGCGAGGTGCCGATCTCCTCGATGGTCATCCCGTTGGCGATCAGCTCCGCGCGCGTGGCGAAGTCGATGCCGAAGAAGCAGGGCCACTTAACGGGCGGGGAGGAGATCCGGATGTGGACCTCGGCCGCGCCCGCCTCGCGGAGCATGCGCACCAGGGCCCGCTGGGTGTTGCCGCGCACGATCGAGTCGTCGACGACGACCAGCCGCTTGCCCTTGATGACTTCCTTCAGCGGGTTCAGCTTCAGGCGGATGCCGAGCTGGCGGATGGTCTGCGAGGGCTGGATGAAGGTCCGGCCGACGTAGGCGTTCTTCACCAGGCCGGAGCCGAACGGGATGCCGGAGGCCTCCGCGTAGCCGATGGCGGCCGGGGTGCCCGACTCCGGGGTCGCTATGACCAGGTCGGCCTCCACCGGGGCCTCCTTGGCCAGGCGGCGGCCCATCTCGACGCGGGAGAGGTACACGTTCCGGCCGGCGATGTCGGTGTCAGGGCGGGCCAGGTACACGTACTCGAAGACACAGCCCTTGGGCTTCGCTTCCGCGAATCGCGAGGTGCGCAGGCCGTTCTCGTCGATGGCGACGAACTCGCCCGGCTCGATCTCCCGCACGAAGCTCGCGCCGCAGATGTCGAGGGCGGCGGACTCCGAGGCGACCACCCAGCCGCGCTCCAGCCGGCCGAGGACCAGCGGGCGGATGCCCTGCGGGTCGCGGCCGGCGTAGAGGGTGTGCTCGTCCATGAAGACGAGGCTGAAGGCGCCCTTGACCCGCGGGAGGACCGCGTGGGCGGCCTCCTCGATGGTCAGCGGCTTGCCGTCCTCGTCGACCTGGGCGGCCAGCAGGGCCGTCAGCAGGTCGGTGTCGTTGGTGGCCGCGACCCGGGTGGAACGGCCGTTGCTGTCCTTGGGCAGTTCGGCGACCATCTCGGCGAGCTGCGCCGTGTTGACCAGGTTGCCGTTGTGGCCGAGCGCGATCGAGCCGTGCGCGGTGGCACGGAACGTCGGCTGGGCGTTCTCCCACACGGAGGCGCCGGTGGTCGAGTAGCGGGCGTGTCCGACCGCGATGTGACCCTGGAGCGAACCGAGCGAGGTCTCGTCGAAGACCTGGGAGACCAGGCCCATGTCCTTGAAGACGAGGATCTGGGAGCCGTTGCTGACCGCGATTCCCGCGGATTCCTGGCCCCGGTGCTGGAGGGCGTAGAGCCCGAAGTACGTGAGCTTTGCGACCTCTTCACCCGGAGCCCAGACACCGAAGACGCCGCAAGCGTCCTGGGGGCCCTTCTCGCCGGGAAGCAGATCGTGATTGAGTCGACCGTCACCACGTGGCACGCCACCGAGTGTAGGCGAGGTCGACCACTGGTCCGAATTGGGGATGCCCGGCCGCCCCGGGACGGTGTTTGTCGATCACCTTGGCGGTTTCCCGGACTTCGCAGGTCAGCGGGGTGCCGCTGGACCGGTTCCGGGCGTGGGCCCGCTCCCTCGGGCCGCGGTCCTGGGGCGCCGGCGGAATGCGTGAGTGAGGTGTCGCACATCATCCGGGGGCGCCACGGCTGAGGTGCAGGCGGTCGCCGTCCCCGTCGGTGAGCGTGAGCTTCCGGTCGGCGGTCGTGGCGGTGATGGTGCCGGTGGTGAGGAAGCGGGCGAAGGCGCGCTCGAAGGTCATCCGGTCCTCGCCGCAGGCCATCTTGGTGGACCGGATGTCACCGAACGTGATCCGGTCGCCGTGCACGGTGGCCCGGGCGCCGAAACCGTTGCAGCCGAGGTTCCCCGACGCCTGCCCGTCGGCGTCGATCCGCAGGCGGGCGGTGGCGGGCGCCCGCAGGGTGGTGCCACCCGCGGTGAGGCCGTCGACGCGCCAGTCGACGCCGGTCACGGGCTCTTGCCGCCCGCCGCCCGGACCGCTGCCCGTCTGCCCGGCGGGGGTACCGCCACAGGCCACCACGAGCGGGACGAGCACGGCGGCCGCCGTCAGGGACATGCGCTGCTTGTACCGGTTCATATGGATTCGACGGGGCCGCCCGCCCGCCGGTTCCCGTCACGCCATGAGCGGCAGCAGCGCCCCGATGTCGGCCCGCTCCCCGCTGGCGCTGACCTTCGCCGCGGCCACGGCGTCCGCGAAGTCCAGCCGGCCGGTGGCCAGCCGGATCCAGGTCAGCGGGTCGGTCTCCACGACGTTGGGCGGAGTGCCCCGGGTGTGCCGGGGCCCCTCGACGCACTGCACCACGGCGTACGGCGGCACCCTCACCTCGGTGGAGGCGCCGGGCGCCTTCAGGGCGAGGGCGTCGGCGAGGAGCCGGGTGGCGGCGGCCAGCGCCTGCCGGTCGCAGGGCACCTCCAGGCCGGGTACGGCGGCGTTGAGGTCGTCGGTGTGCACGACGAGTTCCACGGCGCGGGTGACCAGGTAGTCGTCCAGGGGCAGGGCGCCCGCGTTGGTCCGCAGCAGCCGGCCGCCGGGGTGGGCGTCGAGCAGGGCGCGCAGGCCGGCGTCGGCCTCGGCGAGGTAGGCGTCGAGGTCGGGCCGCTCGGTGACGAGACCGCGGGTGAACTCGTCGATCGCGGCGGAGTCGGCCGCGGTGGCGAAGGGCCACTCGGCCACCTGGACGTCCTGCTTCGGCGGGGCCGGCAGCTCCAGCGCCCGGTGGACCGCCGTGACGGCCATGCCGATGTGCGCGACCAGCTCCCGTACGGTCCACGCGCCGAGCCGGGTGGGCAGGGCGAGCCGCCCTGGATCCAGGCCCCGGACGCCCTCCCGTACGTTGCCGAGCTGGGCGCGGACCGCGGCACGGGTCCTGGCGGGGTCGTATGCGCGGGCGCGCCTCTTGGCCGGAGACATGACAGCGACCCTATGCCGCACGGGACCGGGCATCACCTGCATCACCCCGTCGGCCCGCTCCCGGGGTTCCAGCACGCCCTCCAGCACGCCGCAGGCGGCCGTACCGCGCGGCCCGCCGGCCGCCCGCCCCGGCCGCGTCCTTCGGCCCCCGGGGGTGCGCTCGGCGCGCGTCCGGAGGCCTCGGGCACCGGAAGACCCGCGGGCCCCGTCCGGAGTGCCGGACGGGGCCCGCGGGGCGACAGGCGCCGGGGTGTTACGCCAGCAGGGCCGGGATCGTCGCCTCGTGGGCCTCGCGCAGCTCGGTCAGGGGCAGGGTGAACTCGCCCTGGACCTCGACGGAGTCGCCGTCCACGACGCCGATGCGGGTGACCGGCAGGCCGCGTGCGCCGCACATGTCGTTGAAGCGGACCTCCTCCGAGCGCGGCACGGCGACGACGGCGCGGCCGGCCGACTCGGAGAACAGGAAGGTGAACGCGTCCAGGCCGTCCGGGACGATCAGTCGCGCGCCCTTGCCGCCGAGCAGCGCCGACTCCACGACCGCCTGGACGAGACCGCCGTCCGACAGGTCGTGCGCGGAGTCGATCATGCCGTCGCGGGAGGCGGAGATCAGGATCTCGGCCAGCAGGCGCTCGCGCTCCAGGTCGACCTTCGGGGGCAGGCCGCCGAGGTGGTCGTGGACCACCTGGGACCAGGCCGAGCCGCCGAACTCCTCACGCGTGTCGCCGAGGAGGTACAGGAGCTGGCCCTCCTCCTGGAAGGCGACCGGGGTGCGGCGGGCCACGTCGTCGATGACGCCGAGGACGGCGACCACCGGGGTCGGGTGGATGGCCGCCTCGCCGGTCTGGTTGTAGAGCGAGACGTTGCCGCCGGTCACCGGCGTGCCGAGCTGCTGACAGCCGTCCGCGAGCCCGCGGACGGCCTCCGCGAACTGCCACATCACCGCCGGGTCCTCGGGCGAGCCGAAGTTCAGGCAGTCGGAGACGGCGAGCGGCTTCGCGCCGGTGGTCGCCACGTTCCGGTAGGCCTCGGCGAGGGCCAGCTGGGCGCCCGTGTACGGGTCCAGCTTGGCGTACCGGCCGTTGCCGTCCGTCGCGATGGCGACGCCGAGGCCGGACTCCTCGTCGATGCGGATCATCCCGGAGTCCTCGGGCTGGGCGAGGACGGTGTTGCCCTGCACGAAGTGGTCGTACTGCGAGGTGATCCACTTCTTGGAGGCCTGGTTGGGCGAGGCCACCAGCTTAAGGACCTGGTCCTTCAGCTCCTCGCTCGTCGCCGGCCGCGGCAGCTTGTTCGCGTCGTCCGCCTGGAGCTCGTCCTGCCAGGACGGGCGGGCGTACGGGCGCTCGTAGGTCGGGCCCTCGTGGGCGACCGTGCGCGGGTCGACGTCGACGATCTTGCCGCCGTGCCAGAAGATCTCCAGCCGGTCGCCGTCGGTGACCTCGCCGACGACGGTGGCGATGACGTCCCACTTGTCGCAGATCTCGAGGAACCGGTCGACCTTCGCCGGCTCGACCACCGCGCACATGCGTTCCTGCGACTCGCTCATGAGGATCTCCTCGGGCGAGAGCGTGGAGTCGCGCAGCGGTACGTCGTCCAGGGTGACGCGCATGCCGCCGGAGCCGTTGGAGGCCAGCTCGGACGTGGCGCAGGACAGGCCGGCCGCGCCGAGGTCCTGGATGCCGACGACGAGCTTCTCCTTGAACGCCTCCAGGGTGCACTCGATGAGGAGCTTCTCCTGGAAGGGGTCGCCGACCTGGACGGCCGGGCGCTTGCTCGGCTTGGCGTCGTCGAAGGTCTCGGAGGCGAGGATGGACGCGCCGCCGATGCCGTCGCCGCCGGTCCGGGCGCCGTACAGGATGACCTTGTTGCCCGCGCCGGAGGCCTTGGCGAGGTGGATGTCCTCGTGCCGCATGACACCGATGGCGCCCGCGTTGACCAGCGGGTTGCCCTGGTAGCAGGCGTCGAAGACGACCTCGCCGCCGATGTTGGGCAGGCCCAGGCAGTTGCCGTAGCCGCCGATGCCCGCGACCACGCCGGGCAGCACGCGCCGGGTGTCGGGGTGGTCGGCGGCGCCGAAGCGCAGCGGGTCGACCACGGCCACCGGGCGGGCGCCCATCGCGATGATGTCGCGCACGATGCCGCCGACACCCGTGGCCGCGCCCTGGTAGGGCTCGACGTACGACGGGTGGTTGTGCGACTCGACCTTGAAGGTGACCGCGTAGCCCTGGCCGACGTCCACCACGCCGGCGTTCTCGCCGATGCCGACGAGCAGCGCGTCCGACTGGGGCGCCTTCTCGCCGAACTGGCGCAGGTGGACCTTGGAGGACTTGTACGAGCAGTGCTCGGACCACATGACCGAGTACATGGCGAGTTCGGCGCCGGTCGGGCGGCGGCCGAGGATCTCCACCACCCGCTCGTACTCGTCCTTCTTCAGGCCGAGTTCGGCCCAGGGCAGCTCGACGTCGGGGGTCGCGGCCGCGTGCTCGACCGTGTCCAGAGGCGTCCGGCTCATGCGTTGACCAGCTTCTTGAGGATCGAGGTGAAGAAGGGCAGGCCGTCGGTACGGCCCGTACCGATCAGCGGCTCGACGGCGTGCTCGGGGTGCGGCATGAGGCCGACGACGTTCCCGGCCTCGTTGGTGATGCCGGCGATGTCGTTGAGCGAGCCGTTCGGGTTGTGGTCCAGGTAGCGGAACGCGACCCGGCCCTCCGCCTCCAGCTTGTCCAGCGTGTACTGGTCGGCGACGTAGCGGCCGTCCATGTTCTTCAGCGGGATGCGGATCTCCTGGCCTGCGCGGTAGTCGCTGGTCCAGGCGGTCTGCGCGTTCTCCACCCGCAGCTTCTGCTCGCGGCAGACGAAGTGGAGGTGGTCGTTGCCGAGCATGCCGCCCGGCAGGAGGTGGGCCTCGGTGAGGACCTGGAAGCCGTTGCAGATGCCGAGGACCGGGAGTCCGGCCTTCGCCTGCTCGATGAGCGTCTCCATCACCGGCGAGAAGCGGGAGATGGCGCCGGCCCGCAGATAGTCGCCGTAGGAGAAACCGCCGGGCAGCACGACGGCGTCGACCTGCTTGTGGTCCTTGTCCTTGTGCCAGAGTGCGACCGGTTCGGCACCAGCGAGGCGGATCGCGCGCTGGGTGTCCCGGTCGTCGAGACTTCCCGGGAAAGTGACGACGCCAATACGAGCGGTCACTTGGCCGCCTCCGCGACTTCCGCTCCCTCTTCGACCTTGACGGTGAAGTCCTCGATCACCGTGTTGGCGAGGAAGGATTCCGCAAGATCGTGGATGCGGGCGAGCGCGGCCTCGTCGACCGGCCCGTCAACTTCCAGTTCGAAACGCTTTCCCTGACGGACGTCCGAGATCCCCTCGAAACCCAGGCGCGGCAGCGCACGCTGGACCGCCTGGCCCTGGGGGTCGAGGATCTCCGGCTTGAGCATGACGTCGACTACGACGCGTGCCACTGGCACTCCCGGTGTGTGGTGCTGAGCAGGTTCCTTCAGACTACCCGCACAAAATTTCTACGCGGGTAGAGTTGTAGGAAACTACGTGAGCCGCATCACGATCGGGTGACGGGCGCGCCCCCTCGCGAAAAGTTCTGGGAAAGTTCCACGGACCCACCCACGACATGTATTGCACGGGGACACGCGGGCGGATTTAGTCGGGCTTCACTTTGCATTGCCGGGCACTGTACAAATGAATTGGCAATAGCCGATACTCGGCACGTCATCACCGATGAGCTGTATCGACGTGCCGCACGAAGGGACCGATATTCGTGGCGCAAAAGGTCGTGGTCACTCTCTTCGACGACATCGACGGCTCGGAAGCGGCGGAGACGATCGCCTTCGGACTCGACGGCAAGTCGTACGAGATCGACCTGAACGAAACCAACGCCGGAAAACTGCGCAAGGCGCTCGAGCCCTACGTGGAGGCGGGCCGCAAGCGCTCGCGGTCCGGCAAGGCGTACAAGCAGACGGAGGTCGCCCCGCATCCGGCGGCCGTACGCGCCTGGGCCCAGGCGAACAAGATGGACGTGCCGGCGCGCGGACGCATCCCGAAGAAGGTCTACGAGGCGTTCAGCGCCGCGCAGTGAGGCCCGCGAAGGGGCGAGCCCTCAGGGTCCGTCAGCGGGCCCTGGGGGCCGTGCACTTGGCCGCGCCGGGAGCCGACTTGCGCAACCCCCCTGCTGATCAGCTAATGTCTGGGACACGCCGCGGGGCGAGGCCGGAAGGCCGGATCCCACGGACCGTGCGGGTGTAGTTCAGTAGTAGAACATCCCCCTTCCAGGGGGAAGGCGCAGTGTGCAATTCCTGTCACCCGCTCTGCACCGGTCGACACGACCACTCTTGTGGATCAGGTAGGCTGGTGCTCGCACCGATCGGTGGGAGCCGGTCGGGGGCAGTGCGGACGTAGCTCAGTTGGTAGAGCGCAACCTTGCCAAGGTTGAGGTCGCGAGTTCGAGCCTCGTCGTCCGCTCAGGGGAAAAGCCCCGGTCTTCTGGACCGGGGCTTTTTTGTGCGTCCGGTTCCGCCGAACACTCGCCGTCGGCACCGGACATGTGAACGGACGTGTGAAGACCACCACATCCGGCGGCCCCGGCCGAGCCGTCGTCCCACCCGTGCCACCCGCCCCGCGCGCCCCGGAAAGCGCTGCACGGCCCAGGAGTTGCTGCTCGCCGGAGATCCACCGGACGTGCGGGGCCGGCCCGTCGCCGCCCTGGCGCGGCACGGCGCCGGCACCGGCGTGCGGCAGTGCGTCCCGCGCAGCGGCGAGGTTGGGTATAGTTGCTCTCGCGCCACGGCGCAGTGCGGACGTAGCTCAGTTGGTAGAGCGCAACCTTGCCAAGGTTGAGGTCGCGAGTTCGAGCCTCGTCGTCCGCTCCACGGAGAAGCCCCCGGTTCCGGCCGGGGGCTTTCTGCGTGCCCCCGGCTTCTCACCGAGGGGCCTCGGCGTCAGGACCAGCTCATGCCGGTCAGCCGCTCGTACGCCTCCACGTACTTCCGCCGGGTGGCCTCGACGACCCGCTCGGGCAGCGGCGGCGGGGGCTGCTCGCTCCTGCGGTCCCAGCCGGACTCGGCGGAGGTCAGCCAGTCCCGGACGTACTGCTTGTCGTACGACGGCTGCGCGCGGCCGGGCTGCCAGTGATCGGCCGGCCAGAAGCGGGAGGAGTCCGGGGTGAGCACCTCGTCGGCGAGGACCAGGGTGTCGCCGTCGAAGCCGAACTCGAACTTGGTGTCGGCCAGGATGATCCCGCGGTCGCGGGCGATGTCCCGGGCGCGGGAGTACACGGCGAGCGTCGCCTGCCGGAGCTGGGCGGCGGTGTCCGCGCCGACCTGCCGGGCGACCTCCTCGTAGGAGACGTTCTCGTCGTGCTCGCCGACCTCGGCCTTGGTGGCCGGGGTGAAGATCGGGGCGGGCAGCTCCGAGCCGTCCACCAGACCCTCGGGCAGCGCCAGTCCGCAGACCGTGCGGGACTCGTCGTACTCGGCCAGGCCCGAGCCGGTGAGGTAGCCGCGGGCCACGCACTCGACCGGGACCATCTTCAGGGACTTGCAGACCAGCGTGCGGCCCGCCCAGTCGGCGGGGGCGTGCTCGGGGAGCTCGGTGCTGATCACATGGTTAGGGGCCAGGTCCCGGAGCTGGTCGAACCACCACAGGGAGAGCCGGGTGAGCACCCGGCCCTTGTCGGGGATCTCCGTCGGGAGCACCCAGTCGTAGGCGGACATGCGGTCGCTGGCGACCATCACGAGGTCGCCCGCCTCGTTCTGGTACAGCTCGCGCACCTTGCCGGTGTGCAGGTGCACCAGGCCCGGAACCTGGAGCGGCTCGGGCTTTTCTACGAATCCGGACACGGTTCCTCCCCGTGGTTCTGTCCAATGCCTCGATTCTCCCGTATGCCGGTGCTCGGGGTGCGGCCAGGGTCAGTCCCGTTTGCAGATGCGGTCCAGCAGGTTCGCCGTGGCCCGCTGGATGCGCGGGTCCACGTGCCCGGGGCGGTCCAGGGACGGTGACCAGGCGAAGGTCCCGGAGGCGAACACCCAGGCGCCGGAGGGGGCCCGGTACAGGGAGGTCTCCTGGTGCCGCTGGACGCCGTCGTTGTCGGTGTAGGGGGAGTGCGCGAGCAGGATGCGCTCGTCGTGCTCGGGCAGCGGGGTGCGCGGGAAGTAACGGTCCGCCTCGCCCGCGACCAGGCCCTCGATCTGGTCGCCCTCGTGCGCCCCGGTCGCGTCCCACAGCCAGTGGTCCGCGTTGCGCACGACCAGCGGATGCGGCTCGGGGACCCGGCCCGCGTACTGGATGCCGACGAGCTGCTGCTCGGGCCGGTCGATCTCGCGCCAGAGCACCGGCTTCCCGGGGCCCTTGCGCTTGCGGCAGGTCAGCAGCCGGTCGGGGACACCGGACGGGGACGGGCCCAGCTCCACCTGCCAGTACATGGTGTTCGCGGAGAGGAAGACCAGGGAGGTGCCGTGGTCCCTGGCGTTCTCGGCGGCCCGGCGCATCGGGACCGTCCAGTACTCGTCGTGGCCGGGGAAGACCAGGCCCCGGTACCGGGTGGGGTCGACGCGGCCGGCGTGCAGGTCGCGGGCGTCGGCGTAGGCCAGGTCGTAGCCGTAGCGCTCGGCCCAGCGGATGAAGTCGTAGGCGTGGCCGACGTGCAGGGGCAGGCCGGCGCCCGCGTACGGGCGGTCGAAGGAGACCGTGGTGGCCGCGTCCGCCTCGCCGAGCAGGCAGCCCTTCTCGTCCCACGCGTGGTACAGGCTGGCGCCGGTGCGGCCGTCCTCCGGGTAGAGGTTGTACGCCTGCCAGGTGACGTCGGGCAGCAGCAGGAGCAGATCGGCCGGGTGGTCGTCGCGGACCGTGAAGGGCACGTGGGAGCGGTAGCCGTCGGCGGTGGTGAGGACCGCCACGTAGGCGCCGACGGTCCAGTGCGAGGGCACCTGAAGGCGCCAGGAGAGCCACCAGTGGTGACAGGACACCGTGCGGTCGGCGGCCAGCGGAGGGGGCTGGACGATGCCGGAGAGCCGGGGGCTGGTGGTGATCTTCGAGGCGCCGTCGCCGCCGTAGTGGCCGATGCGGTAGATGTCGACACCGAACTGCTGCGGCGGGTCGACCGTGATGTGGAAGTCGATCGCCTCGCCGGGCGCGACCGCCCCGGCCGAGGTGAAGCCCTTGATCTGGCGGTACACGTCGTCGGCCGAGCGGGGCCCCGGCCCGGAGGTGCGCGGCGCGGGGACGCGCGGCCGCTCGCCGGCGGGCTGCTGCGGGCTCGGGTCGACGTACCAGGGCACCACGTGCCCCGTGTCGTCGAAGTACGTCTCACTGCCGCGCAACCAGGGCACCGGGCCCTGGCCGAAGGGGTCCGTGACGGCGTGCGCGAGCGCTCCGGACTCCCAGCGGCGGATGTGGTCCGAGGCCATGGACGCTCCCCTCCCTCATGCCCCCGTTGCCAGCGTGGTGCGTGCTGCTCGGTCGTGCTGTCGTATGTCGCATGCCTTTGCCATGTGCGCGGTCGGTCCCAGCACATCACATAACGCACGGACACGGTCACTGTTCGTTGCGAATTGACCTGAACTGGAAGTCTGCCCTCCGTTACGGCTCCGGATCCGCTACGACCCGGCGGATTCGTCACGGGCGTCCGGCGGGTCAGACCAGCCGGACCGGTTTCTCCGGGCGTATCCCGGTCGCGCTCAGCCAGTCGCGCAGCGGGCCGGGGTCGCCCTCCTCGATCAGGTGCAGCACCTTGGGCCCGAGGTCGGCCGCCCGCTCGCCGTCCAGCAGCAGCGAGGGGCCGTCCAGCCAGTCGAGGGCGGGGGCCGCGCCGGCCGTGTCCACGGCGGCACAGCAGACCATCGCCGTGACGTGGTCGGCGAGCAGGTCGCGTCCGGTGCGCGGGGGCTGGAGCGGGAACAGCGGCAGGGCGCCGTCGTCCCACAGCGAGGTGTCCGGGAACAGCCCGGCCGCGGTCGCCCCCTTCGGCGCGGCGGCTTCCTCCCGGGCCAGCTCGGCGGTGAGCCCGGCGGCGAGGAGCGCGCCGCGCCCGGTGCCGGGGTCGATGTCGGCATCGGCATCGGCATCGGTGCCACCGTCGGTGTCGGTGTCGCCGCCGGTCTCGTCGTCCCCGGTGGCGGGGGCGGCGGACGGCCCGGCGGGTGCGGCGAGGTGGCCGTCCGCGGTGGCGTCCGCGCCGGCCGGGGCGGCGTCCATGAGGTGGTCCATCACCCGGGCCAGCGTGGGGCCGCCCCGGTCGGGGGTGCCGGCGGCGGGGCGGACGCCGAGGGAGTCCAGGACGCGGTGCAGCCGTGCCGCGTGCGCGCGCCAGGTGCGGTCGACGACCTCCTCCGGGTACGCCTGCCAGTCCACCGGCGCCCAGTCCGGGCCGTTCTCGGCCGGGCCGCCGTGGAAGAGGCGGGCGGCGAGCAGGGAGGCGGCCTCGTCCACCACGCCGGGCTCCTCCAGGAGGTCGCAGGCGGGACGCTCACCAAGCCGGGACGCGAAGCCCTCGGCCAGCCGGTCCCGCCGGGACAGCTCGGTCAGGGCGGCCACGACACCCGCGTCCAGCCGGGAGGGCCAGCGGCCCATGCGCCAGGCGGGCAGCGCCACCTTGGTCAGCAGCCGGTCCCAGCCCGCGTAGGCGAGGCCGACCTGCTCCTGGGCGACGATCCGCAGCCCGTAGTCCACGGTCTGCGCGCGCTCGGCGGCGGCCGCGGCGACCCCGCGCTCCATCAGGGCCGCCTGTTCTCTGCAGCCGCGCAGCATCAGCCGGGCGACCCAGCCGAGGGCCGCGCACACGGCCCTGGTCAGCGGACAGCGGCCGGGCGTGGAGGCGACCGCCACCGCCGCGTCGAGACCGCGTACGAAGCGGCGGGCGGCGGCTATGTCCGGGTGCGCGGAGGGGCCCGTACCGGCGACGACCGGGGCGAGGACCGCGCGCAGCTCACCGACGCGCATCCACCACAGGAACGGAGAGCCGATGACGAGGACGGGGGCGGTGGCGGGCCGCCGCCGCCCGTCGGGGCCCGGTCCGCCGGGGCCGGGCACTTCGTCGTGCGCGGGCCGCGGGGGCGGACCGTGGGCCGGGTGGGTCCGGTCCTCCAGCCAGCTGTCGCAGTCCGGGGTGAGCGCTATGGCCGAGGGCGCGGGGACGTCGAGCCGGTCGGCGAGGTCGCGCACCAGCCGGTACAGGTCCGGGGCCGATTTTTCCGCGACCGGGACCGTGGGGCTCACGGCCGGGCGGGCGCGAGCCACCACCAGCGCGATGCCGGTGGCGGCCAGCAGCACGAGCGCGGCCGGCACGCCCACGGCCCAGCGGGCGGTGTCCCAGCCCGGGCCGGTGAGCCTGCCGGTGGCGCCGCCCGTCAGCAGGACCACCTCGACGGCCGCCGGCAGCAGGGCCACGCCCAGTGCCCGGCCGCGGACGCGCAGCACGGCCAGGGCCCACGAGCGCGCGGCCCGCGCGCCCGCCTCGGCTCCGAGTCCCGTTCCGCTCGCGGTCATGACCCGACCTCACCCCCTCCCTGCCGGTGCCGCGCTGTCCTGGCGTTGCTCACTCCCCCACTGTGACACCCGTCACTGACATCGCAATGCCGGTGAGCCAAGTGCCGGAACGCTTGCGCCGCACCATAGTTGGGGCTCCGGGCCAAGTCAGCCGTATGGGGGATTGCTCACTCGATGGAATGGCTTTGGTCAGAGGTGGGTGACGGACAGCAAGGGTCAGGCCCCGGATTCGGGATCCGGGGCCTGCGGTGTTCGGGAGGGCGGTGCGGGCCGGTCAGGCGCTCGCCGCCCGCTGAGCGGGCCGGTCAGGCGCTCGCCGCCCGCTCAGCGATGTCCGTGCGGTGCTGGGAGCCGTCGAGACTGATCCGGGCCACCGCCCGGTACGCCCGCTCGCGCGCCCCGGCGAGGTCCTCGCCGGTCGCCGTGACCGACAGCACCCGCCCGCCCGCGCTGACGACCGCGTCGCCGTCCCGCTTGGTCCCGGCGTGCAGTACGTAGGCGTGCGGGGCGTCCTCGGCGGCCACCTCGTCCAGGCCGGTGATGGGGTCACCGGTGCGTGGGGCGCCGGGGTAGTTGTGCGAGGCGACCACCACGGTGACGGCGGCGTCCTCGCTCCAGCGCAGCGGCTCGAGGTCGGCCAGGGTGCCGTTCGCCGCGGAGAGCAGCACGCCGCCCAGCGGGGTCCTCAGCCGGGCCAGCACGACCTGGGTCTCGGGGTCGCCGAAGCGGGCGTTGAACTCGATGACGCGCACGCCGCGCGAGGTGATCGCGAGACCGGCGTACAGAAGTCCGGAGAACGGGGTGCCCCGGCGCCGCATCTCGTCCACGGTGGGCTGCAGCACCGTCTGCAGCACCTCGTCGACCAGCTTGGGGTCCGCCCACGGCAGCGGCGAGTACGCACCCATGCCGCCGGTGTTGGGACCCTCGTCGCCGTCCAGGGCGCGCTTGAAGTCCTGGGCGGGCTGGAGCGGTACGACGGTCCGTCCGTCGGTGATGGCGAACAGCGACACCTCGGGGCCGTCGAGGAACTCCTCGACGACCACCTGCGCGCAGGCCGCCGCGTGCGCCTTGGCCGCGTCGAGGTCGGAGGTGACCACGACGCCCTTGCCGGCGGCGAGACCGTCGTCCTTGACGACGTAGGGCGCCCCGAAGGCGTCCAGGGCCTCGGCGGCCTCGGCCGGGGTGGTGCAGACGTACGACCGCGCGGTCGGCACGCCGGCCGCCGCCATCACGTCCTTGGCGAAGGCCTTGGATCCCTCGAGCCGCGCGGCCTCCCGGGAGGGGCCGAACACCGGGATGCCCGCCTCCCGCACCGCGTCGGCCACGCCGGCGACCAGCGGGGCCTCCGGGCCGACGACGACGAGGTCGGCCCCGAGGTCACCGGCCAGCGCGGCCACGGCCTTGCCGTCGAGCGCGTCGACCTGGTGCAGCTCGGCCACCTCGGCGATGCCGGCGTTGCCGGGTGCGCAGTGCAGGGCGGTGATGTCGGGGTCGAGGGACAGGGAGCGGCACAGGGCGTGTTCGCGGGCACCGCTGCCGATGACGAGGACCTTCACGGGGTTCAGCCTAATGGCAAGGTTGCCGAAGTCCGCCGGGCGGGTTTCCTGTGGGTTCCTACGAACGGCGGGCCCGAGCCGCCGGCCGCGGCCCGCTACTCGTTGGTGAACTCCTCCACGACCGTCGCCCCCAGCTCCCGCACGATCAGCTCGTGTCCGGACAGGGCGGACTCGTCGAGGTCGGGGTCGTCGTCCTCGGGGATGTCGTCCTCGGGGGCGACTGGGGCAGGCTCGGGCGCCCGGGCGGGCTGTGGAGCGGGGGCGGTCCGCGCCGGGGCGGGCGGTGCGCCGCCCTGGGACGCGGCAGGTGCGGGCGCGGCCGGCTGCGGCGCGGCGGGGCGGGGGGCGGCCGGGGCGCCGTAGCCGCCGGCGGGTGCGCCGCCGTAGCCCGCGCCGCCGCCCCCGCCGAAGCCCGGAGCGCCGCCGGGCGCCGGGGGCGCGGAGCCGCCCGAGGGGTCGATGACCGCCTCGATCTTCCACTGCACGTTGAACTGCTCGGCCAGCGCCTGGCGCAGCACATCCTCGCTGCCGCTGCCGGCGAAGTTGTCCCGGGCGCCGGCGTTGACGAAGCCGAGCTGGAGGGTGGTGCCGTCGAACCCGGCCACCTGGGCGTTCTGGCTGAGCAGGATCCAGGTGAAGCGCCTGCGGTTCTTGACGGCCTCGAGGATGTCGGGCCAGAGCATGCGGGGGTCCAGCCCGCCGGCCGGTGCCGCCGCCGGGGCCGGGGCGCCCGGCGCGGGGGCCGCCGGAGCGGACGGCGCCTGGCGCTGCGGCTGGGAGCGGGCCGGATCGGCGCCGCCCTGCTGCGAGCCCGCCGCTGCGGCCGTCGGCCAGCCGCCGGGCCGCCGCCCGCCACCGGCCGTCGCGGCGGTCGGCCAGGCGCCGGGGGCCTGCGCGGAGGCGGGGGCCGAGGGCTCGGCGGGAGCGGCCGCCGCGGGCGCGGGGGCCTGCGCAGCGGGTGCGGGCGCGGGGGAGGCCGTGGCGGGTGCGGGAGCCGGTGCCGGAGCGGGCGCCGGTGCGGGTTCGGTCGCCGTCGGCTGCCCGGTGACCGGGCCCCCGGGACCGGGGCCGGCGGGCCCATCGGGTCCGGCGGGCGGTCCGCCCGCTCCCCGTACGGCCGCGCGGGCCGCGGCGGGGCCGCCGCCGGGCGGCACCGGCGCGCCGACCGGGGCCGTACCCGCGTGGGCGCCGGGGCCCGGGACGTACCCCATGGCGGGCGCGCCGCCGCCCGAGAGGTCGACGCCGCGCTCCAGCCGGTCCAGGCGGGCCATGACGGACCGCTCGTCGCCGTAGGCAGCGGGGAGCAGCACCCGGGCACAGATCAGTTCGAGCTGGAGGCGCGGCGAGTTGGCGCCCCGCATCTCGGTGAGGCCCTCGTTGACGAGGTCGGCGGCGCGACTCAGCTCGGCCGCGCCGAAGATGGAGGCCTGCGCCTGCATGCGCTCCAGCACGTCGGCCGGGGCGTCGATCAGCCCCTTCTCGACGGCGTCCGGAACCGCCGCGAGGATCACCAGGTCCCGCAGCCGCTCCAGCAGATCGGCGACGAAACGGCGCGGGTCGTTGCCGCCTTCGATGATCCGGTCGACGACCTCGAAGGCGGCGGCCCCGTCACCGGTGGCGAAGGCCTCGACGACGGAGTCGAGCAGCGACCCGTCGGTGTACCCGAGCAGGGAGGTGGCCATGGCATACGTCACACCCTCCTCGGCCGCGCCGGCGAGGAGCTGGTCCATGACGGACATCGAGTCACGCACGGATCCGGCGCCGGCCCGCACGACGAGCGGCAGCACGCCCTCCTCGACCGGGATGTCCTCCCGCCCGCACACCTCGGCCAGGTAGTCCCGCAGGGTGCCCGGCGGGACCAGCCGGAAGGGGTAGTGATGGGTCCGCGACCGGATCGTGCCGATGACCTTCTCGGGCTCGGTGGTGGCGAAGATGAACTTGAGGTGCTCCGGGGGCTCCTCCACGACCTTCAGCAGCGCGTTGAAGCCGGCCGACGTGACCATGTGGGCCTCGTCGATGATGTAGATCTTGTAGCGGCTGCTCGCGGGTCCGAAGAAGGCCTTCTCGCGCAGCTCACGGGCGTCGTCCACACCACCGTGAGAGGCCGCGTCGATCTCGATGACGTCGATCGAACCCGGCCCGTTCCTGGCCAGGTCACGGCAGGACTGGCACTCGCCGCAGGGGGTCGGGGTGGGGCCCTGCTCACAGTTCAGGCAGCGGGCCAGGATGCGCGCGCTGGTCGTCTTCCCGCAGCCACGCGGCCCGCTGAACAGGTACGCGTGATTGACCCGGTTGTTCCGCAGCGCCTGCTGCAGCGGGTCGGTGACATGCTCCTGCCCGATGACCTCGCCAAAGGTCTCCGGGCGATAGCGGCGGTACAGCGCGAGAGACGACACGCATACGAGGTTATAGGCGACCACTGACAACCAACCCCGCCCAAGGCTCCCGGCCCGGACCCGACCCGCCCCCGCCCCCGCCCCCGCCCGGGAACGCAAGCGCCCCTCACGCACCCGCCAGAGCCAACCTACCCTTGCTGCCTTCCGGCCCTGGGGGAGTTCAGTCAGATAGCGCCGCGTGAGGGGCTGCGCCCACAGTACCCGATGGCGGCGTGCGAGAACGAGTTCGCGAGCACTCCCCTCGGTCATGTAATGTTTCCGGCGGAGGATTCGCCTAGAGGCCTAGGGCGCACGCTTGGAAAGCGTGTTGGGGGCAACCCCTCACGAGTTCGAATCTCGTATCCTCCGCCAGTGCCTCACCGGGCACGATGTCGAAGGGCCCCACCGCTTGCGGTGGGGCCCTTCGACATCGTGCGTCTCGGTTTCCGTCCCAGTGGGCTTTTTCCTCGGAGCCGGGAGGCGCCCAGACGTCACCGACCTGCTGTCACGGCTTGAGGACGACCTTCTCGCAGTGGTCCTTCTTGTTCTTGAACAGGTCGTAGCCGGTCGGTGCCTCGGTCAGGGGCAGCCGGTGGGTGA